>NZ_AZDW01000013.1 GCF_001434115.1 Levilactobacillus zymae DSM 19395
TTTTTGAAAAACATGAAAACTGACGACTTTTTTGGAAGGTATGAATAATTCAGGTCATTTTGATTTCAGCGTCAAAAAGCGCTGATAAAGGCTTTTTCAACCCCTAGTAAATGTGGTAAACTGAAGGATAATTAGGAGAAAAAGCGAATTCATACGTGTTAATAGATTGATTAGCTTAGGAGGTTCCTTTTTCTATGGATAATTCAGGGATGTACGTAGGTCTCGATATAGGAACCACCTCAATAAAAGTCATTGTTGCTGAAAATGTTAAAGGGCAAATGAACGTTATTGGCGTGGGGAATGAACGTTCGAATGGTGTCAGTCGCGGTGTGATCGTGGACATTGACAAAGCAGCTGAAGCGATTCAGCGCGCTATTCGACAAGCCGAAGAAAAGGCTAGTATCGAAATTCACGATGTCATTGTGGGAATTCCCGCAAATATGTTAAAAATTGAAACTTGTAGCGGCATGATTGCCATTGATGATCAATCGCGGGAAATTACCGGGCGTGACGTGCGTAACGTTGCGGCGGCCGCGTTGATTCAAAGCTTACCCCCAGAGCGTGAAGTTGTAGACATCCTCGCCGATGAATTTGTCGTGGATGGGTTTGACGGCATCAAGGATCCCCGCGGAATGGTGGGCGTGCGCTTGGAACTGCACGGGACCATCTTTACGGGACCCAAGACCATCATGCATAATACTCGCAAAGCGGTCGAACAGGCCGGGTTACACTTACGAGGAACTGTGATTAATCCGATGGCCCAGGGGATGATGGTCATGAACGATGGTGAACAGGACTTTGGTACGATTCTGATCGACCTGGGGGGTGGCCAGTCGACTGCGGCGGTCATTCACGATCACCAGTTGAAATACATCGACGTCGATCAAGAGGGCGGTCAATTCATCACCAAGGATATCTCGGTGGTCTTGAACACCTCGCTGGATAGCGCCGAAAAGTTAAAACGCGATTACGGGTATGCGGATTCGACGCAGGCGAGTGACGAAGACGAATTTCCGGTCGACGTGGTCGGGCAAAGCCAGCCGACGCCGGTCTCGGAAAAATACTTAGCGGAAATCATCGAGGCCCGGTTAGACCAGATCTTCAAACGGTTACGGGCCAACTTGGATAAGGTCCAGGCGCTGGAATTACCGGGTGGCATCGTGCTGACCGGTGGGGTCGCGGCCTTACCCGGGATTACGGAATTAGCGACGGACGAGTTTGGGACCAACGTTCGGGTGTACGTTCCGGACCAGATGGGGTTACGGCACCCGTCGTTTACCCTGGCCTTAGCACTCGTCAATTACTTTGGGGGTCTCAACGAGATCGATTTACTGATTAAGAGCGCCTTAACGGGTTCCACCCAGTTAGCCGACGAAACCGACGAGATCCGGCAACGTGAAGCCGAAGCTGCTCCCCGCAGTTCCGCGCCCGAAGCGCAGCCGACGAGTCAAAGCAACGTTAAGAAACCAAAAGCCAAAAAGAACAATCGGTCCGACCGGTTCAAGAAGTTCTTTAGCGACTTCTTCGACTAATGTGAGATGGAGGAAAACACAATGGAATACTCATTAGATTCTGCTCAAAATCATGGCGCCAACATTAAAGTGATTGGCGTCGGCGGTGGGGGCAACAACGCCGTCAACCGAATGATTACGGAAGACGTCAAGGGCGTCGAATTCATCGTTGCCAACACCGACGTTCAGGCCTTGGAAGCGTCCAAGGCCGAAACCAAGATTCAACTTGGCCCGAAACTGACCCGCGGGTTAGGGGCCGGCGCCAACCCGGAAATCGGGGCTAAGGCCGCCGAAGAAAGTGAAGAAGCCATCACCGAAGCCCTGGAAGGGGCCGACATGGTGTTCGTCACCGCCGGGATGGGCGGTGGAACCGGGAACGGGGCCGCACCGATCGTGGCGAAGATCGCCAAGGAAAGTGGCGCCTTAACGGTGGGGGTCGTTACCCGACCATTTAGCTTCGAGGGTCCCCGGCGAGCTCGGTTTGCGGCCGAAGGGGTCGCGGCCATGAAGGAAAACGTCGACACGTTGATCATCATTGCCAACAACCGGTTGTTAGAAATCGTCGACAAGAAGACGCCGATGATGGAAGCCTTCCAGGAAGCCGACAACGTCTTACGTCAAGGGGTCCAAGGGATTTCCGACTTGATCACTAGCCCCGGCTACGTGAACTTGGACTTTGCCGACGTGAAGACGGTCATGAAGGATCAAGGCTCTGCGCTGATGGGGATCGGGTCGGCCAACGGTGAAAACCGGACGGAAGACGCGACCAAGAAGGCCATTTCCTCACCATTGTTGGAAGTGTCCATCGACGGTGCCGAACAAGTGCTGTTAAACATCACCGGGGGTCCCGACCTGTCCTTGTTTGAAGCCCAAGCCGCTTCACAGATTGTGTCCGATGCGGCCACTAGTGACGTCAACATTATCTTCGGGACGTCCATCGACGAAGACCTAGGCGACGAAGTTCGGGTCACGGTGATTGCCACCGGGATCGACAAGAAACGCGAAGAAAAAGAAGCGGCCCGTAGTCGGGTTGCTCGGCGGGCTAGTCAACCTAACGGTAGTGCGGCGGGTCAAGCGTCGCAACCGACGACGCGTTCGAACGCTCCAGCCAACGATGACGCCAAGGCGGATCCGTTTGGCAACTGGGATATTCGCGAACCCGCGCACCGGCCAGAACCCAAGCAAAAGTCGAACAACGACGAATTTGCCGGGGTCGACAAGCCAGATTTTAATATTTTCAACCCAAGTTCCAATCAGAGTTCGGCAGCGGACGACGATCAGGGCGAGGACACGCCACCGTTCTTCAAGCGGCGGCGGAAGTAACCTGCTCGTTAAGCCGTTGTGAGAGGAGTGACCAACTATGGCGGATAAGTTTAGTCTAAGCAAATTTTTCGGCATGAACGATGATTACGACGAAGACTATCAGGACCCCAGTCCGGTGACTCAGCAACAACAGCCACAAGCAAAATCGACGGTCCCTCAACGGCCCGTCGATACTCGGAAGGTGGTTGCCATGCGGTCGGCAAAACCAAATTCAAGCCACATTGCCATTTGTGAACCACGCATCTATTCGGACGCCAAGGGCATTGCTAAGCAGATTACCACGGGTGACGCGGTGATCGTTAACTTTGCTCGCGTCGACGAGGCGCAGGCCCAGCGGATCGTGGATTTTCTCAACGGGACGGCCTTTGCGGTCGGTGGTGAAATCAAGCGAATTGGTGAACAGATTTTTCTGTGTACGCCACATAATTTCGAGGTCAGTGGCGACGTCGCGGCGAACCTCGGAACGCAATTTACGTCATAAGGAGCGGTGCTGTGATTACAACTGGAGTCAGTTTAGCGGTCATTAACTTGGTGGCGCTGATCTTTAAAATTTTGAACTGGCTAGTGGGGGCCTACGTCTTATTGATCGTGGTTTACGCCCTACTTAGCTGGTTACCAGGCGGGTATCAGTCTCGCTTCGGCCAAATCATTGGTCGGTTAGTCGAACCATTCTTAAGTTATTTTAACTTTATTGCTATTGGACCCTTGGGGTTTGGCCCGGTCGTGGCCATCATCGTGTTAACGGTGGTGCAGTACGGCCTCCAAGCCCTCGAGGAGTTCATTTTGCGGCTGCTGCTATAGGGCCACGAGAGGAGTGAACGGCCGTGGATGAGAATATCACGCAACATTTTCGGCCGGAGGAAGCCCCGTTTATCGATGCGGTCGGCAACTGGTTACAACAGGTGCAAGACGAGTATCGACCGGTTTTGACCCACTTCCTGAATCCCCGCCAGGTCTATGTCGCCACCACGCTGGCGCGACGGGCCGATATCCCGGTGCGGTTCAGTGGGGGCTTTGCCGCGGCAGAAATGCAGCGGGCGCTCTTTTATCCGGATTATTACACCCCCGAAGCTCAAGACTTCGAGCTCACGCTGTTACGCGTGGATTACCCGGTCAAGTTCGCCACGCTACATCACAGTCAGATCCTGGGAACCTTGTTGGGATCGGGCATCGAACGCGAAATTATTGGGGACATTATCACAGACGGTCAGACTTGGCAGTTGGTTACCGAAACCAATATGGCCGATTATTTAACGGGTCAGGTCGAGCGAATTGGGCGGGTCAAGGCCCGGTTAGTCACGACGACCTGGGACGCGTTAGTCCAACGAGAAGACGAATGGGAACCGGAAGCGGCGACCCTGTCGTCGTTACGGTTGGATAGCATCGTCGGGACGGGTTTTCATTTATCCCGTCACCGGGCCAAGGAACTGATTGAAGCCGGTCGGGTCCGGGTCAACTGGGCGGATACCGAGAAACCCGACTACGAATTAGCCGTGGCGGATCTGGTTTCCGTGCGGGGGTTCGGGCGCATTCGCCTCGATGAGGTGGGTGGCCGAACCAAAAAAGAAAAAATTCGGGTTATCCTAGCGGTGCTGAAGAAATAGATGCGGAGGGAACGTACAGATGGTACTAAGTCCATTAGATATTCATAATAAAGAATTCGGAACGAAAATGCGGGGTTACAACGTTGATGAGGTCAATGATTTCTTAGATCAAGTGATCAAGGATTACCAAATCACGTTGAATCACAATAAGGAATTAGAAGAACAATTAGATGCGGCCAACGAAAAATTAAAGTACTTTAACGACTTAAAGGATTCGTTGAACCAATCGATCTTGGTGGCGCAAGAAGCGGCCGACAAGGTGAAGGCTAATTCACAAAAGGAATCTGAAATTATTATTCGTGAGGCCCAAAAGCAAAGTTCCGACATCGTTTCTGAAGCAACGAATAAGGGTAACCAGATTATGGACGAAGCCTCAAAACGGGCCAAGAAGTTGGCCGTGGAGACCGACGACTTGAAGAAGAGTACCCGGGTCTTCCGGCAACGGCTCCAAGTCATGTTAGAAAGTCAATTAGAAGTGGTCAAGTCCAACGACTGGGACGACCTGTTGAAGGAAGGCTCGATGTCGAGCTATGAGGAAATCAAGAAGGTCGTGGGTGACCGACTTGACAACGCCACGGAACAAGGCGTACACTCGGAAGCACCACAAGATGATGACGGTACCACCCAAGTGGCCGAGACACCGGTCACGGACACGGGTGATGCGAGTCAAGAAACCGTGGTCATCTTCCCGGATAACGATCAAGACCATTACGACCAAAAAACTAAGTAAAACGACCAGCATAGAGAACCACAACGAGACGGTAAACGACGATAGCGACCTAGGGACGGTGAAAGCCTAGGAAGTCAGCGACCCGTAGCGTGATCAGTCTCTGAAGCTCTAGAACTGAAGTCAGTAAGTTCTAGCGGGTACCCCCGTTACGGGTTTGAGGGAAGGTGGCAAACACCTTCTAAAATTGGGTGGTACCACGAACGACTTCGTCCCTTGCGACGGGGTCGTTTTTTGCGTGGTTGAGAATTAAAATTTTCCGGTCAGTCGACCGGTGAGCTGAGGTTGCGTCCACAACTTGAGCTCACCGGTTGACTGACCGAGGAGATTAAACACAAGGAGGAATCACTGGTATGCGAGTGAAAGACACGCTGAACTTGGGTAAAACCAAGTTTAAAATGCGGGGCAACTTACCGGTCAAGGAAGTTGACCGGCAAAAGGCCTGGGCAGATAACAAATTGTATCAAGCCCGCCAGAAATTAAACGAAGGGAAACCGACCTTTATTCTACACGATGGGCCACCGTACGCGAACGGACCGATCCACATGGGCCACGCGATGAACAAGATTTCTAAGGACATCATCGTGCGTTACAAGTCCATGAACGGCTTCCGCGCGCCTTACGTTCCCGGCTGGGATACGCACGGTCTGCCAATTGAACAACAATTGACCAAGGCCGGTTACGACCGCAAGAAGATGTCGACTTCCGCGTTCCGGGACCTGTGTCGCGAATACGCCTTAAAGCAGGTCGACCAACAACGGGAAGGCTTCAAGCGCTTGGGCGTTTCGGCCGACTGGGACAATCCTTACCTGACGTTGAAGCCAGAATTCGAAGCCGCAGAAGTGCGGGTCTTCGGCAAGATGGCCGAACGGGGCTTGATTTACCGGGGTAAGAAGCCGGTTTACTGGTCTTGGTCCTCCGAATCGGCCATGGCCGAAGCCGAAGTGGAATACCACGACGTGACGTCACCATCCGCGTTCTTCGCCGAAGAAGTGGTTGACGGCAAGGGCGTCTTAGACACCAACACGTACTTCGTGGTTTGGACCACGACGCCGTGGACCGTGCCCGCTTCCGAAGGGGTCACCCTTGACGCCGGTATTGAATATGCCGTGGTCAAGCCCGCTAACGACGACCGGCAATTCGTCCTGGCCAGCACGCTGGTCGCCGAAAATGCCGAACGCTTTGGTTGGGAAGACGTGCAAGTGGTCAAGACCGTGCTCGGAAAAGACCTGGAAAACATCACGGCCCAACATCCGTTCATCGCCGACCGTAAATTAGTGATCATGTTAGGGGACTTCGTGACGACCGAATCCGGGACTGGTCTGGTCCACACGGCGCCTGGTTTAGGGGAAGACGACTTTAACGTCGGTGCCCTTTACCACTTACCGGTTCTGGTTCCCGTGGACGACAAGGGGTACATGACCGAAGAAGCCGGTCCCGATTTCAAGGGCGTATTCTACGAAGATGCCAACCAAATCGCTTTGGACAAGCTGAAGGAAAACAACGCCTTACTGAAGTACATGCCGTACGAACACAGTTACCCGTTTGACTGGCGGACCAAGAAGCCGGTCATCTTCCGGGCAACGCCGCAGTGGTTCGC
Source organism: Levilactobacillus zymae DSM 19395 (assembly GCF_001434115.1). Classification (GTDB taxonomy): domain Bacteria; phylum Bacillota; class Bacilli; order Lactobacillales; family Lactobacillaceae; genus Levilactobacillus; species Levilactobacillus zymae. The sequence continues at coordinate 6,766 of NZ_AZDW01000013.1, forward strand.
TTCCGTGGACAAGGTTCGTGACGAAATCCTGGCCAGTTTAAAGGACGTTTCCTTTAAGCCGGACTGGGGGCAACGTCGCTTGGCCAACATGATTAAGGACCGTGGCGACTGGGTCATCTCTCGGCAACGGGTCTGGGGTGTGCCACTACCGATCTTCTACGCTGAAGACGGCACGGCCATCTTAGAAACGGAAACGATCAACCACGTGGCCGACTTGTTTGCCAAGTACGGCTCCAACGTCTGGTTCGACCGCGATGCCAAGGACCTGTTACCGGACGGGTACACCAACGAACACTCGCCCCACGGTGAATTCACCAAGGAAACCGACATCATGGACGTGTGGTTCGATTCGGGGACTTCCCACCAAGGGGTCTTGGCCGAACGCGACGATTTGGTCTACCCGGCCGACCTGTACCTGGAAGGGTCCGACCAATACCGGGGTTGGTTCAACTCCAGTTTGATCACCAGCGTGGCCGCCGAAGGTCAGGCGCCGTATAAGCAGGTCGTGTCCCAAGGGTTTACCCTGGATAAGGACGGTCACAAGATGTCCAAGTCCTTAGGGAACACGATTGCGCCGAGTGAAATCATCCAGAAGATGGGGGCCGACATCGTGCGTCTGTGGGTCACGTCCGTGGATACTTCCGCCGACGTGCGGGTGTCGACCGAAGCCTTCGTCAAGATTTCCGACAGCTACAAGAAGTTACGGAACACCATGCGGTACTTACTGGCCAACACCAGTGACTTCGATCCGCAGACCGATACGGTCGCCGTCAATGACTTACAGGCCGTGGACCGGCACATGCTTTATCGGTTGAACGAGTTCGTTAAGGACGTCAAGGCCGACTACGACGACTACAACTTCTTGAACATTTACAAGGAATTGATGAACTTCGTGATCACCGAATTGTCCGCCTTCTACCTGGACTTTGCCAAGGATGTTTTGTACATCGAATCCGCTAACAGTCCGGTCCGGCGCTCGATGCAAACGATCTTCTACCAGATTGCCGTGACGTTGACCAAGTTGTTGACGCCAATCCTGCCTCACACCACCGAAGAAATCTGGACCTTCTTGAAGGAACCGGAAGACTTCGTTCAGTTGGCGGAAATGCCGGCTGTCTTGGACTTACCGGACACTAACGAAGTTGAAGACCAAGGTGAAACGTCGGCTTGGGACCGCTTCATGACGGTTCGAAGCGACGTGTTGAAGGCTTTGGAAGAAGCCCGGAACGCCAAGCTGATCGGGAAGGCCGCCGAAGCTCACTTGGATCTTTACGTGAGTGCCGACGTGCAAACGCTATTTGACCAACTTGACGTGAACGTTCAACAAATCCTGTTGGTTTCTGGGTTAGACGTCAAAGCCTACGACCAAAAACCGGCTGATGCGTTAGACTTCGGTAACGTGGCCATTGTGGTCACCCCAGCCGAGGGCGACGAGTGTCAACGGTGCCGGTTGATCAAGACCGACGTGGGTAGTGATACCGCTTATCCGCACTTCTGTGCGCGGTGTGCCGCCATCGTCCGGAAGGATTTCCCGGAAACGGCCACGGATGGGTTTGACGAATAGGCCTAAACGTTAACTAATCATTAAAGATTCTCCGAAAACGGGCGACTAGCGCGATGAGCGCGGGTCGTCCGTTTTGGCGTCGCAACGCCTGGTTTGCGGGGGCCTGCGAAAACGGGTATAATCTGCTTGTATATCTAGACGGGAGGGAAACCAGCGTATGTTAACCGGTACGGTAAAAAGTTATAGTGAACAACGGGGCTTCGGCTTCATCACCACGCCCGCAGACGGCGACGTCTTTGTGTACTACACGGGCATTTTAGGCGACGGCTTTCGGAAATTAGAAGCGGGTCAGACCGTTCAATTTGTGATTGTGCAGGGCCAACGGGGACCGCAGGCGGCCAAAGTCACGCCGGTCGTCACCGCAGATCAGGAGGCGTAGGGCATGGACTTAGAAGAACACGTTGAATCCTCCGAAACGTTATACGACGGGGTAATCGTGCGCTTAGAACGCCAACAAGTGCGTCTGCCTAACGGTGAAGCGGCGACCCGGGAGATCGTGCGGCACGTGGGCGCCGTGGGGATTTTAGCCCTACCGGACCCCGACCACATGATTTTGGAACGGCAATGGCGCGCGCCCATCGCCAAGGCAACGTTGGAGATTCCGGCGGGCAAACTCGATAGTCGCGATGCCGACAACATCGAACACGCGGTCCGGCGGGAATTAAATGAAGAGATTCGGTATGAACCGGGAACGTTGAAGCGCATCACCGGGTTTTATTCGAGCGTCGGGTTTTCCGATGAATACATGACGCTCTTTTTGGCGACTGACTTAAAGCCGGTGACCACGGAACTGCCCCGCGACCAGGGCGAAAACTTGGAACTGTTGACGGTCACGAAAGCGGAGGCGCAAGCCATGATTGACCGCGGGGAGATCGAAGACGCCAAGACCATTACGGCCATCTATTACTGGCTCTTACAAAAGTAGGTGACGGGATGCGAAACGATTGGCAATCTGATGATGATCAGCCCAAAACCCGGGCGGATTATCGGCGCGAACAGGAACAAGCGGAGCGGGAAGCTAACGAGCGGGACCGGCAGCGCAATGCCGCGGAACGTAAATCTGCCCGTAACCAACCGGCCGATGATTTAGACCCCGACGCCGACCCTAACTCGGCGACCGGGCCGTTGGACGACCACACGCCGCAGGCCAAGCAACGGCGGTTAGGTCGGCGCCTGAACTGGGCGATTTTTTGGCTCGCGGTGCTGATTGTGGCCGTGTATTTAATCTTATTTTTCGTAGAATTTTAGAGGAGTGACTCACCAAAATGACATTCGGCGTAATTTGTGCCATGGAAGAAGAAATCAAAGAACTTAAACTGGCCCTGCAAGACGAACAAACCACCAATATTCACGGGGTGGAATTCTACCAGGGAACCATTCACGACCAAAGCGTCGTTCTGGTTCGTTCCGGAATTGGGAAAGTTGAAGCCGGTTTGACCACGGCTTTACTGATCACCCAATTCAACGTGGACGTGGTGATCAACTCTGGGTCGGCAGGGGCTTTAGCGGCCGGCTTAAAGATCGGTGACGTGGTCATTTCGACCGAAACGGCCTATCACGATGCCGATGCGCGGGCCTTTGGCTACGAATACGGCCAACTGCCCCAACAACCAGCCCGGTTCGCGGCTTCCAAAGAATGGGGCGCCAAGATTGCGGCGGCGGCCAGCCAAACCGGCCTGACTACCAAGCAGGGCTTGATCGTGTCCGGCGACCAATTCTTAAACGGTCCGGCGGCCACTAAGCCCATTTTGGAACACTTCCCCGACGCACTTTCCGGTGAAATGGAAGGGGCAGCGGTGGGACAAGTGGCCCATCAATTTGACGTTCCTTACGTGGTCGTGCGGGCGATGTCCGACACGGCGGATAACAATTCCGGGGTCGATTTTGACGACTTCATCATCGACGCTGGTCGGCAGTCGGCGCAGATGTTATTAGCGCTCTTTGCCGCACAACAGTAACCATAGTTTCTAGGAGGTTTTGGGAGTGAAGGAGATTTACTTGGACAACGCGGCCACCACGCCCTTGTCACCAGCCGTTTTAGCGGAGATGACGGACAAGATGACCCACGTCTTCGGCAACGCGTCGACCCTGTATGGTTTAGGACGCGAAGCCCATACGATCATGGAAAACAGTCGGCAGGTGATTGCGGATAGCATTCACGCGGCCAGCGATGAAGAGATTGTCTTCACCAGTGGCGGGAGTGAAAGTGACAATACCGCCATCACCCAAACGGCTCACGCCCGTCAAGCGTTGGGCAAACACATCATTACCACGGCTATCGAACACAAGGCCATCTTAGAACCACTTAAGGCCTTGGAACAAGAAGGGTTCGAGGTCACGTATTTACCCGTCGATCAGCACGGCCGGATCAGTCTGGACGACTTCAAGGCGGCCCTGCGCGACGACACGATCCTGGTGTCCATCATGATGGGCAATAACGAGGTCGGCAGTCGGATGCCCATCCACGAGATCGGTGACATCTTGAAGGACCACCAAGCGTGGTTCCACACCGATGCCGTGCAGGCGTACGGTCTGTTAGACATCGACGTGCAACGCGACCACATCGACCTGTTGTCGACGTCGGCGCATAAGATCAACGGCCCCAAGATGATGGGCTTCCTGTACCGGCGCGAGGGTATCAACTTCCCAAGTCTGATCAAGGGCGGCGACCAGGAAGAAAAGCGCCGGGCTGGAACCGAAAACGTGCCCGCCTTGGCCGGTTTTGCCACGGCCGTTCAGGCGTTGACGCCCGAAGTGAAGGCTCAACGGCAGACCAAGTACCACGACTTTAAGCAACACGTGGTCGACGGGTTGACTCAAAATGGTATCGACTTTGAGGTCAACGGGTCGCTGACCGGTGAAAACCTGAACCACGTGCTGAACATTTGGATCAAGGGCGTGTCGACCTACGTGATGCAGACCAACCTCGACTTGGCGGGTATCGCGGTGTCCGGCGGGTCTGCCTGCACGGCCGGGTCCATCGAGCCGTCGCACGTGCTGACGGCGATGTTTGGGGCCGATAGTCCGCGGATCAGTGAGTCGATTCGCTTGTCGTTCGGGGCCTACACCACCATGGCGGATCTGGACGCCTTTATTACCGCCGTGACTAAGATTGTGACGCGTTTAAAGCATACCAGTGAGGTGAAGTAGCGTGTTATTTGAAAAGCAGATGCAAATTGACGGGGATACCGACGTCTACGAACTCGACCCCAACATTAAAGCGTACGCCTTAAAGGACGTGGGGTTCCAGGTGTCTAATGCCGGGAACTATACCCTGGAACGGTCGGTCGATCCGACCTCACCGTACAACAAGAACCAGATGTTGAAGGTGACGATTGCCAAGGACCTGTCCGGTTTTAAGATGGCAACGACTAATGCTTCGGGGAACCGGCGCTTGAACATCTTCAAGGGCCCGCACGCCGAGGGGAACGTCGAGCAGTATCACTTTATCATGCAAAATTTGATCGACCGGGAAATCTTGCGGAAGAAATAACCGGTCACATAAACGAATCAATAAAGGCTCTTTTATCTAAGGATAAGAGGGTTTTTATTTTGACATGTTTTATCTGATAATTGACGGAGTGTCGTATAATTGTAAGAGAAAACAGACGGTACTTGGTAAATGTAAAGGAAGGTTGTTGTTATGCAAGGTAGCCCCAAAATGATTATACGAATCATACATAACGAAGATAAAATCTATATTCCTCTTTATCAGCGACGCTATAGTTGGGGAACGGACCAAGTTCAACGGTTGGTTGAAGATATTCTTATGGCGGAACAACGAGGACTTGATAAGTATTTTGTCGGTAGCTTAATTTTGGATTTAACGACAACGGATGCGGTTGCCGTTATTGATGGACAACAACGATTGACGACAATATCGTTATTTTTAATAGCATTACGAGATTTAATGGCGGTAACTGATGAGCGACAAGCAAGGATAATCAATGATAAGTATCTCGTTGATCCTTACGATGAAGAAACTGGCTATCATAATCGTTTAAAACCAGTTGACGGGGATGAACAGCAGTATATTGATGTTCTTTTGCATGGTGATCAGGCAAAGCCATCGTTATTTAAGCTAAACTATCAGTATTTTAAGAATGCTGTTCAAAGTGGTGTGCTCTCAGTTGAAGACTGGTTAAATTTATTACAAACGAAATTACAAGCGATGGTGATTACAGTTCAACCAGGAGATGATGCCCAACTTATCTTTGAAAGTCTTAACTCGACTGGGTTAGGGTTAACTGAGTCAGATAAAATTAGAAATTATCTATTAATGGGCTTAGAACGTGATGCTCAAACGCAAGCTTTTGAAGTTTGGAAATCAATTGAAAGATTAGTTCATCGTGAAAATATCTCGAATTTTTATCGACATTACTTAACATCGTTGGCAACTTCATCGAAGCCAGTGAAGAAGAATGATATCTATGATAATTATCGGCAGGAGATTGGACTCCATCCTAATTTTGACCGTTATACGGAATTGTTAGAAGAAGAAAAGGTTGCCAAAATTTATGCTAAAATTCAGTTTCCGCAAGAGTATCAGTTTACAGATCAGACTACGCAACGATTATTGATTAGATTATCTCATTTACATATGGATGTGATGATGCCGTATTTCCTACAAATTTTTAATTTGTACGAAAAGCAAAAACTATCGCTTAATGGATTAAATGAAGTTCTGAAAACAGTTTTAGGCTATCTTGCAAGACGACTATTTGTCGGTATTCCAAGTACAGGATTAAATAACTTTTTTACGACTTTGAATCGTCAAGTACAGCGTCTAACGAAAAATAACGATATTAATTATCCACGAGCATTAGAAGTGGTATTAACACACAAGGTTAAAGAAAATAAGATTTTTCCGTCTAATGCAATGCTAATGGATGCACTGACATCTAAGGATTACTATCATATTAGAACAGAATCTTTCTGGTTTATTATGGATGAACTGAATAATTGGCGTGGAGAAACGCAAATGTTATTTGAGCGAGCTGAGAATGGCGATTTTTCAATTGAGCATATTTTGCCGCAGACGTTAAGCCGAAGCTGGCAACAAAACTTAGGAGAAAATTGGCATGATGTTCAGGTTACCTGGACTAACCGACTCGCTAATTTAACATTAACAGGTTTTAATTCACAGATGAGTAACCATAGTTTTCGTGATAAGCGAGATGCTCCTAATGGTTACAGAGATTCTGGGATAAAATTAAATCAGACCTTGGTTGGAATGGATGAGTGGAATGAAAATTCGTTAAAACAGCGACAATTTGATTTATATCAACGAGCACTTAAGGTTTGGCCATTGCCGAGTGTTGCCGATGTTGAGGTAGATGCGGGTGAGTGGGTAAGTTTAGCGGATATTGATCCAAAGGGAGAGAAACCAATAACGTTTAGTTTTAAGGAGCAAAGGGATGTTTCGATTAAGAGTTGGAAAGAACTTTATGATCGAATTGTTAATATATTGTGGTTGGATAATCCACCAATATTCTATAAATTAGCCAATGATGATGCGGAATGGTTAGTAAAATATAATCATGAGGTAAGTGATTCAATTCAGTATCGTCAGTTAGATAATGCAGATCAACATCAGGGGTTAAGTGTTTATTCCGGCGGTGCATCGGCTCAGGATCGGAAAAGGCATATTCAACGTTTTCTAACAGCAAGCAATGATTCATTAGAGAGTGTCCAAGTGAAGTTGAATAAGGGATTAGCTTTGCATGAAAAATAGTATCGTTTGTGTTTTTTAGTTGGTGTGATGCGGGCAACGTTGCCTTTAAAGTACTGTAGGCTTAAATGCACAGTGTACAGCCTGGAGGCGAGCAGGGGCTCAGCCAGCGAAATTGTGGTTAGTCAGTGTACCTTGCTGACTTACCACAAGGCCGAGTTTTGAAACTCGCGGGTCTAGCGAGGTTCAAAATCGTGCCCGCAGGCGTTCCAGCCCCTGAGCGCCGGAAGGCGACCAGCTTTATCCCAATCAGCATTATACGTAGTAGTTTTTCAAGAAGGTGAAGAGAGTTTATGGCAAAAATTGCAGTGATTTCGGACGTGCACGGTAACGTCACGGCGCTTCGGGCGGTCCTCGCCGATGCCCGGGCGGCCGGATGTACGGCGTATTGGTTCCTCGGGGACCTGTTCTTCCCGGGACCGGGCGCCCACGACCTGTTAACGATCCTCGACGCCCTACCCATCACGACCTACGTGCGGGGCAACTGGGAAGATATTCTGTTCGCAACGGTCGACGGGGCCATCGACAGAGATGACCCGATTGACGTTTACGCCACCATTCTGGGGCACTACGTCTGGACGCACCTAACGCCAAGCGACCACCACCGGTTGCGGGCCTTGCCGATGGTCCAACGGCGCACCGTCAACGGCTTGACCTACCAGCTGACCCACAACCAACTGACCAAGAATTTCGGTCACACGCTGATGCCGGCACAGGACCAAGCGGCCTTTGACCAACTGGCGGCCGGTCCCGCCGACGTCTTCTTATACGGCCACACCCATCATCAGCTGGTGCGGCAGAGTAGCGCCGGCCAACTGATCATTAATCCGGGGACCGTGGGGATGCCCTTCACTCAGTGGGCAGCCTTTGCCAAGGACTTACGGGCCCAGTACGCGATTCTGACCACCCACGACTTTGACGCGCCCACCGTGGATTTACGCCGGGTGGCTTACGACGCCGAGGCCGAGCTGGCCTTAGCCCAAGCGGCGCAATTGCCGTACCTCGACTTGTATACGGCCCAGCTCCACACCGGGGTGGTGCGGACCCACGACCGGCCGGGGTTAGCGGCGGCGACCCAACGACACGGGTACCAAGCCGAGTTTGCCCGGTTATGCGCCCAATTTCCGGCTAGCGGGCACGCTCAGGACTAGGCCGGCCGCCGGTTGATTGAAAAGAAACACCAGGCTTGCAATCTGGAAACGAAATCGTTACACTGATAAATACTGGACTTGTGCGACCTTCAACTCGTAGATTCTCCAGAATCTGATAGAAATGATGGTGATACCATGCAAGACAACAGCCAAACACGTGTGGTTGTCGGAATGAGCGGCGGTGTCGATTCCTCCGTGGTCGCGTTGCGGTTAAAGCAGCAGGGCTACGACGTCGTGGGCGTTTTCATGAAAAACTGGGACGACACGGACGAGAACGGCGTCTGCACCGCGACCGAAGACTATAAGGACGTGGCCAAGGTTGCCGCTAAGATCGGGATTCCCTATTACTCGGTCAACTTTGAAAAGGAATACTGGGACCGCGTGTTCACGTACTTCTTGGACGAGTACAAGAAGGGCCGGACGCCGAACCCCGACGTCATCTGTAACAAGGAAATCAAGTTCAAGGCTTTCTTGGACTACGCCTTGGAGTTAGGGGCCGACTACATTGCTACTGGGCACTACGCGCAATTAACGCGCGATGCCGAGGGGCACAACCACCTGTTGCGTGCCGTGGACCAGAACAAGGATCAGACCTACTTCTTAAGTCAGCTTTCCGCTGAGCAGCTGGACCGCGTGATGTTCCCAATCGGGGACCTGGTCAAGAAGACCCAGGTGCGTCAGTTGGCTGAAGAGGCCGGCTTAGCGACGGCGAAGAAGCCCGATTCCATGGGCATCTGCTTCATCGGTGAGAAGGGGCAGTTCAAGGACTTCTTGAAGCAGTACTTACCGGCTAAGCCCGGCAAGATGATGACCGTTGATGGTGAGGTCAAGGGCCAGCACGCCGGTTTGATGTACTACACGATCGGTCAGCGCCGCGGCTTAGGCATCGGTGGTGACGGGATCGATAACGAGCCGTGGTTCGTTATCGGTAAGGATCTGAGCCAAAACATCCTGTACGTGGGCAAGGGTTACCACAATCCGCACCTGTACGCCACGCACCTGGCCGCTTCCGACATCCACTGGGTCAACACGATCGACCGGGGCCAGGACTTCCACTGCACGGCGAAGTTCCGTTACCGGCAGAAGGATACCGGCGTGACCGTTCATTTGAGCGACGATGGTCAGCAGGTCACCGTAGAATTCGACGATCCGGCCCGGGCGATTACCCCCGGCCAGGCCGTGGTCTTCTACGACGGCAACGAGTGCCTGGGTAGCGCCATTATCGACGCGGCTTACAACGAAGAGCGCCAGTTACAATTAATCTAATCTTGAAGCAGGGTCCGGGCCAGCACCCGGATGCTTAATCAACAGAAAGAAAGTTCTCGAAAAATTGAGACTTTTCTTTCTGTTTTTATTTAGGTCGCTTGGGTTTTTCCGAATGAACGGTGGTGAAACGGGCTTTTTGACCCAGTTACTTTGAAAACGCCGCGAAAACTGGCATAATATGTAGAGATTGCTTCACCAGAATTTTAAACGCAACGCGCAAGAGGACGTTGAAAGGACGCTTATAATCATGAAACTATACTTTATTCGTCACGGGAAGACCCAGTGGAATCTGGAAGGGCGTTTCCAGGGGGCCGGGGGCGATTCCCCACTATTACCGGAGAGTTACCAGCAAATGGTCCAGGTGGGTCGCTACCTACGCGGGATTACCTTTACCCACGCCTATGCCAGCCCCATTAAACGGGCCCGGGTCACGGCCCAGCACGTCATCCGCGAACTTCACCAGAAGGTGCCGTTGACCCTGATGAGCCGCCTAGAGGAATTTCATCTGGGCCGAATGGAGGGGCAGACCTTTACGTCGATTCAGGAGCGGTTCCCGGCGGAATTGGATGCCTTTCGCAACCATCCCGACCGGTATACCACGACCGCGATTGGCGGGGAGACCTTCCAGCAGGTGATCGACCGGATGACCCCGGCGATTCAGACCATCGTGGCCAACAACCCCCGACCACAGGATAACGTGTTGATCGTGGGGCACGGGGCGGCGTTAAACGCCGAAATCAACGCCCTACTGGCGACCCCGCTGGCCGATTTACGCAAGCGCGGCGGGATTCGTAACACCAGCGTCACGGTCCTCGAGACCAGCGACGGGCAACACTTTGACCTGTTGGACTGGAACAACACCAGCTTTCTGACGGCCGCCGCGACGCCAACCGATACGATTTAAATGAGGTGATCACATGACAGAACCCACTTCCGCCGGCCGAGCGGCGGATAAACAACGCTCAGAAAAATTAGTTCACCAATTAGTGCAACAGATTACCCAAGAACCCGGGAAGTTCGAACCCTACTACGAGTTAGCGACCGTGCTGGTCGACCTGAACTCGTACGCGCAGGCCGAAGAACTCTTGATGAAGGCCCTGGGACTTTTCGCCGCTCAGCCGGACGCCGTGGAACGGTTGCACTACGGCTTGGGCAACGTGTATTACGCGGCCCAAGATTACCCCAAGGCCATCGCCCAGTTCGACCAGTTGGGTGACCAACTCAAGGGCGCCGGCTATTTGATGATCGCCCAGAGCCACATGGCGAATGGCGACCACAAGCGGGCCTTGGCCTTCGCGTTGACCGCGCTGACTAGTCAACCGCAAGACGTGGCGACCCTCCAGGTCGTGGCCGAAAACCTGCTGGCTTTGGGGAACATGGCCCAGGCGGCGCAGTATTACGACCAGGTCTTAGCCCTCGACGCGCAGAACGGGCGAGCTACGTTTGACCGGGGCCTAGTCGCCATGGTGCAGGGCGACCCGTACGCGCAGTACTTTGACCGTGCCAAGCAACTGGACCCGACCTACTACGCGCAGGGACAGAAGAAGCTGGTCGACATCGAAAAGTTTATTCAAGCACAGCACAACCAAAAGAAGGAGTAATCAGGCATGGCAACCGAATCTTTGGACTTACTCGCAACCGATAACGGCACGCAGGCCGACTACGTGGTGGGCACGGTGAGTGCGGTCTTCTTTGCCAGCCAGGATAGTTTCTATAAGGTCATGCTGGTCAAAATCAGTGAGACCAGTTTAGATTGGCACGAAGACGAGATCGTGGTCACCGGTAACTTTGCGGATATCAAAGACGACGTGGCCTACCGGTTCACCGGTAAGCGGGTGGAACACCCCAAGTACGGGGTTCAGTTCCAAGCAGACAACTACCAAAACGAAACGCCGACCTCGCGGAACGGTGTGATTGCCTACCTGAGTGGCGAAGACTTCCCGGGCGTCGGTAAGAAGACTGCCGAACGGGTGGTGGACGCCCTGGGCAACGACGCCATCGAGGCCATCCTAAACGATCACACGGTGCTGGACCCGTTGGGGCTATCGCCGAAGGTCACCCAGACGCTGATCGATAACCTGCAGGCCAATAACGGCATGGAGCAGATCATCATTGGGTTAAACGGCTACGGCTTTGGGAGCACCTTAGCCGCCGCGATTTATAACCACTATCAGGAAAAAACGCTCGACGTGATCCACGAAAATCCGTACCGACTAGCCGAGGACATCGCCGGGGTGAGTTTCAAACGCGCCGACCAGATTGCCACGCAGCTGGGGTATGCCCCGGACCGCCCCGAGCGGTTACGCGCCGGCATTCTCCAGACGCTACGGGACCTGTCCGTGGCCAACGGGGACACCTATACCACGGCTAAACCCTTGTTGACTAACGCGTTGGGCCTATTAGAGAATAGCCGCAACGTGCGGTTGAACCCCCAAGACCTGGCGACCCAGCTTCTAGAGTTAGCCAAGCAGCAAAAGGTCGTGGGTGACGACCAGCGCATCTACTTAAAGCCGTTGTACGACGACGAATGGCAAATCGCCGAACATCTGAACCGGCTCTTACAGGCCGACGATGACGACCCGGCGGCCAAGTTCAACGACGAGGCCATTCAAAAACAATTACGTATCGTCGAAAAACAAACGGACATCACCTACGACGACTCCCAGACCGCAGCGCTGACCGCGGCGATTCGGGCCAAGGTCTTGCTACTGACCGGGGGGCCGGGGACCGGAAAGACCACAATCATTCGCGGTTTGGTCCAGTTATATGCCCGGCTACACGAGCTTTCTTTAGACATTAACGAGTACAAGGAACGGCCGTTTCCGATTCTGTTGGCGGCCCCGACCGGCCGGGCCGCAAAGCGGATGAGTGAGACCACCGGCCTGCCCGCCAGTACGATCCACCGCTTATTGGGATTGACTGGTCGCGAAGCCGACATCGAAGACGCCACCACCAAGGATTTAGAGGGTGGCTTATTGATCGTCGACGAGGTGTCGATGGTCGATGTCTCACTGATGAAGGTCCTGTTACGGGCCGTGCCGGTGGGCATGCAGGTGATCTTCGTGGGAGATAAGGACCAGCTGCCTTCCGTGGGGCCGGGCCAGGTCTTTCACGACCTCTTAGCCAGCGACCAACTGACCAAGATTCAACTGGATACCATTTACCGGCAGGGGGATGGGTCGTCGATCATTCCGTTGGCCCACGCCATCAAAAACGGGCAGCTCCCCGCCGACTTCACCCAGAATCAGCCGGACCGGTCGTTTATCGCCTGTCACGCCAACCAGGTGGCCGACGTGATCGACCAAATCGTGGGGAAGGCCCACCAGAAGGGCTTTAGCGCCGCCGACATCCAGGTGCTGGCCCCGATGTACCGGGGAACGGCCGGCATCGACCGGCTCAACGACATCCTGCAGGGGATTTTGAACCCCAAGAAGAGCGAGCGCACCAAGGAAGTTGAGTTTCGCCATCAGCGTTTTCGAATCGGTGATAAGGTCTTACACCTGGTCAACAGCCCCGAAAACAACGTGTTTAACGGCGATATCGGGACCATTACCGGGATCGACTTGGCCAGCGATAAGCACAGTAAGGTCAAGAGCGACCAGTTGACGATCGCCTTCGAGCAGACCGAGGTCACTTACGCGCGTAACGACTGGATTCGCTTGACCCTAGCCTACTGCATGTCAATTCACAAAGCCCAGGGGTCCGAATTTAAGCTGGTCATCCTCCCGATGGTCAGTCAGTACAGCCGCATGCTCCAACGCAATCTGCTGTACACGGCGGTGACCAGAGCGGCGCAGATGCTGATCCTGGTGGGTGAACCGCAGGCCTTTACCGCGTGCGTGGAAAACTTGTCGGTCAACCGGCACACCACGTTGACCCAACGCATCCAGGCGGTCTTAGCCCCGGACGCCCCGCAAACGCCGACTGCTGGCGAAACGCCAACGTCGACCGCCCCGACACCGCCGGCTACGGCGGCCGAGGCTTCACCGGAGCAGCCGGTCGCTCAGCCAACGACGCCACCGGATTACCGCTTAACGCCGGAGTTGGCGTTGGCCGGGCAAATCGATCCGATGATCGGCATGCAGGGTATCACGCCCCAACAATTTATGCCCCGGGCCTAAAAACGTTCGGTTAAGCGTTGCGTTTCCGGCGGTAAATTGCGATAATGAAGACGAGTTAATTTAACCAGTGAACAAGCATAGGAGGCTGTTATGGTAGAACAGGTCGAAGCGGGCAAAATGAAGCTCTTTGCCTTAAGCTCTAACCGGCCCTTAGCCGAAAAAATCGCCCGGGTAGCCGGCGTGGAATTAGGTAAGGCAACCGTTAAACATTTTAGTGACGGTGAAATTCAAATCAGTATTGATGAAAGCATCCGGGGGGATGAACTCTTTATCATTCAGTCCGTCTCTGATCCCGTGAACACCAACCTCATGGAATTATTGATCATGGTGGATGCCGCACGGCGGGCCAGCGCAGCGAAAATCAACGTGGTCATTCCGTACTACGGGTATTCGCGGGCCGATCGGAAGGCGCGGTCGCGGGAACCCATCACGGCTAAACTGGTGGCGTCGCTCTTACAAATGGATGGCGTCAGCCGGGTCATCGCGTTGGACCTCCATGCGGCGCAACTGCAAGGGTTCTTCGACATTCCCGTCGATCATCTGCAGAGCGACCGGCTGTTGGCCAGCTACTTTGAGAACAATACCGACCTGAACGCGGAAAACACGGTGGTCGTGGCACCCGACCATGCGGGGGTCAGCAGAGCCCGGCGGTTAGCCGAATTATTGGGTACGCCGATTGCTATCATCGACAACCGGAGTGAGACCGAAAATGCGGCTCATCCGGAAGCTGTGATTGGGGACGTGCGGCAGAAGCACGCCATCCTAGTGGACGACATCATCGATACGGCCGTACGGATCTCCGTGTCGGCGGTGGCCCTGCGAAACGCGGGGGCGGCCAGCGTGTACGCTTGTGCGACCCACGCCGTGTTGTCCGGGGACGCGACTAAGCGAATCGACGCCGCGCCGCTAGAAAAGGTGGTCGTGACCGACTCGATTCAGATTCCAGCCGACAAACAAAGCGATAAGTTCGTGGTCATGTCCGTGGACGAACTCTTCGGGCGGGCCATTAACCTGATCTATCACGAACAACCCGTTGATCAGCTGTTCCATTCACCAATTACCAAGCAACAGCAGTAACGGCAGACATGACAAATGGTTTAGGGGGACTCGGTGGAGTCTCCTTTTTTAGTGAGGATTGAGAAAATGCAGCAAGCAGCAACCACGCCGACCGCCGACATCGGCGACTATCTCAAGGTCGCGGCCTGTACCGCGGTCATGTTACAGTCGGTTTTAGGCTTTGCCATGGCGGCCCATCCCACGGTGCGGCAACAATGGGTCTTCGGCAGCGCCTATAACTTGGTCAAATTTACGGCTCCGGCCTTTATCTTTGGCATCCTGTACACCACGTTACGGCAACACGCCCGGACCCCGACCCAACCCAAACGGCAGTACTGGCGCCAGCAGTGGTCGGCCCTGGGAGTTCCCACGGCCTGGTGGACGGCGGTGTATCTGGGTCTCCTGCCCGGCGTTCAACAACACGGAACGGCGCAATCGGTCGGCCAATTTCTCTGGCAGGCCGTTAACGGTAACGCCGCCCCGCACCTGTGGTACAACACCATGATGCTCCAATTCATCGGGGGGATGCCACTTTTCTGGGCGTGGTCCCGGTGGGTCGGGCATGACGGCCACCGCGCCCGCCTCAGTCTGGGCGTCACGGCGCTCTTTTACGTAGGCTGGCTGTGGTGGTTTCCCCACGCCCCCACTTATCTGGTCGACCGCTTGGCGTTGAGCTTTCTGCCCTACGCCGTGGTGGGCGTCTTGTGGGGCCAATTCAAGACGGGGGCCGTAGCCCTACAACGTCACTGGCCCCTAGTAGTGCTGGCCTGGCTAGCGGCCTACGGGTGGCTGAGTGCCCAACTCGTAGCTCGCGGCAGACCGGTGCGGTTGGCCGCGGCGAGTTATTACCAGCCTTCGGCGACCCTCTACGCTTTTGCCGTGATCGGCCTGGTCAGTTGTTTAGCAATCGCCCAGTTACGGCGACGCTCGGCGTGGCTGAAACCCATGCACTGGTTAGCGACCTACGCTTACCGGGCCTATCTCGGCCACGTCTTCTGGCTGGTCGGGGTGTGGGCGGTGACCAGTGGGCTACCACTCGGCTGGCGGGTAGTGGTCAGTTATTTGGTGACGTGGCTCCTGGCGTTTATCACGACCTACGGCTTACACGTCGGCTGGCACCGGTTAAAATGGCAAGGGCATTAGGGAATGGCCCCAATTTCTCATCTGAGGGCCGTTCGACTTGCAAACGATTTTAAAAATCGGTATGGTGGAAACAGATGTTTTGCTTACGAAAAATTAGTATTTTCGGTGAACCGTTTGTCCGAGTTACCACGAGACGGTTGGCTCGGGACATCGCAGAAATTAAATTGAGGAGCGAGTGATTTTGAACGGAAAACACGTTGGCGTTTTAGTAGGAGTGAGTTTGCTGGTCATTGGGGGACTAGCCGCTTGTGGGAAGTCGTCGTCGAGCAGTTCGTCGCAGGGCTTAGCCACGAAGCAAACCGTAAAATTGTCGGCCAAGTCGGAAGTGACCACGTTGGATGTTTCCAAGGCGGCCGATTCGACGAGTCTGACCATGCTGTACCACACGCAAGAGGGGCTCTTTCGGCTAGGGAAGAACGAAAAGTTAATTAACGCGCTAGCCACCAAGACCACGGTGACCAACGGGGGAAAACGCTACGTCTTTAACTTGCGCAAGACCAATCACTGGAATGACGGAAAACCGGTCACGGCCCACGATTTCGTCTACTCGTGGCAACGGACGGCTAACCCTAAAACGGCTTCGGAATACGCTTATCTGATGGCCGGGGTCAAGAACTTTAACCAGGTCCAATCGGGAAAGGTCGCGCCGAGTCAATTGGGAGTCAAGGCCCTGGGCAATTACCGCTTGGAAGTCACGTTGAGCAAGCCGGTCGCTTACTTTAAGCTGTTGCTGGCCTTCCCAACGTTCTTCCCGCAAGAAAAGAGCGTGGTGGTCAAGGAAGGAAGCCACTACGGTCATTCCGGCAACGCCACGGCTTATGACGGACCGTTTAAGATGACCAAGTGGACCGGGACGTCGCAGAGCTGGAAGCTGGTCAAGAACCCGAAGTTCTGGGATAAACGGCACATTCACCTGCAGACCATGAACTTCCAGGTCGTGGCCGATCCGTCGACCGGATTGAACCTTTATCAGAAGAAGGCCCTCGATGCCACCACGCTGGACGGCACCCAGGTGGCGAACCTCAAGAACAATTCCGATATGAAGACGTTCGTGGGGGGCTCGACCTACTACATGCAGATGAACGAAAAACGGGTCAAGGCGTTAAAGAACGTCAAGGTCCGGCAGGCCTTGTCGTTAGCCATCAACAAGCAACAGTTGGCCAGTCACGTCTTACGGGACGGGTCGAAGGCCCCGCTAGGGTTCGTTTCCCAAAACCTGACGCAAAACCCGCAGACTAAGGCCGATTTTGCCAAGGACGCTTACGTTAAGCAGGGCGTGGCTTACGATTTGCCACAAGCGAAGCGCTTATTAAAGGCGGGCTTGAAGGCGACCGGCACCAAGCAACTGAACCTGACGTTGATGTGTGACGACTTAGCGGTCACCAAGACCGTGGCCCAGTACATCCAAGCCGAATTGGAGAAGTTACCTAACGTGAAGGCTTCCCTGAACACGTTGCCGTACAAGACCCGGTTGAGCCGGTCGAACTCCGGAAACTTCGATCTGGTCCTCTCGAGTTGGGGAGCCGACTTCGCGGATCCTATCAACTTCTTATCGTTGATGACCACGGGGAACACCAATAACAACGGAAGTTTCAGTGATGCGCAATACGACGCGTTGATCAAGAAGTCCGAGAACCAAGACGCTAACCGGCCCACGGCGCGGTACAACGACCTGGTCAAGGCCGAAAAACGGTTGATGACCCAACAAGGGGTCATCCCACTGTATCAACCGGCCACGGTGGAATTGTGGAACCCCAAGGTCACCGGTTACGTTTGGAACCCAGCCGGCATGAGTCGCGGGTACCAATGGATGGCCGTTGAAAAGTGAAATTAGCATCTCGAAAAAGGAATTGATCATTACCAATTCTTTTTTTATGGCCCCGAAATGAAAACGGTTACTAACATTTTATAAATCAGAATTGAAATTCGGTATGGAACATGGTATACCTAAGATAGGTTTTATGAAAACGAATACATAAAATGAAAAATAACGTTTTGTGTTAGGTTGGAGGATGACGAGATGCAATTAGATGAAATCTTAACGGAACAGCGGAATCACCGTTCAACCCATATCGATCGCGAATCGACGCTGGAAATGGTTGCGACGATCAACCGGGAGGACCAACGGGTGGCCCGGGCGGTGCAGAAGCAGCTTCCCCAGATTGCGGCGGCCATTGATGCGGCGTACCCGAAGTTCGACCAAGGGGGCCGGTTGATTTACATTGGTGCTGGGACGTCTGGGCGTCTCGGGGTGATCGATGCGACGGAATTACAACCCACGTACGGCTTGACCGCCCAGCAAACCTTTGGCCTGATTGCGGGCGGTCCCCGGGCGTTGACCCAAACCGTTCAGGCGGCCGAAGACTCCCCGGAATTAGCGCAGGCGGATCTCGCCGCCGTACATCTGACCAGCGATGATGTGGTGGTCGCCAGCGCCGCATCGGGCCAGACGCCCTACACGGTGGCGGCCTTAAAGGATGCCCAGTCCCAGGGCGCGTTAGGCATTGGGTTTTCCTGCATTGCCGACAGTCCCTTGGCCCAATTAGCGGACTATCCAATTACCCCGGTCGTGGGCCCCGAAGTGATTACGGGGGCGACCCTGTTGAAGGCGGGAACGGCCGAAAAGATGGTTTTGAACATGCTGTCGACCGGGATCATGATCAAGACGGGGAAGGTGTACCAGAACCTGATGATCAACGTGGTTCCGACCAACGATAAGACCTTCGAACGGTCCAAAAAGATCATCGCGGAAGCCACGCAAACCTCGACGTTAGCGGCCGAACGGGCCTTAGCCCGGGCCAACAATAACGTGCCGTTGGCCATCGTTTTGATCGAAACTAAGGGCACGATTGCGGAGGCCAAGGAACTGCTGGCGACCACGAACGGTCACGTTTCCCAAGCGGTTAAGTTGAGTGACGATCGGCATTAAATTGGACCGACCAACTTGACTGGTCCACACCAATTCTCTATACTTTAGGTGGTATAAGATGGATGAGATTAAGGGCCACCCCCCGGTAACTTTCGGGTGAGGAACCCTTGACCTCCTCATTGGTATGGAGCAGAAAGGAATGTGGCAATTACATGTACGTAGCAGATGAACACCGATACGAAAAAATGCCGATTCGGCGCGCTGGTAATACGGGATTTCAACTTCCCGCAATCTCCTTTGGGATGTGGCACAGCTTTGGGGAAGACGCGAACTACGCCGACACCCGCGACATTATCTTAAAGGCGTTTGACGCCGGCATCTTTAGTTTCGATTTGGCCGCGAACTACGGTCCCGGTACCGGGGAAGCCGAACGCCTCTTCGGTCAGGTTTTTCACCGGGAGATGGAAGCTTACCGTGACGAAATGGTCATCAGTACCAAGGCGGGCTTTCACATGTGGCCCGGCCCTTACGGCCAAATGAGTTCCCGTAAGGCCTTGATTGCCTCACTGGACCAATCGCTGGAACGGATGGGCTTAGACTACGTGGATATTTACTACAGTCACCGGTACGACGCCGAAACGTCGCCCGAAGAAACGGCCGTGGCCCTAGACGACCTGGTCAAGCAAGGGAAAACGTTATACGTCGGGATTTCCAACTACACGGCGCCGCAAGCCATGGCGATGGTCAAGATCTTTAAGGACCTGCACACGCCGTTTGTGATGGACCAAGTGTCCTATAACATGTTGAACCAAAAGACCGCCCAAGACGGCTTATTTGACCGGATGCGGGAAAATAACGCCGGGATCATGGCCTATGGTCCCTTGGCGGAAGGGTTGTTGACTGATAAGTATCTGGACGGTATTCCGGATGACGTCAACATTCATTGGTCGAGCCAATACATCTTTAAGGATGGTCGGGATAAGATTTGGCACAAGCTGCAGGCGCTAAATAAGATCGCCCACAGCCGGGGTCAAAAGCTGTCCCATATGGCGTTGGCTTGGTTACTCCACGATCCCGTGGTGACCAGCGTGATCACCGGGGCTTCCAAAGCGGAACACCTGTATGAAAACGTAAAGGCCGTTCAGAATCTGACGTTCGATCCGGAAGAATTGGCCGCCATTGATAAGATTCTCAAAGCGTAAGTGAAACCAATTTAGGCGATGTCTGCGGGCATCGCCTTTTGTGTGGAAATTGGTCGAACCAGACCAATTTCTGAAAAAGACCACCGCAGCGGCGCATGGTGGGGTATAATTTAAAAAAACGGTAATGATTGTGGAGGATCCTATGACACGAAAAGTGACGATTCGAGACCTCGCCGAGGCAGCTGGTGTTTCGGTCACGACGGTTTCACAAATTTTAAACGGTAAGGGTGAACGGTTTAGTCTGGAGACGCGCCAACGCGTGCATCAACTCCAAGACAAGATGGGCTACGTCCCCGATTTTAACGCCCGCAACCTCATCATGAAATCTGCCCAAACCATCGGGGTGTTGGTGCCGAACCTGGGCAACCCCTTTTTTAGCATGTTCATCAAGGGGGTTCAAGCGGCCAGCCGGGAGCGCCACTTTATTCCGCTGATTTTTGGGGCCAATCACGACCAAGAACTCGAGAGTTACTACCTGCAGGAGTTGATCAAGCGGGCGGTTGACGGGCTGATCATTGCCAGCGCGTCCATCACCGGGGAAGCCATCGATAATATTCTCAAGAAAAACGGCATACCGTACCTGCTGATCGACCAAAACGGGGGTCCCAGTCTGGACCGGATTCGCATCGACGATACCCGGGGCGGGCAACTGGCGGCCCAGCACTTGGTAGCGTTGGGGCACCGCAAGATCGCGGTGGTCATGCCTGATCAGCCGACCCAGAACCTGACCGTGCGGTTGGCGGGTTTTCGCCAAACCCTGCAGGCGGCGGGAATCGCGTTTACCGATGCTAACGTGGTCCACTCGCCGATGACCAAGCTGGGCGGCTACCAAGCCACGGCGGCAATCGTGGCCCAGCAGCCCACGGCGGTCTTTGCCATTAACGACGAGACGGCGTTGGGGCTGATCCGGGGGTTACACGAACGGGGCCTGCGGGTGCCGGAAGACCTTTCCGTCCTGGGATACGATGACATTGATCTCGACGAATACGTGGTGCCGAAGCTAAGTAGCGTTCATCAACCGGTGGTGACCATGGGGGAACAGGCCACGGAATTATTGATCAAGCGGATTCACAACCGTCGCCAAAGCGGTCAGACCGTGGATCTGCCGGTGGACTTGCGGCAGCGGGAAAGCACGGGGCCGGTCGATTCACAGAAATAATCCTTGTAAGCCTTTTCGGAATATGGTAATCTTACAGGTAGCGAAAACGAACAATAATTTATGTCAGTGATGCGTAAAACGTTTTACATGCGATAGAGAACGAAGGAGTGAAGGTCATTATGGCAAATCAGGTGACAGTTTTAGGAAGTTTAAACGTGGATACGACGTTACGGTTAGCGCGGATGCCGCAACCGGGGGAAACGTTATCGACGGAAAATAAGACCAGTGCCGCTGGGGGTAAGGGTGCCAACCAGGCCGTCGCTGCTGCACGGGCCGGGGCCGTTACGCGGTTCATCGGTAAGGTCGGCAACGACGACGCGGGGCGGTTTATGGTGGAATCGTTGAATAACGACCACATCGATACCAGTGCCATTGTGACCGATCAGACGGTGGGGACGGGTTCGGCGTTCATTCTGTTGGATGAAGCCGGCCAAAACAGTATTCTGGTTTACGGGGGCTCTAACCAACAAATCAAGTCGGCCGAAGTGACGGCCGTTGAAGCCGACATCGCCAAGGCGGACTTCTTGATCACCCAGTTCGAAACGCCACAAGCCGCCACCTTAACGGCCTTCACGATTGCTAAGCAGCACGGTGTGACGACCATTTTGAATCCCGCACCGGCCGCTAAGATCGATCCGGCCATCCTGAAGGTGACGGACCTGGTCGTTCCGAACGAAACGGAAAGTGCCATCTTAACGGGGATCGAAGTGACCGACGTGGCCTCTATGGACGCCAACGCCAAGAAGTTCCGGGAAATGGGCGCCAAAAATCTGATCATCACGGTCGGCAGTAAGGGTGCTTACTATTCAACGCCGGCCGGGTCTGGCTTCGTTCCCGCCTTTAAGGTCAAGGCAGTGGATACCACGGCGGCCGGGGATACCTTCATTGGTGCGCTGAGTTCGCAATTAAAGCCGGACTTGAGCAATATCGAAACGGCGTTGGTCTTTGCTCAACGGGCCAGCTCCTTGACGGTTCAGGGCTTAGGGGCTATGCCATCGATTCCAACCTACGATCAAGTGATCGCGGCGAGCCAAAAGTAATTTTTCAGAAAACTAACAAACTAAGCAGCGGTGTTTTTCGATTTTTTCGGAAAACACCGCTTTTTTTGACCACCCAAAACAACCGGTTGCAATTGGTATAGGAACGGTATAGTGGCCAATTTAAAATCTCGTTTCCGATAAACCCCGCTAAAATAACTTTTGTGAGAGGGGTTGCAATTATCACGTCGAATTGGTATAGTTAAAAAAGTCGATGAAGGACGTCGATTTTACCGGTAAAATTAACGTTTAGCATCATCACTTAAAACGGATGGCCGTGAGTGGTCCGGTCAACTCAAAGCGAGGTTTTATGAGATGTTAAATGAAAAAGCGATTGAACAACAAGCAAGTTTTGATGCAGTGGACACCCAAGCCGTGACGGCGGTGCGGATGCTCAGTATGGATATGATCTCCCGGGCCCGGTCCGGTCATCCGGGATTGCCGTTAGGCGTTGCGCCGATGGCCTACGTGTTATTCTCCCGGCATTTACGGGTGGACCCCTCGTTCCCTCAATGGTTCAACCGGGACCGGTTCGTGTTATCAGCCGGTCACGGCTCCGCGATGCTGTACAGCCTGTTGAACCTGAGTGGGTTTGCGGTCACTCGCGACGACTTGATGCATTTCCGCCAATTGGGCAGTAAGACGCCGGGACATCCGGAATACGGGGTGACGCCAGGGGTCGATGCCACGACCGGTCCGCTGGGCCAAGGGGTCGGCATGGCCGTAGGGATGGCCATGGCGGAAAGCCACTTGGCGGCAACCTATAACCGGACCAATTACGCGGTCGTGGATCACTATACTTACGCCATTTGTGGTGACGGGGACCTGATGGAAGGGGTCGCCGCCGAAGCCGCTAGTTTAGCGGGTCAGCTACAATTAAACAAGCTGATCGTACTTTACGATTCTAACGACGTATCGTTGGATGGGCCCTTAAGTAACGCCTGCCACGATAACGTGGGCCAACGCTTCATGAGCTACGGTTGGAACTACTTAAGAGTGGAAAATGGCAACGATTTAGACGCCATCGATACCGCCATCAACGCGGCCAAGGATAATCAAAACGGGCCGACCCTGATCGAAG
Source organism: Levilactobacillus zymae DSM 19395 (assembly GCF_001434115.1). Lineage (GTDB taxonomy): Bacteria > Bacillota > Bacilli > Lactobacillales > Lactobacillaceae > Levilactobacillus > Levilactobacillus zymae. The sequence goes on from NZ_AZDW01000013.1 coordinate 30,146, forward strand.
TTAAGACCCAAATTGGGGCGGGGAGTCCTCATGCCGGAACTAACAAGGTTCACGGGGCCCCCCTGAATGCCGAAGACCTTGCCGCCACGCGGGACTTCTACAACTGGCATAACGATCCTTTCACGGTGCCCACGGCGGTGCATGATCGGTTCATGAGCACCATTAAGGCACGGGGCTGGGCCAGTCATCAGGAATGGTCGAACTTGGTGGCCCATTACTCTAACGCGGAACCTGGGTTGGCCGCTCAATTCGCGCAGGGCATCAGTCAAACTTTACCGAAAGACTTGGCGGAACAACTGCCGACCTACTACAAAAAAGATCAATTGGCTTCCCGGGCCAGCGGTCACGAGATCCTGCAACGGATCAGTGCCGCGTGCCCGAACCTCTGGGGGGGCTCAGCCGATCTCTTCAGTTCTAACAAGACCAACGTGGCCGATGAAGACCGGTTCAGTGCGACGAACCGGACGGGCAAGAACCTGTGGTTTGGGGTCCGGGAATTTGCGGAAGCCGCCGCGATGAACGGGATTGCGCTCCACGGGGGCACCCGGGTTTACGGGTCGACGTTCTTCGTCTTCTCGGATTACATGAAGGGGGCCATTCGGTTGGCCGCTTTGCAAAAGCTGCCGGTCATCTACGTGTTTACGCACGATTCCTTGGCCGTCGGGGAAGATGGGCCGACCCACGAACCCGTCGAACAGTTGGCGGCGTTGCGGTCGATTCCGGGACTGACGGTGTACCGGCCCGCCGATGGTAACGAAACCGCGGCGGCCTGGTTAGCGGCGTTGCAAGCCACCGACCACCCAACGGCCATCGTCTTGACACGGCAAGGGTTGCCGACGTTACCGAAGCCCGCACAACGGGTCCACGCCGGGGTTAAACGCGGCGGTTACGTCGTGGCCGACGCGCAGGACCAAGCCGAAGGGATTCTCATCGCTTCGGGTTCCGAGGTCCAAGTCGCCTTGACGGCGCAAAAGCAACTGTTGGCACAAGGGCACGACGTTCGGGTCGTTTCTATTCCGAGTTTTGAAGCCTTCAACCAACAGTCGGCGGATTACCGAGAAAAGGTCTTGCCTAAGGCCTTACGGCGGCGGGTCGCCATCGAAATGGCGAGCGGCTTAGGCTGGTGCCAATACACCGGTTTAGACGGCGCAATCATTTCCCAAGACCGGTTTGGGGCCAGTGGGAACGGCGAACAGGTCATTGCCATGGCCGGGTTTACGCCGGAACGGGTCGTCCAAACGTACCTTAATTTAAACTAGTTCACCCCATTAAAATAAAAGATCAGGTCGGGAGACCTGATCTTTTTTGGGTGATTAACTAGTCACCGCCTAAGATTATTGGTATATTTGAGGCAAATGGATTTGGAGGCGGTTTTATGGAAATTCGACGGGTAAAGGTGCCGACGGCTATCGTGTGGGCCGCACCGACCAAAGCTAAGGTGGCGCAGGCCTATTTTAACGCACCGGATATTGCAACGTGGCTGGCCCAATTAAGCGTCACGGACCAAGCGGCGTTGGCGGACCAAAATACGATGGTGACCCAGGCGTTGTTAAACGACCGGGTGATCTTAGACCAAGTGCAGGGCGACTGGGCCCACGTCTTTGTGAAACGGCAGGCCACGCGATTAGAACGCCGGGGATACCCGGGCTGGTTACCGGTACGTCAACTGACCGCACGTGATCAGGAACTCGATTATCCTACGACTACGGTCCGGTTAGTCCAGGCGGAAACGCCGTTATTGGACGATCAGGGACAGGTCGAACTAACGCTTCCCTTGGGAACGGTCTTGACCACGACGGGACAGGACGCCCAACACATCCAGGTTTTGACCCCGTTAGGTAGCGGAAAAATCAGTGCTCAGGCTGCCCGGTTGACCCTGGGCGGGGTCGACGATGGGGACCGTTTATTGGCACTGGGACGAGAATTTTTGGGGACCCCTTACTTATGGGGCGGCATTACGCCACAGGGATTTGACTGTTCCGGATTGGTCTATGCGTTACACCGGGCGTTAGATTACGCAATTCCCCGGGATGCTCAGGACCAATTTACCAGCGGGTATCCCATCGCGCCCGAAGCCTTAGCCCCCGGCGACCTGGTCTTCTTTGCGCATGATCACGGGACCGGGGCCATTCATCACGTGGGCATTTACGCGGGCAAGGGCCAGATGCTGCACGCGCCTAAGCCTGGCGAAACCGTGACGCTGACGTCGCTGGCTCAGGCACCGTACGCGGCCGAATATGCGGGCGGTCGCCGGTTCTGGCAATAATAAGAATCCTCTAAGGTCACGGGTGACCCCGCACGGAGCGGGGGAGGCCATGCTATACTAGGCCTAGGGTCAGATAATATTCGTGAAAGAAGAGGACAGATTAATGAAAGCCAAACGACTTTTACTAGGTCTTGCCACGGTCACGGCAGCCTTGGCCTTAGGGGGCCATGCGTTAGCCGGTCACGCGGATACGACCGATACCACGGACAGCAGTTCGGTGGTAAGTGATAGCAGTTCCACGACCAGTGATAGTGGCAGTACCGTCCAAACCAAGGCGCTCTCGAAGGCCTACGTGGTCTACGGGGCCGGTCTGGCGAGTGAAGACAAGGACTCGGTAGCGACCGCGTTAGGCGTTAAATCGAACTACGCGGCCTTGACCGCCACGGGAAGCGACTACGCTAAATATCTAAATTCGGCGGGAACCACGGACGCCAGTATGATCAGCTCGGTGGCGTTAGCGCCGGCCGATCCCGGTTCGGGCGTCAAGGTCAATATTGCTAAGTATAACGGCAGTAATAACATTACGCAGGTGACGGCTCAACAGTATTCCATGGTCGCGACCATGGCGGGCGTCAAAGATGTGATCATTACGGTCACGGCCGACAAGTCGGTGTCCGGTGAATCCGCGTTGACCGGGGTCTACAAGGCCTTAGCCGCCGATGGGTTAACCTTGAATGCGGAAAATACCCAAGCTGCCAACGGGGTGTTGGACGCCACCCAACCGGCCATCAACGATAACAGTAGCGATAAGAAGTATCCCGGTAAGCTGATGGCGGCCGTGGGGTCGGTCTCCTCGGATTTGGCCAAGCAACGGCAAAACGGCAACGACCTGGCCACTAAGGCCGACATCGAAGCCATGCTGCAAAAGGCTTTAGCCAAGCAGGGAATCACCAATCAAACCACGCAAACCCAAATCAACAATATTTCGATTGCGTTGAGTAAGGTGCAACAAGCACCGGTCTCGACCAGCAAAAACTACGTGTCTAACGTGAAGAACGTTGCCAATAATCTGGCTAACAGCATTGGCAATAAGATGGCGAGCGTGAAGGACTTTGCGAATAGTGCGGACGCCAAACAAGCGGAGAACTTCATCGTCCGAATCTGGCACCAAATCGTGAACTTCTTTACGGGGCTATTTAACTAGCTTGAGATAGATACTGAACAAATTAACGGGCATTTAGCCCGTTTTTTTGTGGTCAGCAACCGATTTCACAATAACGGGGAGCAGCCGGGATATTGTAGAATACAAAAAGCGTTGGGCCGAATAGATTGTAGACTACAATTGTTGGGAAAATTTACCGGAATTTTTGAATAATTAATCAGGTAGGCCAACTGATTGCAGTAGCGAAATGAACGCTTGTTCTCTTAAAACGGATGATTAGTTGTTGGTATGATAGCGTTATGAAGGGAAAAGCAGAAATGTAATCGTTTTAGTAGAACACACGTTTCGGGATAAAAATTCGTTAATCTTTTCTTAATAATTCACAAGAAACGCGCAAAACGTGTGGTAAGATGGATTTGTAATTCGTATTCGTTATGAACCAACGGGGATCAAGCGGAATTCTGATCAGAATTTCGTGGGGGAATGCATCAGTAAAAATTGAGGAATAAAGGACGTGTGTGTGGAAATGAGTACAGAACAGCGAAAAACGAAAGTCGCAGTTGGCGTTGTCGGCGCTCTCGGGGCCTTAGCCGCCGGCGCACAAATGACGGCTAGCGCCAATAGTATTCAGGTTCAATCCGGCGATACGGTTTGGGGACTTTCCCAGAAGTATGGCGTCTCGATCCAAACCCTAGAAGAACAAAATTCATTAGATACGAACACCGATTTAATTTTTGTCGGGCAACGGTTGCAAGTTAAAACGGCGAACCCGCAAATTGACTATACGGTCAAGTCTGGCGATACCCTGTGGGATTTAGCCCAGCACTATCACACCACGGTCGCCCAATTGCAAAAGGCCAATCATTTAACGGGGGACATGCTGAGTGTCGGACAAAAACTGGTCATCCCGCAAGCTAAACAACAGGCGACCACCACGGCGCCCGCGACCAATCCCACGGTAGCGGCCACCACGCCATCGGCTAGTCGGCAGATCACCCAAAAGGCCAACGCCTTTCAGGCCCAGATCTTAGCGCAACAACAAGCGGCGGCTAGTCAACAACAGCAACGGCAGAGTAGTAGTACGCCGACCGTCACTAGTCAGTCCTCCACGGCCAGTGCTCAGAGTTCGTCAACCGTTGCGGCGACCTCCGAGGCGACCCAACGGACGAGTTCCACTACGGCGGTCTCTCGTGCCCAGCATACGGCGACGTCCCGGGTCACCACGCCGGCAAAAGCCACGAGTTCGGCGACTCAATCGACGTCAGCGACCACGCCACGCCAGTCGAGTGCGGCGGCCACTACTTCAACGACCCAGTCAGCGGCTGTAAGCGCAACGACGAGTACGCCGAAGACGAGTTCCGTGGCTCCTTCAACGAGTCAGCAGGTCCAGTCTGCGACGACCCAACCAACCACGACACCGACTAGTCGGGCTAAGACCGTTAAGCGGGTGACCCGTTCGGCGACCCCGAAGGCCACGACGCCTTCCAAGGCCGCTCAGTCAACTGCCACGAGTTCGGCAACTAGTCAGTCGGTAGCGTCGTCAACGCCAAAGACCAAGACGGTGACGACGCCAAAGGCCCAAAAGACGTCGAAGACTACGACGGCCACGACTTATAGCGCAACGGTGACCAGCAGTAGCAGTTCTGCGACGACGCAAACCAGTTCGTCGACGTCAGCGGCTGCTCAGACCAGTTCACAAGCCACGGCCACGTCTCAACCGAAGACGACCACTAAGACCCCTAAGGCCACCAAAGCCGCAACTTCAACGACGGCTACCAACACCAGCAGTTCGAGTACCACCACTAAAAAGAATACTGCCGGTTTGACCAGTGGTTCCGTCACGGGACTGGCTTTAAAATTAGCTTCGGCCAACATCCCTTACGTTTGGGGTGGGTCTTCACTGAGCGGGATGGATTGCTCTGGCTTAGTGGCGTACGTTTACCAGCACGCCATGGGCATCAGTCTGCCTCACAGTACCACGGCCCAAGAGGGCATGGTCTCCACGCATTCCGTGGGTTCGGCTAAGCCCGGGGACATTCTGTTCTGGGGAAGCCACGGGTCGACGTACCACGATGCCATTTACTTAGGAAACAATCAATTTGTGGCCGCACCACAACCCGGACAAAACGTGTCGGTCCAACAGATCAGCAAGTACTTTATGCCGTCCTTTGCCGGCACGGTCAAGTAACTACCGCTATTGCGCGGTCAAGATGATTTAGCTTAAATTTTTGACCATTTTTGCGTGGGTGCCGAAATTTTTTAAGATAATCGTTAACAAATCCGAATACGCGTGGTATTATCTTCCAGTAGTCATTTTACGGCGACTGAATATTTAATATCTAGTGGAAAAGGAGTTGTTGAAGGTTATGAGTAATCGGATGGAGATCTTGGCAGAATACCGCCAAGCTAATACGCAATTAGCGACGTTAAAGGAAAAGGAAGCTGTTGGGATCCACTCAGGCACAGAAACGGTTAAAATCGAGCCCCGGTACGGCGAAGAAATGACGTACCTGACCAATAAGTGCGCTCAGCTTGATATGATTCTGGAAGCAATGGCTGCTTCGGAAGATTAACCTAAAATTGATTCTAAAAATCCGCACCTCCCATTTTCGGAGGTACGGATTTTTTTGATGATGTTAAAGGGTCACGTCGATCCAGAAGGGGTACTGTTGTAACCCCACGTAAACGTCGAAGAACCGGCCACCCATTTCTTCGCCGTCTAATTGGCCGTATTCGATGGCCGGCACGGTCAGGTGGAGATTAGTCGCGGTGTAGTAGTGAACTGCCTTAGACGTCAAATGACGCTTAAATACCAGGCGTAAGGCCAGCCAGATCAACTTAAGGAAGTTAGGCTTTTCAATTACGACCAGGTGGAGCTGGTGATCCGTCAACGTGGCGTGGGGCACGATGCCCACACCCCCGCCGAAGTAGGGGTGGTTGGTCGTTGTGACCAGAAAGGCGTTGGGGTAAATATCGCGTTGATTATTGACGTGCACGGTGAGCGTAAATCCCGATTGGTTATAATAAACGCTCAGGGCAGAAGCCAGATAGGACAGCGACCCCAGGTGATGCTTGTTGAGCCACACCTTGGCCTTTGATTGATTCGCTTGAGCAATGATGCTAGCGTCGAACCCGATTCCCAGATTATTGGTGAAGACGCCGCGTTCCTGCTTGATGGTTTCGTTGTAGTTACCCACGTCGTAAAGGGTTGCGTGGGTGCAGTGAATAATCTGATCGAGCGCCTGGGACCAGTCGTGGGCCATGCCGGCACCGCGGGCGAAGTCGTTGCCCGAGCCAACGGGTAGGTAGGCGACGGGAATCAAATGCTGCCGGTGTTCATGGGTCAGCCCGTTGATGACTTCGTGTAAGGTGCCATCACCGCCCACGGCAAGGACCACCCAATCGTTGGAACCGGTATCAGGCAGGTGCTTAGCAAACTGTTCGCTTAAGAGGATAGCGTGATTAGCATACTCGGAAACCGCCACCTGATAGGTGACCGCCGCGGCATCCAGGCGTTCTTTGATTTGGGGCCACAGGGTACCGGCACGACCACTCCCCGCATGCTCGTTTAAGATAATATAGTACTGGACACTCACCATACTGCTCCTCTCAATTTTTTTCTCTCTTATTATAACGAACTTTTTTTCACGTGCCTAGTCATTCCGTAAGAACTTTGACGGGACGTAAGAAATCGGGCCGGATTTCAGCAAAAAAGGCCGAGACAAACGTCCCGGTCTTCAGCGTAAAATCGTTATTTCGTCATGATAAACATCGGTAAGATCATCGGGTGACGTTCCGTCTTCTCGAACAAGAAGTTTTGCAGATCGTCGATGACCGCGTTGCGAATCGAGGCTTCGGTTGCCTTAGGGTTCCGCATCGCACGGCGGATGGTCTGGAAGACCCGCCGACGACCCTCGTTAAGGAGTTCGCCGGATTCACGCATGTAGACAAAACCACGTGATAACAGATCGGGTCCCGCTTTGATTTCTTGATTCTTGAGGTCGATGGTGGCCACGACGACCACTAAGCCTTCTTCGGAAAGCAGTTGCCGGTCGCGGAGCACCACGTTACCAATGTCGCCAATGCCGGAACCGTCGATGTAGACGTCCCCAGCGGCGAAGTGACCGGCGACCCGGGCAGAATCCTTGGTCAGGGCTAAAACGTCCCCGTTTTGAAGGATAAAGCTGTGGTCTAACGGCACACCGCATTGTTCAGCTAACTCGGTGTGAATCTTCAACATCCGATATTCCCCGTGAATCGGCATAAAGAATTTCGGTTGCATCAGCCGGAGCATCAGCTTCTGTTCTTCTTGACCACCGTGACCGGAGGTGTGGATGTTGTTGACCTTCCCGTGAATGACCGTGGCACCGGCTTCTTCCAGTTCGTTGATCACTCGGTTCACGGAAATCGTGTTCCCGGGAATCGGGTTACTGGAGAAGACCACCGTGTCGCCCGGCTGAATCGAAATCTGCCGGTGCGTTCCGTTGGCAATCCGGGAAAGGGCGGCCATGGGTTCCCCCTGAGACCCGGTACACAGAATCATGACCTTGTCCGCAGGAAGGGAACGAATGGCGTTGGCATCCACTAACGCGTCGTCGGGAATGTTCAAATAACCTAATTCCCGGCCGTTGACGATGGCGGCTTCCATGGAACGCCCGAAGACGGCAATCTTACGACCGTGGGCTAACGCCGTTTCACAGGCCGTTTCAATCCGCGAGATGTTGGAAGCGAAGGTGGCAAAAATGACCCGGCCTTGCACTTGATCAAAAATCCGGCGAATTGATTTACCGACCCATTTTTCGGATTTGGTCCAAATTGGGCGTTCGGCGTTGGTGCTGTCGGACATTAGGCAGAGCACACCTTCTGCCCCCAGCTTCGCCATCTTTTGAAGATCAGGCGGCTGGTTGGTAACGGGGGTTAAGTCGAACTTATAGTCCCCAGTTTCGACGATGGTTCCGACCGGCGTGTGGACCGCAATCCCTAACGTATCCGGAATGGAGTGCGTGGTCCGGAAGAACGAAACGCTCATTTTGCGGAACTTAAGCACCGTATCATCGTCAATTGTGTGTAGTTCAGTTGATTTAAGTAATCCGTGTTCTTCGAGTTTGTTCTTAATCAAGGCCAACGCTAAAGGACCCGCGTAAACCGGAACATTAAGAGCCTGGAGCAAATAAGGAATACCGCCAATGTGGTCTTCGTGGCCGTGGGTGATCACTAGCGCCTTGATCTTGGATTGGTTCTCAACGAGATATTGATAATCGGGAATCACATAGTCGATCCCTAATAATTCGTCCTCGGGAAATTTGATCCCGGCATCAATCAAGATGATTTCATCTTGGAATTGAATCCCGTAAGTGTTTTTCCCGATTTCACCTAATCCACCCACGCCAAAGATAGCAGTTTCGTTATTTTTGACGTTTAACTTGTTCATTCAGTGAACTCCGTTAATTTAAAATTTGGTTCCTTTTGTTCATAAGCCAGGGTGTCCCCCTCGATGGCTTCAATGAACTCAATATTGTGGTCCGTATGCGCTTCAACTAAAGCCCGGGCTTCAACTTCCGTCGGGGCTTCAAGGTAAAGTGCGTGGGTATCCTCGCGCTTAGGATTCCGTTTCATGTCTTCTTGGTAATAAACTTTGTAAATCACTAACAAGACTCCTTTTCTATAGTAGATTTGATCTGACCGTGAAAAAGCGCCAAATCAGTTTTTTGATCTTTCCGAACTGCGGGTTGCTTACACAACAATTAGCACAATTTTAGCATAGTTTTGGCGAATTGTATAGAATTACCCCTAGACGACAATTCATGCTATGATAATTGTAAGAAAACCGGAACGGAGGGACTGAGATGGCTTTAGGAATTGAGATTCTCATTGGCGTGATCATCGCCTGGGGCGTATACGTGTTGATTCACCGGACGGTCGTTCAACGGGCGACGCGGATCGTTCGTCGCTCGGCACAAACGGAGACGGACGTCGCGGTGACTGCCGCGATTCAACGGCTGGTGAACGATAAGGTGTTGACGGCTGCGGAAAGTCAGCTGAGTCCCTCCGAAACCGTGGCGGACGTGTGGGGACGGGGCGTGATGGCCTTTGAATACACGTTAGCGGTGGGACTGGCGACCGAGCATCAGGTACCGCAACTAGAACGGGCTTTAAATGAAGCGTTAGCCAGTTACAGTGCGGATCACCAGGTCAAAGCCGTCATCGCGGGTTCGGCGTTCGTGGTCAGCGACATTTGGGTCTACGAGGATCGGTTACATCTCGATGTGGCTTATCTGATGAACGAATCCACCGTGGAATACTTGAAGGATCTGAAAAAGTTGAACGATCCAGCTGTTCAATGATGCACAAGATCGTCTATATAATGGAAGAAAAAATTAAAGGGCGTACCCAATTCTAAGATTGGATGCGCCCGTTTTAATTGGTGAAATAAAATACTTAGTCGATCATGACCATGTCGTCATCGCGACCGAAGGGTTGGTCTTGGTCGATGTGGTCGTAGAACAAGATGCCGTGTAAATGGTCGATTTCGTGTTGGCAAACGATGGCTGGATAGTTCTTTAAACGAACTTGATGCTTTTCCCCGTTGACGTCGTAGTACCGTAAGGTGATCCGGTCGTGACGGGGCACGAAGCCGGGGACGTCCTTGTCGACGGACAAGCAACCTTCGCCCTCAGTCAACGCGCCGTTTTGAACGGATTCGGAGATGATGACGGGGTTGATGATCACGTCGGTGAAGGGGGACTTCCCGCCTTCTTCGGGTGCGGGAACCAGCACGGAGGCCATTTTCTTGGAAACGCCCACTTGTGGTGCCGCTAAGCCTACGCCGGCCCGTAAGCCGTATTTCTTACATTGTTCTGGATCTTGAGAAACCACTAAGTATTCCATTAAGTCTTTTGCCAGTTGTTGGTCTTCTGCAGACAACGGAAAGGTCACGTCGGCAGCTTCTTGGCGTAAAACCGGGTCGCCGTCACGGACAATATCTTTCATTAAGAACAAGGACATTACCTCCGAGAATTAATCATAGTTACCATTCATTTTAGCATAATTGGTCAATAAAATGAAATGAAAAGAAAACGGTTTCCGTTTTCAAAAAAATCCTAAATCCAGAAATCATAGATTTCATAAGGGATTAGCTATAATTGCCGAATTTATCCTAATGAAAGGGCTTGCAACCTTTATGAAAAGATGTTACTTTATAAACGTAGTCAGGAAACGCAACGTTGACTCACCTTTAGTTAACAATTTCATATCAAGTGAAAGGAAAGTGTTACTTATGGCTAATGGAAGCAAACAGATTGTAGACTTTGCCAAGATCAAAGCTACGATGGCCGATCCTTACAAGCACCCGGTTCAAGTCATTGACCGGGAAGGGAAGGTTGTCAATCCCGACATCTTAGCAAAATATTCAGATGATCAACTGGTTGACTTCATGAAGAAGATGGTTTGGGAGCGGACACTGCACGAACAAACCATGAACTTCTCGCGTCAAGGCCGTCTGGGTTTCTACGCGCCAACTGCTGGTGAGGAAGCAAGTGAAATGGGTAGTGTGACTGCCTTTAAGGAACAAGATTTCTTAGCACCTGCTTACCGTGATTTACCACAAATGATTCAACACGGCACAACTGTTGCAAAAGGTTTCTTATGGTCCAAGGGTCACGTCGAAGGAAACATTCATGAAAACAAAAACATGCTGTTTCCACAGATTATCATCGGCGCCCAATACGTTGAAACGGCGGGCGTTGCCTTAGGGATTAAGAAGAATAAAGATAAGGACCGCGTGGCCTTTGTCTACACTGGTGATGGTGGGACGTCACAGGGTGACTGGTATGAAGGGGTTAACTTCACCAGCGCCTTCCAAGCACCAGCAGTGTTCTTCGTTCAAAACAACGGCTGGGCAATTTCCGTGCCACGGTACAAGCAAACCGCAGCGGAAACCTTAGCTCAAAAGGCCGTTGCCATGGGTGTTCCTTCCGTACAAGTTGACGGGATGGATATCGTGGCGGTTCACGAAGTCTCTAAGTTAGCACGGGAATACGCCGCTGCTGGCAACGGGCCAGTGGTCATCGAAACGTTAACTTACCGGTTCGGTGCTCACTCCTCCGCGGGTGATGATCCTTCGCGTTACCGGACCAAGGAAGAAGAAAAGCCATGGTTCGACGCCGATCCATTAATTCGGATGCGCAAGGTCTTAACCGACAAGAAGCTTTGGTCACAAGATCAAGAAGACAAGTTGGTTGAACAGTATAAGGACGACTTCAAGGAAGCTATGAAGGAAGCCGAAGCAGCTCCTGCTCAAAAGGTTTCCGACTTCCTGAAGTGGACTTACAACGTTCCTACTCCAAGTGTGAAGAAGCAAATTGCAGAATTTGAAGCAAAGGAGTCGAAGTAATCATGGCTAAAATGACGTACATTAAAGCGATCACTTCTGGACTAGATCAAGTCTTAAACGATGATCCAAAGACTCTGATCTTCGGTGAAGATGTTGGGAAAAACGGTGGTGTGTTCCGGACGACTGTCGGCTTGCAAGACAAGTACGGCGAAGACCGGGTCTTCGATACGCCATTAGCTGAATCCGGAATTTTAGGATTAGCCATTGGGTTAGCTTTGACCGGTTGGCGGCCAATCCCCGAAATCCAATTCATGGGCTTCACGTTCGAAGCCATGGATGGGATCGTGGGCCAGTTAGCCCGGGATCACTACCGCTTCGGGGGCACTAAGAACTTCCCAGTCACGATCCGGACACCATTTGGTGGGGGGACTCATACCGCCGAAATGCATGCGGATAACCTGGAAAACTACTTTGTTAGCACCCCAGGGCTGCGGGTGGTTACCCCAGCTAACCCTTACGATGCCAAAGGAATGATTATCTCCGCGGTTGAAAGTGACGATCCGGTTCTCTTCATGGAAAACCTGAAGCTTTACCGGTCCATGAAGGACGAAGTGCCCGATGACAAGTACACGGTGCCGTTGGATTCCGCTAAGGTCGTTCGCGAAGGTAAGGATATTACCATCGTGGCTTACAGTGCCGAAGTTAACGAATCCTTGAAGGCCGCCGATGCCTTGGCTAAGGACAACATCGATGCCGAAGTCATTGACTTACGCTCCTTGTCACCAATCGACACCGACACCATCTTTGCTTCTATCGATAAGACCCACAAGGTCGTTGTCGTTCAAGAAGCCCAAAAGATGGCCGGGGTTGGAGCCCAAGTGGCTTCCGACATCGCCGAAGAAAAGATTATGTCCCTGGATGCGCCAATCGGTCGGGTTGCGGCCCCAGATAGCGTTTACCCATTTGCCCAAGCTGAAAACGATTGGATTCCGAACGCGGATGACATCGAAGCTAAGGCTCGCGACATTTTCAACTACTAATTTTAAAATAAACTCAAAAACAAAAAAATACGATGTGGGTGACATCCTACATTATGATGAAAGAAAGGAAGTTTTCCCATGGCTTATACGTTCAAACTCCCGGAGCTTGGTGAAGGGATGGCCGAAGGCGAAATTTCTTCATGGCTAGTTAAAGAAGGCGACCAAGTTAAGGAAGACGATACGTTAGTCGAAATCCAAAACGATAAGTCGGTTTCGGAATTGCCATCGCCCGTAAATGGTACCGTTTCCCAAATTGTTGCGCAAGAAGGTGACACCGTTGAAATTGGTGATCCCCTGATTGTGATTGATGACGGTTCAGACACGCCTGCCGACTTAGGTAAGGGTGGCGACGCCAAGGAAGAAGCTGCGCCCGCCGAAGAGGCCGCACCAGCTGCTACTGAGACGGCTGCTCCTGCCCCAGCCGCCGCAACCGGCGTACCCGCAGCCTCCGACCCGAACAAGTTAGTGATGGCCATGCCATCCGTGCGGCAATACGCCCGTGACAAGGACGTGGACATTACCTTGGTCACCCCAACTGGGAACCATGGTCAAGTCTTAAAGGCCGACATCGATAACTTCAACGGTGCTGCTGCACCGGCTAAGGCCGCTGCGCCAGCTGCTGCCGCAGCCCCAGCTGCCACTAAGAGTGCTGCTGGTGGTGCCATCAAGCCTTGGCAAGCTGATCGTCCTGATCTGGAGACGCGTGAACCAATGTCACCAATGCGGAAGATCATTGCGAAGAGCATGCGGACTTCCAAGGACATTTCGCCACACGTTACCTCGTTTGACGAAGTTGAAGTTTCTAAGTTGATGGCTAACCGGAAGAAGTACAAGCAAGCTGCCGCTGACCGCGACATTCACTTGACCTTCTTACCTTACATTGTGAAGGCTTTGGTTGCTGTGATGAAGGACTTCCCTGAAATCAACGCTTCGATCGACGACACGACTCAAGAAATCGTCTACAAGCACTACTACAACATCGGGATTGCGACGAACACGGATCACGGGCTGTACGTGCCAAACATCAAGGCGGCGGATTCTAAGGGTATGTTCCAAATCGCCAAGGAAATCACCGAAAACACCCAAGCCGCTTACGACAACAAGTTGTCGCCAGCTTCCATGGCCGGTGGTTCCATTACCATCAGTAACGTGGGCTCCATCGGTGGTGGCTGGTTCACGCCAGTTATCAACCAACCTGAAGTAGCAATCTTAGGGGTTGGCCGGATTGAAAAGGCACCGTACGTCAACGACGATGGCGACATTGTGGTTGGTCGGATGCTGAAACTTTCCTTGAGTTACGATCACCGTTTAATCGATGGTGCCTTAGCTCAAAACATTTTGAACGAAATGAAAGCATTGCTGCATGATCCAGAAATGCTGTTAATGGAAGGATGATCGAAATATGGCAGATGTTGAAAAAAAGGATACCGTCATCATTGGTGCCGGCCCCGGCGGTTACGTCGCTGCAATTCGGGCTTCAGAATTAGGCCAAAAGGTTACGCTGGTCGAAAAGTCTGACACCGTTGGTGGGGTATGTTTGAACGTTGGCTGTGTTCCTTCCAAGGCCTTAATCCAAGCTGGTCACCGCTTAGAGGCGGCCAACCATGGCGACCCTTACGGAATTACAACCCAACCCGCAACGATTGACTTTAAGAAGACCCAAGACTGGAAACAACACAAAGTGGTTGACCGGATGACCGGTGGGGTCAACATGTTGCTCAAGAAGCACCACGTTGACGTCGTAAACGGTGAAGCCGTCTTCTTAAGCGATACGCAATTGCGGATTATGCCAACCGGTGAAAAGCAATTCATGTCGACGGATACGGGTCGGACTTTCGAATTCAATAACTTGATTATTGCTTCCGGGAGTCACCCCATTGAAATCCCTGGCTTCAAGTTTGAAGGCCGGGTCATCGACTCCACTGGTGGGTTGAACTTACCAGAAATCCCTAAGGAATTCGTCGTGATTGGTGGGGGTTACGTTGGGACCGAATTAGCTGGCGCGTACGCGAGCTTAGGGTCACACGTGACGATCATTGAAGGAACGAAGTCCATTCTGCCTAACTTCGAAAAAGATATGGTTTCAGTTGTCCTGAAGAAGTTGAAGAAGAAGGGTGTTGACGTGATTACCAACGCCATGGCCAAGAGTTCTTCTCAAGACGACAACGGTGTGGCGGTCACCTACGCGGTGGACGGTAAGGAAACCACGATTAAGGCGGACTACTGCATGGTCACCGTTGGTCGGCGGGCAAATACCGATAACTTAGGCTTAGAATACACTAAGGTTGAGTTAGACGATCACGGTTTGGTCAAGGTGGATAACCAAGGCCGGACGGCTTCCGAACACATCTTCGCCGTTGGGGACATTGTGGCTGGGCCTGCCCTGGCACACAAGGCCTTCTACGAAGCCAAGACGGCGGCCGGTGCCATTGCGGGCAAGAAGGTGGCCAACGATTACGTCAGTGTTCCGGCGGTCTGCTTCGCGGACCCAGAATTAGCAACGGTGGGTTACACGGCCGCCGAAGCTAAGGACAAGAACATTGCCGTGAAGACCGCGAAGTTCCCATTTGCCGGGAATGCTCGGGCGGTTTCACTGGACGAACCCGATGGCTTTGTTCGGTTCGTTTACACGGACGACGACAACAAGAACATCGTGGGGGCCCAAGTGGTTGGCCCTGAAGCCAGCACCATGGCTGGTGAATTGTCACTGATCGTTAACGGCGGCATGAACGTCGAAGACGTTGCCTTGACGATTCACCCACACCCAACCTTGAACGAACCAATTCAAGAAGCGGGCGACATTGCGTTGGGCTTCCCAACTCATCTGTAAATCGATTTGAAGTTAGCTTAAACCTAGAGGAGAACAGCGGGCCACGACCCGCTGTTCTCTTTTTGTGTCTTAAGAACCAGCGGGGGTGGCGGGCTGTGGCTTGCTATCCCGGCGGCATCACTTATAATGGGATTATGACGATAATTCAGAGAAAAGTGGAGGGGTTTAATGAAACCAACACTACTCATTCAAGGGGAGCTGACCCAGACCTGTCAGTTGCTCCAACAATTGCTAATTGCTGATTTACCGGTGGACTGTGTGGTCTTACCTGAACACACGACCGATACGCCGCAGTATCAAACCCTAGTCGTGGCGAGTGCGTTGTGTGCGCAACTCTCCATTCGGGTGGGGACCAACACGGATTACGGCCAGGCGGCTTGGTTGGTGGTGCTCGACCGGTCGAGTGCGGAGGTCGCCTTGCCCGAACGCGTCGCTAATTTACGGCGGTTGATCAGCCGGATCCTAGAGAACGGGTTTCAGGGCCAAATCATTTTTGCCGGGCAGCATGACGAACTGTTGACCTACTTTGCTTGGAAATATTCGGGAGCGGCCCCGGGCCAAATCTGGGGGTTGGGCACTTACCCGATGACGCGGTTACTGACGTGCCGCCTGGCGGAACGACTCGGCGTGGGACCGGGCGCCATTCAAACCACGGTAGTGGGGCGGGCGGCCGAACCCATCCCGGCGTGGAGTCGAACCTACGTGGGACCAACGCCGATTTTAATGTATCTGGCCACGGCCGATGCAAAGTTTAACGCCGACGATTTGGGCAAGATGGGGACTTGGCTCCAACGGGAAGCCGTGGCATCGCAAACGACGTTACGGCTAATGGTGTTGATCCGCATTCTACGGGCTGTTTTGGCCAATCAACCCCTGATCGTGCCGGTCGCTCATCCCCAACCGACGGCCCCGACCTACGCGGCGGCGACCCCGGTGCTGGTGACGGCCAACGGGTGGAAACCGCTACCGAACTTAGCCTTATCTGAAGATGAGCAGCAACCCTATGCGGCCACTTTGGCGGCTATCCAAGATGAAATCGCCCAGATTGAGGGCACCCAAACGGAGGGAAAATAAATGGCGCAAACCACGAATTATGAGTATCCACTGTTCCCGGACTGGTCAACGGCCGACATTTTAACGGTCACGCGGTTGTATCAAGCAATCGAGGCCGCTTACGAGCAACCGCGAGGCGTTGAGGCCGCGAAAATTTTGGCGGCCTACCGGGAGTTTCAAACGGTGGTGCCCCAAAAATTTGAGGAAAAGCAACTGGACCGGGACTTTCAAACAGCTTCCGGGTATAGTATTTACCGCACCGTCAAACTGGCGCGGCAATTGGGAACGGGACGGGTCAACATGAAAGGAACGCAGAACTAATGGCAACCGATTGGCAACAACTTAGTCGCGACGTCGAGGCACTTCTCAAGGAAGCCCGGCGTCAAGTGATCGCGAAGATGCACCAAACTTTGACGGTGGACGAAAAGACGGGACGTAAGGACCTGGTCACCAACGTGGATAAGGGCAACGAACAGTTCTTGATTCGCGCGATTCGCCAACTCGACCCGCAAGCGCAGGTGTTAGGCGAAGAAGGGTTTGGCGATAACGTCACGTCCGTGAAGGGCCGGTTATGGATCGTGGACCCCATCGACGGGACCATGAACTTCGTGAAGCAACGGGACAACTTTGCCATGATGATTGGGATCTACCAAGATGGCGTGGGCCAACTCGGCTTTATCTATGACGTGATGAACGACGTTTTGTACCACGGCGGGCCCCAGCTCGGCGGCGTCTGGGCCAATCAGCAGCAACTCGGGGCGCCGGCGGACTTGGCGTTAGCGGACGGTCTGATCGGGATGAGTTCCCCGTTGGTTATCAAAGACGTTGCGCACACCCAGGCCATTGTGCATGCCAGTGCAGGGATGCGGGTCTACGGGAGTGCCGGGATTGAAATGATTAATATTATGTTGGGAAAGACCCTCGGCTACATCTCCTACTTGAAGCCGTGGGATTTTGCGGCGGGTCAAGTCCTGTTAAATACGTTAGGGGTTCGAACCTCAACTATTGACGGGCAACCGCTCGATATGCTATCATCTAACCTTGTACTAGTAGCGACGAAACAAGCGCAACGTGATATTCTCCAAATTGAAGAAGATGACGTCTCACTGTGACCCGGTCACAGTTTTTTTATGCGACCGGCCGGTATGGATGGACTTTGCCGGTCATTGACGCTACAATAAGGCGTACTTACCCTGTGGGTGCGTCAAGCACCATCTAATTCAACAAGCACGAAAGGAAGAAATACACTTGAAAACCAGAGATGATATCCGTAACATTGCCATCATTGCCCACGTTGACCACGGGAAAACGACCTTAGTTAACGAAATGCTGAAACAGTCCGATACGTTGGACTCCCATGCGTCCATTGAGGACCGGGCACTGGACTCGAACGCAATTGAACGGGAACGGGGAATTACGATCCTGTCCAAGAACACTGCGGTTCGTTACGGCGACAAGCAAATCAACATTTTGGACACCCCAGGACACGCCGACTTTGGTGGTGAAGTGGAACGGATCATGCGCATGGTTGACGGCGTTTTGTTAGTTGTCGATGCCTACGAAGGAACGATGCCACAAACCCGTTTCGTTTTGAAGAAGGCCTTGGACCAACATTTGACCCCAATCGTGGTCATCAACAAGGTTGACCGTCCGGGCGCTCGCCCATCCGAAGTGGTGGACGAAGTTTTGGACCTCTTCATTGAATTAGGTGCCGACGAAGACCAATTGGACTTCCCCGTGGTTTATGCATCTGCCATGAACGGAACGTCCAGCTACGATCCAGACTTGGACACCCAAGAACACACCATGCAACCAATCTTCGACACGATCGTTAAGCACATTCCAGCGCCTATCGATAACGAAGACGAACCTTTACAATTCCAAGTTGCCATGCTGGACTACAACGATTTCGTTGGTCGGGTCGGGATCGGCCGGATTTTCCGGGGCAAGATCAAGGTCGGCGATAACGTTACCGTGATGAAGTTGGATGGCTCCAAGCAAAACTTCCGGGTGACCAAGTTATTTGGGTACTTCGGTTTGAAGCGTTTGGAAATCAACGAAGCCAAGGCCGGTGACTTGATTGCCGTTTCCGGGATGGAAGAAATCAACGTTGGGGAAACCGTTGTGGACCCGAACCACTTGGAACCACTTCCACTGTTACGGATCGACGAACCAACCTTGAAGATGACTTTCCGGACGAACGACTCGCCATTTGCTGGTCGTGAAGGGAAATTTGTCACTTCTCGTCAAATCGAAGAACGGTTGAAGCGTGAACTGCATACCGACGTTTCCTTGCGGGTCGACGACACGGATAACCCAGGTGCCTGGGTCGTTTCCGGTCGTGGTGAATTGCACTTGTCCATCTTGATTGAAACTATGCGGCGTGAAGGCTACGAATTACAAGCTTCCCGTCCAGAAGTTATCTACAAGACGATTGACAACACGCGTTGCGAACCATTTGAATCCGTCCAAATCGACACCCCTGACGAATACACCGGGGCCATCATTGACTCCCTGTCCAAGCGGAAGGGTGAAATGAAGAACATGGAATCCGTTGGGAACGGTCAAACCCGTTTGACCTTCTTAGCCCCAACTCGTGGGTTGATTGGGTACTCCACGGACTTCTTGTCCATGACGCGGGGTTACGGGATCATGAACCACACGTTCTCCAAGTACATGCCAGTGATCAAGAACTGGAACCCAGGTCGTCGTAACGGGACTCTGGTTTCCATCAACTCTGGGAAGGTCACGACTTACGCCATCATGGCCGTTCAAGACCGGGGGATTATCTTTACGCCTGCCGGAACGGAAGTCTACGAAGGGATGATCATCGGTCAGAACAGTCGTGAAAACGACATCTCCGTGAACATCACGCGTGGTCGGAACCAAACCAACGTCCGGGCCGCTGGGTCTGAAGATATCGCTAAGGTTAAGACGCCATTAGTGATGTCACTGGAAGAATCTCTGGAATTCATCAACGAAGACGAATTCTGTGAAATTACCCCAGAACACGTTCGTTTGCGGAAGCAAATCTTGAACACCAGTGAACGTGAAAAGGCAGCCAAGAAGTTGCGTCACGGGAACAACAAGTAATTTTAAACTTTAAAAATTTTGCCGGAAGACTCAGTGGGAAACCACGGGCCTTCCGGCTTTTTTTGACCGCAATTTGGTGCGAGCTGCGGGGAAATACCTCGACTGCTGGGCGGGCGTGGCGGATCTTGGCTAGTAGCGGTCGGCAGGGGGATTAAGAAATGTTAAAACGTGATGACACGGCGATTCCGCGCGGTATCTGTGATACAATTAATTCCGAGTTTGGTATAATGTAAACATTACGCGGAGTGCTGGTTAAGGCTGGCGGCTTGCCGTAAGGGGCGCGGCCATCTGGACGCTGTCGGCGAAAGCCGGTGGTGTCAATCGTGGGCCCGTTGACTGACGGGAATGAGCCCCATCAATCGGCAACGCTGCGGACACATTCGAATGCCGGATTAACCGGCAGGCTTGGGGCGAACGAACGTATGCGAAGATTAAAATATTTAGATTATTGGTTGGTGGTCCCTTATCTGGTGTTAAGCCTGTTAGGGATCGTCATGGTGTACTCGGCCAGTGCCGACATCGGTAACCAAAATGGGGGCAGCCCGACCAGCTATCTGGTCAAACAGTCCCTGTACGTGATCATGGGACTGATCATTGTGGGGTTCATGTTGGCGATGAATTTAGAAAAATTACGCCACCCAACCTTACTGCGCTGGTTGAGTTACCTCGCGATTGGCTCGTTGGCGGCGTTACTGTTGGTCGGTAAGACCGTTAACGGGGCCGCGGGCTGGTTTCACTTTGGCCCCATCAGCATTCAACCAGCCGAGTTTGTGAAATTTTATTTGATTATTTGGATGGCCAACACCATCACTAACCGGCAAGATGACCTGGCGACCGAGGGTTGGTGGACGACCATGTGGCAACCCATCGTGACCAGCGCGCTGATCGTCGGGTTGATTTTTATTCAACCTGACCTTGGCGGGGCGGCCATTAACGCCAGCATCATCGTGGTCCTGCTCTTTGCCAGTGGGTTTAACTGGAAGTGGGCGACGGGCATCATGAGCGCGGGATTACTTGCCATCGTGGTCGTGATTATCCCCCTCCTGGTCAAGCTTTCGGAGACCAGAATGGCACAGGGGTCCTACCAGTTACAACGAATGGTGGCGTTTAAGAACCCGTTTATTCATTCCCAGGGAGTCGGCCAACAACTGGTGAACTCCTACTATGCGCTGAGTAACGGGGGCATTTTTGGGGTCGGGTGGGGCAACAGTATCCAAAAGACGGGATATTTACCGGAACCCAATACCGACTTTATTATGGCCATTCTGGCCGAGGAACTGGGCTTGCTGGTGGCGTTAGGCGTGATTGCGTTACTTTTCTTGATGATCACCCGGATTGTCCTGGTGGGCGTCCGCAGCAACTCGACCTATTACGCGCTGGTGTGCTACGGGGCGGCGACCTACTTGACCGTGCAAACGTTCTTTAACATCGGCGGGGTCTTGGGTCTCTTACCAATCACCGGGGTCACGTTCCCGTTCATCAGTTACGGGGGGTCCAGTACCTGGACGTTAGCCCTGGTCCTGGGTATCGTTTTAAATATCAGTGCGCGGCAGAAGCACTACCGCGCCACACATTAACCACAAGAAGGGGTGAGTCCCATGGCATTTGAAATTCAGCCACGGCAGAGTTTGATCGTGTATACCTATAGTCTCAAACAGACGCGCCAACTGAAACGCTACGGTACCGTGATGTACGTCTCAAAGAAGATGCGGTACGTGGTACTGTACGTGAACCAGGATGAAATTGACGAGTTGACCCAGAAACTGCAGCGGTTACGATTCGTTAAACGGGTCGTGCCGTCGATGCGGCCTAAAATCAAGGAAACGTTTAATGGGGTCACGGATCCCGAAGAAGACGCGGAAGCAAAGGATGATGACGCATGAGAATTGTTGCAGGTGATTTTGGTGGCCGGCGCTTGAAGGCCGTGCCCGGGATGGCGACGCGACCCACTACGGATAAGGTCAAGGAAGCCATGTTCAACATTATCGGTCCCTATTTCGACGGGGGCCAAAGCCTGGACCTGTTTGCGGGGTCGGGCGGGTTAAGCATCGAGGCCGTCTCGCGGGGCATCGACCGTGCGGTGTTGATCGACCGCCAGTATGCCGCGATTAAAACCATCAAGGACAACGTGGCGGTTACCAAGGCGCCGGAACGCTTTGAAATCCTCAAACGCGACGCTAACCGGGCCGTGCAGGAACTCGCCGGTCGGGGAGAACAGTTCGACCTGGTGTTCTTTGACCCGCCGTACGCCCAACAAAAAATCGTGCAACAAATGACCCAATTACGGGAATTAAAGTTATTGACGGCCACGGCGCGAATCATCTGCGAGACGGATCAGAACGCCCAGTTGCCGGAAACGGTGCCGGGGTTTGAGTTTGTGGAACAGCGAAACTATGGGATTACCGTCTTAACCATTTATGCAGTAGGAAGGGATTAACGATGACGATTGCGGTTTTTCCGGGGAGCTTTGACCCCTTAACCAATGGCCACTTAGACTTGATCACCCGGGCCAGCCACCTGTTTGACCAATTGATTGTGGCGGTCGGTCAAAATACGGCCAAAAAAGGCGTTTTTACGCCCGCCGAACGGGTCGCCTTTATCGAACAGAGTATTCCAGACTTGCCTAACGTGACGGTGCAGATCGAAACGGGATTGACCGTGGCGTTCATGCAGCAATGTCACGCCACGGTGCTGATCCGGGGACTACGCAACAGCGTCGACTTCGAGTACGAACAGGGCATCGCCGGAATGAACCATCATTTAGATGCGCACATCGAAACGGTGTGTCTGATGGCCGATCCGCAGTACCAGTTCGTGTCGTCGAGTTTATTGCGAGAAGTCGCCAAGTTTGGCGGGGACCTGACCACGCTGGTGCCGGTCCCGGTCGCCCAGGCGCTAGCCCAACGGTTGGGAAGTGACCGACCATGATACGACGGTTACGGCAGACTACCCGGGAACAACGGACCCAATTTGTGGGGATGCTGGTGGCGGTCCTGGCCATCCTAGCCTTCTTCATGCTCCCCTTACCGGAGTACATCGAAGGGCCGGGGTCAGCGGATAATTTGAAATCGTTCGTGAAGATGCCCGGCCATCCGGATAAACGGAGTGGGAAGTTTATGATCACTTCCGTGGCGGTGGCGCAGGCCCGCCCGGTCAGCTATCTGTACGCCAAGCTCAATCCCCATTATTCGGTCGAGTCCACGGCGAACGTCACGGGGGGCGAAAGTAACGCCACTTATGACAAGGTGCAGGACTTCTACATGCAAAGTGCGATCAACGAGTCGATCTACACGGCTTACCGGGCGGCCAAACGACCGGTGACCCGGCAATATCTGGGAATTTACGTGGTCAGCGTAGATGACCAGTCGCCGTTTAAACACGACCTACAGGTTGGCGACACCGTGACCAAGGTCAACGGCCGCCATTTCAACAACATGGTGGGCTACCAGACTTACATCCAACGTCAAAAGGTTGGCAGCCGGGCCACCATTACCTACCAACATAACGGCAAGACCCGCACGGCCACCGCAAAGTTGATGAGTTTGCCGACCAAGAAGGCCGGAATCGGCATCACGCTGACCGATAACGTTAAGGTCGTGCCCAAGACCAAGGTCACCGTGAATCCCGGCAACATTGGGGGGCCGTCCGGTGGGTTGATGTTTAGCCTCCAAATCTACCAACAGCTGACCAACGAAAATCTACGTCACGGCCGCAAGATTGCCGGGACGGGGACCGTGGACAGTAACGGTGACGTGGGGGAAATTGGCGGTATCGATAAGAAGATCATCGCCGCTAAGCGGGCCGGGGCCACGATTTTCTTTGCTCCGTATGTCAAACCCACCAAGGCCTTGTTGAAGTATGAAGAACATCACCAGACGAACTATCAGTTGGCTAAGGCCACGGCGAAGAAGTACGCGCCGAACATGAAGGTCGTCCCGGTGAAGAACTTTCAGGACGCCTTGCACTATCTCCAAACGCATCCTTAACCCCAATCGGGTCGCCACCTTTCCAGCGAAAGGTGGTTTTTTTATCACTTGAAAAAAATTATCGCGCGGTTAGCCGGAGTTATCTGCGTGACGAGGAGGTGAGAGGGATGCAACGAATCATAACGTGGTGGGAACAGCTCCCCCACTACCAACGACTGCTAGGGATGGTGATCGTTGGGGGCTTGGTCATTGGCGGGCTGTGGAGCGCTTTACGCCCCGCGCCAGCGACCACGTCGACCGGACTGGGAACGCCGCCACCGGCAACCACGGAGGTGACGAGTTCGTCGGGAACTGGTTCGACGCGTACGAGTCGGCCCGTTACCGAGGCGCCCGGGGCTTCTGGGGCGGTCAGCCACGACACCCAAGTCTGGGTCGACGTTCAGGGGGCGGTCAAACACCCCGGCCTGTATCAGTTTGCCCAGGGGATGCGGGTGGCCGACGCACTCAAGACGGCCGGTGGGGTGACGCCGCGCGCGGATCGGCGACAGATTAACTTGGCCTTACGCCTGACGGATCAGCAACAACTTTACGTGCCCTTAAAGGGCGAGAAGGCGCCAGCAGCGTCGGCTGGCAGTGGGACTGGTAGTCCGGCAACGCCAACCAGCGGGGCGACAAGTGGGACTAGTTCGGGGAGCACGCCGGTCAACCTGAACACGGCGACCGTGACCGAATTACAGCAACTCACGGGAGTCGGGGCGAAAAAGGCCCAGAAAATCGTGGACTACCGGACCCAGCATGGACCGTTCAAAAGCGTCAAGGATCTGACGCAGGTCGCGGGCTTTGGGGAGAAGACGGTCGCCCATTTACAAGCTCAGCTGACGACTTAGGGCGTGGTATACTGAATTGTAAACTGAAGAAACGGGGTAATAGCGACATGACGAAAGAACGAATTCCGTGGGACCAATATTTTATGTTACAAGCGTTAGTGATTTCGACCCGGAGCACCTGTAACCGGTTGTCCGTCGGGGCCATCGTGGTCCGCGACCGCCGGATCATTGCGGGCGGGTACAACGGCTCGGTTTCGGGCGACGACCATTGTCTCGACCAGGGGTGTTACCTGGTCGACGGGCACTGTGTCCGGACGATTCACGCGGAAATGAACGCGATTTTGCAGTGCGCGAAGTTCGGTGAAGCCACGGATGGCGCGGAGATCTACGTTACGGACTTCCCGTGCTTACAATGCACCAAGATGTTATTGCAGGCGGGGATCACTAAGATTACCTACCTGCGGAATTACCATAACGATCCGTACGCGCAAAAACTGTTAGATTTGAAGCACGTGGCCGTCCAACAGGTCACCGTCGATTCCCAATTGTTAACGCATTTATCGTTTGACCAACCCAAGACGGAGCGGTGACTGCGGCTCACTGGTTTTTGGCCAGTCTGCCGGTCGCCGCGTTAAGCGTAATGCTAGGCGGTCACTGGTTGGGTGGCGGGGTACTGCTCCTACTGAGTGTTGGGCGAGTCCTCACGTTACGGTCGTTACCCACCCTCTTGGTGACCGGGGGATTATTACTGGGATTCGCTGGGTGGTTCGGTTGGCGGCAAACGCAGCTGGATCAGCGGCGGTTAGCCGTGACGGCGCTGCAGCCGGTCACCCTGCATCTCCGAGTGCAACCGGACAGTCCCGTGATTCACGGTAGCGGGTATACGCTAGTGGGGCAACGTCCGAACGGGGAGCGCCTGACGGTCCACGGAACCCTGCATTCGGCTAACGAGTTAACGCAACTTCGGCAATTGCGGCGGCCAACTTGGTGGACGGTCACGGGCCAGGCGAGTGGCCTGTTACCGGCGCCGAACTTTAACCAGTTTGATGCGGCCCGCTACTGGGGCAACCGGGGCATTGTCAACACCGTCAAGGTGACGAGTGCGACTTGGCGACCGGCCGCTAGCCGGGGGCTGACCTGGTGGGCGGATACCTGGCATGGTTGGCGCAGCAGTCTGATTCGGTACTGTGAGCAACTCCCCGGAGCGTTACGTGTGTACGCGCTGGGCCTATTTCCGGGTAGTCGGGCCAGTGAGGCGCCCCAGGAACTCGCTGGGATGCAGCGACTAGGATTGATCCACCTCTTTGCCATTTCGGGCTTGCACGTCGCGTTGGTCCTGACGGTGGCCGAGTGGGGACTGATCCAGGCACGGTTACCGCGCGAATGGTGGGAGTGGGGCCTATTAGCGGGACTACCGGGCTATGCGATCCTGGCCGGCGGTGGCAGTGGTGTCTTGCGGGCCTGCTGGATGCGTGGTTTACAGCTGGGGGGCCGCCGGCTGAAGCGGCCCGTTAGCCCACTGGGTGCCTGGACGGGCGCCTTTTTGGTGGGGCTGGCGCAAAATCCGGGATTGGTGTTCGAACTGGGGAGTCAGCTCAGTTACGGCCTATCGTTGGCGTTGATCCTGCTCAAGGAAGAGACTTCGCGTTGGCGGGAGCTGGGATTGACCCTACTGGGCTTGCCCAGTCTCCTGAGCGGTGTCTTTCAGTGGCACAGTCTGACCATTCTCGCCAACTGGGTGGTGGTCCCGTTGTTTCCCGTGCTCCTGTTACCTTTGACCGTGCTGGGCACGCTGACGGGACCTCGTTGGCCGGCAATCACGAACGGGTGTGCCGCCGGTTTAGCGGGGATCGATGACCTGTTGCGCCGGGTCGCGGCGTTACCGGGCAATGTGGCCTTTGGCAAACCCTATTGGGGAATTGCGGTCGCGTGGTACCTGGGAACCTGGTGGATCTGGAGTCGGCCACCCCAGCAACGGCGACGCTGGCTGGTGGGCCTGCTGGTGAGCTATGGCCTGGTCTTTGTCGGCATCCACTATCCGCTCCACGGTGAAGTGGCCTATTTCGACGTGGGGCAGGGGGATAGCATCCTGATTCGCACGCCCGGTAACCGCCGGGTGACGCTGATCGACGTGGGTGGACGCCTGGCGTTTCCCCAACCCGCCTGGGCACCGGTACGGCCGGTGACCTACGGGGCCGAATATACCAGTGTGACTTACCTGAAGAGTCGGGGAATCACCCACATCAACGACATTTATTTGACCCATCATGATGCGGACCACATTGGCGATTTACCGGCGCTCTTGGCCGCGTTTCGGGTCGATTGTGTGTGGGTCTCGACGGGAATGGCGCGGGAAGCGGCCTGGCAACGGACCGTGGCCCGGTACCCCGGCTTACGGGTCCGCCCCTTACAGGTGGGCGTTCCGGCGTCACTAATGGTCCACCATCCCTTCGCGGTCATGCCGGCCGATAATGCCGGTTCACTCGCTTTACAGGGGGACTTTGGTGGGTTAAACTTCCTATTTATGGGAGATTTAGACCAGGCGGGGGAACAGAAGATTTTAGCGGCCCAGCCCCACCTGCGGACCGACGTCTTAAAGCTAGGACACCACGGCAGTAAGACCGCCACGGCGGCGAACTTTGTGGCCCAAGTCCGGCCCCGACTAGCCATTATCTCGGCGGGCCGGCATAATCGCTACGGTCATCCCAGTCCCGAAACCTTACGGACGCTACAAGCGGCGAACCTACCATGGGTCAGCACCCAGCAACGGGGGATGATCCGCTACGTTTATCGGGGCCAGCACGGAACTTGGCAAACCAAATTAAATTTAAAAGGGGAATCCTAGGCGTGACGATAACACAACTCTTAAAACAACTGGCGGCCGGTCAGGTGACCGCCCCCATCTACGTTATTCTGGGCGAAATGCCCTATTTTCAGCACCGCTTAAAGACGGCGTTTAAGCAACTGGTGCCTACGGAAGAACAGACCATGAATTATGCCAGTTATGACCTGGAGACGGTCCCGTTAGCCGTAGGACTCGACGATGCGATGGCGGCCCCGTTCTTTGGGGAACGTCGGGTGGTCTGCCTGGACAATCCCGTTTTTCTGACCGGCGAGACCAAGAAAAGCAAGGTCGACCACGATTTGAACAGTCTCGAGCAATACTTAACGGCGCCGATGACCAGTACCGTGTTGGTCTTTTTCGCCCCGTATGCCAAGTTAGACGGGCGCAAGAAGATCGTTAAGCAACTCAAAAAGGTGGCCACCACGGTCGAATTAGGGGACTTTGCGGAACGTGAAGTCCGCCAATTCTTTCAGGCACAGTTAAAGCAGGACGGTTACACCATGGTACCGGCCGCGCTGAACGATTTGATCCAACGAACGGATGCCGACCTGTCACTGATGATGAATGAACGCGAAAAATTGGAACTCTTTACGTTACCCGACCATGAGATCCAACCCGCTGCGGTCCAGGGTCTGGTCCGCCAAACGCTGACTCAAAACGTGTTTGACCTGGTCAACCGGGTCCTGGCCAAGAATACGGCGGGAGCCGTGGCGTTGTATCGCGAACTCCTTCAGGCCAAGGAAGAGCCCTTACGGATCAACGCGATTCTGCAGGGACAGTTTCGTCTGTTGATCCAGACCAAGGTGTTGGCCCAACAGGGGTATAGTCAAGGGAAGCTAGCCAGCACGCTCAAGGTCCATCCGTACCGCATCAAGTTAGCTTTGCAGACGCACCGCCGGTTTCACTTGGACGATCTCAACCGGGCCTACCTGGGCCTGTTCAAGGTGGAACAGCAGATGAAGTCGACATCTTTAGATCCCGAGCTGCTCTTTTCACTTTTCATGACGCAGTTTGCGGGCCAAAAAGCCACGGTCTAAAAAATCGGGAACACAAAAAGGCGCAACCAATAAATTGGTCGCGCCTTTATTACATCATCTCATGAGGTTGATGTGTGATTACTTAGCTAAACGGGCAGCCATCCGTGACTTGTCACGGGAAGCCTTGTTCCGCTTGATTAAGCCCTTGGAAGCAGCCTTGTCTACGGCAGCACTAGCTAAACGGAATAATTCTTCCGCGTTGTCAGCACCGGCAGTCTTAGCTTGTTCGAAACGCTTAACAGCAGTCCGCATCGTGCTTAATTGTGCGGAGTTACGTTCGTTAGCCTTAACGTTAGTCTTGGCCCGTTCGATAGCAGATTTGATAATTGGCATGAAAATTTCACCTCCGAATGAGAAATCCTGGTACCGGAAATCTTAATTTCAACGTATGTCATTATACAGAACCCTGAGGGGGAATGCAATAGCTACGCCAGATTATTGTAAAGCAATTTTACTTGATAGCCACTTTTGGCGAAAGCCTTGCGTTTTGGTAATTTTTCCAGTATGATAAATAACTGTGCGAAAAGCACAAACCTCTGACTTAGTTTGTCGGCGGCCACCGACGACTTACTCAGTTTGGGGCACTTATTTGAAAGGGTGGTAATTTACCATGGCTATCAGTCAAGCACAAAAGAACGAAATCATCAAGCAATACGCACGTCACGAAGGTGACACCGGTTCGACGGAAGTTCAAGTTGCCGTTTTAACCGCTGACATCAACGAAATCAACAAGCATATGCAAGCCCACCGCAAGGACTTCCATTCCCAACGTGGGTTGATGAAGAAGATCGGTCACCGTCGTAACTTATTAGCTTACTTACGGAAGACTGACGTTCAACGTTACCGTGAATTAATCAAGAGCTTGGGCCTGCGTCGTTAATTCGTCGTGGAACCTACGAGTCCATTCCCGTTTTGGGGATGGGCTTTTTTTGTTGGGCGAGCCTCGCATCATAGTTCTGTATTTGGGTAAAGTATGGTAAACTGAAAGAAGTTTAACTACGGACGAAATTCGGTACCCATACCGATAAGCAATCTGCGCAACGTTGCGGGATTGACCAAATTAAAGAAAAGATACTTGAGGTGAACTTATGAGTGCAAAAATTAAAATCATTCCGTTTGGCGGGGTCCGCGAAAACGGAAAGAACATGTACGCCGTGGACGTTAACGGCGGCATCTACATCTTAGACTGTGGGTTAAAATACCCGGAAAATGAACTCCTAGGGATCGACGTGGTGATTCCGGATTGGGATTACCTGCGGGAAAATAAGGACCGGATCGTGGCGGTCTTTCTGACCCACGGCCATGCCGATGCCATCGGCGCGTTACCCTACTTTTTGAGTGAATTTAACGTACCCGTCTTTGGGTCGGAAATGACGGTGGCCTTAGCTAAGATTAGTGTGGCCAACGAGCCGAAGGTCAAAAATTACGATGATTTTCACGTGATCGACGAAAAGACCGAAATCGACTTTGGTGACGTGGTGGTTTCCTTCTTCGCCACGACCCACTCGATTCCCGAATCCTTGGGGATCGTGCTGAAGACCGATGAAGGCCGAATCGTCTACACGGGCGATTTCAAGTTCGACCAGACGGCACAACCAGGGTACCAGACCGACTATGCGCGGCTGGGGGCCATTGGTCAGGCGGGCGTTTTAGCGTTACTCAGTGATTCCGCAAATGCCGAAAACCCTAAGATGAACGCCTCCGAACAAGAATTGGCGGAAGCCATCGAAGAGACCTTCCATTACCGGGATGGCCGTATCGTGGTGGCTTGCGTGGCGTCTAATATCTTACGGATTCAACAAATCTTCGACGCCGCCGTCAAGACGGGCCGGAAGGTTTGTTTGACGGGCCAGGATTTAGAAAAAATCGTCCACACGGCGATGGATCTAGGCAAGTTGTCCTTTGACGACGACCTGCTGATCACACCGGAACAAGTGGAAGCCTTAGACCCGACCGAGACGGTCATTTTGCAGACGGGGAAGATGGGGGAACCTATCAAGGCCCTCCAACGCATGGCTAATAAACAAGAAAAGCAATTAAACATCCAACCCGGGGACCTGGTCTACATCGTCACGACCCCATCACACGCCATGGACACCACGGTGGCCCAGACGCGGGACATGATTTATCGGGCCGGGGGCGAAGTCAAGGCAATCTCCGATGAACTCAATTCGTCGGGGCACGCTTACAAACGCGACCTGCAATTAATGCTGAACCTGATGAAGCCCCAGTACTTGATTCCTATTCAAGGGGAGTACCGGCTGTTAAACGCGCACGCACAAGCGGCGTTAGAATTAGGGATGCCGGCCGACCACATCTTTATTTTGGCTAAGGGCGACGTTTTGACCTATGCCGACGGTAAGATGGGACTCGGTGACGGCATCGACGTCAGTGATACCATGATTGACGGGATCGGTGTGGGTGACATTGGCAACATCGTCCTTCGCGACCGGAAAGTTTTGGCGGACGATGGGATCTTCATCGCCGTAGTGACGATCGATCGCAAGAAAAAGCAAATCGTCGCGGCACCGAAGATTACGTCACGGGGCTTTGTTTACGTGAAGGCGAACAAGGACCTGATGCAGGAGAGTTCGGATATCATCTGCAAGACGGTGCAAAATAATCTGGATAATAAAGAGTTTGACTGGGGCCACCTGAAACAAGATGTCCGTGAACACCTGAGTCATTACCTCTTTGACCAGACCCACCGGCGGCCCGTGATCTTACCCGTCATCATGGAAGTTAACCAGCATCACCGGCGGACGGGAAAGAGCAAAACGGCGAAGGCCGCTCAGTCGGAAGCCAAGCCCGCAACCAAGGGGCACCAGACTAAGGGCCAAAAGGCGCAAAAGGCCAAATCGGCCGATCAGGCACCGTCGGAACACCCGAAGAGTAAAAATCATCGGCGTCGGCGGCGGAACAATCACGCCACCGCAACGGATAAAAAAGATTAAGTGAATTGGGGCCAACTTTCGGTAAGAAAGGGGCCCTTTTCGTTTCCAGTATTAAGGAGGAAATCCATGGATTCAGCACAATTTCAGCGGGCGCTCGCGGCGTTTCAGCAGGAACAGTGGTCCCAGGCCAGTGCGGCGTTTACCACGCTCTATCAGGCCCACCAGACGGCAGAACTGAACCGGTATCTGGCGACTAGTCTCTACCATGATCAACAGTTCTTGGCGGCGGAACAAATTGCCGCGGAAAACGACCGGGCATATTTGATCGATCAACGGTGGTTTACCCAGCGATTGACGATTGCGTTAAAGAATCAACAATTTATCTTTGCTCGCCAGTGGTGTCACTTACCGGAAGCTCAAGCGTGGGCGCAGGCGGGATTGGCCCAGGTCGTTACGGCCGAAGACCAAGCCCGACAAACGCTGGGCGCAACGCAACGGGTCATCGCTAAGCAGTTTTACCATTTGGGGGATACCGACTTAGCCGAGCAACAGCGGCGGATTAAGCGGGCGCAGCAGCTGCCCCTGCGAGAGTTTTTGCGGGGAGTTCAGTATTTATTGGTGGATCCGTTCTTACACCCGCTGCTGCGGGCGACCCTATTAGAGGAACTTTCGCGCTTACAGCTCGATCAGCCGGTGCGGCTCCAATGGCTCGACGACCAGATTTACACCGTTGAGACGGCTAAATTGGGACCGGTGGCGGCCGGTCCGGCAGCGCAAGCCGCGTTGACCTACCTGACCACGCAATTTGCGCAAACTAATCCCGGATTAGTGGCTAACGTTCGGCAAACGCTTAATTTACAATTAATGTTGTTATACCCGTTTGCGGACAAAGTTTTAACTGCGCCGGAAGCGTGGATCGATTATTTAGCGGGTCGCCCCGTGCAAACCGCAATTTCACCGGAACAAGCTAAACAGCTAAAAACTTGGCAAAAACGCTTAGGGAAGCACTTACAGGACCTATTTGCCGCAATAAATAACGAAAAGCCCGAAAATTAGTGATTTTTTAGTTTACAAATAATTGGTGAGCAGATATACTAGTCAAGGATTCTTTTTTAGAGGGTTCCAGCTTTCCCTTTCAAAGAAGAAGTAGTATAATTTTACGCAAAGAGTTGTTAATTTTCGTCTGAAAATTAAGGATTCTTGCGATAAAATACAGGAGGGTTTCATTAATGGCTGAAAAAGAACATTATGAAAGAACTAAACCCCATGTAAATATTGGTACTATTGGCCATATTGACCATGGGAAGACGACGTTAACTGCTGCAATCACTAAGGTATTGGCTGACAAAGGTTTAGCTAAGGCCGAAGATTACGCAGATATCGATGCTGCTCCAGAAGAACGTGAACGTGGTATCACGATCAACACCGCCCACGTTGAATACGAAACGGAAAAGCGTCACTACGCCCACATCGATGCTCCAGGACATGCTGACTACATCAAGAACATGATCACTGGTGCCGCTCAAATGGATGGTGCCATCTTGGTTGTTGCCGCAACCGATGGTCCTATGCCACAAACGCGTGAACACATTCTGTTAGCTCGCCAAGTTGGTGTTAACTACATCGTGGTCTTCTTAAACAAGACCGACTTAGTTGACGACGACGAATTGGTTGACTTAGTTGAAATGGAAGTTCGTGAGTTGTTGTCCGAATACGATTACCCTGGTGATGACATTCCTGTTATCCGTGGTTCTGCCTTGAAGGCTCTTGAAGGCGACCCAGAACAAGAAAAGGTTATCTTACACTTAATGGATGTCGTTGATGACTACATCCCAACGCCAGAACGTGACAACGAAAAGCCATTCTTAATGCCTGTTGAAGACGTCTTCACGATCACTGGTCGTGGGACGGTTGCTTCCGGTCGTATCGACCGTGGGACTGTTAAGATTGGTGACGAAGTCGAAATCGTTGGTTTACACGACGACGTATTGAAGACGACCGTTACTGGTTTGGAAATGTTCCGGAAGACGTTGGACCTTGGTGAAGCCGGGGATAACGTTGGTGCTTTGTTACGTGGGATTAACCGTGAACAAGTTGTTCGTGGCCAAGTTCTGGCAAAGCCAGGTTCGATCCAAACCCACGAAAAGTTCAAGGGTGAAGTTTACATCTTGAGCAAAGAAGAAGGTGGCCGTCATACGCCATTCTTCTCCAACTACCGTCCACAATTCTACTTCCACACCACTGATATCACTGGTGTTATCGAATTGCCTGATGGCGTAGAAATGGTTATGCCTGGTGACAACGTGACGTTCACTGTTGAACTGATCCAACCAGCTGCCATTGAAAAGGGTACGAAGTTCACTGTTCGTGAAGGTGGCCACACCGTTGGTGCCGGTACCGTTACGGAAATTGACGACTAATTAAGTTTTCTTAATTAGCTGTACCGCAAAAAGGAGTGCGAAAAGCTTTGCTTTTCGGCTCCTTTTTTGTATGCAGTCATAAAATGAATAACCCCCGTTGACGATTGTTGGTCAACGGGGGTTTTGGTCGTTTACCGGGAGTCTCACGGTTGAGCCCTTAGGATTCTCGATAACTACTAGCTGAAATGAATGATATGCATTTTATTGTGCATAATCATGCTTTTTAGTATTCTTTTTATGTATATTAAATAAAACTATTGAATATTGAATAATCCGGTGCTAAGATACATTCAACGTTAATTCAAAAACAAGTGCTGGAGGTCATCATCATGAGTGAACAACAAAAAGTCGTTTTAGCCTATTCGGGTGGTTTGGATACATCGGTTGCAATTAGCTGGCTAAAGGATAAGGGATACGCCGTTATTGCCTGCGGCGTGGACGTAGGTGAAGGTAAGGACATGGCCGCCATCAAGGCCAAGGCATTACAGCTAGGGGCGGTGGCCTCGTACATGATTGATGCCAAGGAGGAATTCGCTGAGGATTACGCCTTATTAGCCTTGCAGGGGCACGCGTTGTATGAAGGGGAATATCCATTGGTATCCGCCTTATCCCGGCCCCTGATCGCCAAGAAGTTGGTGGCGATTGCCAAACAAGAACACGCCACGGCCATTGCTCACGGCTGTACCGGGAAGGGCAACGACCAGGTGCGGTTTGAAGTCGCGATTCACGCGTTGGCGCCCGATATTCAGATCGAAGCGCCCGTGCGGGATTGGCACTGGTCACGAGAAGAAGAGATCGACTACGCCAAGCAACACAACATTCCCGTCCCGATTAACCTCGACAGTCCCTATTCGATCGACGAAAATCTGTGGGGCCGGGCGAACGAATGTGGCGTGCTCGAAGATCCCTGGACGGCAGCTCCGGCCGATGCCTTTGACCGGACCAACGCCTTAGCGGATACCCCGGACCAACCCACGACCTTAGAAATCACCTTTGAAGCGGGCGTCCCGGTGGCCTTGGATGGTCAATCCTTGGATCTGGCGACGTTGATCATGAAGCTTGATAAAATTGCCGGTCAACACGGTATTGGCCGGATCGACCACATCGAAAACCGGCTGGTCGGGATCAAGTCACGGGAGGTCTACGAAGCGCCGGCTGCCACGGTGCTCCTGAAGGCCCACAAGGATCTCGAAGACCTGACCTTTGAACGGGAATTGGCACACTTCAAGCCCTTGATCGAACAGAAACTGGCCGATACCATTTATAACGGCCTTTGGTTCTCGCCCTTAATGGACGCCATGGTGGCCTTCTTGAAACAGACCCAGCAGGTGGTCAACGGCGTGGTCCGGGTCCAACTCTTTAAGGGCAACGTGATCACCGAGGGGCGGAAGTCGCCGAACTCCCTCTACAATAAGGAATTAGCGACCTACACGGCGGCCGACGAATTCGACCAACAGGCGGCCGTGGGCTTCATTAAGCTCTGGGGCTTGCCGACGCAGGTCAATGCGCAAGTTCAAGCTAAGGTGGCCGCCCACAACACCACGAAGGAGCCGATGCCATGAGTACGCAAAAGTTATGGGGCGGCCGGTTCACGGCGACCGGGGCCCAATACGTTGACGACTTCGGGGCATCCATTAGTTTCGATCAAGAATTAGCCGCTGAGGACATCGCCGGGTCGCTGGCGCACGTGAAAATGTTAAAAAAGACGGGCATCTTGCCCGCCGCCGACGTCGACCAAATCGTCGCCGGCCTAGAAACCCTCGACCAGCGCCTTCAGGCCGGAAAGTTGGAATTTTCCACGGTCAATGAAGATATCCATATGAACATCGAGGCGCTGCTGACCGCCGAGATTGGCCCGGTGGCGGGTAAACTCCACACGGCGCGCTCCCGGAACGATCAGGTGGCCACCGACTTACACCTGTACCTCAAACACCGCTTACCGCTGATCTTAACGCGGCTTCACCAGTTAGAGACGGTGTTGGTGGATAAGGCATCCCAACACGTGGAGACCGTGATGCCGGGGTACACCCACTTGCAACACGCCCAACCGATTTCTTATGCTCATTATTTATTGGCGTACTATCAAATGTTTCGGCGCGATGCCGAGCGGTTGACCTTTAACCAACAACACACCGACATCTCGCCCCTGGGCGCCGCGGCGTTGGCGGGAACGACCTTTCCCATCGACCGGGAGTACAGCGCCCAGTTACTCGGCTTTGACGCGGTTTACCATAATAGCTTGGACGCCGTGTCGGACAGAGACTTTGTGTTGGAATTTCTGAGCAACGCTGCCATCTTGATGATGCACCTGTCGCGTTTTTGCGAGGAAATCGTGAGCTGGAGTAGCTATGAATTTAACTACATTACCTTAAGCGACCAATTCTCAACGGGCAGTTCGATCATGCCCCAGAAAAAGAACCCCGACATGGCCGAATTGATTCGGGGCAAGTCCGGGCGAGTCTACGGCAACTTATTCAGCCTGCTGACCGTGATGAAGGGTTTGCCGTTGGCCTACAATAAGGACCTCCAGGAGGACAAGGAGGGCGTCTTTGACACGGTGACCACCGTGTTGACCTGCCTACACGTCTTTACGGGAATGCTCGAAACGTTGACGGTCAACGAACAACGGATGGCGCACGCCACGACCAACGATTTTTCGAACGCGACCGAACTGGCCGATTACTTGGCCAATAAGGGGATTCCCTTCCGCCAAGCGCACGCCATCGTGGGAAAGTTGGTGTTGGACGGCCTGAAGAATCACCGAACGCTTCAGGAGATTCCGCTGGCCGAGTATCAACAGATTTCACCCTTGATCCAAGCGGACGTTTACCACGACTTGGAAGCCAAGGTGGCCGTGCAACGCCGGCATTCGTTAGGTGGTACCGGCTTTGACCAGATTCGAGCCGAACTCGCTCGTGCCCGGGAGCAACTGGCGGCAGCCCCAGAAGGACCGGAAGCTTAATTGATGAAAACGCGGACGCGCGTCGTTAGGAGAAAAATCCTGGTGGCGCGCGTTTTAGGCTGCGCTGAGCAGCGTTGGCCGCACAGCT
The DNA here is from genome assembly GCF_001434115.1 of Levilactobacillus zymae DSM 19395. Lineage (GTDB taxonomy): Bacteria > Bacillota > Bacilli > Lactobacillales > Lactobacillaceae > Levilactobacillus > Levilactobacillus zymae. The sequence goes on from NZ_AZDW01000013.1 coordinate 66,861, forward strand.
AGGCGACTTGTGGCCGGTTAAAGAAAGTGGTAACCTTTTAAGGCCGTCCAGATTCGTCCCTTGTGACTAGTCAGGGGGGACGAATCCGCGCCGTTCACGGCTTTTAGGCAAAAATCATTTTACAATTGGCAACGGTTAAGGTACACTAAGACAGTATGCAATTGCTAGAATTGTAAATAGTAATATCTTTCATTTCGGAGGGAATACAATGGCTGCAAAGTGGGAAAAAAAGGAAGCAAACAAGGGTGAATTAACCTTTGAAATTGCCCCTGACAAGATCAAGGAAGGTTTAGACAAAGCTTTCCAACGCACCAAGAAGAACCTGGCTGTGCCTGGTTTCCGTAAGGGCCGTGTGCCTCGTCAAATCTTCGACCAAATGTACGGTGAAGAAGCATTGTACCAAGATGCCTTAAACATTGTTTTACCTGATGCTTACGAAGAAGCTATCAAGGAAACGTCCATCGAACCTGTCGACCAACCCCAAGTGGATGTTGAATCCATGGACAAGGGTAAGGCTTGGGTTTTGAAGGCCGTTGTAACGGTTAAGCCAGACGTTAAATTGGGCGACTACAAGGGCCTGAGTGTGACGAAGCAAAACACGCGGGTTTACCAAAAGGACATCGACGCTGAATTAGAAAAGCAACGTCAACAACAAGCCGAATTAGTCTTGAAGGAAGACCAACCAGCCGCTAACGGCGACACGGTAGTCATCGACTTCGACGGTTACGTTGATGGCAAGCAATTCGATGGCGGTAAGGCCGACAACTACTCCTTGGAATTAGGCTCTAACTCCTTCATCCCTGGCTTTGAAGACCAATTAGTTGGTCACAAGGCTGGCGATGACGTGGACGTTAAGGTCACGTTCCCTAAGGATTACCAAGCTAAGGACTTACAAGACAAGGAAGCAACCTTCAAGGTTACGATCCACGAAGTTAAGGAAAAGCAACTTCCTGAATTAGACGACGAATTTGCTAAGGACGTTGACGAAGACGTTGACAGCCTAGATGAATTAAAGGCTAAGACTAAGGACCGTTTGAAGGAAGAAAAGACGCATGCGGCTCACGATGCGATCGAAGACGAAGCCATCAGTGAAGCTGTTGACAACGCCGAAATCGGTGACGTGCCAGCAGCCATGATCAAGGATGACGTTGATCGTCAAGTTGAACAATACCTGGCTAACATGCAACAACAAGGTATCCAGCCTAAGATGTACTTCCAGCTGACCGGGACCACGGAAGAAGACTTGCGGAAGCAATTCTCTGACGGTGCCGAAAAGCGGGTTAAGACCAACTTAGTCTTGGAAGCCGTTGTGGAAGCTGAAAAGATCGAACCAACTGAAGACCAAGTCAAGGCCGAAGTTAAGGATCTTGCCGGCCAATACGGCATGGAAGAAAGCGCCGTTCGCAGTGCTCTGTCCGACGACATGCTCAAGCATGACATCGCCATCAAGAGTGCCGTTGACCTGATTGCTGATTCCGCTAAGCAAGACAAGAAGAAGGACGCAGACAACGACTAAGCCGTTATCAGCGTGAACTAGACCGGGACGACGTTTTCGTTGTTCCGGTTTTTCTTTAGGGGTGACCTGGTCATCCCCGCCGCCAACTGGTTGAGAAGGCGAATTAATTCTCTAACGTTCATATCTGTGGTATAGTACACCAATGACGGGATAATCCGGTAGTTTAGCGGATTAACTGACCGAGAGATGGGCACTAGCCCGGATAGAAAGGGTGAGTTTATTGTTTGAAAACACCGAAACCAATGGCCCAGTGACCTGCTCTTTTTGCGGAAAGACCCAAGATCAAGTTCAAAAGATCGTTGCTGGTCCGGGTGTTTACATCTGTAATGAATGTATCGATTTATGTAAAGAAATCATCGACGAAGAATTCAGTCAAGATAACGCACAAGAAACCTTAGAAGTGCCAACGCCGGCTGAAATCGTGAAGAACCTTGACCAATACGTGATTGGCCAAACCGAAGCCAAACGGACGCTTTCCGTGGCCGTTTACAACCACTATAAGCGGGTCAACGAAATGGCCAAGGATGATGGCGGTCCAGAACTCCAGAAGAGTAACATCGCCGTAATTGGACCGACTGGGTCCGGGAAGACCTACTTAGCGCAAAGCCTCGCCAAGATGCTGAACGTGCCGTTTGCCATTGCGGACGCCACGACCTTGACCGAAGCGGGTTATGTCGGTGAAGACGTGGAAAACATTCTCTTGAAACTCCTGCAAAACGCCGATTACGACGTGGACCGGGCCGAAAAGGGGATTATCTACATCGATGAAATCGATAAGATTGCCAAGAAGGCCGAAAACGTGTCGATTACCCGGGACGTTTCCGGTGAAGGGGTCCAACAAGCCCTCTTGAAGATCTTGGAAGGGACGATTGCTAACGTGCCGCCTCAGGGTGGGCGGAAGCATCCCCAACAAGAATTTATTCAAATCGACACCACCAACATTCTATTTATCGTGGGTGGGGCCTTCGACGGCATCGACAGCATCGTTAAGCGCCGGTTAGGGGACCAAACGATTGGGTTTGGGGCCGATACCAAGGAACAAAAGGTGCTGGCATCTGGCGACAGCCTGATGCAACACGTGATTCCGGAAGACCTGCTGGAATTTGGGCTGATTCCCGAATTTATCGGGCGGCTGCCAATTCTGACGGCACTGGAAAAGCTGGACGAAAACGACTTGGTCCGGATTTTAACGGAACCCAAGAACGCGTTGGTCAAGCAATACGAAAAGCTGTTGTCCTTAGACGATGTGCAGTTGGAATTCCAGCCCGCCGCGTTACGGGAAATGGCGAAGTTAGCGATTGCGCGGAACACCGGGGCCCGGGGCTTACGGTCGATCATCGAAGACGTGATGCGCGACATCATGTTCGACTTACCGAGTCGCCATGACGTGGCCAAGGTGATCATCACGGCCGCAACAGTAACGGATCACGCCCAACCGGAACTCGTTTTACGGGACCAAAAGGCGTCATAATTTAATGTAGCGTTAGGGGACTCGGTCACTGACCGGGTCTCTTTTGCGTTCACCGTGAGTTGAGATTTTATCGGCGGGGACAAACCCGGGCGGTCCGGGGGTTCAACCGCTTACGGGAGCTTTCCAGCTAGAAAGTAACCAGTACGCCGCGCCGTTCTGTGTTAGAATGATGAAAGACAATTTTGGAGAGGATGGCACGAAGCAATGGAAGTGAATCACGTAGAACTAGTTATGAGCGCGGTGCAACCCAGTCAGTATCCCACGACGGGTTATCCGGAGATTGCCCTGGTAGGGCGCTCAAACGTTGGGAAGTCATCACTGACCAACGTGTTGATTAATCGGCGATCCTACGCGCGGACCTCTAGTCAGCCGGGGAAGACCCAGACGTTGAACTTTTACAACGTGGAAGATCAACTGTACTTCGTCGACGTGCCCGGTTACGGCTACGCGAAGGTGTCGAAGGCGGCCAGAGAAAAGTGGGGCCAAATGATTGAAACCTACCTGACACAGCGCGACCAGTTAAAGGGCGTCGTGTCGTTGATCGATGCGCGGCACGCCCCCACCGCGGCGGACGTGCAGATGTATCAGTGGTTGGCGTACTACCAACTCCCAACGCTGATCGTGGCGACCAAGAGCGATAAGATCGCACGGGGCAAGTGGAACCAGACCATCAGTCAGATCAAAAAAACGTTGGGGTTACCCAATGCCGATAACATCATCCTGTTTTCTGCCCCGCAGAAGACGGGGAAGGATGCCGTGTGGCAATGGATCGAACAACAAGCCTTTGGGGAGGAATAACCGTGGAATTTAGTGACTATCAAAAAGCAGCGAACCGGACACTTTACGGCAATGAACAGGTCTTGACCAACTGTGCGTTGGGGCTGGCCGGTGAATCCGGGCAGGTCGTCGAGTTGATCAAGAAGTATACCTTTCACGGTAAGGACCTCGATCACGACGCCTTAGTGAAGGAAATGGGCGACGTCCTGTGGTACTTAAGCCAAATTGCCCAGTGGGCCGACATCGACTTTGATGAAGTGGCACAAAGCAATATTGACCGCTTAAATGCTCGCTATCCTAACGGTTACCAAGCCGAAAAGTAAGCAAAAAGCCCTCACGGAAATGCTTCCGTGAGGGCTTTTCCCAACCTTAGCAGGTGGGATTATTGGTTGTCGTGTTCGATTTTTTCTTGGTCGGTCTTGGTGAGGCCCTTGGCGCGTTTGTTGTCCTTGTGGGCGTCTTCGCGCTTTAAGAACTTATCCCGTTTTTCGTCCTTAGGATCCATTTGGGCGAACTTGCCGAACATGGAGTCTAAATCATCTTGCCGTTTTACCTTAAGTGCCATACTGCCACCTCCTGATGTCTTTTCAGCTATCATAGCAGAACTTCTGCCGTTTGTCATTTTAGAACGCAGGTGGGGGTCGCCGGCGGGTGGATTGCTTGCGCCGAACAGGGATTCGGCTTATAATTTATTAGCAAATTTAAGAAACGGAGGGATCGTCGTGGCATCGGAATACCTCGAACATAAACTGGCCTTGCTCCCGGACCTACCCGGTTGTTATCTGATGAAGAACTTGAATAGTCAGATTATTTACGTGGGGAAGGCCAAAAACCTCAAGAACCGGGTACGCTCCTACTTTAAGAGTAGTCATACGGGCAAGACGGCGCAATTGGTCAGTGAAATCGTGGACTTCGAGACGATCATCACGTCGACCGACAAGGAAGCCTTCCTCCTAGAAATCACCTTGATTCAGAAGCATCAGCCGTACTTTAACATCAAGTTGAAGCGGGGGACCGGGTATCCCTACATCAAGATTACCCACGAACGGGACCCGCAGCTGTTGTTAGTGAACGAGATCAAAAAGGATGGTGGCTATTATTTTGGCCCCTATCCGAACGTTTACGCGGCCGAAGAAACCATCCATTTCCTCCAAAAGGTTTACCCGTTACGCCGGTGTACCGGCTATCAGGGCCGCCCGTGCCTGTACTATCACATGGGTCAGTGCTTAGGTGCGTGCTTTAAAGAGGTCCCGCAGGCCGATTACGACCGCCAGATTCGTAAGATCAAGTCGTTTCTGAACGGGAACGTTGGACGAGCCGAAAAGGAACTGCACGAACGCATGGAAGCCGCTGCGGCCGAAATGGCCTACGAGCGAGCCGCCGATTTGCGCGACCAGATTCGCTACATCGAAGCGACCGTGGAGAAACAAAAGATTATTTCCAACGACCACACGCCCCGGGACATCTTTAACTTCTACCTGGACAAGGGCTGGTTGTCGATTCAGGTCTTCTTCATCCGCCAGGCGCGGTTAATGAAGCGCGAAAAGCGGCTCTTTCCGGTGGTCAACACGGCCGAAGAGGAGTTAGCCAGCTTCATCGTGCAGTTCTACCAACGGAAGAATACGGTGCTTCCCCGCGAGATTCTGGTTCCCGCCAGTATCGATGGCGAGATGATCGAAGCGCTACTGCACGTCCCCGTGCGGACGCCGCAACGGGGAACGAAGCGCGACTTGTTGGAGATGGCCGGCAAGAACGCCCGGCTGGTCCTGGAAGAAAAGTTCCGCCTCTTGGAACTGGACGAAAGTAAGACCACCGGGGCCATGAAGGAAATCACCGACGCATTAGGCATCGCCCCGGGGCACAAGATTGAGGCCTTCGACCACTCCCACATTCAGGGGGCCGATTTGGTCTCGGCGATGGTGGTCTTCGTGGATGGTCAACCCAACAAGAAACTTTATCGGAAGTATAAATTAAAGACCGTGGACCACGCCGACGAAACGGCCAGCACCCTAGAGGTCATCCGGCGCCGCTATACGCGGCTGTTAAAGGAACACGCGCCGTTACCGGATCTGATCTTGATGGACGGGGGCGACATTCAGATGAACGCCGTCAAGGAAGTCTTAGAAGACGAATTAGACCTGCATATTCCGGTGGCCGGGATGGTCAAAAACGATCACCATAAGACCGCCGACCTGTTGTTTGGCCCGGCCGACCAACACGTCCACTTGGACCCGCAAAGCCAGGGCTTTTATCTGGTCCAACGGATTCAAGACGAGGTGCACCGGTTTGCCATCACCTTCCACCGGCAGGTCCATACTAAGCATTCGCTGAGTTCGAAGTTGGACACGATTCCGGGGGTCGGGCCCAAGACGCGTAACAAGCTGTTACGGAAGTTTGGGTCGACCAAGAAGATCGGTGAGGCGAGTGTCGAAGATTTGCAGGCCCTAAGCATCAATAAGACGGTCGCCCAAACCATCTTATTGACCTTAAAGGCCGATACCGCGGAGATCAAGAATCCGCGGACACCAACGAAACTTTGACGCCCCGCCAGTTTGCCGGTATACTGACAAGCGGGTACCGGTGCGGTCAACGTCACTGAACTGATTAAGAAAATGAGGAAATTAATATGTTTGTAGATCAAGTTAAAATTAATGTGAAGGCCGGTAATGGGGGTAACGGAATGGTTGCCTTCCGGCGAGAAAAGTTTGTGCCTAACGGTGGTCCGGCCGGTGGGGATGGCGGTCGCGGCGGTAACGTCGTGTTCGTCGTGGACCAAGGCTTACGGACGCTGATGGACTTCCGGTATCAACGGAAGTTCAAGGCGAAAAACGGGGGCAACGGTGCCATCAAGTCGATGACGGGTCGCGGGGCCGACGATTTGATCGTCCAGGTACCCCAAGGAACCACGGTCATCAACAACCTGACCGGGGCCGTGATCGGGGATCTCGTCGGTGACGACGATTCCGTGATCGTGGCGCACGGTGGCCGGGGTGGTCGGGGCAATATCCACTTTGCCTCGCCCAAGAACCCGGCGCCCGAAATTGCTGAAAACGGGGAGCCCGGTGAAGAATTCGAAGTACGCTTGGAATTAAAGGTTCTGGCCGACGTTGGGTTGGTCGGATTCCCTTCCGTGGGGAAATCGACGCTCCTGGCGACCGTGACCAGTGCCAAGCCTAAGATTGCGGAGTACCACTTTACCACGTTGGTACCGAACTTAGGCATGGTCCGGTTACCCGACGGTCAAGACTTCGTGATGGCCGATTTACCGGGGCTGATCGAAGGGGCCGCTAAGGGGATCGGGTTAGGGTTCCAATTCCTCCGGCACGTCGAACGGACGCGGGTCATCCTGCACGTCATTGATATGAGTGGCGTGGAGGGCCGTGATCCGTACGACGACTTCGAAAAGATCAACCGTGAGTTGCTGGCCTACGATCCGGACATTTTGAAACGACCACAAATCGTGGTAGCTAGCAAGATGGACATGCCGGATGCCGCCGACAACCTGGCGACGTTCAAGCAAAATCTGGCCCAAGACCAGCTGTTAGCCCAGAAACCGGAAGTCTTTGCCATCTCGACGCTCACCCATGACGGGTTAACCCCGCTGTTACAGCGGACCGCCGAGATTTTGGCCCAGACACCGAAGTTCCCGGTCAAGGACGCCACGGTCAAGACGGCCGAGTACAACTTCCAGCAGACGCCGGACTTTACCATTACTCGCGATCCGGACGGGGTCTGGATCTTGAGTGGCGACAAGCTCGAGAAGCTGTTTAAGATGACCGACGTGACCCACGACGAAAGCCTACTGCGCTTTGCCCGGCAAATGCGGGGTATGGGCGTGGACAACGCCTTACGGGATAAGGGCGCCCAAAACGGCGACACGGTTCAAATCGATGACTTTAGTTTTGAATACATGGCTTAAAAGCCAACCAAAAGAGCGCGCATCCGAATTACGGGTGCGCGCCCTTTCAGGTCACGGATTAGTTGATTTTAGTGGTGAGCCAACCGCTAGGGGCGACTACCTGCCGTTGCTTGGCGGTGTAGGCCCCGGCAAAGGCAATCTTGACCCGGTTAAAGGTTGGCGCGGTCTGCTGACTGGCTAGACCGGTCGCATAGGTGTTCAGGCTGCTGTTGGCCGGGACGGTCTTCCCGGCGCTGGCATCGCTGAGTTGCGTGGCTGCCGTCAAGAGCGGGGCCTTGGCGCTGGTGCCCAACCGAATCCCCTTGATCCCGTCGGTCGTTAAGTCCTGATGACGGTGGTTGGTAATGGTAAACTTAACTTGAAGGGTGTAGTAGGGACTCTTGACCGTGCTCAGGTTCAACGCCTGCGCCGCCATCTTCTTGGCATCGGTGGTTTCGGCCACGTTCCGGATTAGGCGGACCGTGGTGAGCCGGTAAGTAAAGGCCCCACTTTTTATCGTGGTTTGCGGGTGGTGGACCTGGGCCAGCGTTAACTTGGTGCCCACGCTGTCGTAAGTGTACTGACCCGTTTGGGTGAGGGCGCCCGTTTTGACGTAGTGGCGACTCTTGGTTTGCGCCTTAGTGGGGTGAAAATTCTGGTTGAATTGGTGAGACGACGATTGGCTGATGGCGGCATCGGGCTTTTTAGCCTGATAGTGGTGACTGGACGCACTCGAATTTTTAAAACTCGTACTGCTTTGCTGCGCTTTTTGCTGGCAGCCGCTGAGGCCGACCAGTAAACAACTGAGACCCAGGCCCATGACCAGGGCGGTTCGTGATAACGACATGGTAAGCACTCCTTTAACCCAATAACAGACATTGGGGAATTAGTCGGTAACCGTAGAGCCGTTGGGGCGGCGGTCCCGCTAAGAAGAGACTGGCGGTGGGCTTGACTTGCTGGGTGCGGGCCCGAAATTGGTCCAGGGTCAACGGCCGTCCCGTTCCCGGGATGAGGTCCAGTTGGCCGTCACGGACCCGCAGGTCGCAAATGGGCCGATTAGGGGGGCCTTCGACGTAAAGCCGCAGTTGGGGCGTTAAATCACCGGTTGACCGGTCAAAATCGATTAAGCGCACGGGGTCCACCTCCTCTTGAATACCCTAATTATACCGAATTTAGGAGGAGAACCCTAATCTTATTCTTTACCCCGGCCTGAAGACAAAAGTTGCGATTTACCCTAAAATCCCCTAAAATAGTGGACGGACTTTAAAACAATTAGATAGGAACGAAAAAAACATGGAAATTGAATTTTTAGGCACGGGTGCTGGATCGCCCGGAAAGTTTCGAAACGTCACGAGTACGGCGCTGCGCCTACTTGATGAACGGAATTCGGTCTGGTTGTTTGACGTGGGGGAAGCGACGCAACATCAAATCTTGCGGACCACGCTAAAACCCCGGAAGATTGATAAAATTTTTATTACCCACCTGCACGGTGACCACATTTTCGGGTTACCGGGACTGTTGAGCAGTCGGTCGTTCCAGGGAGGCAATTCGCCCCTGACCATTTACGGCCCCAAGGGGATTCGCGACTTCGTGGAAGTGAGCATGCGGGTCACCGAAACCAAATTAGCGTACAAGATCCATTACCAAGAAATCAACGGTGACGGGTTGGTCTTTGAAGACGATAAGTTCCAGGTCTTTGCGGCCCACCTGGATCATCGCATTGCGTGTTACGGTTACCGAGTGGTCGAAAAGGACCATCCCGGGGAATTGATGGTGGACCGGTTACGGGCCGACCAGGTCCCATCCGGGCCGCTTTACGGCCAACTCAAGGCCGGGAAGACCGTGACGCTAGACGACGGCCGGGTGATCAACGGTCAAGATTATCTGGGACCCGCGCAACCCGGGCGCATCGTGGCCATCTTGGGCGATACGCGGCAGACGCCGAACGCCGAGAAATTGGCGCGTAACGCCAACGTCTTGGTCCACGAAAGTACCTTTGCGAAGGGCGAAGGTAAGCTGGCCCGGGCGTACTACCATTCCACCAACATTCAGGCGGCGGAATTGGCCAAGCGCGCGCACGTCAAAATGTTATTGTTGAACCATATTTCTGCTCGGTATACAGGAAAGTTGGCGGCGGAATTGCAGCATCAGGCCCGAGAGGTGTTCCCGAATACCCGGGTGGTCAAGGACTTCGATGAGATTCCGGTGGCGTTTCAGAAGAAAACGGAGGCGACCAAGGTTTGAAGAATCAGTGGCGGATTATCGTGACCATCTTATTGGTCATCGTGGTAGCGGTCTTTGCAATTTTAAACGTGGAATCGGTGCCCGTGTCGTTCGGGTTCACCACGGTCCACTGGCCGTTAATCCTTTTATTGTTGGTCTCCATCCTGATTGGCGCGGTCCTGGTGATCCTTTTTTCGACGATCACGACGTTCCAGCACAACCGGGCGTATAAGGAACTGGAGAAGACCAGTCAGCAACGGATCAAGGCCCTGGATGAGGACAATCAACGCTTACAAAAACGGGTCAAGAATTCCGGGAAGCAAGCGGCTGGCCAACAGGAACAACAAATCAAGGACCTCGAGGCGCAGGTCAAGGACCTCCAGGCCAAGCTGGCAGCTAAATAGTCAGAAAAATAACGAAGAGTGGTGCGTGGTCACCACTCTTCATGTCTTTTAGAAAGGATGACAGTGGAATGATTGCGGCCCAATATCAGTGGAACAACCAACACGTGGACCAACCGTCGGCCACGGCACAAGCACTGGCCAAGGAGGCTCAGGTGTCGCCCATCGTCGCGCAGATCCTGCAAAACCGGGGAGTCGATACGGCCGCGGCCGTGCAGGCCTTCTTGAACCCGGGACCAGAACAGCTCCACGACGCCTTCTTACTGCACGACATGCAAAAGGGGATCGACCGGATTGAGGACGCGATTGCCGCGGACCAGCAGATCACGATTTACGGGGATTACGATGCCGATGGGGTGACCAGTACGTCGATCATGTACGAAACGCTCAACGAACTGGGGGCCAAGGTCAACTACTACATTCCCAACCGGTTCACCGACGGGTATGGCCCAAACGTTGCGGCGTTTCAAAAGCTGATTGCGGCGGGAACCCAGTTGTTCGTCACGGTCGATAACGGGGTCGCGGGTAACGCCGCGATTGCGGCCGCTAACGAGGCGGGAGTCGACGTGGTGGTGACCGACCACCACGACTTACCGCAGGAATTGCCGGCGGCCTACGCCATCATTCACCCGCGTTATCCCGGAGCGGAATACCCGTTTGGCGGTCTCTCCGGTGCCGGGGTGGCCTTTAAGGTGGCACAAGCGTTGCGCGAAGAAATTCCGCAAGACTTATTGGACCTGGCGGCTATCGGGACCGTGGCGGACCTAGTCCCCGTGGTCGACGAAAATCGGGTGCTGGTATACTTCGGTTTGGCGCTGCTCAAACAAGACGAACGGCCGGGGTTGCGAGCATTAATGAAAACGGCCGGCATCCAACCGGACGACCTGACCGAACAATCGATTGGGTTTGGCCTCGCGCCACGGTTGAACGCCCTGGGCCGGTTAGGCGATGCGGCTCCGGCCGTAAAGCTGTTAACGACGTTAGACGACGACCTGGCTCAGGACCTGGCAAACCAGACCGAGCAGGAAAATCGTCGGCGCCAAGAGTTGGTGGCCGAGATCAGTACGGCGGCGTTGGCCCAGGCGACCGACGCCAATCACCGCGACCGGCAGGCATTGGTGATCAGCGGGCACGATTGGCACGAGGGGGTCCTAGGAATCGTGGCCAGTAAGGTGGTCGAACGGACCGGAAAACCGACGCTGGTACTAAACGTCAACGCCGAGGGCCGTGCTAAGGGGTCTGGCCGCAGTGTCACGGCCTTTAACCTCTTCGGGGCTCTCGACCAACACCGCGACCTGATGACGGCCTTTGGGGGCCACCACATGGCGGTGGGCCTCACGGTACCGGCCGACCAACTGCCGGCACTAGCGGACGCCTTAGACGCCGCGGCGGTGGCCCAACACCTGGCCGACCAAGGACCCAGCGAGGTGACCGTGGCGGCCACACTAGCGGTCCCCGACGCCACGATGGCGTTGTACCAGGACCTGGCGCGGTTAGCACCGTTTGGGACGGATAACTCGCAACCTCTTTTTGCCTTTGAACCGGAAGCCGTTACGCAGGTCAAGGCGATTGGGAAGACCCACGACCACCTGAAGTTTCAGTTACAGACGGGGAGTAGTCGGTTGAACGCCATTCAGTTCGGCGCGGGTGACCAGGCGCCGGCCCTGGAACAAGCGCAGCGAGTTGCCGTACTCGGGACGTTGGAAGATAACGTCTGGCAGGGGCGGCATTCACTCCAGGTTATGGTCAAAGACTTACAAACTCAGGAACCGGCCGTGGTGGTCGCCCGAACGACCCGCTTGCACCAGGCCATGTTGACGGCCCCGGGGACCTACGTTTTCTTTCACCAAAACGTTTATCAACAATTAGCCGACCGATTGCCCGCCGCGGCCACGGCGGTCCTTTACACGGGCCAACCGTTAACGCCAATCACGGACGACCAACCGGTTTATTTGGTCGATTGTCCTGATTTAACGGCGGACTTAACGACCGCCCTGACCCAACTCAAGCCGACGCAGATTACGGCGTATCTCTATGAGAAAGAAAGTCTTTCGCGTTTAGGGATGCCTTCTCGCTCACAATATGCTAAACTATTTAAGTTCGTTGCAACACACCAACATGTCGACGTGGGTCATCAATTGGCGCAACTCAGCACGTTTATTCAAATCCCCCGCACCCAACTGGTCTTCATGATTCAGGTTTTCTTCGAGTGTGGGTTTATCTCGATTGCGCACGGCATCATGGATGCGGTCGCACAACCGGGACATCAGGATTTGGCGAGTGCCCCGAGTTATCAGTTACGGCAGCAACAGATGCAGACTGAACAAGACCTCTTACTTTGTTCGGATTCGGCGTTAACGCAGCGTCTCCAGAGCCTCATCGACCTAAAATAAAGGAGCTAATTTTAACATGGCCATTGATTTTACTAAATACATTGCAAGTGTTCCCGATTACCCGGAAAAGGGCGTTGTCTTCCGCGACATCTCCCCGTTGATGGCGGACGGTGAGGCGTTTCACGCGGCAACTGATCAAATCGTTCAGTACGCTAAGGATAAGGGCGTTGAAATGATTGTGGGCCCCGAAGCCCGGGGCTTTATCGTGGGTTGCCCGGTCGCCTACGAATTAGGGGTGGGCTTTGCCCCAGCCCGTAAGGAAGGTAAGCTGCCGCGGGCGACCGTCAAGGCGAGCTACGATCTGGAATACGGGACGTCGTCACTGTACCTACACAAGGACGCTATCAAACCCGGTCAACGGGTCTTGGTGACCGATGACTTATTGGCCACTGGGGGCACGATTGGCGCAACGATCAAGTTGGTTGAGGACTTGGGTGGGGTCGTGGTCGGCACGGCCTTCCTGATTGAATTAGACGCCTTACACGGCCGCGATAAGCTGAAGGGCTACGACGTCTTCAGTCTGATGAACTACTAAAATAAGCTGAAATGGGCAGCCGACACTTCGGGAAACCGGGGTGGGGGCTGTTTTTTTAGTGAGTTGAAGGGGTCTGACCCGTCAATTTGCCGGATTTATGCTATCCTCAATAGTGGAAATCATTAGGAGGAAAAACGAATGTCACAACAATATGTAGCGGCCATTCCCACCATTTGGTATTGGCTGTGGGCGGTCCCCATCGGGCTGGGGCTGATTTTCACCTGGCGGTACCAACGCGATAAGTGCCGGTTGAGCAACGGACTGTGGTTCTCGGCCACCCTGTACAGCTTTTTAGCGGTCTTAGCCATGTCGATTCTGGGAACGGAAAATCGAATTCTGATTGTTGTCAGCGTCGGGTTGTTCGTCATCGTGCTCATGGTCATTGGGCTAGTGTTCTTACTGCAGGCCTTCTTACTGCTGTGGAACGCCTGGTTGGTCTGGCGGCGAGAACAGCACACCCTAGCCAACATGTTGACGCTGTGGTTAGGGTTAGCCATCCTGTTGTTGCCCTGGGTCAACCGGCTAGCGGGGCGGTTTTTACCGGCGCAAGTTGACGAGTTCTTGGTGATTTTAGTTAATTTAGGCGTGTTCTATCTGGCGTTTTGGTTTTATAACTACTTGACCATGTTGGTGGTGTACCAATTTAACCATCCACGGTGGCGCCAAGATTTCATTATCGTTCTGGGTGCCGGTTTGTTGAACGGGGATCAGGTGTCGCCGCTGTTACGACAGCGAATCGACCGGGGATTGGCCTTTTATCACAAGCAACACCAGAAGACCGGTCATCCGGTGAAGCTGATCTTCTCGGGTGGTCAGGGCGCCGACGAGACGGTCCCGGAAGGTCAGGCCATGTTGGCCTATGCGTTGACGCAGGGCCTTTCCGCCGCGGACGGCCTTGCCGAGAAACGGTCGACCAGTACATTTGAGAATTTAAAATTTAGTCAAGCCATCATTCAAGCTAGCGGCATCGCCCGGCCGCGGGTGATCTTTGTGACCAACAATTACCATACCTTTCGGGCGGGGATGATTGCCCGGCAGGTGGGGTTAGCGGCCGACGGGATTGGGTCGCGCACGGCGGGCTTCTTTCTGCCCAACGCGGTCCTGCGCGAATACCTGGCCATCTTCGTGCGGAACCGTAAATGGCACGCGGTGGCCCTGGTCCTGATGATCCTGTTAAGCGGCCTGTTGGTCTGGTTACCTACTTTAGGGGCTTAGATAGTTCACTGGGCCTACTCGACAAGTTAATTGTGTCTGAGAGGGATTCCTGCTAGGATAGAAGAATCCAGAAGACGAGACCACTCTACCATCCGCGGGGGAGTGGTCTTTTTGTGTGGAACGGGACGAAACGGACGCTCACTTGATGGTCCGCTGTTATCAGCGAAGCCGTTCAAGATTTCACTGCGCGAGCCCTGAGAAGTTTAAAGTAAGGTTGGTCAATAAAGTTTCGTTTAATTAGTATATCCGTATTATCTTAATAAGAAAAACATGTGAGCGTTACATGATTGACTTATTAAGCGCGTATACTAAACTAGAATTAAATGAGACGAAGGGACGACCATCCGATGAGCAAAATAATTGTGAATTATCAAGACACTGATCCGTTAGCCCACTCTTTTCGTGTTCAGCTAAGCGACTGGTCGGCCGCTAGTTGGGATTTTCCCGTGTTCAGTTTTCAAGCGCAGCAACCAGACGTGGCCTTTGATAGTCGGCAGGCCCATCCACTTAAACGCCAACTCCGGCGTGAAATCAAAACTAATCAGGGCGTTTTGGTCGTGATTAGTCGCGAAACCTGGCAGTCCGAATGGGTCAATTGGGAAATTAATACAGTGGTTCAACAGGATAAGCAACTTTTAGCGGCTAAATTAGATGCCACCAATATTACGCCGCTAGCCTTATTTGAAGCGGATCCGCTGTGGATTGACCCGTTCGATCCGCGAGCCTTAGCACAGGATTGTATTTAATTTTCAATCAGGCCTTGCATTTATATTCATTATTGGTAGAATAGATTAAGTAATGGAGAGTTGGCAGAGTGGTAATGCACCGGACTCGAAATCCGGCGAACCGGCTAATACCGGCGCGCAGGTTCAAATCCTGTACTCTCCTTAGGGATTTTCACAGATAGTGACCATCAAACCGCGGTTTGGTGGTTTTTTTCTATTCATTTTTAACTTAAAACTAAAAAAGCGTACTTGTTGAGAGAATAATTCCCAACAAGTACGCTATTTCAGTTGCCTTTAAATGGTGCCGCTGTACTTCCAACCGTTCTTGACGTGCTTGTAGAAGACGGTCTTATTGCCGTGCTTAATGGTCATCCAGACCTTTAATTTGTTGGTCTTGGTGCCGTGAGGGAGAACGGCCTTGCCGGAGAACGGCGTGGTTTGAGACGTGATGGTCGTGGCGTCGAGCTTAGACGAGTTGTACGGGTAGAGGGTGCTGTAAGAGCGCCAGTATTCTTCCGTCGCCACTTTCTTTTGGTACTTGACCGCATAGGCCGTTTCGTGTTCGCCGTTGACCCCGGTCTTCTTGACCTTTAAGGGGGTTAAGCTATTCTTGATCTTGAAGGCGACTTTCTTGCTGGGCTGATTGAGCGCCTGGTTTAATTTATAAAAAGAATAATTCCACTGGCGGTTGGTCAGGTACCCCGTCCGGTAACTCTTGGTAAAGCCGGTATATTTTGCCACGCGGTAGTTTGCCTTGTGGACCTTGGCCGCAGAGGCGTTCTGCGGTGCCGCAAAGACCAAACCGGCCGACAGCGTCGCTAAGGCCACTGCCCATAATTTAGATGATGTCATGAAAATTCCCCCCGTTAAAATGTCAGCTTTTAAGGTCATCGGGTGTGGACCCCGGCAGCCAAACCGGAATAATTAGCTCCATTAAACCATGAGACTGCGGAAAATTAAAGGGGCGCGAACCCAAAAACTAGTGGATTTAGCCGGAAATTCCCGCATGATGCCATTTTTGTAGGCGAACCGCTTTCGGGCTACCCGGCCGCTTAAATCTGAGTGGATTAATCGTTGAACTATTTAGCTTGAATGTCGTAAATTTTGTGATGGCGTCGCTAAGCAACGGGCACTTGCGGTAAACTAAGGCTAAAGCTAGCTTTAATGGAGGACGCTATGGACCTAAAAGAACTGTATTCACCGATTTTTATTCGACACCTGGGGGAAGCGATACAACGAGAATATCCGTTGTTTCAACCCGATCGGCTATTAGCCGATTGTTTACGTGCTGATTGGCCAAAGCTAAAATTAATGGAACGACGTGACCGGCTAGTGAGCAGTCTCCACCGGCAATTACCGGCCGATTTTGAACAGGCGGCTCCCATTTTGCGGGCGATTGCCCCGCAATTTACGGGATTAGTGGCCGTTTGTTTGCCCCAGTATGTGGCCCAGTATGGGTTGGCGCATTGGGCCACTGCCATGGCCCTGTTGAAAGAACTAACGCGTTATTCCAGTAGTGAATTTGCGATTCGCCCGTTTTTGATTCACGCACCGCAGGCCACTGAGACCCAGATGCTGCGGTGGGCGCATGACCAGGATCCGGCCGTCCGGCGTTTGGCCAGTGAGGGGTTACGCCCCAGGCTACCGTGGGGGATTCGGCTAACGCAGTATGTGACCGACCCCGCGCCAATCTGGCCGGTTTTACGGGAACTCATGACTGATGAAAGCGAGTACGTGCAAAAGTCGGTCGCTAATAATCTCAACGATATCAGTAAAGATCATCCCCAAGCCGTGATCGACTGGGCGCAAACTTACTGGGGACAAACGCCACAAACAACTTGGATACTGACCCGGGGATTGCGGACCCTGTTTAAGCAGGGAAATCCCGCGGTCTTGGCCTTAGAAGGGTATGCTTTGAGTGCCGCTGATCACCTGACGGGTTGTTCGTTGACCCCGACCGAGCAGACGGCGAGTTTAGGAACGACAACGACGCTTCAATATACTATGACGGCCGAGACTGGCCGGTCACTACCCGTTTACTTAGGTTACCGGGTGCACTACGTTCGACAACGTCAAGGAACGACCTTTAAGGATTTCTATATTAAACGCACGACTATCCGGCCCGGCGAAACGGTAAGTGGTCAGGTGACGCGTCCTTGGTGGCAGTTAACGACCAGAAAACTATATCCGGGAGACCACGTGATTGAGTTACTCGTGAATACGCGGGTGGTGGCGACCGCTCACGTGAAATTAACGGTGGGGCAGACACGTTAAGGTCGTCTGAAGCAACGAGTGGCTGTGAATCGGTAATTGGCAACAAATGGAGCCTCTAGGTGAGCGCCAGCAGATTGCCTTCGCGGTAGCGGTACCATCCGCGGGAGAATTACGATTGGCCCGCCAATCTTTTTTGCCGGAACGGTCCCCCAGGATTGAAATTATGATAAACTTACCAAGGAGTTCATAAACTAACGCAAAGATTAGGGATGTGGGTAACTGTGAGTGGTTTTATTGGTGAATTTTTTGGAACGTTGATTTTAATTGTTTTGGGAACGGGCTCGTGCGCGAGCGTGAACCTGAAGAAGACCTACGGGACCGGCAGCGATTGGACCTTTATCTCGCTGGCCTGGGGGTTAGCGGTAACTATGGGGGTCTACGTGGCCGGTAACTTGGGATCGGATGGTCACTTGAACCCGGCCGTGACGCTTGGGTTTGCGGCGTTTGGTTTCTTCCCGTGGGACCAGGTATTGCCCTACCTATTAGGCCAATTTCTGGGGGCCTTTGTGGGCGCCGCGCTGGTCATCATCCAATTCCGGCCGCATTTTCAAGCCACGTCGGCGAAAAACGGGAACTCCGTGGGCATCTTCGCTACGCGCCCGGCGATCGCTAACCCGGTCTTTAACTTCCTATCCGAAACCATCGCGACCTGGGCGTTCATCTTCATCCTGTTGAATTTGGGTGACTTTACTCAGGGGATGAAACCCTTCATCGTGGGGACCTTGATTGCCGTAATCGGGATGGGGCTAGGGACCACCACCGGGTTTGCCATCAACCCAGCCCGGGACTGGGGCCCCCGGTTGGCCTATACCATCTTGCCGGTGCCGAACCGCGGTAGTGCCGAATGGTCGTACGCCTGGGTTCCCATGTGTGGTCCCCTGGTAGGGGGCTTATTGGCCGCCGGATTACAAGTCTTGTTGAAATAAACGCAAAACGTCTCGTTACCGCAATTTTACGGTAACGAGACGTTTTCTTTGTATTAACGAGTTAGAGTTGATTGTAGGCGGTGACCTCGGCGTGGAACCCGGCGGCGTTGTCGGCCGTTTGCAGGGTCAGCGTGGTGACACTACCGTTGCCCGGGAATACCGTCAGAGGATCGAACTGCGGCCCGAAGCGTAGCACTAGGGAGCGGATATAGGTCCCGTGGGTGACCACTAAGAGTCGCTGGCCGTCTTGGTTCTGGTCCAGTAACGTGCGGAGTCCCCGGTCGACCCGGGCTTCAAACGTTTGGCCGTCTTCGGAGAGGTGCAGGGGGTCGGCGGCGTGCATCGCGTCGCGGGCCAGCGAGAAGGAGCCGTGAGCGATGATTTCGGCCTGGGTCTTAAAGCCCAGCGGTTTAGCGGCCGTTAACCAGGAAGCGGTGTTATCGGCCCCTTCGAACGAGCCAAAGTAGACTTCGCGGACGTCCTGAAGCTGGGTGGGTTCCGCCTGACTGAATTGGTTGGGCGCAATCACGTGGTGGGCGGTGTCGATGGCCCGTTTGAGATCGGACGAATAGTAATGATCGTAGTGAACGTTTTTGAGACGTTGTCCCGTTTCATCGGCCGTCTGGAGTCCCGCGGTACTCAGCGGGGAATCGGACCACCCCTGAAGGCGGTCGAGAATGTTAAAGAGCGTTTGACCGTGGCGCACCAGGTCAACGGTAAGTGTTTTCATGCAAAAATTCCTCCTCAGCGATTATCGTTACTCATAGTATACCGGTCACCCGGTTATTTTTGAATGGGCCCGCCCAGGAATTCGCCTTAAACCGCGGCAATTCGGTAATTAAATTAAAAATGTAACTTTTTTTCAGTTTTTGGACTTGAAAAGTGTAAAACTTTTTCATATAATAATGCTTGTTTGATAAAAGGTATTAGGACTTTTCACCAAGGAAGGGAATTTAACAATGAAAATTGGATTAGTTGGATTAGGGAAAATGGGGTTAAACTTAGCCCAAAACATGATGGATCACGACCAAGAAGTTGTTGGATTTGACTTAAACCAAGACTTCGTCGACCAAGCTGCTAAGCTGGGTGCCGAAGCCGCAACGTCTTTGGAAGACCTGTTGAGCAAGTTACCATCACCTAAGATCGTTTGGTTGATGCTGCCAGCCGGCAAGCCAACCGAAAGCACGATCGCCACGTTAACGGATACCTTAGCCAAGGGTGACTACATCGTTGACGGTGGGAATTCCTTCTGGAAGAACTCCGTGGAAGACGCCGAAAAGGCCGAAGCCAAGGGCATTAACTTCTTTGACTGTGGGACTTCTGGTGGCCAATCCGGTGCCCGCCACGACGGGAACTTCATGATCGGGGGAACTTCTCAAGAAGCCTTCGACGCTGCCTTGAAGCCCGTCTTTGAAGGAATCGCCCAAAAGAACGGTTACCTGTACACCGGTGCCGCTGGTTCTGGTCACTACCTGAAGATGGTCCACAACGGGATCGAATACGGGATGATGGAAGCCATCGGTGAAGGTTTCGACGTGCTGGAACACAGCCAATTCGACTACGACAACGAAGCCGTTGCGCGTCTGTGGAATGCCGGTTCCGTGGTTCGTTCATGGCTCATGGAATTGGCCGAAGAAGCCTTTGCTAAGGACGCCAAGCTGGACGAAATCCGGGGCACGATGCACAGTTCTGGTGAAGGTAAGTGGACCTTACAAGAATCACTGGACCAACAAGTGCCAACGCCAGTCATTGCCCTTTCCTTGATGATGCGTTACCGTTCCATGGAAGACGACACCTTTACGGGTAAGGTCGTTTCCGCCCTGCGGAATGGTTTCGGTGGCCACGCGGTCGACAAGGCCTAACGCACCCACCTTTTAACTTAAATTAAGATGATTAAAAACGCGCTTAACGGTTAACTTACCGTTGGGCGCGTTTTCGTGTGGTATGCTGAAGGAACGTTGAAAGTAAAGGAGATGGCAACGATGTTAACCTATCAGGTCACACCAGAATTAGCGTTGGCGGTTCCACGGCCCGCTAAGGATGCGCCAGCGTTATTTGCGCTGATTGACCAGGACCGAGAAACCTTAGGCAGGTACTTGCCGTGGGTGGCCACGACCCGAACGGTGGCCGATGAGCTGGCCTTTCTACGGCTGGTCAATCAGCATTTAGGACAGGGCACTTCTTTGAACTTGGTCGTGTGGTTACCCCAGCAACCCGTGGGCATGATCAGCTTTAACCGGTTTGATTCCGTGAACCACAGTGCCGATATTGGCTACTGGTTGGGGGCACCCTTTCGGGGACAAGGGCTCATGACTCAGGCGGTACGGGGGATGTGCGACTTAGCGTTTCGCGACTATGACCTGAATAAGGTCATCATTCGCGCGGCCGTGGATAATCTGGCCAGTAACGCGGTCGCGCGGCGGGCCGGTTTTCAACCCGAGGGGCGGTTGCGACAAAACGAGCGGTTAGCCGACGGGTATCACGATGAGTACCAGTACGGGTTGTTGCGGGAGGAGTGGCGCTAAGATTAAAGATCTTTGGCGTAAATCAAGTCGGTCTGGGGGTCACTGCCCAGCGTAAAGGTGTGTTGGCCAACCTGGTGGAACCCCAGCCGGTGGTAAAAGTTTTGGGCGTTGAGGTTGTGTTCCCAGACGCCCAACCAAATCTGGGCCTTACGTTGGCGTTGGGCTTGTTCGAGCGCCAACTGAAAGAGGCGTTGGCCCAGGCCCTGGTGCTGAAACGCCGTACGGAGGTAGATCCGTTCAATTTCCAGGTCGTTGGGCCCCATGGCTTCCGTCTGGGCGGCCCCGGTGTTGAGTTTCAGGTACCCGGCCACCGTGGTGTCTTGGTAGAGCAGGTAAAATTGCGACTCGGGATCGGTCAGTTCTTGGGTCAGTTGAGCGGAAGAATAGGCCGTATCGAGATAGGCAGCCAGGTCGGCGGGGGTGTTCTGCGCGCCGAACGTGGCGGTGAAGGTTTCGCGACTGACGGCCTGGAGCGTCGCTAAATCATCGAGGGTGCAGGGTTTAAGTTGACTAGTCATTAAAAAGACTCCTTTAGGATTAATAGTGGCGAGTTTGGCCCCGTTGAACGGCTTCCCAGTCGGCGGCCACGTTCCGCCGAGCACGTTGCAGTAAGTGCCCCAGTTGGGCCTGTTCGGTGGGGGTGAGGTCTTGCAAGGCGACCTGCGTAGAATGGGTGTTTTCGGCGATGACCCGGGCATAAATCGGTTGAGCCTGGGGGGTCGCAAAAAGGTGACGAATTTTATGGTTGGTGGCATCGGGGCGTTTTTCGACGAGTCCCTGGGCCACCAATTTTTGTACGGCGCGAATAACGGTGGAACGTTCCACCATGATCAGTTTACCCAGGTCCTCCTGAATGATGCCGGGGTGTTCGCAGATACGTACTAGGTACAGGTACTGACCTTTGGTTAACTGGTATTGTTTGAATTCAACGTTACTAATTGAGTCTAACGCGCGAGCAATCATGCCAATCTCGCGTAAAACGTCGGGCATCGGACGCACTTCCTTTCGGGAACGGCCCCAGTGTATCATAATTTTGATGTAAATGCATCAAAAATTCTATAAAAAAACACCGCTCAGGCTCCTGAGCGGCGGTGTAAAGCGGTAATCTAAGCTGGATCGCCCATAATCATCCACAGAATCAGGTAGGCGATGAGGCCCGGAAAGGCGGGGGTGATGGCGAGCAACACGAAGATGATCCGTGCTAGCGTGGGGTTCCAGCCCCAGTGTTCGGCTAACCCGCCGATCACACCAGCGATGACCCGGTTATTGAGGGAACGGTGAATGTTTTTCATCAGGGAACACTCCTTTGAGAAAATTTAGGATTGAAAGTCGACCTTGTTGAAGAAGTCGACGTGGATGTCGTCGTCCGTGATCTCTAACTTGGTAATACTGCCGTTGATGGTGGCGACCCCTAAATCAAGGTCGGGGGCGTAGCGGTCAACGATGGAGCGAATCGTCATGCCGTGAGAGACCACCAGCACCTCATCGCCATCCTGGGAGTTGGCCCGTAATTTATCGAAGCCACGGTCTAAGCGCTTCCAAAACATGTCGTTGTTTTCCGCTTCGCCGTACAGGTCTGCCTGGTGGATCAGGTCGCGGGCCTTTTCCAACCCGTAAGTGCCCAGCACCGCGGATTCGGAGGTCAGCTTGACCTGGGCCCCAACGAATTGCCACATCTGATTGAGGTCGTTGCCTTCGAAGTAACCGTGGCATTGCTCCCGAAATTCGGGGTACTGGTAGCTGACGATGTTCATGTTGGCGGGATTCTGCCGCAGCGCAATGTGCGCCGTTTCGATGGCCCGCCCGGAGTCACTACTGTACGCGGCAACGAAGGGGATGTTTTTTAACTGTTCCCCGGCCCGTTTCGCGTCGGCGCGACCCTTTGCGGTCAATGGTGAGTCGATCCACCCCTGAACCTTGTTATAGTGGTTCAGCATGGTTTGTCCGTGACGCACAAAATAAGCAGTAATTTTTTTCATAATTGAGACTCCTCTTCATCGACATAGGTACAAGTTAAGTATAGCAACTCACCTAACAGAACGCTAAGGTTTTGGTGGCCAAAATCCGGACGTAAGACGTTTTACGAAGACAAAATAACCGCGCTAGGGGGTAAACATGTTATGGTAAACATAAAGCTAGGAGATGAGCGTATGGACTTAACACCATATCGGTATGACGGCAAGCACAACATGGATCTGACGCAGTGGCCAACGCAGGAAATCGCGGCCAACGCGGACGAGATTCGGGAAAGTGATTTGGTTACGTTACAAAAGCTGCAACGGCGACTATTCGCCCAAAAGGAAAACGGCGTCGTGGTCATTTTGCAGGGGATGGACACCGCCGGTAAAGACGGCTTGATCCGCCACGTTTTCAGCGGACTGAATCCGTCCGGAACCCGCGTAGAGAGCTTTAAGCAACCCACGTCGGTGGACCTGCAACACGATTTCTTGTGGCGGATCAACCAGGCGTTACCGGCTAGAGGGGAGATCGCCATCTTTAACCGCTCACAGTACGAAGACGTGCTGATCAGTCGGGTGCACCCCGAAATCTTGGTGGGCCAACACCTCCCCGACGTGCAGACGGCCGCCGACGTGACCGACAAATTCTTCAAGCGCCGGTATCACGACCTGCGGCATTACGAACAATACCTGCGTCATCAGGGGATTGTGACCTACAAGTTCTTTTTGCACCTGTCCTACGACGAACAGACGGCGCGCCTGGCCAAACGCTTGGCGTTACCCGAAAAAAACTGGAAGTTCGACCCCAGTGACCTGAAGAAACTAGAAGCGGGGAAACTCTAGTCGAATTGTAGCCTACAAAAAGCCATTTAATCCCGAATTAACGGGATGGTTACCGTTCTAATTGTAGCCTGCAATGATAGGAAAACTTGCCGATAATCCCCGAAAAATGGTAAGGTTAATGCCAGTAATTCATGGCTTTCAAGGAGGACAAGCAACATGACCGTAACGGTGGGAATTGATCGACTGGGGTTTTACACCCCCCAACTGTATTTAGACATGACGGCGTTGGCGTTGGCGCGGGGGGAAGACCCCGCTAAATACCACGTGGGCATTGGCCAGGACAAACAGGCGGTGATTCCGCCGACCCAAGACGTGGTCACCATGGCGGCCAACGCGGCGACCCAGATTCTCACTCCCGCTGATTTGGCGGACGTTAAAATGGTTTTGTTCGGGACCGAATCGGGGATCGACAACTCCAAGGCCACGGCGGTCTATCTGGCCCACCTGTTAGGTTTGGCGCCCGATACCCGGGCCGTCGAGCTTAAACAGGCCTGTTATGGGGCCACGGCTGGCCTACAGTTGGCGGCCGATTACGTGCGGGCCCGGCCCGCGGCGAAGGTGCTGGTGATTGGTGCCGACATCGCTCGTTACGGGTTGCGCACAGCCGGTGAGGTCACTCAGGGCGGGGGAGCCGTGGCTATGTTGGTCACAGCGGACCCACAGATTTTCGCTCTCGACCCGATCAGTACCTACCACACGGCGGACGTGATGGATTTCTGGCGGCCACTGGACCGGACCGAAGCGCTGGTGGATGGGAAATATTCGACCAACGTGTACCTGGATTTCTTCAAGGAGACCTGGACGGCTTATCAGCACCAAACGGGTCGGACGATTGCCGATTTCGCGGCAATGGTGTTCCACTTGCCGTTCACCAAGATGGGGCGTAAGGGCTTGCGTCAGGTCTTACCGGAAGCCACCGCCGCACATCAGCAGGAGTTGACCGCGGCCTTTGAGGCCAGTCAATTGGACAACCGGAATGTGGGGAACTTGTACACCGGCTCGCTGTATTTGAGCTTGTTATCCCTATTACGGCACGGCGCGTTACGGGCGGGCGATCGTCTGGGCTGCTTTAGCTACGGCTCGGGAGCGGAAGGCGAGTTCTACAGTGGTACGGTCCAACCCGATTATCGCCGGGGCTTTGATGATGCAGCTTTGACGGCCATGCTTACGAACCGGCGAGCCGTCAGCGTGGCGGAGTACGAAAGTATCTTCCAGCAACAGCTCCCGAACGACGGGCGCGACGTGCAACTACCGGTGGGGACCGATACGGCGCCCTTTTATCTGGCCGGCCGGCAGCACCAACAGCGGCAGTACCGGCGCCGGTAGGTCGATTGTTTTGGGTTACGGCCCGAACGGTGGAAAAATCGCCCGAATATAACTTGATTAATATAAAATTCCGGACAATTCGTAAAAATATATCGCTAAAAGTTAACTTTTTCGCTATAATAAACGTACTTAAGAGAAAACGAGGAGATTAACGTGACGAATATCTATTTAGCAGGACCCTTTTTTGATGACGAACAGTTGGAACGAATCGGCCGGGCCGAACAGGCCTTAGCCCAAAACCCGCAAGTGGGGCACGTTTTTAGCCCCCGGGCCCATGAAGTCCGCGACTTCGAGATGGGGACGCCGGCCTGGTGTGCCAAGACCTTCAAGATGGATACCGACCAGATTGATGCCGCCGACGTGGTAGTGGCCTTGGCCGATTACGTGGATGACCAAGTAGATTCCGGAACCGCCTTTGAAATCGGGTACGCCTACCACAGCCATACGCCCGTGATCCTGGTTCACGAAAAGGACAACATCGTCAACTTGATGTTAGCCGAAAGCTTACAAGCTTACCTGACCCACACGGACGACCTGGTGACCTACGATTTCGCGCAGTTACCGGCTAACCGGTACGAGGGCGAAGTGATTTAAAGCCCACGAAAAAAGCATTTCCCGTCGCGACGGGAAATGCTTTTTTAATGCTGATTTAGTGAACGTCGTCGCGGAACAGGCCCACGACTTTGCCCAAAATGGTGACTTGATTCAGAATAATGGGGGCCATGGTGTCGTTTTCCGGTTGGAGCCGGTAATGGTCGGCTTCCTTGAAGAACCGCTTGCACGTGGCTTCGTTGTCCTCGGTCATGGCAATCACCACGTCGCCGTTGTCGGCGTTTTGTTGCCGGCGAACGATGACCTGATCACCGTTTAAGATGCCGATGTTGATCATGCTTTCACCGCGGATGGTCAGCATGAACAGCTGATCTTCGCTGCTTTCAAATTCCGGTGGAACCGGGAAATAATCCGTGGCTTCCTGGACGGCTAAGATGGGTTCCCCGGCTGTCACGGTCCCGAGTACCGGGATCTGGGTCTGTTGTTCGTGAACGCCTAATTCTTCCAAACCGGCCGCCGTGACCTCTAAGGCCCGGGGCTTAGTCGGGTCCTTGGTCAGCAAGCCCTTTTTTTCTAGGCGGGCGATGTGGCCGTGAACCGTCGAGGTCGAAGACAGTGAAACGGCTTCCCCAATTTCCCGAACAGTCGGCGGGTAGCCCTTTTCGTTAACCCGTTCCCAGATGAAGCGTAGAACGGCAATTTGTTTACTCTCAGAAGCTTTGGTCATAATATTGCCACCTCGTTCGTCATTCGTAGTATAGTTTAACCCAATTCTAGCATAGGTAGCGAACGTTTTCAAACAGATGTTCGGGTAAATGAGTTGAATTCTGAAATTAACCCTGATATGATTAGGTGTGTTTTGAATCAACGTCATCATTAAAACTAAAAATCAATTAAGGGAGTGTCAGCAGGTTATGGCAGAAACCACGATGGATACGTTACTGGTGCGGATTAACGAATTGGCACACAAGGCCAAGCAAACGGAATTAACGGCCGCCGAAAAGGCCGAACGGGCCGACTTACGGCAACAATACCTCAAGCTCTTTCGGGAAAGCTTTAAAAGCCAGGTCGAAATGATGCAAGTCTACGACAAGAACGGTAAAGAAGTGACCCCCGAAAAGGTGCGGCAGGTCCAACGCGAGAAGGGCTTACGGAACGATTAAGTCTGGAGAGTGGGTCTTTTTGAGATTCGCTCTTTTATTTTGGGTTAAGTTTGTGTAAAATTGTCTAATGAATGCTTTTGTAAGGGAGGGAAACGTCTTGTCAACTGGAATTTGGATCCTCATCGTGATCGTCGTCGGAATTGCCTGCGCTGTCGGGGGCTTCTTCGGTGCGCGTAAATACATGGAAAACTACCTGAGAGACAATCCGCCTATTAATGAAGATCAATTACGAGCCATGATGTTACAGATGGGGCAAAAGCCATCACAACGGAAGCTTCATCAAATGATGAATGCCATGCAACAACAATCCCGTAATACTAAGAAATAACTTCGTTAACGGAAGACTCGTCGCCGATGGTTGGTGACGAGTCTTTTTGATTGCTTTTTTAAGGGCCTGCGCTAGACTAGTTAAGTCTGCTATAATTGGTTTCTAATCATATTTTAATCTAAGGAGGGATACTGGGTGAGTATCTTTAAAAAATTGGCTTGGTATTTCCGACTCGAGTGGCGGCGTTATTCGGTGGGGGTCTTAGGCCTATTACTGACCGCCATCATCGCCATCGTGCCGCCCCGCATCATTGGCAACATGGTCGATAGTATCCACGGGAGGACCATGACCGCGTCGCTACTGGCGATTGATCTGGCCATCGTGGCCGGGGCCGCGGTGGCGCAGTACCTGACGCGTTACATGTGGCGCAACGCCATCTGGGGTGGGGCCGCCCGACTCGAACAATTGTTACGCGACCGGCTGTTCCGGCACTTTATGGGGATGGACCGGACCTTCTATCAACGCTACCGGACCGGTGACCTGATGGCCCACGCGACCAACGACTTGGAAGCCGTTCAACGGGTGGCGGGGGGCGGAATTTTGCAGTTCGCCGATGCCATCATCACCGGTGGGACCACGCTGATCGCCATGATGGCGCTGATCAATTGGCGGCTGACCCTCTTGGCCGTGATCCCGTTCCCGTTTTTGGCGGGGGTCTCTTGGTTTCTAGGGCAAAAGATTCACCGGGCGTTTGGCAAGTCCCAAGCGGCCTTTTCCCGGCTGAATAACAAGGCTCAGGAAAGTATCAGCGGCATCAAGGTCATTAAGGCGTTGGGGCAGGACCAAGAAGACGTGGCCGACTATAACCAACAGATCGATCAGACCATTCGGATCAACCGGCACGTTAATCACCTGGATTCGCTATTCGATCCGGGGATCACGCTGATCATTTCCGTATCGTACGTGGCGACCATCGTGTTAGGGGGGACCTTCGTGATGCAGGGGACCATTACGATTGGGAACCTGGTTTCCTTCATTAGCTACCTGGCGATGATGGTCTGGCCGATGTTTGCCGTGGGGATGTTGTTCAATACCATGGAACGGGGCAACGCCAGCTATGACCGGGTCATGGAACTGTTGGATCAGCAAAGTAAGGTCATTGACAAAACGGACGGGCTAACGACGCGGCCGCAGGGGGCCCTGAACTACCACGTGACGCAGTTCAATTATCCCGACGACGAACAGACCAGTCTACACGACATCAACTTTGACCTGGCGGCCGGCCACACCCTGGGTATCGTGGGCCGAGTGGGTGCCGGTAAGTCGTCCATCATGAAGTTGATCTTACGCGAGTTTGACGACTATCAAGGTGAAATCAAGTTTGGGGGGCACCCCATCAAGGATTACGCGCTCGACAGTTATCTGCCGGCCATCGGCTACGTACCGCAGGAAAGCTTCCTGTTCTCCGATAGTATTCTGGAGAATATTCGCTTTGCCCGGCCCCAGGCGACGGAAGCCCAAGTGGTCGCCGCGGCGAAAAAGAGTGATCTGGCCCACCAGATCGCCCAATTACCGGCCGGGTATGCCACCCAGGTCGGCGAAGATGGCATCTCGCTGTCCGGGGGCCAACGCCAACGGTTAGCGATTGCCCGGGCGTTATTGATCAACCCGGAACTTCTGATCTTAGACGATGCGTTGTCCGCGGTCGACGCGGAAACCGAAACCGAGATTCTCGCGAACCTGCGCCAAGAACGGGCCAACAAGACCACGATCATCGCGGCGCACCGGTTGAGTTCGGTGATGAACGCCGATGAGATCATTGTGATGGATCACGGGCAAATCATCGAGCGCGGGGACCACGCCAGCTTGATGGCCACCCACGGGTGGTATTATCAGATGTTTACGCAGCAACAATTAGAAACGCGGGTCAAGGGAGGCGAGACGAATGGCCACGAATAACGCAACGGAATCGGCGTGGGCGCACAGCATGTCCACCAAGGAACAACTGACGGTCATTAAGCGACTGATCAAGTTCGCCGCCCCGTACAAATGGTTCTTTATCGGGTCGATTCTCTTCTCGGCGCTGATCAGCGGCATCAACGTTTTCTTGCCGTGGTTGCTTCAGTTATACATGGACCACTACCTACGGCGGGGGTCGGCCACGCTTAGCATCATGTGGCTGTTCGCCGGGCTTTACCTATTCGGTATGGTGGTCAAGGCGGTGACCCAGTATTGGCAGAACTACACCAGTACCATGGGTGCCGAGTACATGCTAGAGGGCGTACGCCGGCACCTATTCGCCGATTTGCACGGCAAGGGGATGCGCTACTTTGACCAGACTCCGGGGGGCTCGATTTTGTCCCGGTTGATGAACGACACCATGACCTTTTCGAACTTCTGGGCACTGTTTAACACGCTGATTTTTGCCGTGTTTGCGGTGATCACCTCGATCATTGCCATGGTGCTGACCGATTGGACGGTCGCGTTAGCCACGCTGATCCTAGTGCCGGTTTTGCTCTTTGTGATCTGGTACTATCAAAAATTTAGTTCGCGGGTCTACCGGCGCATGCGGGAACGCTTGAGCGAGCTCAACACGAAACTCAGCGAAGCGATTACCGGAATCAGCGTGATCCAGGAATTCCGGCAAGAAAAGCGGATGGCGACACGGTTTGAAAAGACCAACGAGGCGTACTACGGCACGCGGCGGGCCATGATTCGGACCAACTCGTTACTGCTGAGTCCCATGATCAACCTGCTTTACGCCTTAGGGACGGTGATCGTCCTGGGGCTATTCGGCTTACGCGGCATGCACGAAGTCGTGGCCGCCGGGGTCGTCTACGCGTTTATCACCTACCTGAACAACTTCTATAGTCCGATGAGTCAGATGATGGACAGTCTGAGCGACTTTCAAAACGGGATGGTGGCCGGTTCGCGGGTCTTGAAGATTCTAGACGACCGGACCTTAGCACCGCAACAACACCCCGTGGCCGGGGCTCAGATCACCCAGGGAAAGGTCGAATTTCGGCACGTGACGTTTGGTTACGATCCTGAACACCCGGTCTTAAAGGACGTGTCCTTCGTGGCCGAGCCGGGACAGACCGTGGCGTTGGTCGGCGAAACTGGGTCGGGGAAGACCTCGACGATCAACGTGCTAATGCGCTTTTACGAGTTTCAAAGTGGTCAAGTCCTGATCGACGGTCGCGACATTCGCGAGTATCCGGCCGCGGAACTGCGGGCGAAAATGGGGCTGGTCCTTCAGGAACCGCAACTGTTCTACGGAGATATCCAGAGTAATATTCGGATGTTCAATCCCGCGATTACCGACCAGCAGGTCCACCGGGCGGCCCAGTTCGTGCAGGCCGATGAGTTTATCGACCGGTTACCGCAGGGTTACGCGACGCCGGTCTTGGAGCGTGGGACCGAATACTCGGCTGGTCAGCGCCAGTTAATCACCTTTGCGCGGACCGTGGTGACCGACCCTAAGATCTTGATCCTAGACGAAGCCACGGCCAACGTCGATACCCAGACGGAAACCATGATTCAGAATGGCCTGTCGCGCTTACGGGCCAACCGGACCACGGTGGCCATCGCGCACCGGTTATCGACGATTCAAAACGCCGACTTGATCCTGGTCCTCCATCAAGGACACATTGTCGAGCGCGGAACCAACGATGAGCTGATGCGCCAACAAGGGTACTACTACGACATGATCCAACTGCAAAATGCGGCCCACGCTTAGGTCCTAACTCGTGCCGCATTCAGGACGTAAAAAAACGCGTCTGGGAATTTTCCCAGGCGCGTTTCGTGTTGCGTTACTTCTTTTCCAGTTTCTTTTCGGCCTTTTCCTCGGTTTGGGCGAGCTTTTCGGCTTTGGCGGCGCGTTTTTCACCCGTCACGTCCACGTAATGGAAGGTTGGATCGATTTCGCGGTCCAGTTGGTCGAAGGCTTGTTGCATCTGTTGTTCGACCTGGGCTTGTCCCGCCTCGTCGAGCTTTAACTTGCGGTCGACGGTGATCGGTTGGCCGTAAGCCACGGTGACCGGTTTGCGGGTGAGCAATTGCTTAAAGGTCAACGGCCCTTGGTAGACCGCGGGAATCAGCGGCACCTTGGCCATCTTGGCGATGACGGCCGCGCCCCCCTTGAGTTCGGCGGAATGCCGACTGCCGGACGGAAAAATGATCAGCGATAGGTCACCCTGTCGTAGGATCCGGACCGGCGTTTTGATGACCGAGGGCCCCGGATGATCACGATTTACCGGAAAAGCATTGGCATGGTTTAAAATCCATCGTAAAATTGGGTTTTGGAACAATTCTTCTTTAGCCATAAAACTAAACTTCCGGGGACTGGCGCCCAACGCAAAGTAGATGGGGTCAAACCAGGTCCGGTGGGGACCCACTAAAATGTAGGGACCGTCCGGTAAGTCTTCGCGGTGCAGGTATTTCGCGTGTCCGTTGATCAACGCCAACAAGACGCGGATGAACCCGCGTAAAAACGAATAGAACATGGGTGACGCACTCCTCTCACAGTGGAACTCTATCTGTCTAGTATGCAAAAAAAGGCGGGAGGTTGCAAGCAATCTCCCCATAATTTGAAAGGATGGGATGCCGGAATGGGGCAACCACAATTACGTCCGGGCGAACGAATCGACCAACTTTATAGTCAAGATATTCAAATTATCCAGAGTCCCGAGGTCTTTGCCTTTTCCTTAGACGCCGTGTTACTAGCGGCCTTCGCCAAGGTACCGGCCAGGGCCAAAAGTTTGACGGTGGATCTGTGCGCCGGGAACGGGGCCGTGGGTTTATTCATGAGTCCGCGGACCAGCGGGCAGATCGCCGAGGTCGAGTTACAGCCCCGGCTGGCCGACATGGCCCGCCGTAGCGTGGCGTTGAACCAATTAGACACGCAGATGACAGTTTATGAAGGAGACCTGGCCACGGTCAACCAGTGGATCCCCAAGGATTCGGCCGACGTGGTGACCTGTAACCCGCCGTATTTCGCGGACCTTCCGGATAGCCAAAAGAATCCCAACCGCTACCTGGCGATTGCGCGCCACGAGCTCACGACCACGTTAGCAACGGTGGTGGCCACCACCAGTGGGTTGCTCAAGATGAACGGGAAAGCCTACTTCGTGCACCGGCCCGACCGGCTACTGGAACTCTTGACGCTGATGCAGGCCCAGCGGCTGGTCCCCAAGCGGATTCGGTTGGTCTACCCCAAGCCCGGCAAGGAAGCCAACATGGTCTTGGTGGAAGCGATTAAGGATGGTAAGCCCGGCGGTCAACGTTTCTTGGCGCCACTAACGGTCTACGACGCCACCGGCCACTACACTGCGGAAGTGGGGCGGCTCTTGTATGGCTAAGACCTATTACTTTTACGTGTTACTCTGCGCGGATAACTCGTTATACGGCGGGTTTACCACCGACGTTGCCCGGCGATTTGCGACTCATCTGGCGGGGAAGGGCGCGAAGTACACCCGCACCCACCACCCCGTGCGGGTTCTGTATCAGGAGGCCTTTACCACCAAGCACGACGCCTTACACGCCGAATGGGCCTTCAAGCATCAGTCCCGGCAAAAGAAACTCCGATTTCTCGCTAATCAGGGAGTTACGCTTACTCGGTGAACTTTCCGAAAGCGTTCTCGTGAAGATTTAAAACGTTTCATGATAAGATGGGGACGTAGCTTAATGATGTGACTCAGCAACGACTTAAGGAGGAACTGACCGTGAAGATTATTGCTTATGGAATTCGAGACGACGAACGACCGTACTTAGAACAATGGTCACAGGCCCAGGGAATTGACGTGAAAGCCGTGGGTGACCTGTTGGACGAAACAACGGTGGACCTGGCGAAGGGGTATGACGGCGCCGTGGTTTACCAGCAAAAGCCGTACACGGCGGCTGTTTTGGATAAACTGGCCGCTAACGGCATCACCAACCTGTCGTTACGTAACGTGGGGGTCGATAACGTCGACGCCGACGCCGTTAAACGTAACGGGTTTAAGGTGACCAACGTGCCGGCATATTCTCCCGCAGCCATTGCCGAGTTTACGGTGACCGAATTGATGCGGTTACTGCGGCGGACGCCGACCTTTGACCGCAAACAGGCTCAAGGAGATTTGCGGTGGGCCCCCGACATTGCCGACGAACTGAATTCGATGACCGTGGGGGTCGTGGCCACCGGCCGGATTGGCCGGGCGGCGTTGAAGATCTACCAAGGCTTCGGGGCGAAGGTCATCGCCTACGACGTCTTCCACAACCCGGAACTGGAAAAGCAGGGACTCTACGTGGACACCTTGGATGAACTTTACGCGCAGGCCGACGTCATCTCCCTGCACGCGCCCGCCACCAAGGATAACCACAACATGTTAAACGACGCGGCCTTTGCCAAGATGAAGGACGGCGTGTGGATCTTGAATCCGGCGCGGGGTGCCTTAGTGGACACCGACGCGTTGATTCGCGCCCTGGACAGCGGTAAGGTCGCCGGCGCGGCGTTAGACGTTTACGAAAACGAAGTGGGCATCTTCAACACCGACTTCGGCAGTTTCGATGCGGTTCCGGACGAACGGTTGAAGAACCTGATGCGCCGCGATAACGTCCTGATTAGTCCGCACATCGCCTTTTACACCAAGACGGCCGTGAAGAACATGGTCCAATACGCGTTGAATAACAACAAACAACTGATCGAAACGGGTCAGGCAGAAAACGAAGTTCAATTCTAATGATACGCAAAAATCCCATCTCCGGGATATTCCGGGGATGGGATTTTGTGTGTGGCCGGTTAAAGTTGCATGACGCCACTGAGGGCGAGTAAGAGGTTCTGCAACTCGGTGGGGTCCTCGACGGTTTGGTCGGGGGTCCAGTCACCATCCGGCATTTCGAAGTTGCGATGGTTAAACCAAAAGGCTTGCCAGCCGGCTTTTTTAGCCGCACGAATGTCGAGACTGTAGCAATCACCAACGTACACGGTTTCGCTGGCCCGAAGATTCAACCGCCGATTCATCATGGTGAAAATCTGCGGGTCAGGTTTGGCCACCCCGGCTTCTTCGGACGTCAAAATGGTGTCGCGCTCGATCCAGCGGTGCATTTGTAGGCGCATGACCTTGGCCAACTGATAATCCGTTTTACCGTTGGTAATAATGCCCAGCTGGTACTGATCTTTAAGTTGATCGAGGGCCGTGGCCAGACCGGGAAAAAGCTTGATGTCCTGGAGACCTTGGGCGTAAGCGTCCTGAAAGGCCAGGGCAGCTTCCGGGGTCACCGGGGGCAAGTCTTGGGCGTGTAAGGCGGTATTTAGCCGGGTCACCGTCCACTCTTCTGCCGTCCGTCGGCTCATAAATTGCTTAGCCAGTTGGCCACTTTGTCGCCGGTAAGCCTGAAACGTCCGGGTCAGATCAAAGCTGGTCGGCACCTGAATAATCGGCGCTAAGGCCGCCACGAACGGCGCCTTTTGGTCATAGAGCGTGTCATCAACATCGAAGACGACCGCTTTTATCATGTGCATGTCCTCCTGTCTAAGTTCCCTAGCAGTTTATCATACCTCCGGGCAATTGCCAATTTTTTCTAAAGTTTTTCCGGTTTTGCCTTGTGTTTAGCCGGGGGCTTTTGTATAATAACTGTCGGTGCGTATGCGCCAATTCACACCTTGCGTGATGGGTGCGGGGGTGCTCGTGAAGAGTTCCGCGACCAATTGAGCGCAGGGGAGGAAATCAAAAACTATTTGGAGGCATTTTATCATGGCTGTTATTTCAATGAAACAACTGCTCGAAGCCGGTGTCCACTTTGGTCACCAAACGCGTCGTTGGAACCCAAAGATGAAGCAATACATCTTTACGGAACGGAACGGCATCTACATCATCGACTTACAAAAGACGGTGAAGTTGATCGACGCTGCTTACAACTACATGAAGGACGAAGCATCTAAGGGTGCCGTTGTTCTGTTTGTCGGGACTAAGAAGCAAGCTCAAGACTCCATCGAAGAAGAAGCTACCCGTGCGGGTCAATTCTACGTTAACCACCGTTGGTTAGGTGGGACTTTGACCAACTGGGAAACCATTCAAACGCGGATCAAGCGTCTGAAGAGCTTGAAGAAGATGGCAACTGACGGGACGTTCGACGTCTTACCTAAGAAGGAAGTTTCCTTGTTGAAGAAGTCTCAAGACAAGTTGGAACGGTTCTTAGGCGGGATCGAAGACATGCCTAAATTGCCTGACGTGATGTTCATCGTTGACCCACGTAAGGAACAAATTGCGGTTCATGAAGCACAAAAGTTGAACATCCCGATCGTTGCCATGGTTGATACCAACACCGATCCAGATGACATCGACGTTGTGATTCCTTCTAACGATGATGCTATCCGGGCCGTTCGCCTGATCACTTCCAAGATGGCTGATGCCATTGTTGAAGGTCGTCAGGGGGAAGACCAAGTTGACGAAAAGACTTTCGAAGGTAAGAAGGATGACGCTGCCAAGGATGGCCAAGCGAAGTCTGACAACTCGATGGAAGACATCGTTAACGCCGTTGAAGGCGACAACAAGTAATTAAATGCAAGGTTCCCCGTTCGGGAACTTTCCAAATACACGCTTTAAAGCACCTTAGGCTGGCTTAATAAGGACCGTTAATGGCCTGAGATTAGGTCAGCCTTTTTTAGGCGCAAACGTTATTGATTATAAAAGGAGGCCATTACACATGGCAAGCAAGATTACTGCGGCACAAGTTAAAGAATTACGGGACAAGACCCAAGTTGGGATGATGGACGCCAAGAAGGCCTTAGTTGCCTCCGAAGGTGACATGGACAAGGCCATCGACTTCCTGCGTGAAAAGGGAATCGCTAAGGCCAAGAAGAAGAGTGGTAACGTGGCCGCTAACGGGTTGGCTAAGGTCGTGGTGAACGGCAACGATGCCGCCATCATCGAAGTGAACTCCGAAACCGACTTCGTGGCCACTAACGACACGTTCAACGGTTTAGTTGATACGATCGGTGACACGATTGCCAAGCAAGAACCCGCTGACTTGGACGCTGCTTTGGCCTTGAAGACGGCCGATGGCGAAACCATCCAAGAAGCCATCATTAAGACCACGCAAGTGACTAGCGAAAACGTTCAATTACGGCGTTTCGCTGTCGTTAAGAAGACCGACAACCAAGTCTTCGGTGCCTACTTACACCAAGGCGGTCAAATCGCCGCTGTGGTGGTCTTAGACGGTGCTGATGAAGCAACGGCTAAGGATGTTGCGATGCACGTTGCGGCCATCAACCCAGAATTCGTTTCTAAGGACGACATTCCAGCCGACCGCTTAGCTCACGAACGCGAAGTCTTGAAGCAAGAAGCCTTGAACGAAGGTAAGCCGGAAAAAATCGTCGAAAAGATGGTTGAAGGCCGGTTGCACAAGTTCTTGTCCGAAATCAGCTTAGCCGACCAACCATTCGTTAAGGATGGCGACCAAACGGTGAGCCAATTCGTGGCCAGCAAGGGTGGCAAGTTAGTGACCTTTGTCCGTTACGAAGTTGGTGAAGGTATCGAAAAGCCAACGGTTGACCTGGCCAAGGAAGTTCAAGACCAAATCAACGGTTAATTTTTGAGCAAAAAGCGTAGCCGCAGCTCGCGGTCTACGCTTTTCTTATGAGCAGATTTTAGGAACAGGGTGATTTCGTGGGCCCTGACTATCACTAATTCGGGGAATATGATAGAATTGTTCTCAGAATACAATAGGAGGAAACGCAATGGCGGACGTAAAGTATCAGCGAATCATGTTAAAGCTCAGCGGTGAGGCTCTCGCCGGGGATAAGGGATTTGGAATTAATCCTCCCGTCATTAAGACGGTGGCCCAAGAAATTCGGGACGTCTACAACTTAGGCGTTCAAATTGCCATCGTGGTCGGTGGCGGTAATATGTGGCGGGGTGTGGCCGGTTCCCAAATGGGAATGGAACGCGCTCAGGCCGATTACATCGGCATGTTAGCCACCATCATGAACGCTTTGGCCCTGCAAGACAACTTGGAATCCATTGGGGTCCCAACGCGCGTGCAGACCTCAATCGAGATGCGGCAAATCGCTGAACCCTATATTCGGCGGAAAGCGATTCGGCACCTGGAAAAGGAACGCGTCGTGATCTTCGCCGGGGGAACGGGTAGTCCCTACTTCTCCACGGATACCACGGCGGCATTGCGGGCGGCTGAAATCAACGCGGATGCCATCTTGATGGCGAAGAACGGCGTTGACGGCATTTACTCGGCAGATCCGAAAAAGGACCCCAACGCGGTGAAGTTCGACCAATTAACGCAGTTGGACATCATCAACAAGGGCCTGCACGTCATGGATACCACGGCAAGCTCATTCTCCATGGATAATGATATCCCAGTGGTGGTCTTTAACCTCAACAAGAGTGGCAACATTCGTAAGGTGGTTGAAGGCGCCAACATCGGGACGACAGTTTATAGTAAGGGGTAAGACAGATGGCAGATCAGATCATTACCACAGCAGCAAGTAAGATGAAAAAAGCGGAAGACGCCTTAAAGCGCGAATTGGGAACGATTCGGGCTGGGCGGGCCAACGCTAGTATTTTAACCCGGGTCATGGTGGACTACTACGGTCAACCAACGCCGCTGAACCAGGTGGCCTCGATCACGATTCCCGAACCCCGGGTCTTAATGGTGACGCCCTTTGACAAGTCGGCGTTAGACGACGTGGAAAAGGGAATTCTGGAATCCGACGTCGGCATTACGCCGGCCAACGATGGGACCGCCATTCGGTTGGTCGTGCCCCAGTTGACCGAGGAACGCCGGAAGGAAATCGCTAAGCAGGTCAAGGCCACGGCCGAAGAAGGTAAGGTAGCGGTACGTAACGTGCGGCGCGAAGCCATGGACGGCCTGAAGAAGGGTCACAAGGCCGGCGATTACACCGACGACCAACTCCACAACCTAGAAGACCAAGTCCAAAAGGAAACGGACAAGGCCATCAAGGGTGTGGACGCCATTGCGGCGGACAAGGAAAAGGAAGTCTTGACGGACTAGGCATTAAGTAAGGAGTGTTGAATGATGGCAGAAGATAACCAACAAGATGACATTGAAATTACCCCGGGTTCTAAGGAATTTGGGAAGATGGTTTTCCGTTTAAACAACCCGGTAAACGCGGAAAATGTTTCGGTTTTAAACTATAACGGGGCAGAATTGGAACAGATTCAAGACGGTGTTTACGCGCAACCGGCTTTCGTGAGTGATGACTTCAACTTGTTCTTCATCGTGACCCAGTTAATCGGGGACGACTGGATCGTGGCTTTTTCGAAGGCTAAAATCGAAAACGACAACGAGATTACCGACCTCTCCGACCCAATCCCGACCGGGGAAGGGTTGAACATGTTAGGGCAAGTCAGTGCGGACGACGCCAACAACCTGCTGAGCTATTTTGGCACGTTGGTCGATGCGAAACGCGGTGAATGGCGGTTAATCGAGTAGTCGACTAAAAGCTAAAGTTTTCGCTCAATTTGGGGGCTAGGATAGTATCCTGGCCCTTTTTTTGTTAAGATGAGAGGTTGTAAGAAGAGCAATGGAGGTGCACTGTGTTTTCATTTTTAAATAAGGATCAACAGACCGGTGAGGTGGCCGAATTACAGCTCGACGAGCAAAACATTCCCGCCCACATCGCCATTATCATGGATGGTAACGGTCGCTGGGCGCAACAACGCCACTTACCGCGCATTGCGGGCCATAAGCAGGGCATGAATACGGTCAAGACGGTCGCCATGGCGGCCAGTCATTTGGGTGTCAAGGTGTTGACCCTCTATGCGTTTTCTACCGAAAACTGGAAGCGGCCCACCGCGGAAGTCAACTATTTAATGAAGTTACCCGTCGACTTTTTTGGGACGTTCGTGCCCGACCTGGTCAAGAACAACATTCGAGTCAAGGTCATGGGCTACACGGACCAACTGCCGGCGGCAACCCAAAAGGCCGTGCACGATGCCATCGAAGATACCAAGGACTGCACCGGCATGGTGTTGAACTTTGCCTTGAACTACGGGGGGCGCGCCGAAATCGTGACGGCCGTTCAATCCCTTGCTCAGCAGGTTCAGGCGGGTCAATTAGCGCCAGCGGCCATTGACGAAGACCGGTTGAGCCAACAACTCATGACCGGCGACTTGGGTGAGCTCCGGGATCCGGACTTGTTGATCCGGACCAGTGGTGAGGAACGCTTGTCGAACTTCATGTTGTGGCAGGTCGCTTACAGCGAGTTTGTCTTTATGGACTTACACTGGCCCGACTTCGACCAGACGACCTTGGAACAAGCCATCTATCAATATCAACAACGGCACCGTCGCTTTGGCGGGCTGACTAATTAAATTTTTGTGATTGAGGAGCGTAAGATATGAAACAGCGGGTTATTACGGCAGTGGTTGCGTTAATTATTTTTATTCCCATCATCATTGCCGGTGGTATTTGGGTCGACATTGCGGCCTTCGCCTTGGGGTTAGTCGCGTTATCGGAAATTCTAGTGATGCGCAAGAAACTCTTGGTGAGTCCGGAAGCCATCATTTCCGGTCTGGGCATCTTGGCGGTCATTGCGCCCGGCACGTGGTGGGGGAATCTGCCCGGCCATTTGAGTCCCTGGTACATCGTTTACTTGTTCGTCTTATTACTGCTGTTACGGACGGTGGTGTCACGCAACCGCTTTTCCTTCGACGACGCCGGGGTCATTACCCTGAGCATGTTGTACGTGGGGATCGGGTTTCACTTCTTCATTGCCGCACGAGCCATTAGTTTAGTGGCGTTACTCTACGCATTATTTATCGTGTGGGTGACCGATTCTGGGGCCTACATGATCGGCCGGAAATTGGGCCGGCATAAATTGGCACCGCACATCAGCCCGAATAAGACCTGGGAAGGGTCCGTCGGGGGCACCGTGGTGGCGACCATCCTGGTATCCATTTTCTGGTACTTCTTCCCGTTTGGGCACTACAGCCTGCTGACGATGGTGGTGTTAACGCTGATTTTCTCCATCGTGGGTCAGTTTGGGGACTTAGTCGAATCGGCGCTCAAACGCTACTACGGCGTCAAGGACTCCGGCCGAATCTTACCGGGTCACGGGGGCATTTTGGACCGGTTTGATAGTTTACTGTTAGTACTGCCCGTGATTCACCTCTTTGGCCTGATTTAATCTTAGGGCGTTCGCTTGCGCCGGTCACGGGGCTAGGGTATGCTAGGACACAGCGAATTATGCGTTGTGGGACCCTGGCCCCGCACGACTAAGACCACGAACTGAGGAAGGGACGAAACCTGTGATTAAAACGATTATTACCTTTATCATTGTCTTCGGCATCCTGGTGATTGTGCACGAATTCGGTCACTTTTACTTTGCCAAACGCGGTGGCATTTTAGTCCGCGAATTTTCCATCGGGATGGGCCCCAAGTTGGTCTACCACCGGGGGAAAGATGGCACGACCTACACCTTGCGGCTCTTACCCGTGGGGGGCTATGTGCGCATGGCCGGGGCCGAAGACGATGAGGAAGAATTAAAACCCGGCACGCCGGTGAGTCTATTCATCGGGGAACACGATCGGGTGGAACGGATCAACACCAGTAAGAAGTCGACGCTGTTCAACGGGATTCCGCTGGAGGTCACGGCGACGGACCTGGAAAATGAACTGTGGATCGAAGGGTACGAAAACGGCGATGAGTCCGCGGTCAAACGGTACGCGGTCGATCACGATGCGACGATTATTGAGTCGGACGGGACCGAATTGCGCATTGCACCGAAGGACGTACAGTTTCCGTCGGCGTCGTTAGGGCGGCGGCTGATGACCAACTTTGCCGGACCCATGAACAACGTTTTGTTGGCGATCGTGACCTTTATGTTGATGTCCGTCGCCCAAGGCGGGGTCGCCACGGGGACCAATCAGGTTCAAGTGGCGAGTTCACCGGTCTCGGTCGCTCAGACGGCCGGGGTGAAGACCAACGATAAGATCGTGGCCGTTAACGGTAAGGCAACTAAGGACTGGACGGCATTGAGCCAGGCCATCCAACCGTTGGCCAACAAGCAGACCACGTTGACCATCCAACGTGACGGTAAGACGCAAAAGTTGACGGTCACGCCTAAGGGCGAAAAGTCCAACGGGAAGACGGTCGGCATGATCGGGATTACCCAGGCCAAGGATAAAAACGTGGGGGCCATCCTGCTGTCCGGCTTTACCCAGACCTGGACCATGACCAAATTACTCTTTGGGGCGTTGTGGCACATGGTTTCCGGGCACTTTAGCCTCAACGATTTGGGGGGGCCGGTGGCCATCTTTGCCACGACCTCGCAGGCTACCCAGTTCGGGTTAGTCGGGATTTTAAACTTCCTGGCCTTCCTGTCCTTGAACCTGGCCATCGTCAATTTATTGCCAATTCCAGCCTTGGATGGTGGTAAAATATTATTAAACCTAATTGAAGCCGTTCGCCGTAAGCCATTGTCGGAAAACGTGGAAGCGGGGATTACCTTGGTGGGGGTGGCCTTCTTGGTCCTCCTAATGCTCCTGGTAACCTGGAACGATATCGAACGCTACTTTATTCGGTAATTACGTTACGAGAAGGGAATATTGGATTATGAAGCAATCGAAACTACTCATTCCAACCTTGAAAGAGGTACCGAATGATGCCGAAGCTCTCAGCCATCAGATGATGTTGCGGGCCGGTTATATTCGTCAGGTCACCGCGGGGATGTACGCCTATCTGCCGCTGGCCTTTCGGGTCTTGACCAACATTGAAACGATCATCCGCGAGGAAATGGACAAGATCGACGCCGTGGAAACGTTGATGCCGGCGGTCTTGCCCGCTTCTTTGTGGAAGGAATCTGGGCGCTACGACACTTACGGGGCCAACCTGTTTAAGTTTAAGAACCGCCACGATAGCGACTTTATCTTAGGCCCCACCCATGAAGAAACCTACACCATGCTGGTGCGCGATGCCGTGAAGTCGTACAAACGGTTGCCACTGGTCATGTACCAAATCCAGGCCAAGTATCGCGACGAAGATCGGCCACGTTACGGTTTGCTACGGGGCCGGGAATTCATCATGAAGGACGCGTACTCCTTCACGTTAAACGACGAAGACCTCGACCGTATTTACGGGCAAATGGAAGCCGCTTACGAACGGATCTTTGACCGGATCGGCTTGAACTACCGGGCCATCGTGGGTGACGGTGGGGCCATGGGCGGGAGCGATTCCAAGGAATTCTCCGCCATCGCGCCCGTGGGAGAAGACACCATCGTCTACTCCGACGCCTCCGACTACGCCGCTAACCTGGAAATGGCCAAGAGCCTGTTCATCAGTAAGAAGTCCCACGCGCCGTTAGCGGATCTGCAAAAGATTGAAACGCCAGGGGTGCACAGCATCGAAGAACTGGCCGACTTCTTAAAGGTCAAGTCTAGTGAGCTGGTCAAGACCATGTTCTACATGGCCGACAAGGACCAACCCGTCTTAGTCCTGGTCCGGGGTGATCACGAGGTCAACGAAGTCAAGCTGAAGAATTACCTGAATGCCGACTTCTTGGACCCGGCCACGGCCGAGGACGCGCAAAAATACCTGGGGGCTAACTTTGGTTCCCTCGGACCGGTGGGGGTTGGTGAGGACGTGAAAATCTTGGCCGACCAATACGTGGGCGACATGACCAACGTGGCCGTGGGCGCTAACGAAGACGGCCACCATTATCTGAACGCCAACGTTGACCGGGACTTCCGGGTCGACGACTACGCGGACTTGCGGAACGTTCAGGCCGGCGACCTGTCACCGGATGGTGCGGGCGTCTTGAAGTTCACCAAGGGAATTGAAATCGGCCATATCTTTAAGTTGGGGACGCGGTATTCCGACGCGCTGGGCGCCACGGTCCTCGACGAAAATGGTCGTCAAAAGCCAGTCGTCATGGGCTGTTACGGTATCGGGGTCAGCCGGTTGCTGTCCGCGGTCGCCGAACAAAACGCCGACGAACACGGCTTGGTTTGGCCGCGGAACATTGCGCCGTACGACATTCACCTGATTCCGGTCAACCTGAAGAAGGCCGAACAGGCGGACTTGACGGCCGAATTAGAACAACAGTTAACCGCTGCTGGGTACCGCGTCTTGACCGACGACCGGAAGGAACGACCGGGTGTGAAGTTTGCGGATTCCGATTTGATCGGGATTCCGGCCCGGATCACGGTCGGCAAGAAGGCCGGCGAAGGCATCGTTGAAATCAAGATTCGGAAAACCGGTGAAACGGTCGAAGTCATTAAGGACGAGGTGGCCAGCACCATCGAAATCTTATTTAAGG
This sequence comes from Levilactobacillus zymae DSM 19395, assembly GCF_001434115.1. Classification (GTDB taxonomy): domain Bacteria; phylum Bacillota; class Bacilli; order Lactobacillales; family Lactobacillaceae; genus Levilactobacillus; species Levilactobacillus zymae. The sequence goes on from NZ_AZDW01000013.1 coordinate 110,123, forward strand.
ACAACGACTAGTTTGCGCCACGAAAAGACCAGCGCTTGGGGCTGGTCTTTTTTCGACGAGAAGTAGATGAGAAAGGGGATTCCTCGTGGACGAAGATCGTCATAGCTTATTTGAAAAGCTGTTACAACAGTTAGATCTCAGCCAACTCGCTGACCAAGAGAATTTTAAGACGGCCACCCTCGAACGGTTGACCGTACACGAACAATCGCGCCGGTGGCATTTCCAGCTCCAATTGCCGAAGATCCTACCGTATCAAACGTTTGCCACCTTCCAGCAACACTTACAGTTAGCTTTTCACGAGATTGCCACGGTTTCGGCGTCGTTTCAGACCACGCAACCGGAACTGACGAACCGCCTGTTAGGGGATTACTGGTTGTGGGTGGTCCAGAATAGTGGGCTGACCAACAACCTGGTCCAAGAATTACGGCAATCACAGGTGCCGGAACTCGATACCGACCAACGGGTATTGCTGTACGCGCAAAACGAAGTCATTAAGGACTTCTTGCAAAATCAGGCCTTAGGCCCGTTGGAGGACGCTTACCGGCAGGCCGGGTTCCCGAAGTTCAACATTCAGGTCATGGTCGACGAATCTAAGTCGCAGGCCAAGATCGACGAATTTAAGGCGCAACGGGAAAAGACCGACGCGCAGCTCGCGCAACAGGCCGCCGCGGCGATCGAAAAGGCCAACCAGAAGCGCCAAAGCCAACAGGCCAGTGGCGAGGTCCAACCCGCTAGCGGGCCGACCCAGATTGGGAAGACCATCAAGGGTGACCAACCGATCACCCGGATGGTCGACATCACCCAAGAGGAGCGTTCGGTCGTGGTCGAAGGGTACGTTTTCGACAAGGAAATTCGGAAGCTCCGGTCGGGCCGGCAACTGCTGACCTTAAAGATCACCGATTACACGTCCTCCATCGTGGTCAAGAAATTCTCCCGGGGAGCCGAAGACGAGGCCCAGTTTGCCGGGGTAGAAGAGGGCAGTTGGGTCAAGGTCCGTGGGAGCGTCCAGGAAGACAGCTTCATGCGTGATCTGGCCCTCAACGCCTACGATATCAACCAGGTCAAGCACGCCACCCGCCAGGATACGGCGCCGGCCGACCAGAAACGGGTCGAACTTCACCTGCACACCACCATGAGTCAGATGGACGCGACTAACCCGATCGGCGACTTTGTGTCCCAGGCCAAGAAATGGGGCATGCCGGCGTTAGCCATCACGGACCACGCCGACGTCCAGGGCTTTCCCGCGGCCTTTAACGCGGGGGCCAAGGCCGGTGTGAAGATGCTTTACGGGGTCGAAGCCAACCTGGTGGACGACGGTGTGCCGATTGGCTACAACAGTGCGCACGTGCCCCTAGACGGTGCGACCTACGTGGTCTTTGACGTGGAAACCACCGGACTGTCGGCCATCTACGATAAGGTGATCGAACTGTCCGCGGTCAAGATGGAACACAAGAACGTGATCGACCAATTCGAGGAATTTATCGATCCCGGCTTCCCGTTATCCGAACAGACCACGAACCTGACCAGCATCACCGATGACATGGTGGCCGGGTCCAAGAGTGAAGAGGAGGTCTTCAAGGCCTTCCGTGAGTTCTGCGGCGACGCCATCATCGTGGGGCACAACGTCACGTTTGACGTGGGCTTCATGAACACCGGTTATCAGCGCCATGGCATGGACGAGATCGCCAACCCGATCATCGATACCCTGACGCTGGCACGGTGGCTGTACCCGACGCTGAAGAGCTACCGGTTGAACACGTTAGCCAAGCGCTTCCACGTCAGCCTGGAACACCATCACCGGGCCGTCTACGATGCCGAATCGACCGGTCATTTGAATTATCTGTTCTTAAAGGACGCCGAGGAGCGCTACCACGTGCAGTTCCACGACCAGTTGAACGATCACATGACCGATAACGACGCCTATAAGCACGCCCGGCCGAATCACGCGATTATCCTGGCGCAGACCCAAGCCGGGTTAAAGAACATGTTTAAGCTGGTGTCCGAATCCAACGTGAAGTACTTCTACCGGGTACCCCGGGTGCCCCGCAGCGTCTTAGAGGAGTATCGGGAGGGCCTGATCGTGGGCTCCGCCTGTTCGTCGGGGGAAGTCTTTACCGCGATGATGCAAAAGGGGAAGGTCGAAGCCGAGGCCAAGGCCAAGTACTACGACTACCTGGAAGTCCAACCGCCGCAAGCCTACCAGCCGCTGCTGGACTCGGGCTTGATCGCCGACGAGGAACACTTACACGAAATCATCAAGAACATCGTGGATTTGGGGCATGACCTGAATAAACCGGTCGTGGCGACCGGGGACGTGCACTACCTCAATCCCAACGATGCCATTTACCGCAAGATTTTGATCCATTCGCAGGGGGGCGCGAACCCGCTGAACCGGCAGGAATTGCCGCCCGTCCCGTTCCTGACCACTAACGAGATGTTAGACCAGTTTGCCTTTCTGGGACCGGAGACGGCCCAGGAGATCGTGGTCACCAACACTCACAAGATTGCCGACGAGATTGACGAGATCCATCCGTTGAAGGACAAGCTCTATACGCCGCGGATGGAAGGGGCCGAAGACGAAATTCGCGAACGGACCATGGCGACCGCGCACGCGTGGTACGGTGATCCGTTGCCCGAACTGGTTCAACACCGGGTCGACCGGGAACTGAAATCAATTATCGGTAACGGGTTCTCCGTGATTTACTTGATCGCCCAACGGCTGGTAGCCAAGTCCAACAAGGATGGGTACTTAGTTGGGTCCCGGGGGTCCGTTGGGTCCAGTGTGGTGGCGACTCTGACCGGAATCACCGAGGTCAATCCCTTACCGCCGCACTACCGCTGCCCGAACTGTCAGTACTCACATTTCTACACCAAAGGGGAATACAGTTCTGGTTACGATTTACCCGAAAAGAAGTGTCCGCAATGTGGCACGTTGATGATCGGCGACGGGCATAACATTCCGTTTGAAACCTTCTTAGGGTTCAAGGGAAACAAGGTGCCCGATATCGATTTGAACTTCTCCGGGGACTACCAACCGATTGCCCACAACTACACCAAGGTGTTGTTCGGCGAGAAGAACGTGTACCGGGCCGGAACGATCGGGACCGTGGCCGACAAGACGGCTTACGGGTACGTCAAGGCCTACGAACGGGATACCGAGCAGACCTTTCGGGGCGCCGAGATCGACCGGTTAGCCAAGGGCGCGACCGGGGTCAAGCGAACCACCGGCCAACACCCGGCGGGGATCATCGTTGTGCCGGACTACATGGACATCTACGACTTTACGCCGATCCAGTATCCGGCCGACGACCAGAACGCCGCTTGGCAAACCACCCACTTTGATTTCCATTCGATCCACGATAACATTTTAAAAATCGATATCCTGGGTCACGATGACCCGACCATGATCCGGACGCTCCAAGATTTGTCCGGGGTCGACCCGACCACCATTCCGATGGACGATCCGGGCGTCATGAAGTTGTTCTCCGGGACCGACTCGCTGGGCGTTACGCCGGAACAGATTCAGTCCAAGACCGGGACGTTGGGCGTGCCCGAATTCGGGACCCGCTTCGTGCGGGGGATGCTCGAACAGACCCACCCGCAAAACTACTCCCAGTTGCTTCAAATTTCCGGACTGTCTCACGGGACCGACGTGTGGTTAGGCAACGCCGACGAATTGATTAAGAACGGGACCGCCACCATCGCCAACGTGATTGGGTGTCGGGATAACATCATGACCGACTTGATCAACTACGGCCTGGATTCCGAAACCTCGTTCCAAATCATGGAACAGGTGCGGCACGGCCGGGGAATCAAGGACGAGTGGCAGGATAAGATGCGCGAGACCAACGTGCCCCAGTGGTACATCGACTCTTGTTTAAAGATCAAGTACATGTTCCCCCGGGCCCACGCGGCGGCTTACGTCCTGATGGCCTTGCGGGTCGCGTACTTCAAGGTCTACTTCCCAATCATTTACTACGCCGCTTACTTCTCCGTGCGGGCCGACGATTTCGACGTCGTGGCCATGGCGCAGGGGAAGACGGCGGTTAAGGCCGCGATGAAAGCCATCAACGACCAGGGAATGGACGCCTCGGCTAAGGACAAGAACCTGTTAACGGTCTTGGAACTGGCCAACGAAATGTTGGAACGGGGCTATGACTTTAAGATGATTGACCTGGAAAAGTCCGATGCGGCCGACTGGATCATCGACGGTAATACGCTGATTGCGCCGTTTAGAGCGGCTCCCGGGCTGGGCTTGAACGTGGCGAAGCAAATCGTCGCCGCCCGAAACGACCGACCGTTTATCTCTAAGGAAGATCTGGCCAAGCGGGGGAAGGTCTCAAAGACGCTGATCGACTTCATGACCGAAAACGGTGTGTTGAACGGCTTGCCCGACGAAAATCAACTGAGTTTGTTCGATGATCTGATGTAACCCCCGATTTGCGGGATTTACCCCATAGGAAGCGCTTACAAAATCCGTTAAACGTGCTATACTGAGATTGAGGAAATTAAGTACTTAATCACAGACAATCACGAAAGCGGGTGCTTCCCATGTTACGACAATTCGTTCGGTTACCAGACGGCTGGTTGTTCTTCGCGGGGTATTGCTTGATTGCGTTAGGGTACGTGTTCTGTGGCCTGATGGCAAGTGTCGTCGCGACGCCATTTTTAGCCCTGGTGATTGCATACTTTTTCATCGCCTTTCTGCTCACCTTGATCAAGGTGTTGGGGTTACGGCGACTCGAGTTGGCTCAGTTAAATTTCCTGGTTTTTGAATTTATTACCATTGCGGGCTTCATCATTGTGCTGGCAACCTGCGAGTAAGTTGCAATTACGGCGCAGTTGTAGTAAAGTTAAGAATGTAATTAAACTCGTTTTTAAATGAGTGAGCAGCCATGCTCACTCTTTTTAATGGATAAATATAGGAGGCGGAATATAGTTGAGTACAGTTGTCGAGACCGTGACGAACTTGGTCCAACCGATCATGGCCCGTCACCAATTCGAACTGGTCGATGTGGAATTCGTAAAGGAAGGTAAGGGTTGGTACCTGCGCGTCTATATTGACAAGCCTGGTGGAATCAACATTGAAGAGTGTGCGTTGGTCAGCGATGAGTTGTCCGAACAATTAGACGCTTTGGATCCTGATCCGATTCCGCAAGCCTACTTCTTAGAAGTGTCTTCCCCCGGTGCCGAACGGCCACTGAAGAAGCCGGAAGACTTCGAAAAGGCCGTGGGCCAGTACATTCACGTGTCCCTTTACCAAAAGATTGGTCAGAGTAAGGTGTACGAAGGCACGTTGGAAAAGTTGACCGCTGAACAGTTGGACTTGAAGGTGAACCTGAAGGGGCGTTTTAAGACCTTCGAAATTCCCCGCTCGGCCATTGCTCAAGCGCGGTTAGCCATCAAGTTCTAAAGTTAAGGAGCGAAAGACAACATGAGTAAAGAATTACTGGGCGCCTTAGACGTCCTCGAAACGGAAAAGGGTATCAAAAAAGAAGTTGTGATTGAAGCCCTCGAAGCCGCCTTGGTTTCGGCCTACAAGCGCAACTACGACCAAGCCCAAAACGTTGAAGTCAACTTTGACCAACGCAAGGGTGACATTCACGTGTTCGCCGTGAAAAAAGTGGTGGACCAGGTGTACGATTCTCGGCTGGAAGTCAGCTTAGACGACGCTTTGGCCATCAACAAGGGCTACGAACTCGGTGACGACATCAAGTTTGAAGTCACGCCCAAAAACTTTGGCCGAATCGCCGCCCAAACGGCTAAGCAGGTCATCATGCAACGGGTTCGGGAAGCCGAACGGAACATCATTTACGACCAATACAGCCAATACGAAAACGAAATCGTGACCGGGGAAGTCGAACGGCAGGATTCCCGCTTCGTTTACGTGAACTTAGGGAAGGTCGAAGCCGTGATGGGGCGGCAGGACCAGATGCCAAACGAAACCTACCGCATTCACGACCGGATCAAGGTTTACGTGACCCGGGTGGAAAATGCTACCAAGGGGCCACAGGTCTTTGTCAGCCGGACGGCTTCGGATCTCTTGAAGCGCTTGTTCGAACAAGAAGTTCCCGAAATTTATGACGGGACCGTGGAAATCATGGCCATCGCCCGTGAAGCCGGTGACCGGGCCAAGGTTGCCGTACGGTCGAACAACCCCGACATCGACCCCGTGGGGACCAGTGTGGGTCCGCGGGGCCAACGAGTCCAAACCATCGTCAACGAACTGGGTGGCGAAAACATGGACATCGTGGAATGGACCGACGACGAAGCTAAGTTCATTGCCAACGCGTTGAACCCCGCCGAAGTGTTGGACGTCATTTTTGACCCCAACAACGAACGGGCTTGTGAAGTCGTCGTGCCGGATTATCAATTGTCCTTGGCCATCGGGAAACGGGGCCAAAACGCGCGGTTAGCCGCAAAGTTAACGGGCTACAAGATTGATATTAAATCAGAATCCGAAGCATCTGCTATAATGGAAGCGGAACAAAACGAAGCACCAGCCGCGGACACGCCAGCAGAGTCAGCTGACGCGGATGAGTCGACCGACACAACGCCGGATACGAGTGACGATGCTCCAACTGCCGCTGACCAAGACGACGCGGCAGACGCATCCGTGGACGACACGCCGGACGACGATCAACCAACGGCATAGGCCACGGCTAAAGGAGGTTTTGGAGCCATGAAACAACGAAAGATCCCGATGCGTAAAGACATCGTTACGGGAGAAATGGCACCCAAGAAACAACTGGTTCGCGTGGTTCGTAATCAAGCCCAAGAAGTCAGTCTTGATCCGACGGGGAAACAATCCGGTCGGGGCGCCTACATTAGTTTAGACGTCGACGTGGCGAAACGGGCCAAGAAGGAACGGACCTTTGATCACGTGTTTGGCGTGAAGATCGACGACCAATTTTACGACGATTTGATCGCTTACGTGGATCATCAACAGGCGCGGCGGGAACTTTTCGACCATGACTAATTCCCAGCGAGCGCTACAATTATTGGGCCTAGTACGGCGCGCCGGTAAATTGATTACCGGCGAAACCTTCGTGTTAGCGGCGGTCAGGGACGGTTCGGCGAAGTTGGTCTTACTCGCGAGTGATGCGGGGGCCAGCAGTCAAAAGCAGTTCCGCGATAAAACCACCAGTTATCACGTGGCCTTAAATGAAACGTTTACGAAGGACCAGTTGAGCACGGCCATCGGGTCGGCGCGCACGGTCCTTGCCATCACCGATCCGGGATTTGTCCGGAAGTTACAACAATTACTTGCTGACTAATCCGTGACGTTCTCGTGATCGGATTTATTAAGGAGAGTGATGATATGGGGAAAAAGCGCATTTATGAACTTGCCAAAGAAATTAATGTCTCCAGTAAACAACTTATCGCGACAGCTGAGGAAAAGGGCTTTCCGGTAAAAAACCATATGTCAACGCTCGGCGAGAACGAAGAACGTCAATTACGGGCTGCTTTTCGGCCTAAGGCTCAGCAGAAGCCGGCACCTAAGCCGCGGTCAGCCGCTCGGCAAACGGCAGCGCAACCGCGGCAGCATGCTGCTCAGTCAGCAGGTCATTCGTCACACGCAGCACAGTCACCGCGGTCTACGGACCGTCGTCAGTCCCCAGCAGCCCCAGCGGCCAACCATTCTGCTCAGCAGAAGACGCGGCCAGCAACGGGTCAGCAACACAATAAAAATAACGGCCAGACCGGAAAGCAACACGGGACGTCTAACTCCGGTACCGGCAGATTTGGTGGAAGCTTGAATAATAATACAAATAATAATGGACGCCGTGGCGGGAACAACAGCCGTGGCGGGCGGAATAACCGCAATAACCGGAACAATCGTCGGCGCAACAATAACAATAACCGTTACAAGAAGAACCAACGGATTAAAGATGTGAACCAACATAAGGGTGCCCCAGAACGGAAGAACAAGGCGTTACCAGATGTTTTGCTCTACAGCGACGGGATGAACGCCCAAGACTTGGCGAAATTATTACACCGGTCTTCGGCCGAAATCGTCAAGAAGCTCTTCATGTTGGGTGTGATGGTCAACCAGAACCAATCCCTGGATAAGGACACCATCGAAATCCTGGCTTCCGATTACGGCATTGAAGCGAAGGAAAAGGTCCAAGTGGACGTTTCCGATATCGACAAGTTCTTCGATGCTGAAATGGCCAACACGGACCATCAAGTCACGCGGGCACCCGTTGTGACCATCATGGGGCACGTTGACCACGGGAAGACCACGTTACTGGACCACTTACGGCACTCCCACATTACGGCGGGAGAAGCTGGGGGGATCACGCAGGCCATTGGGGCGTACCAAGTCCACTACAATGACAAGTTGATCACCTTCTTGGATACGCCAGGACACGCGGCCTTTACCGAAATGCGGGCCCGTGGGGCGGAAATCACCGACATTACCATCTTGGTCGTAGCGGCCGACGATGGGGTCATGCCGCAAACCATCGAAGCCATTCACCATGCCAAGGCAGCCGGTACGCCGATCATCGTGGCGGTCAACAAGATCGATAAGCCAGGGGCTAACCCGAACCACGTCATGGAACAATTGACGGAATACGAATTGATTCCAGAAGACTGGGGTGGCGACACCATCTTCGTCAACATCTCGGCGAAGTTTGGCAAGAACATCGACGAATTACTCGACATGATCCTCTTACAAGCGGACGTGATGGAATTAAAGGCGAACCCGGATCAAAACGGGGCCGGTTCCGTGATCGAAGCCCGGTTGGACCAAGGGAAGGGCTCCGTAGCCACCCTGCTGGTTCAACAAGGGACCTTACACGTCGGGGATCCAATCGTGGTCGGCAATACCTTTGGCCGGGTCCGGACCATGACCAACGAACGTGGTCGGGCCATCAAGGATGCCGTGCCATCGACGCCAGTGGAAATCACCGGGTTAAGCGACGTGCCAGAAGCCGGGGACCGCTTCGTGGTCTTCAACGACGAAAAGACGGCGCGGGCTGCCGGTGAAGAACGGGCGAAGGATGCCTTAGTAAAGGAACGGCAAAACACCAGCCACGTCACGCTGGACAACCTGTTCGATTCCTTAAAGGAAGGCGAAATGAAGGAAGTCGACGTGATCATTAAGGCCGACGTCCAAGGTTCCGTCGAAGCCTTAGTCGGGAGTTTGCAAAAGATTGATGTTTCCGGTGTCCGGGTCAACATCATCCACTCCGCCGTGGGGGCCATTAACGAAAGTGATGTGACCTTAGCGGAAGCCTCAAATGCCATCATTATCGGGTTCAACGTGCGGCCAACGCCACAGGCACGGTCGCAAGCCGATAGCGATAAGGTCGACATTCGCCTGCACAACGTCATCTACAACGCCATCGATGAAATCGAAGCGGCGATGAAGGGGATGCTGGAACCGGTCTACGAAGAACAAGTGATCGGGCAAGTTGAAATTCGGCAAATTTACCACGCCTCTAAGGTCGGCACGATTGCCGGTGGGATGGTCACTGACGGAAAGATTACGTCCGACAGTGACGTCCGCTTGATTAGAGACGGTGTCGTGATTTATGAAGGTAAGTTGGGTAGCTTGAAGCGGTTCAAGGACGACGCTAAGGAAGTTAAGCAAGGCTTTGAACTCGGGTTAACCATCGAAAACTACAACGACATTAAGGTCGATGATGTGATCGAAGCTTACGTCATGAAAGAAGTTCCGGTTAAATAAAGAACGGAGGCACAACGTTAATGGCACAATATCGAGTTGGTCGCTTAGAACAAGAGATCCAGCGTGAAGTCACGGACATCCTGTTAAAACGGGTCCGCGACCCCCGCGTCGAAGGCGTTACCGTTACGGGTGTGGAAGTTACGGGTGACTTGCAAGAAGCCACGATTTATTACAGCATTTTATCGGACAAAGCCTCGTCCGCCGAAAAGACGGCCCAGGGCTTGAAGAAGGCCACGGGACTGATTCGGTCCGAACTAGGGTCACGGTTGAGTATCTACAAGACACCGGAACTCTTCTTCGAACAGGATAAGTCGGTGCAATACGGTAGCCGGATCGATGAACTGTTAAATGATCTCCACCACCAAGACCACGCCTAAACGCGGTCGTTAAGAGCGTGAGGACGCTGATCAGCACAGATCAGCGTCCTTTTTTGAAATGGAGGACTAGAAGTGAACGGAATTATCCCCCTGTACAAGGAACGGGGCCTCACGAGTTTTGACTGTGTCGCCAAGCTCCGCCACATTTTGCATACCAAGAAGGTCGGCCATAGCGGGACATTAGATCCCGGCGTGGACGGCGTCTTACCCATTTGCATCGGGTCGGCGACCAAGGTCGTGCCGTACCTGATGGCGTCGGGAAAGGTCTACCGGGGCCAGGTAACACTGGGCTTTGCGACCACCACCGAGGACCTGGACGGCGACGAGGTGGCCCGGCAGGCCCTCACCCGGCCGTTTACGGCGGCCGAGTTACAGGCCGCCGCGGCGCACCTTACCGGAACGATTCAACAGACGCCCCCCATGTACTCGGCGGTCAAGGTTCACGGCCGGAAACTTTACGAGTACGCCCGGGCGGGTGAGACCGTAGAACGGCCCACTCGGACCATTACGGTGACGGCCTTTACGTTAAAGGACGCGGGGAGTTTCGACGCGGCCACGGGGACCCAGACGATTGATTTTGAGGTCAGTTGTTCGAAGGGCACCTACGTTCGCACCTTGGCGGTCGACCTGGGACGTCAGTTGCAGGTGCCGGCCGTGATGGCCTCGTTGACCCGCTTGAAGAGCGGGGGCTTCACCCTAGATCAAGCCGTGACGTTAGACCAAGTGGCCGCGGCGATGGCCGACGACGACCTGACGACGGTCTTGCGGCCCATCGACTACGCCCTGCAGGATTACCCGCACGTAGCGTTGTCCGAGAAGCTCTGGGGTCTGGTTAAAAACGGGGTGTTTTTAAGCCCCGCGGAGCTCAGTGTGGACCCCAATACCGTGGCCACGGTAGCGCTGAGCTACCAAGGCGAGACCAAGTGTCTGTATCAATGGTCGACAGAAAAACAACAGTATAAACCGCTAAAAATGTTCGCGGTGGATTAAAGCGAAGGAGAGAACAGCCGTTTATGGAAGTTATTCGAATACATCATCCCCTGGATCCCCGGAAGATTCCCGCAGATCCGGTGGTCTTAGCCATGGGGTTCTTTGACGGGGTCCATTTGGGGCACCAAGCCGTGATCAACCGGGCGAAGGTGCTGGCCCAAAAGCGGGGCGTCAAGTTAGCCGTGCTAACGTACGATCACCATCCGGCGTTAGTTTACCGGGCGCTGACGAACGACGACCGGAAGTATCTGAGTCCGGAACCCCGGAAGTTACGCCAGCTAGAACGGCTGGGGGTCGACCGGGTCTTCTGGGTGAACTATACCGGTGAATTTGCGGCCCAGACGCCCCAGGAGTTCGTCGACCACTACCTGGTCCCGTTTCACACGGTCGTGGCGGTCGCGGGCTTTGACCACACTTACGGCCCCAAGGACGTGGCGACCATGGCGCGCCTGCCCGAATACGCCCAGGGGCGCTTTGACGTGGAAACGGTCCCGGCCGAAACGCTGGCGAACGGGAAGGTCAGTTCGTCCCGGATTCGAGCAGCGCTAACGGCCGGCGACATTGACCTGGTGAACCAACTGTTAGGCTACACCTATCGCACCACCGGCTTAGTGGTCCACGGGGAAGCGCGCGGCCGGACCATCGGGTACCCGACGGCTAACGTCCTGGTCCCGGAGAATCAATGGATTCCGGGAATCGGCGTGTACACGGCCCGGTTGAAGGTCGGGGCCATCTGGTATCCCGGGATGGTCTCGGTCGGGCGCAACGTGACCTTCGGGGACAACCGACCGATCACGGTGGAAATGAATTTACTGGACTTTCACGGCAACCTTTACGGTGAATCCGTGGCCGTCGAGTGGCACCACCGGTTGCGGGGCGAGGTAAAATTTGCCGACGCGGCCGGGCTAGTGGCGCAATTAAACCAAGATGAGGCGGAGACGCGCGCGTACTTTGCGCAAGTTGCCCGCCACGAATAGCGAAGTGGGTCAACCCTGATAAATGATTAGGGTTGGCCATTTTGCTGTGCTAAACTAACGGTCTACTGAGCTGAGAACGGGTTAAACTTGGCAGTATGCGACCGATTTGTGCGGGTCAACCGGCGAAATTAGCACTTAACTAAAGAGATTGCTAAATTTCTTGCTGGATTTCTTGACTTAAAAACGCGATTTTGCTACATTATATATGTGTCTTAGCACTTGAAAGATTGAGTGCTAAAAAAGGGGTGATTGTGATGCTGTCAGAAAGACAGATGATGATTCTGCGAGCCGTTGTCCGTGATTTCACCAACAGTGGTGTTCCGGTGGGGTCCAAGGCACTAGCTAAGCAGTTACCCATCCACGTCAGTTCGGCGACGATTCGTAACGAAATGGCGGCACTCGAAGACCAGGGGTTGATTCGCAAGACCCATTCGTCTTCCGGGCGGATTCCGTCCGTGGAAGGTTATCGCTATTACGTGGACCATTTGGTTAAGCCGGACCCGTTGCGGCCCAACGACTTAAATATGATCCAATCGTCATTGGGCGGGGACTTCCATAAGATTGACGAGATTATCTCGCAATCGGCCACCATTTTATCGAATCTAACCAGCTACACGGCCTTTACCTTAAAGCCAGAGTTAAAGGACAGCCGCTTAAGCGGTTTTCGGTTGGTCCCCTTGGGCCACCGGCAGGTCATGGCGATTCTGGTGACCGATAGTGGGGACGTGGAGAATCAAACGTTTGATGTGACCGAAGCGGTGACGGGTGAGCAACTGGAAGCCGTCGTTCGCTTGATTAACGATCAGTTAGTCGGGTTGACCTTACCAGAAGTCTTACAGAAGTTACGGACCGATATTCCCGCCAAAATCACGCACTACCTGCAAAGCCCCCAAGGGTTCTTGGACATCTTTGGCGATGTCTTGACCAGAGCGGCGCAGGAGCGCTTCTACGTCGGCGGTCGGTTGAACCTGTTGAACTTCTCGCAAGACAGTGACGTTGATTCCTTAAAGGCGTTGTATTCGTTGATCGATAAGACGGATGACATCGCCAACGTCTTGGGTCAGCCACGGGATAACATTTCCGTGCAGATTGGTAACGAAATGACTAACGACGCGTTGCGTAATTATAGTTTGATTACGGCAACCTACGACGTTAATCAGCACGGTCGCGGAATGATCGCCATTTTAGGCCCCACGCGGATGCCGTATTCGCGGATGTTGGGGCTAGTTGGCGCGTTTCGGGAAGAGCTCGCGAAAAAACTACTCGATTATTATCGTTATTACGACGAGTAACAGAAAGGAAGGGGTTCATTCGTGGCTGATAAGCAACCAGAATCTACTGAAGCCAAACAAGCTCAGCAGGCAACACCAGATCAACCAGCGGACGGGAAGACCCAAGCGTCGAACGCCGCCGAACAACCAACCACTAAGGCTGAAAAGCAGGCCACTAAGCCGGATCCACAAGCAGCCGAGTTAGCGGAATTGAAGCAGAAGTCTTCTGCCATGGAGGACAAGTACCTTCGGGCCGAAGCCGAGATTCAAAACATGCAAACCCGGTTCCAAAAGGAACAAGCTACGTTGATCAAGTACGACGGTCAACAACTGGCGAAGGACATCTTACCGGTGATCGATAACCTCGAACGGGCCCTGGCCGTTGAAGCCAAGGACGAGGCGGCAGCGGGTCTGAAGAAGGGTGTTCAGATGACCTACGATCACTTGGAAGACGCCTTAAAGCGCAACCACGTGACCGAAGTGGCGGCGTTGGGTCAAAAGTTTGACCCGACCTTACACCAGGCCGTACAGACGGTTCCGGCCAGCGATGACCAACCGGCTGAAACGGTGGTTCAGGTGCTCCAAAAGGGGTACCAATTAAAGGACCGGGTGTTACGGCCAGCCATGGTCGTTGTGGCACAATAACTAAAAAAATCTAACAATAAAAGAGGGAATTTTTGATGGCAAGCAACAAAATTATTGGGATTGACTTAGGGACGACGAACTCCGCCGTTGCCGTTTTGGAAGGTAGTACACCAAAGATTATTGCCAACAAGGAAGGTGCCCGGACGACGCCATCCGTTGTGGCCTTTAAGGACGGGGAAACCCAAGTTGGTGAAGTGGCCAAGCGTCAAGCCATTACCAACCCGAACACGATTTCATCCATTAAGAGTCACATGGGTGAAGCCGGCTACAAGGTCAGCGTTGACGGCAAGGACTACACGCCAGAACAAATCTCCGCGATGATTTTGCAACACTTGAAGTCGTTTGCTGAAGACTACATTGGCGATACGGTTTCTCAAGCCGTTATCACGGTGCCAGCCTACTTCAACGATGCCCAACGGCAAGCCACGAAGGATGCTGGGAAGATCGCGGGCTTGGACGTTAAGCGGATCATCAACGAACCAACCGCTGCGGCCTTAGCTTACGGCTTGGACAAGCAAGATAAAGACGAAAAGATCATGGTCTACGACTTAGGTGGTGGGACGTTTGATGTTTCCATCCTGGACTTAGGGGACGGCGTCTTTGACGTTCTGTCCACTAACGGGGATACCCATTTAGGTGGGGATGACTTTGACCAAAAGATCATGGACTGGTTGATCGCCGGCTTCAAGGAAGAAAACGGTGTTGACTTGTCTAAGGACAAGATGGCCTTACAACGGTTGAAGGATGCGGCTGAAAAGGCTAAGAAGGACCTCTCCGGGGTTACCGAAGCGTCCATCAGCTTGCCATTTATTTCCGCCGGTGCCAACGGTCCATTGCACTTGGAAAAGTCCTTATCCCGGGCTAAGTTCAACGAATTGACCGCTGACTTGGTTGAAAAGACGCGGATTCCAGTGGAAAACGCCTTGAAGGATGCCGATTTACAAGCCTCCGACGTTGACGTGGTCATCTTAAACGGTGGGTCCACCCGGATTCCAGCCGTGCAAGAAGCCGTTCAAAAGTGGACCGGTAAGGAACCAAGTCACTCCATCAACCCGGACGAAGCCGTGGCCTTAGGGGCCGCCGTTCAAGGTGGGGTCATCACCGGTGACGTGAAGGACGTTGTCTTGTTGGATGTCACCCCATTGTCCTTAGGGATTGAAACCATGGGTGGCGTCTTCACCAAGTTGATTGATCGCAACACGACCATTCCAACGAGCAAGTCGCAAGTCTTCTCCACGGCGGCCGATAACCAACCCGCCGTTGATATCCACGTCTTACAAGGTGAACGGCCAATGGCTGCTGACAACAAGACGTTGGGGAACTTCCAACTGACGGACATCCCAGCCGCACCACGTGGGGTTCCTCAAATCCAAGTGACCTTCGATATCGATAAGAACGGGATCGTCAACGTTTCGGCTAAGGACATGGGGACCAACAAGGAACAAAAGATCACCATCAAGAGTTCCGACGGTCTGTCCGACGACGAAATCGAAAAGATGATGAAGGAAGCCAAGGAAAACGAAGCGGCCGATAAGCAACGGAAGGAAGAAGTCGACACCAAGAACGAAGTCGACCAACTCCTCTTCCAGACCGACAAGACCTTAAAGGAAGTTAAGGGCAAGGTTTCCGACGACGAAATCAAGAAGGCTGAAGACGCACGGGATGCTTTAAAGAAGGCCCAAGAAGCCAACAACCTGGACGATATGAAGACCAAGAAGGATGACTTAACTAAGATTATCCAAGACCTCTCCGTGAAGTTATACCAACAAGCCCAAAACGCTCAAGGTGGCGCTAACGGAGCCGCTGGTGCGGCCGGTGCTGCTGGGGCCCAAGGGACTCAAGGCAACGACACGAACAACGGTGGTAAGGATGACAATACCGTTGACGGGGACTTCCACGAGGTTCACGATGACGATAACAAGTAAGCCAAGCCAACTTTGAGAATAAGTTAGGGCAAAAAGTCAGAGTCCGCGGGGCTTTGGCTTTTTGTTTCGAGGTATGCTATTCTTACTAGTAGTTTTTTAATATCGGGATTTGATTGGGAGGAAAACGATGGCGCAAAAGGACTTATATGGTGTACTTGGTGTCTCTAAGGACGCCAGTCAAGACGAAATCAAGAAGGCCTACCGGAAATTATCCAAGAAGTATCACCCAGACCTTAATAAGGCCCCTGATGCGGCGGAAAAGTTCAAGGAAGTCCAGGACGCTTACGACGTCTTGGGCGATAAGCAAAAACGGCAAAACTACGACCAATACGGGTCAGCAGACGGTGCGCAAGGCGGCTTCGGTGGCTTTGGCGGCGGTCAAGCTGGCGGTTTTGGTGGCGGCGGCTTCGGCGGCGGTGGCGGTTTCGACGACATCTTCAACCAATTCTTTGGTGGAGGCGGTCAACGGAACCCGAACGCCCCACGGCCGGGTCGGGACCTGCAGTACCAGATGAACTTGACCTTTGAAGAAGCCATCTTTGGGAAGAAGACCAAGATCACCTACACCCGTGAGGCACAATGTCACACCTGTGGGGGCAACGGGGCCAAACCCGGCACCTCACCGGTCACCTGTCACCAATGTGGTGGTTCCGGTTACGTGACTACGGTCACCAACACGCCGTTAGGCCGGATGCAAAGTCAACAGCCTTGCCCGGTTTGTCACGGAACGGGTCAAGAAATCAAGGAAAAGTGCCCAACCTGTGGTGGGTCGGGTCACGAAGAACAACGGCACGAAGTGGAAGTCACCATTCCCGCTGGGGTGGACGACGGCCAACAAATGCGGTTGCAGGGTCAAGGTGAGTCCGGCACCAATGGTGGTGGCTACGGGGATCTCTTCATCATCTTCCAAGTCACGCCTAGCAAGGACTTCCGGCGCGATGGCACCGAAATTTACTTTGACCAACCAATTTCGTTCATTCAAGCAGCCTTGGGTGACGACGTTCAGGTCAAGACCGTCCACGGCGACGTCAAGTTGAAGGTGCCCGCCGGCACGCAGGGCGGCACCACGTTCCGGTTACGGGGCAAGGGGGCGCCACGGTTGCGTGGTAACGGCAACGGGGACGAACACGTCACCGTGAAGGTCGTGACCCCGAAGAACCTGAACAAGGGGCAACGGGACGCCTTACGGGCCTTCGCTAAGGCCAGTGGCGAGAACGTCTCCGGCACCGGCAAGGGCAACTTGTTTGACAAGATGCGCGACAAATTCAACGAATAAATAGTAATTGAGACAGGGACTGGTGTGGGTTTTAACCAGTCAAGGCTACTGAAAGTGTTCAGTAGCCTTTTTTTGGTCACTCAATTAACTAAAGATTCCAAAATGAAAAGAAACTATTAAGGTTGAGCGGTGTTATTTGCAATCCGGTTTTGGCAATGATAACCTCAGACTATAAGCAATGACCGGAAACTTCGGGATTGCCTGCGCGCCTCTTGCTTCTCGGGAGAACCAAGAGCGACGTATTTGATCGACACCGACTACGGGGACGTTAGGAATGTTAAGTCGGGAAATTTGGGGGTGAAAACTCATGCGCACAAAGTGGCTGGCAATTTGGCATCAGCCAGTGGTCGCCTTCATTGGCTGGACCGTTTTCTACTTTGCGATTTTAATGGCGTTAGTTTATTTGTACGGCTATAGTGGCCTGAACAGTACGACATTTATCTATAATGAGTTTTAAACGGAGTAATTGAAAATTGAATTCTTTGGGGGGATAAAGATTGATTGAGAACATGATCACGACAATCGACCGAATTGCAACACAAGATCCAGATCGACTGGTTTACGATGATTTGGGTCACACGAACACGTACGGGGAATTGAAACAGTATTCCGATGCTTTGGCGGCGCATTTGGACGCCATGCAATTACCACGTGAAGCCCCCATCTTAGTCTACGGGGGTCAAACTTTTAACATGATGGCGACGTTTCTGGGCATCGTCAAGAGTGGGCACGCCTACGCGCCGATTGATACCCACTCACCACTAGAACGGATTACCACGATTAACGACATTGCCCATCCGGCAGCCGCCATCGCGGTAGCGGCCTTACCGACCGACCTACCGGGTACCGCGGTAATCACGCCAGACAATTTACAAACGATTTTTGAAAAACCCGTAACGGACTACCGCGTGGATCACGCGGTCAGTGGGGATGAGACCTACTACATCATCTTCACGTCCGGGACCACGGGGAAGCCTAAAGGGGTCCAAATTTCACACACCAACTTATTAAGTTACGTGAATTGGATGCTGAGTGACGATTTCGACCTGCCACAGCGACCACGGACCTTGTCCCAAGCCCCATACTCGTTTGACCTGTCCGTGATGGACTGGGGACCGACCTTAGCGGGTGGCGGGACGCTGGTGGCGTTGCCGAAAAAGGTGACGGATAACTTTAAGGAACTGTTTGAAACGTTACCGCAGATGAACTTGAACGTCTGGGTCTCCACCCCGTCATTCATGGATATCTGCTTACTGGAACCGACGTTTGACGCCGCACACTATCCGGACCTGCAACGGTTCCTGTTCTGTGGTGAAGAGTTAACCCACGCCACGGCGCAGGCCCTGCATCAACGGTTCCCGCAAGCGCGAATCTTTAACACTTACGGCCCGACGGAAACCACGGTGGCGGTCACCCAAGTCGAAATCACGGGTCAAATCCTCGCCGATTATCCGCGGTTACCGATTGGGTACGCCAAGGACGACACCACCATTAAGGTCGTGGACGACCAACTCAACGAGGTGCCCGCCGGTACGGAAGGCGAGATCCTGATCAGTGGTCCGTCGATGTCGAAGGGTTACCTGAACAACCCCGAAAAGACGGCTAAGGCGTTTATCACCTGGCACGGCCAACAAGTTTACCGCGCGGGTGACTTAGGGGTACAACTGGAAAACGGCTTGATTATGTACCGTGGGCGAACGGACTTTCAAATCAAGCTCCACGGCTACCGAATCGAATTGGAAGAGGTGAACCACTACCTGTCCCAAGAAGAACACATCCAAGTGGGGGTCGCGGTACCGAAGTATAACCGCGACCACAAGGTTAGCCAGTTGGTCGCCTGGGTCGTTCCGGCCGCTCAAGAGTTGAGTGGCTTGGCGTTGACCAAGGCCATCAAGGAAAATCTGCAGGGTGGCGACATGATGGAATACATGATTCCACAACGGTTCGTCTACAAAGAAAGCTTACCGATGACCCCCAACGGCAAGGTTGACATTAAATCTATTATTGCCGAGGTTAATCAGTAATGCTGTCATTTGAACCATACGGGAACCCCACTTACTTCGCCTTACTAGGGGTGGCCCTGTTGCCATTGATGATCGGCTTGTTATACGGCAAACGCTCACGACTATACGAAACGTTGATTTCAATCTTCTTTCTGGTCTTGACCTTTGGGGGACCGAAGTGGACGCAGGGAATTGCCCTGATTATCTACATTTTGTATGAAGTGATGTTGACCTGGGGGTACGCCGTTTACCGTAAACAAAAGAATTCGGGACCAGTCTTCTACCTGATGGTGATCCTGGCGATCCTGCCGCTGACCGTGGTCAAGGTCACGCCGGCCGTGGAAAACGGCCAAGCGTCGTTAATTGGGTTCTTAGGAATCAGTTACCTGACGTTTAGAGCGGTCCAGACCATGATGGAAACGCGGGATGGCACGTTAAAGGATTACCAAGTCATGACGTTCTTGCAATTTATGCTCTTCTTCCCCACCATTTCATCCGGGCCAATTGACCGTTACCGGCGCTTCGAAAAGGATTACCGGTCGGTGCCGGACCGGGCGACCTATCTGGGGATGGTGCAAAAAGGGGTCCGTTACATCTTCGTGGGCTTCCTGTACAAGTTCTTATTGGCGTACTACTTCGGGTCCATTCTGATGCCGAAACTGCAGGTCATGGCAATGCATTCTCGCGGTGGGTTTATGGACCTGTCGTGGCCGGTACTGGGGTACATGTATGCGTACAGTGCCGATTTGTTCTTTGACTTCGCCGGGTACAGTTTGTTTGCCGTCGGGACCTCGTATCTGATGGGGATCGCGACGCCGATGAACTTCAAGCAACCTTGGCGTTCGCCGAACATCAAGGACTTCTGGAACCGGTGGCACATTACCTTGTCCTTCTGGTTCCGGGACTTCATCTATATGCGGTTGGTCTTCTGGTTCATGAAGCACCGGGTGTTCAAGAGTCCACGGACCACGGCCAACGTGACCTACATTATTAACATGTTGGTCATGGGATTCTGGCACGGGGTCACGTGGTACTACATCACCTACGGGCTCTTCCACGGGGTAGCGCTGGTCATCAACGATGCCTGGCTACGCTACAAGAAGAAGCACCGGCAAAGTGTGCCGCACAACCGCTTTACGCAGCTGTTTGCCATTTTCTTAACGGCGAACTTGGTCTGCTTTAGTTTCCTGATCTTCTCAGGATTCTTAAATACACTCTGGTTTACCAAATAATAAAAATATGGAGTATTCAATTTCATTTAGGGGGAAATTATCATGGATGTAAAAGAAACTGTTTTGTCAATCTTATCAGATTTAACGGGGAACGATGTTAGTGGTGCCATGGACGATAACCTGTTCGATAGCGGGTTATTAGACTCCATGGGTTCCGTGCAACTCTTATTGCAATTACAAAGCCAACTGGGCGTTAGCGTGCCAGTTTCCGAATTTGAGCGGTCAGAGTGGGACACGCCCAACAAGATCGTTAAGAAAGTCGAAAGTCTGGCTTAATCAATGGCGAAGCGACTGCTACGGATCTTTGGTCCGTTAATTCTCGCGGCGATTCTGGTTCTTGCGATTTTAGTATCACCGGTGACTTTCGGTTTTAAACACGTCAGTGCGGGTGAGGAACGACAAGCTGCCGTTTCGTTATCACCCAACGTTTTAAAGGGGAAACGCATCAAGGAAGCGGCCTTAAAGGAAAACTATGTCCCGTTCTTCGGGTCTTCCGAATGGTCCCGAATTGATCCCATGCACCCCTCGGTTCTAGCCCAAAAGTATCATCGGGATTACCGTCCATTTCTCTTGGGGGCGCGGGGGACGCAATCGTTAACGCAATTCTTCGTCATGCAAAACATTCAGGGCGAATTGCGTAACAAGAAAGCGGTCTTCGTGGTTTCTCCGCAATGGTTTGTGAAGGACGGGACCCGGAAGGATGCTTTTGCCTTCTACTATTCTCAACTGCAGACGGCAGAATGGTTATCCCATTACCGCCACGATGCGATTGACCAGTACGCGGCGCAACGGCTGTTACAGATGCCGGTTGCCAAGTCTGATCACTTCATCTATGCGGCGCTGCAACGCGTGGCCTCCGGGAAGTCGTTGACCGATTATCAACGCTTCTATCTGCGGACGAAGATGAACATGCTGACGCAAGAAGATCAATTCTTCTCCGGAATCAACCTCCCATCGCAGAATTGGAACAAGGTTAACCAGCAAGCAAAGAAGTTACCCACTCAATATTCTTATGCCAAGCTGGATAAACTAGCCGGTCAGATTGGTCAGGAACAGACGGGGAATAACCGGTTCCGGATTAGTGATACCTTCTACAACCAAGGTCTGAAGCAAGAACTGAAGACCGGTAAGTTGCAAGGCTTCCAACGGAACTTAAGTTACACGCAGTCGCCGGAATTTGGCGACTTCCAGTTAGTCCTTGATCAGTTTGCGCGTTTGAACACCAACGTGATGTTCATCATTCCGCCGGTTAACGACCGGTGGGCGAAGTACACGGGCTTGTCGCAGAAAATGCTGCGGCAGTTCGACCAAAAGATTCGTTACCAACTGCAGTCACAAGGGTTTAACAACATTTGTGACCTCAGCAGTAAGGGCAACGTGCCGTACTTCATGACGGATACCATTCACTTGGGTTGGCGGGGCTGGTTAGCGGTTGACCAAAAGGTTGATCCGTTCTTAACTAAGACCCAGGCACAACCGAAGTATCGGATTAATGATAAATTCTACTCGCAGAAGTGGCAGCAACTGGATCCAACGCAGTTAGCGGCTTACGAAGCGACGACGAAGTAACGTGAAGAGAGTTTGGCGGTGGCCAGACTCTCTTTTGCTGTCTCGGGCGCGGCGTTTGTACTTCCCGACCAGGGTTGGTATAATTATCGAGATATGGTGTTTAGGAAAGTAGGAAAATAAATGGACCTGGAAAAATTAAAGCAACATCAAAAATACATTCGGAACTTTTCCATCGTGGCCCACATCGACCACGGGAAATCGACCCTGGCGGACCGGATTCTGGAAATGACGGATACGGTCTCGAAGCGCGATATGCAGGATCAGATCCTGGATAACATGGACCTGGAACGCGAACGGGGCATTACGATTAAATTAAACGCGGTCGAATTGACTTACCACGCCAAAGACGGGCACGACTACGAGTTTCACCTGATTGACACCCCGGGACACGTGGACTTCTCCTACGAGGTCTCCCGGAGTTTAGCGGCCTGTGAAGGCGCCGTTTTGGTGGTGGACGCCGCCCAAGGGGTCGAAGCCCAGACGCTCGCCAACGTGTATCTGGCGTTAGACGACAACCTAGAAATCGTGCCGGTCATCAATAAGATTGATTTACCATCGGCGGACCCGGACAAGGTCAAAAAAGAAATCGAAGACGTGATCGGGTTAGATGCGTCCGACGCCGTCTTGGCCAGTGCCAAGCAGGGCATCGGCATCGAAGACCTCTTGGAACAAATCGTGGCCAAGGTTCCGGCGCCGAGTGGCGACCTGGACGCGCCGTTAAAGGCGTTGGTTTTCGATTCGGTTTACGATGATTACCGCGGGGTCGTGTTAAGTGTGCGGGTCTATGACGGGACCGTCCAACCGGGTGACAAGATTCGGATGATGAACAGTGAGACCGAATACGAAGTGACTGAGGTGGGCGTCAACTCGCCCAATCCGCTCAGCCGCGATTACCTGATTGCCGGTGACGTGGGTTACATCACGGCCAGCATCAAGGACATTACGGAGACCCGAGTCGGGGATACCGTGACCAACGCGGAAGACCCGGCGGCTAAGGCGTTACCGGGTTACCGGGAAATGAACCCGATGGTCTACGCCGGGTTGTACCCCACGGACAACGCCAAGCTAAACGATTTACGGGAAGCCTTGGAGAAATTGAAGCTCAACGATGCGGCGCTGGAATTTGAACCAGAATCCTCGCAGGCCTTGGGCTTCGGGTTTCGATGTGGCTTCTTGGGCATGTTGCACATGGATGTGGTGCAGGAACGGTTGGAACGGGAGTTTAACCTCGACCTGATCACCACGGCGCCGTCCGTGACGTACCACGCTTATTTGACCGATGGGACCATGAAAGAGGTCGAAAACCCGGCGGAAATGCCGGAAGCCTCGGCCATCAAGAAGATTGAGGAACCCATCGTGAAGGCGACCATCATGGCACCTAACGAGTACGTGGGGGCGGTCATGGAACTCTGCCAACACCGGCGGGGCCAATTCTTGACCATGGAATACCTGGACGATTACCGGGTCAACATCATCTACAACATGCCGTTATCCGAAATCATTTTCGACTTTTTCGATAAGTTGAAGTCCAGTACGCGGGGTTACGCCTCTCTGGACTACGAAATGAACGGGTATCAGGAAAGTGACCTGGTTAAGATTGACTTACTGCTAAACGGCGACAAGGTCGATGCGTTGAGCTTTATCGCGCACCGCACGTTCGCGGCGCAACGGGGTCGAGAAATCGCCAGTCGTTTGAAGGGCATCATTCCACGGCAAAACTTCGAAATTCCGATTCAGGCGGCCATTGGGGCGAAAATCATCGCGCGAACGACCATCAAGGCCTACCGGAAGGACGTCACGGCGCACCTGTATGGTGGGGACCGTACGCGGCGGATGAAGCTGTTGGAGAAACAGAAAGCCGGGAAGAAACGCATGAAGGCCGTGGGCCGCGTGGATATTCCGCAAGAAGCCTTCATGGCAGTTTTGAAGACGGACGAGGACGAAACGAAATAAGAAACACTATTGTATTAATGTTAAGATCCGGATTCTGATGGTAACTTACCATCAGAATCCGGATCTTTTTATCTATTCTCCCACATTCTTCCCACGGAAGCTTGTGGGAAAAATAAAGTTCCTTCCTAATTCAAACTTGTATAACTCTGAATTCTCTATTTGAGTCAAAGATGGCATGGCCTTTGATAATCTTTTGTTCTCTAATTGGACCGAGATAAGTCACCAGACTGAAGTTATTAGTATTAGTCACCAACGTATTCAGTTGAAATTTTGTGCCAAGAACCGTTTTTGTACCGGTATTCGGTCAAGTAATCATGATGAATCCAATCCCATTCGTGTCTTGTAGGGATTAAATGACTGCCATATTCAAAAATAACTTTAGATTTTTGAGTGGGACGGTAGTCAGATAGCGTCGAGTGATATTTTTTATCATAGTTTGTGTTCTCGGTGTAGATATTTTTCCGTGCCTCGATACGGTATCCATGGAAGGAATTATACTTTTTAGTATTGTGTGTACCAACTTTAAACCAATTAGATCCCTTAGCGCTCACTACGTAGGTGTAGTAACTATTGGAATTGAAACGTCCTGATTGTAGAACCCATGAAAAATCAGTTCCCCAATTCTCCAATTTGTAATGGCTTCCCTTAGGCGCTGTATAGGTTGCTACTGAGTAACTGTATGCTCTAGGCACAACATTTTTAATTTTTAAGATTTTTACATCACGAGTCATGGTAACCCAATGACCATATCTCCAAAATGGAGCACTAGCTTGTGCAGTTTTACTAATTGTAGTAACACCACTAAATGAGAACACTATAAGTGTAAATATTAATAATTTATGTTTTTTCATAATCTACCTCTATGAATCAATAGCCGCCGTTAGCGTATCGGTAATAGTGGGATTTAGTAACTTTATGGACGGTTGCCATTCCGACTAAA
This sequence comes from Levilactobacillus zymae DSM 19395, assembly GCF_001434115.1. Taxonomy (GTDB): domain Bacteria; phylum Bacillota; class Bacilli; order Lactobacillales; family Lactobacillaceae; genus Levilactobacillus; species Levilactobacillus zymae. The sequence goes on from NZ_AZDW01000013.1 coordinate 134,978, forward strand.
CGAATTTTATGGTATCCCACCTTTTTTAACTTCAAAGTGGGATAAATAGTATCTCCTAGAGTAAAGGTAGTGTGGAATCGATATGTTTTGCCACTCTTTGAAATACTCCTGATATGGTATGAATAAACGTCGGCCTGTGGAGCTCCCTCGTGTAGCGTATGCTTCGTTAACCATAGAAGATGATTATCACCAATGTAGTATCCACGCATACTGTGTGGCGTGGTAGTAGATGCGGAAGCAATTTGAGAGAGACCGGTGACCGTCCCAAAAGAGGCCACTGCTAAAGCAGCCGCAAAGACTTTACTATTTTTCATTATTTCCTCCCACGGAATATGTACTCAGCTTTTAACGTCTTCGGGTGTGGACAAAGTGAAGGTGCGTTTTGTAATTGTATTTATTTAAGTAAATGGAATAATTAAAATGTTATCAATAAAGCAGAGAAATGTGATCCGATTAGTGACAAATTAATTTGAAAATATGATTGTTGTCTATTCGATAGCCTTATGGTGGCTAGTGAAGGTTATATAACCCTTTATTCTAAGCGTATTTTTAGTTCTTTTAAAAGTATCAATGTGATAGTGAATGCCGCCCATGTCTGTTGTTGTGTGGACCTTATAAATTCCATGTCCTTTACTTACGACATATCGCACCTTTTCAGGGCATGTATCCTGTTGAGTTCTTCCCGTCCAAAAGCTGTGTTTGGCTCCATGATAAATATCGGCATTTTCGTAAGCAAAACTACCATGAATATATACCCAGCTGCGGTGGCGCTTCCAATTTCCCCGAAGGGCCTTGGGCAATGTTGAATAGACCTTTGCATTTGCGGTAACTGGTGTGGTTACTAGGATTAAACTAAGTGAGAGCATTCCTAAACCGATTGTCAAAATTTTTTTCATGTTAGTACCTCCAAGTTATGTACAGTTAAAATATTATCACTACCGGAAATGATATAGTAGATTTAACATTTAAAAAATTGTTTATATTCAGAATTATAAGTTTGACTAGTGGTTCATCAGATCCCCCGGATTATACTTGAAGTTTTTAAAACAGATAAGAAATCTATTTAACATAACAAAAATTATATCAAGTTAAAATTGAATTTGCTCAGGATAGAGTTCAAGCTTGCAAGCGTTAGGCGAGCTTAGTAAACTGTACTTAAAAGCGTTGCTCTGATCAAGTTCATGTAAAACCGAGAATTGTGAATTTTGAAATGCCGGTATGATGGGATTTCTTTAGTATTCCCCACATGTGTGGGGGTGATTCCACCTCTATGAAGTGATCTGCGGGTGTGCATACGTATTCCCCACACGTGTGGGGGTGATTCCGGCCATGAACGCTTCCTGTGGAATATCCACGCGTATTCCCCACACATGTGGGGGGAAACCCTAATTGTTATTATCATCCTGCTCGACGCAGATGGTTTCAGATAATTGAGTGACTGAACCCTCCGAACGGGTTGAGTGTCTAACCATGGCCCACCTTAACTAAGCTCGTTATAATGATCCTAATGTAACGGCGAACTTAGATTAGGGGGGAGAGCCTATGCTGGGGTATGTTCTAGGTCGTGATGGGGATATTCACGACTTTATTGAAACCTTAAAACGGGTGCACGGTGAGCTAGAGTACGATGAGATTCGACTAATGCGCGAGTTGATCGAGCTAACGGCCCATCCGGGAAACGTTGTTAACATGGCCGAGAAGCTCAATCTAACCTCCGTCGAGTTGAGTGACTATCTGCAACATCTCCGAGCCTGTGGGTTAATTGACTATTGGTCCGAAAAGTCTTCCAAACCGTTAAGTAAGTCTGTTATCTGAATAGAAAAAGGGCCGCCGTTCGCGTGAACAGCGGCCCTTTGTGGCCTTTCAATGTCGATGAATTTCTAGTGTTAACGACCGAGGAGCGTGCCCGCGGACTTTGTAGGTAGCGAGATTTTCGGTGTCCGCCTGAGCCAACTGTTTGGCAAAATCCTTGGCTTGATCGTCCTCGATGCCTTCCAAACTATAAGTCCGGGTCCAGCGAGCCGAAATTTGACGGACTTTGGTTAAGACAGGTTGAATTAAATTATCCATTAATTAAGCCTCCTGAGTACCCTTTAAGAATAATATGCTAGGGACTAACCCTCGCGGTTGGCGTCTTCTTCCAGTTCCAGCCAGATGGTCAGCGGGGACGGAATGTAGTCGGGCCACGCCTCCATTTTTTTCGCGCAACGGTCCAAAATATGACTTTGACCGTCGGCGTCCATGTCGGCAAAGACCGCTAAGGCGACCGGATTATCACTAAGATCGGTCATTAACGTTGGGACAGCATGCTTCCATTCCTCGAGGAGGTCTTGGTAAATGACGATACGGCGCGCTTGTGCGATAGCGGCATCCACCCCGGCGAGGTGTAATTGCTTGATCAGCCGGTCGTATTCGTTAAAAACGGCCGTTTGGGCCCGTTGCCAATCGGTTTTGGTGAAGGTTACTTTCTCTTCTCTCATGGTCGAATTCCCTCTTTAACAGTTATGTAGCGTTTTGGTAAAACCCGTAAAGTTCCAAGTCCTACAATAGTATAGCATTTTAGCGCGAAATAGATAGCGTTGATTGGGAGTGGCCGTGCGGGGTGTTGTCGACTAGTGCTCGTCTTTCTTTAGCAGGTCGACGATTTCCTTGAGGTACTTTTCTTCGGCAGAAGGTTCATCGGCCGCCTCGTCGTCCTTGGGAGCGGGCAACAAGTGGTTCAAGAACTTGACCAGTAAAAATACCACGAAGGCGATGATCAGGAAGTTGATCACGGAGTTAATGAAGGCCCCGTAACGAAAATGCGCGTCACCGACCGTGAAGACCAGGTTGGAAAAGTCGATACTGCCCACGAAGATTCCCAACAGCGGGTTGATCAGGTTCTTGACCAGCGAATTCACGATGGCGGTGAAGGCAGCCCCGACGATAACCCCGACGGCTAAGTCCATCACGTTACCCCGGGCGATAAATTCTTTAAATTCTTTGAGCATAAAGTGAAACCTCCCTTATTAATAACTTAATTCTTAACGATTTAGCGCGAAAATGCAACCTAAACGCAAGGAAGATGGGGATTGGTGCTTAGAAATTGGGCGGTCGAACGGTGACAAGCGACGATCATTTAACGTGGCAATGACTAAACGATTAGGTACGAAAAGACTAGAGAGCCACGAGACGTTCCCGTATAGTAAAGGTAACCTTTCAAAACAGGAGTGACCAACTATGGCAGTGGATAAATGGCCCATTGATCCCGAACTGATTGACGACGACTTGGAAAATATTTTAGACTTTGAGGCGCGCCTATTGTGCATCATCGGCAGCCCCTTGACCGACCAGGAGATTGCGGAAGCCGCTACGATTCCGGTGGCCATCATTACGGCCATTCGGCAGCAGGAAGTGGATTACCACGACATGAAATTGACCGATGCGCTGGCCCTAGACGAAGTGTACGAACTGGCCCAGGAAGCCTACGATGAACCGACGTCTTAATGAAAGAAAATAGTCGTCAGCTTGCGAAGTAAAAGCTTAGCCTAAACCGGGTCGCTACGATTAATTTCATAGCGACCCGGTTTCATCGACGCTGCTCACGTCATATTTTTAGTTTCTTGCAGTCACGGTATTTTGAGTAATTATGGATTCCTAATTTCATCCAACGGTGGTATAATGTAAGTGGTTTCACAAACTGAAATTAACGGTAAAACTCGCTTTCAGCGGGGCTACTGGGGAATCTCTAGTCAGATTGCTTGCATTTTAGGGTGAAATCTATTATTATAGTGAATTGATACATTTTCAAGCGGTTAGACAACCGAAACGGCACTCACCGTTAACCAAACCGAGTAGATTGTCATTAGGAGGTGATTACCATGCTGAGTCGAACTAAGGAATATTTACGGCAACATAATTATCGTTATGAAAAGTCGTACATTCGGCCATTGATGGCGCCAGAGAGCGTCTACGTCTTTAAATTTGGCCGTCATTCGCTCAATAATCGGGTAATCATTCGCTATGGTCATACGTGGACTGGGCGTCAGCGAATTAACGAGATTGATTTGCGACTGCACAAACAAAAGCATCCCCGGGTGTTCCAAAATGAAGCGGATATGCTCGATTATTTAGAGACGCATCTTGCCCGCCGGGAGCAAAAACAGGCTGACCATCCGACCGATACCGAAAAGGTCTAAGGTTGGTTCCATTAATTTTAAGGGCTAATGGGAAGCCGGCGACAACGTTACATTGTCGCTGGCTTTTTTCAGTTTAAGGAGGAAATTTTACGATGCAATGGACAGAAGTGAGCGTCATTACCACCAACGAAGCGGTGGAAGCCGTCAGCAACATCCTACAAGAGGCGGGGGCCAGCGGCGTTAAGATCGACGACGCGGCCGATTACGAACACCTGAAGCCGGGCAAATACGGTGAAATCGTGGACCTGAAAACGATCCCACACCGGACCAGTGGGGCGGAGATTACCGCCTACTATCCGGAAACCGTCTTTATCCCCGAGATCTTGCCGACCATTAAGCAGCGGGTCAGTGGGCTGAGCCAATTCGGCTTGGACCCGTCGCCGGCCACGGTCACCTCGCAGGCGGTCGCTGATGAAAGTTGGGCTACGGCCTGGCAGAAATACTACCATCCGGTCCGGGTCACCCGCTATCTGACGGTGACGCCCAGCTGGGAAAACTACCAACCGGTACAGGCCGACGAACACGTGATTCGTTTGGATCCGGGGATGGCCTTCGGGACCGGGACACACCCGACCACGGTCTTATCGTTGACCGAACTGGAAATGGTGGTTCGCGGTGGCGAGAGCATGTACGACGTGGGGACCGGTTCCGGTGTCCTGAGCATCGCGGCTAAGTATCTGGGGGTCGATCAAATCAAGGCTTTTGACCTCGACGACGTGGCGGTCCGGTCGGCGAAGACCAACCTGGATCTCAACCCCATCGCCCAAGACGTGGTGGCCGCACCGAACGATCTGTTGAACGGGATTCACCAACCGGTCGATTTAGTGGTGGCCAACATTTTAGCGGAAATCATCGTGCCGCTGGTACCGCAAGCCTGGGAGAACCTCCAACCCGGGGGCCACTTCCTAACGTCGGGCATCATCGCCGACAAATTAGACACGGTGGTTGCCGCCCAAGAAAAGCAGGGCTTCATCATCGATAACGTCTTACAGATGAAGGATTGGCGCGGCGTCATTGCCCACAAGCCCACGGAGGACGAATAAGCCATGCAACGATATTTCTTAGACGTCACCGGGCAAGACGGCCAAACGGTGACCCTGCCGGAAACCGTCACGCACCACTGGGTCACGGTGTTACGCGCGCAGGTCGGGGACACGGCCGAGTTCGTGGATCACACGGCACACCTGTTTCACGGTCAGCTGCTGGCCGTAACCGACCGGCAAGCCACGGTGCAACTCACGGCCGTGGCCACGCCCGCCGTGGAGCTCCCGGTCCATACGGTGATTGCCTGTGGCTTACCAAAACAGGAAAAAGCGGAATGGATCACCCAGAAGGCCACCGAAATGGGCGTCGATCAGATCATCTTCTACGCGGGAGATTGGTCGGTCGCCAAGTGGCAGGGCAACAAGGTCGCTAAAAAGTTGGCCCGGTTGACTAAGGTGGCAAACGGGGCGGCCGAACAGTCGCACCGGTTAGTGCGGCCCACGGTCAGTTACCTGCCTAACTTAGCGGCGGTCTTAAAGACCTCGAACGACTGTCCGTTACTGGCCTACGAGGAATCCGCCAAGCAGGGCGAACACAGTGCGTTAACACAGCGATTAACGGCCATGACGCCCGGACAGACGGTTTTGGCCATCTTCGGGCCCGAGGGCGGCATCAGTCCGGCCGAGGTCCAGACCGCCCAGGCGGCTGGGGCCACATTGGTGGGGTTGGGGCCCCGCATTTTACGGACCGAAACGGCACCGTTGTACTTTTTGGCAGCCGCATCGACCCTTTGGGAGTTGTAACCCGCGCGGAGCAGATGAAATCCCCGTGAAAACATGCTAAAATGGTTGCAATCATAAAGAGAGTAAAGGTGAAGGTTGGATGGCATTTTTGGAAAAGATGGGTTGGCGCTACTGGCTCACGGGGCTGATCATGGGCATCGTGTTGCCGGCACTGGCGACCCTGCTGAATATTAGTACGGTCATGCGGTTTGGGGGCCTGCTGTTAGTGATTAACGGGGGCGTCGCCATTGCCGTGGGCCGGTTGGTCGCGTTAAAGGCGCGGCCAATGTGGCTGTTATTAGTGCTCCCCGCGTTGTACTTAGTGGGGGCGTACGGCTTTTTACCCGCGTATACGCGGTACTTTGCGTTAGTCTACCTGTGTGTGTCCTATCTGGCGTACGGCTTGACAGCAACCACGCAAACAACACAATCAGAATCTAAAAATTAAGGGTGGTGGCGTCCAATATGACCAAAGAACGTGTCTGGACGGCTGAAGAAGTAATTGCCAGAGTCGGTAAATATATGAACGCGCAACACGTCGAAATGGTGGTCAAGGCCTGTCATTTCGCGACGGTCGCGCACCGCGATCAAACGCGGCAATCTGGCGAACCCTACATTATGCACCCGATTCAGGTGGCCGGCATTTTGGCCGACCTCAATATGGATCCCGAAACCGTTTCGGCGGGGTTTTTGCACGATATCGTGGAAGACACGGGGGTGACGCTAAGTGATGTCCAAGAACTGTTCGGGGACGACGTGGCGCTCATCGTGGATGGGGTCACTAAGTTAGGGAAAATCAAATACAAATCTAATAAAGAACAGTTAGCGGAAAATCACCGGAAGCTTTTATTAGCCATGTCCAAGGACATTCGGGTCATGATTGTGAAGTTAGCCGATCGCCTGCACAACATGCGGACCTTACAGCACTTACGGCCGGACAAGCAACGGCGCATCGCCAATGAAACGTTGGAAATCTACGCGCCGTTAGCCGACCGGTTGGGGATCAGTACCATCAAGTGGGAACTGGAAGACATTTCGCTGCGGTATTTGAACCCCCAACAGTATTACCGGATCGTCCACCTGATGAATTCACGGCGCGATCAACGGGAACAGTACATTGCGGCGGCCATCAAGGTCATCCAAAGTTCCATCAAGGACTTGCATCTACACCCCGAAATCTACGGCCGGCCGAAGCACATCTACTCGGTCTACCGGAAGATGAAGGACCAACACAAGCAATTTAGTCAAATTTACGACCTGTTGGCCATTCGGGTCATCGTGGATACCATTAAGGACTGTTACGCGGTCTTAGGCGCCATTCATTCACAGTGGAAGCCAATGCCCGGGCGGTTCAAAGACTACATCGCGATGCCGAAAGCCAACATGTACCAATCCCTGCACACCACGGTGATTGGTCCCGAGGGCAAGCCGTTGGAGGTGCAGATTCGGACCAAGGAAATGCACGCCGTGGCTGAATACGGGGTCGCGGCCCACTGGGCGTACAAGGAAGGCGTCAAGGACAAGGTTCAGGCCACCAATACCGGTGAAAAATTGAACCTCTTCAAGCACATCATTGAACTGCAAGAAGACACCGACGATGCCGCCGACTTCATGGACAGCGTCAAGGGGGAACTTTTTGGCGACCACGTTTACGCATTTACGCCTAAGGGCGACGTCCTCGAACTGCCTAAGGGGGCTGGGCCGTTGGATATGGCCTACGCCATCCACACGGAGGTCGGCCACCACACCACCGGAGCCACCATCAACGGGAAAATCGTGCCATTGAACTATGAAATCAAGAACGGGGACATCGTCGATATCCGGACGTCCAGTAGTTCGGCCGGCCCGAGTCGTGACTGGTTAAAGCTGGTCTCGACGCGGCGGGCGCGCAACAAGATCAAGCAGTTCTTCCGGCTTCGCGACCGGGAACAAAACATCACCCAGGGGCAAGAAATGGTGGAGCGCTTGATTCGCGATGCCGGTTACGACCCGAAGGCCATCATGACCAAGGAAAACGTCGACAAGGTCACGGCCAAGTTGCACTACCAACACGTCGATGATTTGTTGGCGGCCATCGGGTTTGGGGACCTCCAACCCCAAGGCGTGGTCAACCGCTTGACCGACGACGTGCGGCAGGCCGCCGAAGACAAGCGGCGCCGGCAAGAGGAACGCGAGATCTTGGAGGAACACCAATCCATCAAGAACGATTCCGACACCGATAAGAAGGACCGCAAGAAGCAACCCGACGGCGTGGTCATCGAGGGTGTCGACAATCTCCTGGTCCGGTTGAGCCACTGTTGCGCACCGGTGCCCGGTGACCAGATCACCGGCTACATCACCAAGGGCCGCGGGGTGTCCGTCCACCGGGTAGATTGCCCGAACGTGCGGCACGCCGAGGAAAGTGGCGAACGGATCGTCCCAGTGCGCTGGGGTGACGAGCACGGCGACCGAACCAACTATCACGCCGATATCGAGGTCCAAGGCTACAACCGCAACGGGCTGTTGAACGACGTGTTGCGGACGATTAATAATTCGACGAAGGACTTAACGTCCATTAACGGAAAGGTCGACCACAACAAGATGGTCATCATTTCGGTGAGCCTGGGTATTCGTAACCGCTGGGAACTGCAACGAATCGTGGACAACATCAAGAACATTCCCGACGTTTACGTGGTCAAGCGGCCGTTCCGCTAGAAAGGAAGTTAACGCATATGCGTGTTTTGTTACAACGGGTCCAGCAGGCCAGCGTCGTCATTGACAAACGGGTCGTGGGCGCCATTGCGCAGGGCTACTGCCTATTGGTGGCGGCCGAAGATAGCGACACCAGTGAACAGGTCGATTACTTGGTCCACAAGATCAGTCACCTGCGGGTCTTTAGCGATGAGGCCGGTAAGATGAACTTGAGCATTGCCGACGTGGGGGGCAGTATCTTGTCCGTGTCGCAGTTCACCCTGTACGCCAACACCAAGAAGGGTAACCGGCCGAGCTTCGTGGCGGCCGGCGATCCCGCTCACGCGCGGGCATTGTATGAGGAGTTCAACCAAAAACTAGCGGCGACGGGCATCCCGGTGGAGACCGGTGAATTCGGCGCCGACATGCACGTGGCGCTGATCAACGACGGGCCGTGCACGATTTGGTTCGATACCGACGATTAAATTGAGAAAACGAAGGAGTCGGGATCGGTTTCCCGGCTCTTTTTTAGGAGGACGATGGGATGCGTTATCAGCAATTATTTTGGGATTTTGACGGCACGTTAGTCGACACCTACCCGGGGATGGTGGCGGCCTTTGCCACGGCGCTGACCCAGTTGGGCGTCAACGACTTTGAAATCGACCAGTCGGCCATCTATAAGGCCATGCGCCAACACAGTTTGGGCACGGCCCTGCAACAGTTTAGCGCCGAATACACGCTGAACCGCGACAGTTTAAATGACCGGTACCAACGGTTGGCGGCGCCTAAATTAGATCAGGCGGTGGCCTTCGCCGGGGCGGCCGAACTTCTCGCTACCGTGACCAGCGCGGGTGGCCGTAACTTTCTTTTGACGCACCGGGATGCCCGGGCATTAGACCGGTTAGCGGCGCTGGGACTGAAGGGCTACTTCAGTGGGGCCATAACGGCCGCGGACGATTATCCGCGTAAACCGGATCCCGCCAGCCTGAACGCCCTGTGTCGGCAGTACCAAGTGGACCCGCACACCGCCATCATGATTGGCGACCGGAACTTGGACGTCCAGGCGGGCCACCGAGCGGGGATGGCCGGCGCGTTGTTCGACCCGGAACACCTGATCGTCGAGGAGAGTCAACCGGAAGTCCGGGTGACCCGCTTAGCCGAGTTACAAGACTGGTTGACCAGTGAAGATTAATCACAAAAAACGCGTTGAACGAGTACTCCTAGGGTTTAGGAGCAATCGTTCAACGCGTTTTTGCTGAGTTGGGTTAAGGGTGGTTAAGTGGTCAGCCCCGGGCGAGCAGGTCGTCGACGGCCCCGCCGTAGGTCTCCCCGAAAAGGTTCAGGTGGGCTAACAGGTAATAAAGCTGATAGTGGGGCAAGCGCTGTGCGTAACCGGCCGTTAACGGATAGGCCGCGTTGTAGCCCTTGTAGAAGTCCTGGGTAAACCCACCGAAGATGGTGGTCATGGCCAGGTCGAACTCGCGGTCCCCGTAGAGGGTGTCCGGGTCGATCAGCGTCGGGGTGCCGTCAGCGGTGAACAGGTAGTTGCCCGCCCACAGATCGCCGTGTAATAGTGACGGGGTGATCTGGCGGCCGCGGTTCTCGGCTACGATGTGTTGGCGGACCCGGGCGTAACCGGTCGCCCGTTGGTCATTCCAGAGACCGTGTTGTTGGGCGCGCTGGACCAGTGGGTCGAGTCGTTGCTGCAGGTAAAAGGTGGTCCAATCGCTTTGCCAGTGGTTGTTTTTGGGTAATTTGGCCACCAGGTTATCCTGGTCAAAACCGAACTGTGGTGCGGTCACCCGGTGGACCCGGGCGACGGCCTGGCCCAGGTCATATTGACTGCCGTGACCGGTCGCGAGAAATTCTAATAACAGGTAGGCGTCGCCAGCGATGTTGCCGGTCCCAAACACCTCCGGAACGTTGACGGCCTGACTGAGGGCCCGTAAGCCGGCGACCTCGTGGCTGTAAAAACTGGCCGGGGTCTGCGGTTGCACCAATAAGAAGTAGGGCCCCTCGTCAGTTTCTAGACGGTAGGCCTGATTGATATCGCCACCGGAGACTGGCGTGGCGGTCGTGACTGGGGGAATGGGTAACTGCGCCAGCCAAGTTGTTGATAATGCCATTAAAATCGCGCTTCTTTCGTTAATGTTGCGTCTTAAAATATTGGGATAAGCCCTTGACCACCCGGTTAGCCACGGCCTGTTGGTACCCGGCGCTACGAATGTCGTTGAAATCCTTCTTGGTGTTGATGTAGCCCATTTCGAGTAGTAAGGCGGGGCGACTATTGTCCCGAATGACCTCGAAGTTACCGAAACGAATTCCCCGGTTGGTCAAGGGCAGGTCGTTCATCTCCCCGTTGACGGCCTGGGCCAAGGCGTAGGAGGACTTACGGTGGTAATAGTAGGTCGTGGCCCCCGAAGCCAGGTTGTCCGTGGGGGAGGAATCAAAGTGAAAACTGATAAAGGCGTCGGCCTGGTGGTCATTGGCGAGTGCCGGACGATCGGCCAGGCTGACGGTCTTATCAGTTGATCGGGTCATGATCACGTGGGTTCCTTTGGCGCGTAACGCCTTGGCTACGCGCTGGGCTAACGCTAAGGTGTAGGTCTTTTCGTCGTGTTTCTGATCGATGGACAGGGCACCGGAGTCGCTGCCCCCGTGGCCCGGATCCAGCACGATGGTGGCTTCCGCCAGGTTCGTCGCCGTCTTGAGGTTGCCGGGATGGTCCACTAACCAACTGGCGACCCAACCAAAGTGGTTTTGACTGTCCCGCACGTGGTACCAGTTGTCCTTCTCGCCTAAGATGGTCAGGCGACTGTTCTTTTTGACCTTGTGGGTCGCGGTGTAATTCAGCCCCGGGCCCTGCCGTAAGTTCAGATTGCTAACGGTCGCGGTAACGGCATTGCGTTGCGTGAAGGTCCAAAGTAGACTTCCGGCGATCAACAGGATGATGAGGCCGGCAACGAGACCGGTCCAGTTCTTGGGTTTAAGCTGCATGGGCGTTACTCCTTGTGTCAAATTGGGTCAATTATACCACGTTAGTAGACCCCGGAGAACTTCCGGGCGAGTCCTTGACTTTTACGGGGCGATTCAGTATTCTAAAGAAGACTATTATATAGAAGCCGATGAGAAAGAATAGTAGCTAAATACCCGTTTTTAGAGAGGTCGCGTGGCTGGGAGCGGCTAACTCGGTATTGGCGAAGACACTTTTGAGGCTAATGGCGGTCATCGTCATTCGTTTGCAACGTTATCCTGCTGAGAAAAAATAAAAGGTGGTACCGTGCATACCTGCGCCCTTGTCAATTTGACAGGGGCGTTTTTTATTTTGCAGCGGTAGAGGAAGGGAAGACTGTTTATGCGCTACCAACGACCTAAAGGCACGGCGGACATCTTACCAGGCACGTCTGAGACCTGGCAGTTCGTGGAACAAACGGCGCGGGACTTATTTGCCCGTTACCGGTTCGACGAAATCCGCACGCCGATGTTTGAAAACTTCGAGGTATTCTCCCGCACATCTGGGGATACTTCCGATATTGTGACCAAGGAAATGTACGACTTCAAGGATAAGGGCGATCGGCACCTCTCCTTGCGGCCAGAAGGCACGGCCGGAGTAGTTCGGGCCTTCGTCGAAAACAAGTTGTACGGTCCGGAAACGCAAAAGCCGTACAAGGTCTACTACATGGGCCCGATGTTCCGGTACGAACGGCCCCAATCCGGCCGGCAACGGGAATTTCACCAGATCGGGGTGGAAGCCTTCGGCAGTAATGCGCCCGAATTAGACGTCGAAGTCATTGCGCTGGGGATGAACCTGCTGAGCAAGTTAGGCTTAAAGCACCTGCGGTTAGCCCTCAACACGTTGGGCGACCAAGAGACGCGAGCGGCTTACCGACAAGCGCTGATCGACTTTTTGGAACCGCACTTTGACGAATTAAGTGACGATTCCAAGGTCCGGTTACACAAGAACCCGCTGCGGGTCTTAGATAGTAAGGACGCCCACGACCAAGAAATCGTGGCCAACGCACCGTCGATTCTCGACTTCTTGACGCCCGACGCCACGACCCACTTTAACCAGGTCAAGGCCAGCTTAGACGCCTTAGGGATTGATTATGACGTCGATGCCACCATGGTGCGGGGGTTGGATTACTACAACCACACGATTTTCGAGATCATGGCCGATTCACCGGCACTGGGTGAAGGCTACACCACGGTCTTGGCCGGAGGGCGTTACAACGGCCTGGTCGAAGAACTCGGCGGTCCCGAAATGCCCGGTGTGGGCTTCGGCATGGGCGTGGAACGGTTGGTCCTGTTGATGCAGGCCGAACAAGTTCCCGTGCCGAACGATCACCCGTTAGACGTTTACGTCGTGGGCATCGGGGACGACACCTCAATTGAAACGCTTAAGCTGGTTCAGGCCATCCGCCGTGCCGGTTTAACGGCCGACCGCGACTACCTGGGGCGCAAACCGAAGGCCCAGTTCAAGACGGCTAACCGCCTAGACGCCCACTACACGTTGACCATTGGGGACCAGGAACTGGCAAACCAAACGGCCAACCTGAAGGCCATGGCAACGGGAGAAGAAGTCAGTGTCCCGTTAGCCGACATTTATCAAGATTTCCAAGCTGTGGTGGCCCAAAAGTTCACCACGAAATAAGAGGGGATAGTTAGATGGAAAAGAATTTGAAACGCACCACGTACGCCGGCTTAGTCGACGAACAATATCTCGACCAAACCGTCGTGTTAAAGGGTTGGGTGCAAAAGCGCCGGAACCTCGGGGGCTTGATCTTCGTTGATCTGCGGGACCGCGAAGGACTAGTTCAATTAGTCTTCAGTGAAGAATACGGCAAAGACGCCTTGGCTGTGGCGGAACAACTCCGGAGCGAATACGTCATTGAGATCCAAGGGAAGGTCGTCGCGCGGGTCGCTAAGGAAATCAACCCCGACATGCGGACCGGGAAGGTCGAAGTCCGGGTCACGGGCATCAACCTGTTGAACAAGGCTAAGACGCCACCGTTCGACATCAAGGATGGGATCACGGCTTCCGACGACCTGCGGTTACAGTACCGCTACCTCGACTTACGCCGGCCAGAAATGCAACAAGGTATCATGTTGCGTAACCGGATCATCCAATCCGTGCACAGCTACTTTGACAACAACGGCTTCGTCGATATCGAAACGCCGGATCTGACCAAGTCTACGCCGGAAGGGGCCCGCGATTACCTGGTGCCTTCACGGATCTACCACGGCCACTTCTACGCGTTACCGCAGTCGCCGCAACTGTTCAAGCAGTTACTGATGGGCGCCGGGTTCGACCGGTACTACCAAATCGCACGTTGTTTCCGGGATGAAGACTTGCGGGGCGACCGGCAACCAGAATTCACCCAGATCGACTTGGAAACGTCCTTCTTGACGGCCGAAGAGATCCAAGACATTACCGAAGGCTTAATCGCTAAGGTCATGAAGGATACCTTAAACGTCGACGTGCCGTTACCGTTCCCTCGCATGGACTGGGACGACTCCATGGCCCGTTTCGGGACCGACCAACCAGACGTGCGGTTTGGTATGGAATTAAAGGACTTGTCGGCGATTATGAAGGATACCGACTTCAAGGTCTTCTCCGGTGCCGTGGCGAACGGCGGGCAAGTCAAGGCCATCGCCGTACCAGGTGGGGCCGACCTGTACAGCCGTAAGGACCTCGACAAGTACGCCAAGTACATCGAACGCTTCGGGGCTAAGGGCTTAGCCTGGATGAAGGTCACCGACGACGGCTTTAGCGGACCAATCGCCAAGTTCTTCAAGGAAGGCGACTATTTCGACCAGATCACCAAGGCCACTGGCGCCAAGACCGGCGACCTGTTGCTGTTCGCGGCCGACTCCAAGCGCGTAGTGGCCCAGACGTTGGGTTACCTGCGGGTGGCCATCGCTAAGGAACAGGACATGATCGACCAGAACAAGTGGGCCTTCTTATGGATCGTTAACTGGCCACTGTTCGATTACGACGTGGACTTGAAGCGGTGGGTTCCCGCCCATCACCCGTTCACCATGCCAGCCGAAGGCGATGCGCACTACTTGAACGACGGCGAAGACCCACACAAGGCCTACGCCCAGAGTTACGACATCATCTTAAACGGGTTGGAACTCGGGGGCGGCTCCATCCGGATTCACACCCGCGAGTTACAGATGAAGATGCTCAAGGCCTTGGGCTTCACGCCAGAACGGGCCGAAAAGCAATTTGGCTTCCTGTTGAAGGCCTTAGATTACGGGTTCCCGCCTCACGGTGGTCTGGCCATCGGGCTCGACCGGTTTGCCCGCTTGTTAGCTAAGCGCGACAACATTCGTGACGTGATCGCCTTCCCGAAGAACTCGAAGGCCACGGAACCGATGACCCAAGCCCCAAGTACCGTTGCCCAAAAGCAACTGGACGACTTGGACTTAGCGGTCACCGAACTCGACGACGATCCGGCCCAGAAATAGGCGCGGCGTTTTCAAATAAAATAGTGTTTTGGAGTCTGGGACAAGGGTCTCAGGCTCTTTTCGTCTCCGAATATCTAGTGTCGAAACGTGCGCCAAAAGGCAGCTGGTTCCGCTTAACCCCGTAAACCAGCTAATCCAAACCCAGGATTATCCGCCTTACGAACCGTCGTTCATGCTCACCAGCTAACCGCCTTTTGGCCCACTCTTTGATGCAAGGGCCTTGAAGTTGCGAGCCAAAAGTCGTTTAATTAAAATTAAATGAGAATTACGGGGCGCCAAGCGTGGCGCCAGAAAGTGGGGATGTTGATGACTTTAGAGACCGCAACGTTTGCTGGTGGCTGTTTTTGGTGCATGGTGCAACCATTTGAAGAGCACCCAGGAATTCAGAAGGTTTTATCGGGCTACACCGGCGGGACCGTGCCGAACCCGACCTATGAGCAGGTTAAAGCGCACACGACGGGCCATACCGAGGCCGTGAAAATTTGGTTCGACCCGGCGGTGGTCAGTTACGCGCAGCTAGTCGAGTTGTACTGGCAACAGACCGACCCTACCGATGCGGGCGGGCAGTTTCAGGACCGCGGGGACAATTACCGGCCGGTGATCTTTGTGGCCGATGCCACCCAGCGCAAGATTGCCGAAGCTTCGAAGCAAGCCTTGCAAGCCAGAGAACAGTTTGACCGGCCCATCGTCACGCAGATTCAACCCGTCCAGCCGTTTTATTCGGCCGAAGAGCGCCACCAACAGTTCTATAAGAAGAACCCGCGGCGCATGGCGGAACAGGAAGCCGGCGGGCGGGCTGCTTTCGTGGCGCAACATTGGACTAAGGAAACTAATCATTAGAACTCCCGAAAAGATGGCCATTTCCATGGTCGCTGCGGCCGATAAATGCTATACTAAGCGAGCGCTATAGCAATGAAAAGTGAGGTCAATTTTTAAATCATGGATGATGTGCAGCAGCTTTTTAAACGGCATACCTATACCGCCAAGTTTTCCGTGGCCTTTTTCTACGGGGTCTTAGTGTCCATCGCGGTGAACTTCTTCTGGACGCCCGGACACATTTACTCGTCTGGGGCCACCGGGTTGGCACAGCTGATTAACACGTTAACGGGACGCTACGCCCCGTTTCAAATCACAACGGCCCTGGGGCTGTTTCTGATCAACGTTCCGCTGTTCGTCCTGGCCTGGAAGCAAATTGGGAAATCCTTTACCGTCTTTACCTTTATCTGTGTATTGTTTGCATCGATCATGATCCGGGTGATCCAACCCGTGCATTTGACCACCGATCCGATCATCTGTGCGATCTTTGGGGGCGCGGTCAACGGGTACGGGACCGGGTTTGCGTTGAAGAACAGTATCTCGACCGGGGGCTTAGACATCATCGGCATCGTGGTGCGGCGCAAGACCGGCCGGAGCATGGGGTCGATCAACATGGCCTTCAACAGCCTGATCGTCATCAGTGCCGGTTTCGTTTACGGGTGGCCGTACGCGTTTTATTCCGCGTTAGGGCTCTTCGTGAACGCTAAGGTCATCGACATGACGTTCACCCGCCAGCAGCGGATGCAGGTCATGGTGATCACCAACCGGCCCAAGACCGTGATCGACAGTATCCAAAACCACATGCGTCGGGGCATTACCATCGTCCACGGGGCCGAGGGCGCGTACCATCACGACGAAAAGACGATTCTGTTCACCGTGATCACGCGCTACGAAATGGACGCCTTAGAGGTGGCCATGAACGAGGCCGATCCCAAGGCCTTCGTGAGCATCTCCGATACCGTCAAGGTGCTGGGGCACTTCTACGAACCCAAGTGGTGAAGCGACAGCGAGACCGGCAACGGCTCGCTGTTTTTTCGAGGTTTCTTAAAGCTTCCTAAATTTCTCTGGGTTCTGAAGGGGAATGTGGTATAATTTTCGATGTTGTGGGCTGTAAAAACAAGACAGATTGGTGATGAACGTGAAAGAAATCTATCTCTGGTTAGTCCGTCTGATGTCGCGGCTGTGCGGCCATCGGCGTTTGACCGACGTGGTGTACCTGATGAGCTTTGGGGACAATCTGCCCTTCATTCGAGCAGTGGCCCAAGCGCTGCGGCCCACCCAGCGGCTGACCGTATTTTACCGACCGCAGCAAGCCGCTGCGGCCGCTCAGCTCGCGCAACAAGGGATTGACGTCGTGCCGTTTCGGGATGATCTTCGGTTTGTGGCAACCGGGATTCCCCGAATCATGCGCGCACAGATCCTGTATTGCGACAACTACTACGCCTTTCTGGGCGGTTTAGCGCACCCTCGAGGCATGCGGATCGTCCAGCTCTGGCACGCGGCCGGGGCCATCAAGGCCTTCGGGTGGGATGATCCCACCACGGCCCAACGGTCGGCCAGTGACCAACGGCGGTTTCAGGCCGTCTACGATCACTTCGACGAGTACGTGGTCGGGGCTCCGGCGATGGGCGACGTGTTTGCCCACGCTTATCGGGTTCCCGTAAGTCGCATGCAACTCTTAGGGTACCCGCGTTCGGATCGGTTACGAAACGCGGATTGGGTGACCCAAACGCGGGCCAAGGTCGCGCGGTTAGCGCCGGCATTGACCGGTCACCGGGTGATCTTATACGCGCCGACCTACCGCGAGGGCGTGACTTTCACGCCGCCTAAGGGCCTAGCCGAAGCGTTAACGGCCGACCCGACTGCGCGCGTGGTGGTCAAGCTCCACCCCGTCTTGGCCGAACAGGCCACGGCGTTGCAACGTCAGTTGGGCGACCAAGTTGTGGTGGCCCAACAACTGAGTACCACGGAATTGCTGACGGTGACGGAAACGTTGGTGACGGACTATTCGTCGGTCGCCTTCGATTACAGTCTGTTGCCCAACGCACACAGTTTATTGTTCTACCTGTTTGATCTGCCGACCTATCAACAAGAACCCGGGTTGCAGGCGGACTTTTTGGACTGGCTGCCCGATCGTGCCTTACGGGATAGCCAAGACTTGGCAGCGGCCATCGTGGCCGACCGGTCGACCGATTTGACCCAGTTCAATCAGCGGTGGAACACGTTTAACGACGGCTTGGCCACACAACGGGTCGTCGCACGTTATCACGGGACAACCGGGACTAACGATTAAAATTTAAAGGAGTGCAGTGCCTTGAAAGAGGTCATGACCTTATTCAAAGAACAGGTCTCAAGTCTGGGAATTATTTTCCGGATCTCCCGTTACGAAGATCAAGCGAGTTACCAAAGCCATTATTTAGGGCTGATGTGGGAGTACCTGTATCCATTGATTCAAATCGCCATTTATTGGTTAGTGTTCGGGGTTGGCTTGAAACACGGTCAACCGTTGAACGGCGTGAGTTATCTGCCGTGGATGGTGATTGGGATTTCACCGTGGTTCTTCATGAACCGCTCGACGCTAGATGCCTCGAAGAGTATCTACCAGCGTGTCAACATGGTCGCCAAGATGAAGTTTCCGGTCTCGGCGTTGCCCACGATTAAAGTGGTCAGCAACTTAAGTTCGTTTTGGACCATGATGGTATTCTCCATCTTTATCGGGTTACTCAACGGGGTCTACCCTAAGGTGGCCTGGTTCCAGTGGCTCTACTATTTCTTTGCCATGATCTGTTTGTTGGTGGCGTTAGGGATCTTTAATTCGTGTATCAGTGTGTTGGTGCGGGATTACCACATTCTGTTACAATCCGTGATGCGGATGTTGTTCTACGTGTCCGGCGTGCTGTTTAACTTTGTGACCCCGTCGTTCCCGGCACCGTTCGTGCACTTGTTGGAACTCAACCCGTACTACTACATCGTCAACGGTTTTCGGGAATCCTTCCTGGGGACCGGGTGGTTCTGGCAACACCCACTGTTGACCCTGGAATTCTGGGCGTTCGTGTTCTTTGTCCTGTTACTGGGTTCCCACCTGCACTACAAGTTCCGGTCACGGTTTGTGGATTTAATCTAATTGAAAGGAGCAACTCAAATGACGAACAGTCGACAACGCCTTGTCCAGTCATTGAAGCTGGTTGCTCGCTATGGGCTCATCGTGTTGAACGGTGGGCTTATTTGTTTACCAATCAAGCGACGACAAGTGCTATTTGAAAGTTTTAACGGTAAGGACGTCAACGATAACCCGGCGGCCATCTACCGGGCGTTGGTCCAAGCCGACCCCCGTTACCAAAAGACGGCCTACTTTAGCGTGAAGCCCAGCGAGTACGCCACTTTGCACCAGGCCTACCCGGAGATTCAGCTGGTCAAACGCTTCACGCCCCGGTGGGTCCGATTAATGGCTCGCGCCGAGTTTTGGGTCTTAAACTCCCGGTTGCCCAACTGGTGGCACGCTAACCGGCACACCACGACCATCCAGACCTGGCACGGCACGCCCCTCAAGAAGTTGGGGGCCGACATCGCCCACGTGGCGATGAAGGGGACCACGACCGCCAAGTACCATGCCGACTTCGTGACGGCGGCCAATCGTTGGGACTACCTGATTGCGCCCAACCAGTATTCGCAGGATATTTTTCGCCGGGCGTTTGGCTACCAGGGAAAGTTTTTGCCCATTGGTTATCCCCGTAACGATGTGCTGTATACGGCCAATCAGCCGGCCCAGGTGGCCGCCATTAAGCGCCGGCTACTGGGGGCGGTGACGGGACCGGTGGTGACCTACGCGCCGACCTGGCGAGACGACACCGCCGTGCGCCCCGGGGTCTACCAATTCGACCTGCCGTTTAAGTTAGCCGAGTTCTTTCGCCACGTGCCAGCGGACACCCACCTGGTGATTCGGCCCCACTATCTGGTGAAAGATCAGATCGACATTCGTGGCTACGAGGACCGGGTGACCATTCTGGCCGAGGCCGACATTGCCGAGATTTATCTCATCACCGATCTGCTGATCACGGACTATTCGTCGGTGATGTTTGATTTTGCCAACTTGCGGCGACCCCAGTTGTTTTTTGCGTACGACTTGGCGCACTACCGCGACCAGCTTCGGGGCTTTTACTTCGACTACACGGCCAAGGATTTACCGGGACCGCTCGTCACCGATGCCCCGGCGTTTTACGCGCAACTGACTGCCTGGTCGCAAGCCGGGGATTTCCCGGCTTACGCCCAACAACAAGCCGCCTTTTACCGGCGGTTCTGTGACTGGGAGACCGGGACGGCCAGCCAACAGGTCGCGCAGCTGATTATCACGGGAGAGGAGCAGACGAAATGACGGAATTATTGATTGGGTCTCACGTCAGTATGAAGGGCAAGGCCATGTTACTGGGTTCCGCACAGGAGGCGGCCCAAGACGGCGAGAACGTCTTCATGGTCTACACGGGGGCCCCGCAAAACACGCGGCGGAAACCCATCGCAGAATTGAACGCGGCGGCCGGTAAGGCCTTCATGGCCGCTCACGACCAGCGCGCCGTGGTGGTTCACGCGCCCTACGTGGTCAACCTGGGCAACACGAAGAAACCGGAAAACTTTGACTTTGCCGTGCAGTTTTTGACGGCCGAGGTCACCCGGGCGGCCGCAATCGGGGCTCACCAGATTGTGTTGCATCCGGGGGCTCACGTGGGGGCCGGCGCGCCAGCCGCCATTACCCAGATTGCCAAGGGGCTGGACCAGATTTTGGCCGCAACGCCGGATGCGCCCGTGCAGATTGCCCTGGAAACCATGGCGGGCAAGGGCACCGAAGTTGGCCGGACCTTCGAGGAACTGGCCAGTATCATGGCGCAAACGGCGCACAACGACCGTCTGTCGGTCTGCTTTGACACCTGTCATACCAGTGATGCCGGTTACGCCATCGCCGACGACTTCGACGGGGTGTTGCGGGAATTCGAGCAGGTCATTGGGCTCGACCGGCTTAAGGTGGTGCACTTGAACGATTCTAAGAATCCCCAAGGCAGTCACAAGGACCGGCACACCAACATCGGGTTCGGGACCCTGGGCTTTGACGCCCTCAACGCGGTGGCCCATCACCCGCTGCTGACGGCCGTACCGAAGATCATGGAGACGCCGCCGGTCGGTCCCGACCGCAAGACCGGCGCCGACCCACACGGCTACGAGGTCGCCATGCTCCAACATCAGCAATTTAATCCCGACTTGACGGCCGATGCGTTGGCGGGCCAGCCGGTCGATGCGTACTTAACGCGCTAAAACCACGGGTGACTTTCCGCCTGCGCCGACTAAAAAAATAAAAACGGCCCCACCAGAAAAATTCCGGTGGGGCCGTTAAGTTTAGATTTTAATCTTCCAGGGGATGCGGAATCAAATCGTAATCCACGCTCTCCATGATCAAGGTTGCCGTTTCTTCGATGGACTTGTTGGAAACGTCGATGACCAAGCAGCCAATTTTCTTGTAGATCTTTTGGGCGTAGTCCAGTTCCTCTTGAATCTTACGGGTATCCGAGTAGGCACTGTCGGCGGGTAAGCCGTAGGAGATCATGCGTTCCTGACGAATCTTACGCAGAATCTCGGGTCGGTTGGTCAGACCGAAAATGCGCTTGGGGTCGACCTGCCAGAGCTGGTCGGGCAACTGGGTCTTGGGTGAGAGGGGCAGGTTAGCCACCCGTAGATTCCGGTTGGCTAAGAAAAGGGACAGCGGTGTCTTGGAGGTCCGGGAGACCCCCAGGATCACGATGTCGGCCTTGAGCAGGCCGGTGGGGTCCTTACCATCGTCGTAGGCCACGGCAAATTCCATGGCGGCGATACGGTCGAAGTAGGTGTCGGTCAGGTTGTGGACCAGCCCGGGAACCCCTTCTGGTTTGAGACCGGTAGCGGATTCCATCACGCGCATGGCGGGTTGGATGCAATCAAAGTGCTGTAAATTATTTTTTTGAGCAAATTCCCGAACGTGCTGACTGAGCTGCGGATTAACTAACGTGTGAAACAACATGGCTTTTTGCTTCTTGGCCAGGTTTAAGATCCCCTCTAAAATGGAATCGGTCTGGATGAACGGGAAGCGTTGGTAACTGACGTGAACGGACGGGAACTGCGACACGGCGGTCTGGGCCACGGTTAACGCGGTTTCGCCGGAGGAATCGGAAATGACAAAAATTGTGATCGGTGACATCGGCTTAGCTCCTCTACGGTTTTTCTTTAGTTTACTCCCTGCCGGAAAACGGTTCAAATTTTATTTAAAAGCATTATTGACGCCGTTTGGGTGTTTATGTATAATGGTTAAGAACCGTAACGCTGGTAGGAAGATTCCAACCGGCGTCATTACTTGTGCTCGGAGGGAGGGAATTTCAAATGGCAAAGACAGTCGTTCGCAAAAACGAGTCTTTTGACGACGCTCTTCGGCGCTTCAAACGTACGGTTTCCCGTAACGGTACTTTACAAGAATACCGGAAACGTGAATTTTACGAAAAACCAAGTGTGAAGAAAAAGTTAAAGTCAGAAGCAGCGCGTAAGCGTAAAGCTAAGAAGCG
The DNA here is from genome assembly GCF_001434115.1 of Levilactobacillus zymae DSM 19395. GTDB lineage: Bacteria > Bacillota > Bacilli > Lactobacillales > Lactobacillaceae > Levilactobacillus > Levilactobacillus zymae. The sequence continues at coordinate 157,454 of NZ_AZDW01000013.1, forward strand.
TCGTTTCTAATAAAAAATCTCTGATGTTTAGGCATCAGGGATTTTTTTGTACGCTATTTTTGTAAAACGACCTTGCCCATCATGTGATGACTGCCGACTAACTTATGCGCGGCCATCAGGTTTTCGGCGTTAATGGGTTGAATGGTTTGGGTCAGGGTGGACCGTAACGTCCCGTCGTCGAGCAGTTGCCGGATCTCCTCGAGAATCTGGTGTTGACTGATCATGTCCGGCGTCTCGAAGTACGATTTGGTGTACATCCACTCCCAGGCAAACGTGGCCCGCTTGTCCTTTAACGCCCGTAAGTCGATGGGGGTGTCGCTGCCCGTGATCGACACGATATGGCCGCTGGGTTTGATCAGGTCGACGATTTCGTCCCAATGCTGGTTGAGGTTACTGAGTTCTAAGACGTAGTCGACGTATTGGTGGCCCAATTCCCGAACCTGGGGCACCAGGTCCTCACGGTGGTTGACCACGGCGTCGCTACCGTGGTCTTGGGTCCACGCGCTGGTTTCCGGCCGGGACGCCGTGGCGATAACGGTCAGCCCCGCCCAATGAGCCAGCTGGGTGGCCACGGAGCCGACGCCCCCGGCCCCGTTGATCACCAATAACGTTTGGCCGTGGTTGTCGGCGTGCGGGTCGATGCCCAGTTGTTCAAACAGCGCCTCCCAAGCGGTCAATGAGGTAAGGGGCATGGCCGCACTCTGCGCCGGCGTCAACTTGGTGGGAGCGTGCCCCACGAGCCGTTCGTCGACCAGTTGGTACTCGCTGTTACTGCCGGGGCGTTTGAACGATCCGGCGTAAAAAACGAGATCGCCGGGGTGAAACAGCGTGACGGCGTTGCCCACGGCCGCGACGGTCCCGTAAGCGTCCCAGCCAATCACGGTGGGGTGCTGCGGGTCTAAGGGGTCGTGGTTGCCCCGGACGGCCAGGTCCACGGGATTGACGGAAACGGCCGTGACCTGAACCAGCAGGTCATGGGCGTGCGGGGTGGGCTGGGGTAACTCGAAGTCCACCAAGCCGTGCGGATCGTCTAACGGTAAATGTTGCGTATAACCAATTGCGTGCATACCAAGTAAGTCCTTTCTATTTGTAAGGATACCGAACCGTTTTTAGCGTACTCAGTTTACGGGGAAAACGCAAGTCTCGCGGGTCGAAACCTGACGGACTGGGGAATAAGTAGTAAACTAATAAAGTAACTTAATTTAGGAGGAATTCAACATGAGTTTAGAAGCCCAACTGAACACGGATTTAAAGACGGCCATGAAGGCCCACGATAAATTGACCTTAAACGTGGTCCGGATGATGAAGGCGGCCCTGACCAACGAAAAGATCAAGCAGGGCCACGACTTGACCCCCGACGAGGAATTAACGGTGGTTTCCCGGGAACTCAAGCAACGCAAGGAATCCCTGGACGAATTCCAAAAGGGCAACCGGGACGACTTGGTCGCCGGTGTCAAGGCCGAAATCGCCATCGTGGAAAAGTACGCGCCTAAGCAATTGAGCGCTGACGAAATCACAAAGATCGTCACCGACAGTATTGCCAAGGTCGGGGCGACCGGCATGGGCGACTTCGGGAAGGTCATGGGCGCCGTGATGCCGCAAGTTAAGGGCAAGGCCGACGGTAGCCTGGTCAACCAGACCGTTAAGGCACAACTTAACAAATAAATCGTGAAGCCACTGCCGGGCCCGTTGCCCGGGGTGGCTTTTCTGGTGAGGAGGGTGACGAATGGCGTTACAGTACGAACGTTTTCAGACGGTCAGCCCGGCGATTCGGGCCCTGCTCTTGCAGGCCGACCCCGAGTGGGACCAGGTGATGACCTATTTGCCCCAAAGTACCGGGTTGACCCTATTTTGGCAGCGAGAACTTGTCGGCGTGTTGGTCCTCACGGTGCGGGCCCACCGCGTCTTAGAAATCACCAATCTGTCCGTGGTACCCGCGAAACAACGGCGCGGGATCGGCCAAGCCGCCATCCGGTTTGCCCAACAATGGGGCAGCGAACACGGGCAAACCACGTTACGGGTGGCGACCGGCAGTACCAGCCTGGGGCAACTCTACCTGTACCAAAAGTGTGGCCTGCGGATCGTGACCGTCGAACCGGATTACTTTACCCGCCATTATGCACTGCCCATCTGGGAGAACGGGTTACGCCTCCGCAACCGGCTCATTTTAACGCAAGCGTTGTCCCCGGAGAATCAGGGCAGCTAACTCCCGGCGGATTTTAACGGTCAATCCTTTTACAATCCCCGGTGGTATGCTAAAATTCAAGTATCAGTACACTTAATTTTTTAAGACAAAGGAGCAACTGTATTTGACTGAAAACGCGATGATTGAAAAAGAATATATCTTGGAGCATCCGGCCGACGAAGCGGCCCTGTTGGGTGCACAAGATCAATTTGTCACTTTACTAGAAGAGGGGCTCGCCGTCACGATTCGGCCCTTCGGCAATTCAATCAAAGTTGCGGGTGACGCCACCGCGGTTGACCGCACGCTCAACATCTTACGGAACATGAGCGCGCTTTTGGCCAAGGGCATTCGGTTGAACAGTGCCGATGTCGTGAGTGCCATGAAGATGGCCGAACGGGGGACGCTGGAGTACTTCCAGGATCTGTACACCGAAACCTTGATTCACGATGCGAAGGGCCGCCCGGTGCGGGTCAAGAACTTCGGGCAACGGCAGTACATCGACGCCATCAAGCACAACGACATCACCTTTGGCATCGGCCCAGCCGGGACCGGGAAGACCTATCTGGCCGTGGTCATGGCGATTGCGGCGCTCAAACACGGTGACGTCGAAAAAATCATTTTGACGCGGCCCGCCGTGGAAGCCGGCGAGAGCCTGGGTTTCTTACCGGGGGACCTAAAGGAAAAGGTCGATCCGTACTTGCGGCCCATCTACGATGCGTTATACGCCATCCTCGGCGCCGAACACACCACCCGGTTGATGGACCGTGGGGTGATCGAGATCGCGCCGCTAGCCTACATGCGGGGGCGGACGTTAGAATCGGCCTTCGTCATCTTGGATGAAGCGCAAAACACAACGAATTCCCAGATGAAGATGTTCCTGACGCGGTTGGGCTTCGGTTCGAAGATGATCGTGAACGGGGACATCTCGCAGATCGACTTGCCCCACAACGCCCAGTCCGGGTTGGTGCAAGCCCAACACATTTTACAAAACGTGGGTCACATCTCGTTTGTGACCTTCAGTGCCGATGATGTGGTCCGGCATCCCGTCGTGGCCAGCATCATTAACGCTTACGAAGCCAACGATACTAAACCAAATGGAGCTAAGAAATAATGGATTTAGAGATTTACGACAAGACCCAAGCCGGCGTACCGGCCAAGCACGTGCAGATGATTCAAGACGTGTTACAGTTTGCGGGGGATTACCTGAAACTGGCGGACAATACCGAAATGTCGGTCACGCTGATGAATAACGAAGACATCCACCGGATCAATAAGCAGTACCGGGGCGTCGACCGGGCGACCGACGTGATCAGTTTTGCCATTGAAGACGACGAGGCCGCCGATGACGACTTCCCGTTGGTCATGGACGACGAACTGGCGGCCGAGATCCCCGAAAACATCGGCGACATCTTCGTGTCGATGGACAAGGTCAGTGAGCAGGCCGAGTACCTGGGCCACTCCTACGAACGGGAGCTCGGGTTCTTAGTGGTCCACGGGTTCTTACACCTGAACGGCTACGATCACATGGAACCGGCGGACGAAAAGGTCATGTTCAAGCTGCAAGCGGACATCTTAGATGCCTATGGCCTCAAGCGATAAGCCGACCCGTCAGACGGGCAAGAACCGGGCATTTCGCCAATCCCTCGGGCACGCCGTTGACGGGTTAAAAGCCCTGTACCGTTACGAACGCAATTTTCGGAAGCACCTGCTGGTGGGGAGCCTGGCCATCGTTGCCGGGGTCATTTTACGGTTGACGCTCAACGAATGGCTGTGGTTGACGCTGGCCATCTTCTTGGTGCTGATTGCCGAGACGCTCAACACCATCGTGGAGGCCGTGGTCGACCTCGTGGTGGGCCAGACCTACCACGACCTGGCTAAACGGGCCAAGGACGTGGCGGCGGGTGGCGTCTTACTGGCGGCACTATTTGCCGTGGTCGTCGGCTGCTTAGTGATGTTACCGGCGCTCAGTCGCTGGTTTTAAGGAGAAAAAGTTATGGATAATCCAAATTACAAATCGGGCTTCGTGGCCATCGTGGGTCGGCCTAACGTGGGGAAGTCCACGTTTTTAAACCGGGTCATCGGCCAAAAGATCGCCATCATGTCGAATACGGCGCAGACCACCCGGAACAAGATCCAGGGGATCTACACCACCGATGATGCGCAGATCGTGTTCATCGATACGCCGGGGGTCCACAAGCCCAAGACGGAGCTGGGCGATTACATGGTCAAGTCGGCGCTGTCCGCGTTGAACGAAGTCGACGCCATTTTGTTCATGATCAACGCCGCCGAAAAGCGCGGGGCCGGGGATAACTTCATCATCGACCGTTTGAAGAACGCTAAGGCGCCGGTCTACCTGTTGATCAACAAGATTGACCAGATCCACCCCGACGACTTATTAAAGGTCATGGACCAATACAAAAAGGCCTTGCCTTGGAAGGCCGTTTACCCGATCTCGGCGCTGGAAGGCAATAACGTCGACGAATTTCTGGGTGACTTGGTGGACCAGATGCCACACGGCCCCCAGTATTACCCCGAAGACCAACTGACGGACCACCCCGAACGGTTCGTGGTCAGTGAACTGATTCGCGAAAAGATCTTCATGTTGACCAGAGAAGAAGTGCCACACTCTGTGGCCGTTGAAATCGAAAGCATGAAGACCCAAAAGAACGACCAGGTCCGCATCGAAGCCACGATCATCGTGGAACGGCCGACCCAAAAGGGCATCATGATCGGTAAGGGGGGCAGCATGCTCAAGAAGATTGGGACGCTGGCCCGGCAAGACATCGAACACCTGTTGGGGAGTTCGGTCTACCTGCAACTGTTCGTGAAGGTCCAACCCGGTTGGCGCGACAAGTCCAGCCTGTTGAAGTCTTACGGTTACCGCAAGAGTGATATTTAAAACTAATCGTTAAAAAACGGTGCTCGCGGGTCTGACCGGTGAGCACCGTTTCGTTTGAGGGAGGGATTCCATGGCCCATCACGTCGCCGATTTTCACGGCATCCTGCTGTTTCGGCGAGATTACGCCGAACGGGACTACCTGGTTAAATTTTTGACCCAGGAGTTTGGCAAAAAGATGTTTTTGGTCCGCGGGGCCAAGAAACGCGGGTTCAAGATGACCGCCGATATCCTGCCGTTTACCGTGGGCAGTTACATGGGCGACATTGCCGACACGGGGTTGTCCTACATCCGCACGCCCCGGGAAACCAGCCAGTTTCAGGGCATCGGCGAAGACATCTTTAAGAACGCCTACGCCACCTACATCATGAGTCTGGTGGACGTGGCCTTTCCGGATAGCCAACCGCTACCGGACTGGTACCACCGGGTGTACCGGGCACTGGAACTGATCGACGAGGGCCAGAACCCGGCCATCGTGACCAACATCATGGAGATTCAATTGATGCCCGCCTTTGGGGTGGCGCCGCAGTTACAGGGCTGTGCCATTTGCGGTCGCACGGACCTGCCGTTCGATTATTCGGAAAGCTACGGGGGCCTGTTATGTCAACAGCACTGGGCAGCCGACCCGCACCGGTTACACCTGAGTCCGCGCACGGTCTACTACCTGCGCCAATTCTCGGTGATCGACCTGGATAAGGTCCACCAGATCAAGGTCAAGCCCAGCACCGAACACGCCCTACGGCAGCTGATGGATGAAATCTACGCGAGTCAAATCGGGGTGCACCCTAAGAGTAAACGCTTCTTGGACCAGATGCAGTCCTGGGCGCCACGGTTACAAAAGCCATCGGTCAATGATGATTGACAAGACTGGTTGAGACGCTTATGATTAATCACAGTTAAATAAGTCGGCAAAGATGAATGAATAAGTGTCAGAATTAACGACCTAGCGACTTCGGGACGGTGCAAGCCGAAGCGTGATTCTGAGACGTTGGCGCATTCGGAGTCGTTTCCAAGTAAGCTGCTAGTCGGTGACTAGAAGTAGGGTGGAACCGCGAAATTAATTCGTCCCTACGTGAATCTTTTTAGTGTAGATTCGCGTGGGGACTTTTTTGTGTGCTTATTTAGATCAATAAGGAGGAACGCATCCATGACAGAAAAACTGTCCATGCAAGCGATTATTTTAAAGTTACAGCAGTACTGGTCCGCACAGGGCTGCATGCTGATGCAAGCTTACGATACCGAAAAAGGGGCCGGAACCATGAGTCCGTACACGTTCTTACGGGCCATTGGACCAGAACCCTGGAACGCGGCGTACGTGGAACCTTCTCGGCGGCCTGCCGATGGCCGTTACGGGGAAAACCCTAACCGGTTATACCAACACCACCAGTTCCAAGTGGTCATGAAGCCGTCTCCCGATAACATTCAGGAACTCTACCTGAACAGTTTGAAGGAACTGGGCATCAACCCCCTCGAACACGATATTCGGTTCGTCGAAGATAACTGGGAAAACCCATCCATGGGTTGTGCCGGGGTTGGTTGGGAAGTCTGGCTCGACGGGATGGAAGTCACCCAGTTCACCTACTTCCAAGTCGTTGGGGGCCAAACGGTGGATCCCGTGACCTCCGAAGTCACCTACGGGTTGGAACGGTTAGCGTCCTACATTCAAGACGTGAACTCCGTGTTCGACCTGGAATGGGGCGACGGGGTGAAGTACGGGGACATCTTCAAGGAACCCGAATACGAACACTCTAAGTACAGTTTTGAAGAAAGCGACCAAGCCATGTTATCGCGGCACTTCGACGAATACGAAGCGGAAGCCAAGAAGCAAATCGCTAACGGTCTGGTGCACCCGGCCTACGATTACGTGCTCAAGTGTAGCCACACCTTTAACCTGTTGGACGCTCGCGGCGCCGTTTCCGTAACGGAACGGGCCGGCTACCTGTCCCGGATTCGGAACATGGCCCGGTCAATCGCCAAGGCGTTCGTGGCCGAACGGAAGAAGCGCGGCTTCCCGTTGATCAAGGACGACGCCTTACGGCAAAAATTATTAGCGGATTCTGAGGAGGCAAAATAATGGCACACACATTTTTACTAGAAATTGGGTTAGAAGAAATGCCAGCCCACGTGGTAACGCCAGCCATCCGGCAACTTCAGAAGCGCGTTGCCGATTACTTGAAGGACGAACGGATCAGCTATGACACCATCAAGCCGTTCTCGACGCCCCGGCGGTTAGCGTTAGAAATCACGGGCTTGGCCGACAAGCAAGACGACATCAGCGAATCCGTTAAGGGTCCGGCCAAGAAGATTGCCCAGGACGCCGACGGTAACTGGACGAAACCGGCCATCGGGTTTACCCGCGGTCAGGGCCTGACGCCCGACGACATCGTCTTCAAGGAATTTAAGGGGACCGAATACGTTTACGTCGATAAGTTTATCGCCGGTAAGCCGGTCGCCGAAGTCTTGGCCGGCTTACGCGAGATCATCATGGCGATGACCTTCCCGACCATGATGAAGTGGGGGACTCACCACTTCGAATACATCCGGCCGATTCGTTGGCTGGTGGCGTTACTGGATAGCGACGTGATTCCGTTTAGCATCTTAGACGTTACGACCGACCGCTTGACGCGCGGCCACCGGTTCTTGGGTAAGGAAATCTCCTTAGCCACGGCGGCCGATTATGAAGAAGCGTTGACCAGTGAATTCGTGATCGCCGACGCGGACAAGCGTAAGGAACTCATCAAGAAGCAGATTGCGAAGATCGCGGCGGACCACGACTGGACCATTAACGTTGACGCCGGTCTTCTCGAAGAAGTCAACAACTTAGTCGAATGGCCGACCGCCTTTGCCGGCAGCTTCGACGAAAAGTACCTGACGATCCCCGAAGAAGTCCTGATCACGTCCATGCGGGACCACCAACGGTTCTTCTACGCCCGGAACCAGGCCGGCAAGTTGTTGCCGAACTTCATCTCCGTGCGGAACGGCACCGACCACGACCTCCAAAACGTGGTGGCGGGGAACGAAAAGGTCTTAACGGCCCGCCTGGAAGACGCGATGTTCTTCTACAAGGAAGACCAGAAGAAGACCATTGCCGACTACGTGGAACGGCTGAAGAGTGTCAGCTTCCACGATAAGATCAGTACCATGGCCGAAAAGATGACCCGCGTTGAGGCCATCGTGACCGTCTTAGCCACCCGGTTAGGCTTGAACGACGCGCAGACCAAGGCCGCCGTTCGGGCTAGTCAAATCTATAAGTTTGACTTAGTTACCGGGATGGTCGGTGAATTTGCCGAACTCCAAGGGGTCATGGGTGAAAAGTACGCCTTACTGAACGGCGAGGATCCCGCGGTGGCCCAGGCCATTCGCGAACACTACGAACCAATCTCGGCCGACGGGGCCTTACCGACTTCCGTGCCGGGCGCGGTCTTAGCCTTGGCCGACAAGTTCGACAGCATCCTGACGTTCTTTGCGGCGGGGATGATCCCGAGTGGGTCCAACGACCCGTATGCCTTACGGCGGCAAGCCACGGGGATCGTGCGGATTGCAACGGACCAGAACTGGTCCTTACCGGTGGCCAACCTGGCCACGGCCTTCATTGCGGCGGAAGAAACGGCTCACGTGGCTCCACAACTGGACCAAGCCAGCCAGATCGACGCGGTCGTGGACTTCATCAAGGAACGGGTGCGGAAGATGCTGCGTGGTACCAAGGTGCGTCACGACATCATCGACGCCGTCTTAGGTGGTAGTAGCAGTGACATTACCGACCTCTTCACCGCAGCGGACATTTTGACGACCCACGCGGCTGACGAAAACTTCAAGGCGGTCATCGAATCGTTGACGCGGGTCATCCGGTTGTCACAAAAGGCACCGAAGGACATCGCCAGCGTGACGATCGACGCGAACAAGTTCGAAAACGCCAGTGAAGGGGCCTTACACCAAGGGATTGACGACGTGGCTCAGGCAGCGCCGCAAGGCTTAACGGCCCTGTATGCCGCCTTAGTCGCCGTTCAACCGGCCATCGCGGACTACTTCGAAGCCACGATGGTCATGGCCGACGACGAGGCCGTGCGGAACAACCGCTTGGCCGAATTGACGCGTTTAGCTCAATTGGCCTTAGAATTAGGCGATTTGGACCAATTAGTGGTGAAGTAAGTTAAACTGAATGCAGTTAAAAATCGGACCGTGACCCGGCTAGACTGGGTCACGGTCCGATTTTTGTGTTGAGATTAAGGTTGTGTTGGGAGTTGCGGCAGTTCTCGCAGCAAAGTTTGGGCGACCGTGGCGGGCGGTTCGGGCGTTGCTTGGGCCAGCCACGTGTTGAGGGTGGTCCACAGCCCCCCGATGAGAAAATTGGTGAGGTAGGGAGTTGCCGCCGGGTTTAGCCCCAAGTCCTGCGGGGTTAGAGTGACCCGTGACTGGGTCAAAAGCCCCATAAAGAGATTTTGCTGGATGAGTAAACGCAACCGGTGGCGTTCGGGCCACCAGAATTGGAAGAAAAAGGTCATGGCGGTCTGGAGATCGGCGGTGGCGGTGAGCTTTTCTCGGCGGACAACTTGGTACCGGCGCAGACTTCGGTTGCCGTAGAAGGCCAACAAGTCATCCTTATTGGCGAAGGACCGGTAAAAGGTGCGCCGGGCGAGTTGGGCCTGGGTGGTCAAATCCGTGACCGTGATTTCACCGTAATGGTTGTCGGCAAGCAAGGTAAATAACGCCTCGACCAGTAGCTGACGCGATTGTTCGGCTAAACGTTCTTGTCCGTTCATGAGGGGACCTCCTGTCACAGGTGTTACCTGTTAGCGTTTAAGATTAGTATACCCGAAAAGCTGGCAAGTGTCACAGATGCGTCACGAGGACGCATTTGTGACCGGTTAACGGTAGCTCGTCACGTGATCAATGATGGAATGGTTAAAATATTAATTATTAAATAAAATACTTTAACTAAAAAATTAATATCAACCCAGTGGTTCAAGGGCCACCAAGCGAAAAAAGCGCCCCCCAACGAGGGTGAGCGCTCCGAATTTAGCGGGTCAGTTGCTTGAGGGCGACGACTTTGAAGGCGGGTTTCGTCACGTATTTGGCATAGCCCTTGTAGAAGTGTAGCTGGTGCTTGGAGACGACCTTGACTTGGTAGGTCAGCCGTTGACCGTCGAATTGGACCGTAGATCCCTTAGGCGAATATTGGATGCCACTTAACCGGTAAACGTGATGACCCAGGGCTTGGTACTTTAACTTTTTTAAGCCGTACCCCGGTAGTTTGGCGTAGGTGGCTTTAGCGTTAGTGGCCTGTAATAAGTTCCCCGTACTCTTAGTCGCCGAATAAGTGATGTAGGCCTTGTTGTCGCCGGCCCCGTTATGGTACCAAGTTTTGCGTAGACTCTTGGGCGTCCCCGCATGCCAGGTCAGCGTCTTCGCGTTGGCTTGTAGCGTGGTTCCCGTCCACACGGCAGTGCCGAGCAGGAGGGTTACCCCTAGTCCGTTGATTAATTTCATGATGAAAAACTCCCCGTAGATTAGCAGCTTTTTCGGTCGTCAGGATTTGGACCCCGTTAAGTATACCAGGAATACCGACCACGCGATAGGCGCTAACTAGCGGGCTGACGGGGGACCGACCGAAAACTGAAAAAAGATTTAAGGTTAGGTGGGTGACTTTGCAAACCACATGCCCCGTGCTAACCTTAGAAAGGGAATTCGCCTAGGACCGATAACCGTGAGATGTGGGGGAACGGGGACCTGGGCACGAGGGGGAGTTAGCAAGTTGAAGCAATTACAAAGCAAGCTAGTCGCGACCAAATCAGGGGGGCGGGACTAATGGGTAAACGATTACTACAGGTTCTGGGTCCCGTCTTATTGGCGGGAATTTTAGTGTTGGTCGTGCTATTTTCACCGGGAAACTTTGGCCTCAAACACGTGGGGGCGGGCACCGAAAAACGAGCGGCGGTATCGTTGTCCGCCAACGTTTTAAAGGGCGAGCACATCAAGCAGGCCGCCTTTCAGGGAAACTACGTGCCCTTCATGGGGTCGTCCGAATGGTCGCGGTTTGAACCGACCCACCCGGCGGTCTTGGCCCAGAAGTATCACCGCAACTACCGGCCCTTTTTACTCGGGGCGCGGGGCACGCAGTCGTTGACCCAGTTTTTGGTGATGCAAAACCTGCAGGGCACCCTGAAAAATGGCCGGGCGGTCTTCGTAATCTCGCCGCAGTGGTTCGTCAAGGACGGGATGCGCCCGGACGCCTTTGCCTTCTACTACTCTCAGCTGCAGACCGTGGAATGGTTACTCAAGGACCGGCACAGCGCCATGGACCGCTACGCCGCCCAACGGCTGTTACACCTACCGGGAGCCAAATCAGATCAGCTGTTAAAGGCGGCGCTCCACCGTACGGCGACCGGCCGGGCACTGACGGCACATCAGTTATTCTACTTAAAACTTAAACGGCAGTTACTGACGCGTGAAGACCAGTTCTTCTCGAGCGTCAACCTCCCGTCGCTTAACTCGGCGCACGTGGCGCAGCAGGCGGCGTTGTTACCCCGTCACGAGTCGTATCGGGCCTTGGATCGGTTGAGTGTGCGCTTGGGGCGCGAACAGACTAGCAATAACCGGTTTGGGATTCGGAATCAATTCTATAATCAAGGGTTGAAGAAGCCGGTTCGGCAGGGCAAATTGCGCGGTTTTCAACGCGACCTCGACTACACGCGTTCGCCCGAGTTTGCGGATTTTCAGTTAGTCTTGGATCAGTTTGCCCGCTTACACACTAATGTTTTATTCGTGATCCCGCCGGTCAACGCCAAGTGGGCCCGTTACACGGGGCTTTCGACGACGATGCTCCGGCAGTTTGACCGCAAGATTCGGTACCAGTTGCAATCGCAGGGGTTCACCCACGTCTGTGACCTGAGTCGTCAAGGCAACGTGCCGTACTTCATGGCCGACACGATTCATTTGGGCTGGCGGGGGTGGCTGGCCATGGACCAACGGGTGAAGCCGTTTTTGACCCAACCGCAGGCGCGCCCGCACTACCAACTGAATGATCAATTCTACACGCAGGCGTGGCAACAGCTACCACCGAACCGACTAACCCAATACGCAACACAACGTTAATTAGTGAGGCACCCGGATCGTTTAGCCGGATGCCTTTTTAGGTGGATAAGAGTCGCGGAATCTGGCACTCTTTTGATAGAGTGAGCCTTAGGAGATGAAGCGAATGTCACTAGGAGCAACGCTAAAAATGGTACGACAACAGCACGGCTGGACCCAAAAGCGGGTCGCTACGGGCCTATGTTCCCAGTCGCTATTGTCGGCCATCGAACACGACCACTACCGACCCAACGCCCAACTGTTCATGGCCTTGTGCCGTCGGTTGGAGATTTCGCTGGACCAGGTGAGTTTGGCCCAAGGAGTTACGGTGAGTCCGACAGCGGCGGTCGATCAGCGCTTGGAACAACTATGTAACCGCCACGAATACGCGGCGCTGAAGGCTGATTTACTCGCGCCGACAACCGTGGCACAGGTGGTCACCGACGCGCAAACCCAGGCCTACTATTATTACCTGGGCGTGGCGGAGTTTCAGATAGACCCCTCATTGACGGCGGCCGGGGATCATCTCAGACTGGCGGTTAATTTGGGGCGTCAATACCACCCCCTAACGACGATGACACGGTTGAGTTGGGCGGCGTTTGCCTTGGTGACGCGGCGTCAGGGCCGCCCGCAAGCCGCTAAGCGGGCGTTGAGGCAGGCAATCACGGGGATTGAACGCGCCGCTTACGAAAAAAATTTAAACATTGTGTTTTACCTGGCGGCACTGATGACTTGCGACCAGCCCGTTACGGCGACGCAGTGGCTCCAACGGGGCATCGCCTTTGCGACCCAGCACGATACGCACTATTTGTTGGCGAATGATTATTACTTATTGGCACAGTTAGCGGCCCGTCAGTCTGATCCAACCGGTCAACGGGATGCCCAGCAAAAGTCCCAATTTTTGACCGACCTGTTTCACGAAAAAGTCTATCGGCCGACCGGATTATCAGAATTCTGATTTTGATTGGCGCGGCGTGACGCGTAGAGTGGAGCCATCATTAAAGGAGGTTGCTTTCAATGACAAATCGTTTATTCCGTCTGACAATCATGGTGCCCGCGACAGTGACACAGGTGCGTCAGCTATTACTCACGCCTGAACGACTACCACAATGGAATCCGGGGATTGGGACCCTGACGGTGCGCCCCAACGGGTGGGCAATTACGCGTTCGGTTCCCGCCCTGAACCGGTACGAAATTCTGACCGTAACCGCTACGACGCGGCAGGTCGTGTACCACAGCACCGCAGGCCGCTTGACCTACCAACTGCGGTTCGATTTAACCCCACGGGGGACCCGGACGCAAATCACCGAAGAACTAGTGCCAACGACTTCGGCCGTCAGGGGATTACCTCTGACGCTCTTAATGGCCAACGCTAGATCCGCTTTTCAGGCAAACCTGCAGAATTTAGCGGCGTTGATGACCAGGACGGCGCGCTAATGAAGTTAACGTTAACGTCTCTTTTGCGCGTCATGGTTAGCTTGTGGGTGCTGGGCTGGGGATTACGGGTCCTGCTGCTAATGATTGGCTTGGGGATGGGCTACTGGTGGTGGCATCGCCGGTAACCGGAGAAATTTTGGCGAGACCGCATCGTTGATTAATCACCGAGACTTGAAATTATCGATGAATTATGAAATGATTAAAAATAAATGAGAATTCATTTAGAGGGGAAGTCATTAGATGAAGATTCAAGAAGGCTACATGCCGTTCCACGGATTTAAGACGTACTACCGGATTGTGGGGGAACCCAATCCCGATAAGGCGCCACTATTACTGCTTCACGGTGGGCCGGGGTCGTCGCACAACTACTTCGAACTGCTGGACGATTACGCCAACACCGGTCGCCAATTGATTATGTACGATCAAGTTGGTTGCGGAAAATCCTCATTGCCAGAGGATGAGGGCGTCTACGTCAAGGAAACCTGGGCCGAAGAGTTAGTGGCGTTACGCCAATACCTGCATCTGGACCAGGTTCACATGTTGGGCCAGTCCTGGGGCGGGATGCTCGAAATGCTCTATCTGACCAACTACAGCCAGGCGGGGGTCAAGAGCGTCATGATCGACGGCTCGCCCGCGTCCATCAAGTTGTGGACCCAAGAACAACACCGGTTGATTTCCTACCTGAGTTACGAAGACCGCGAAGCCATCGCTGAGGCCGAACGGACCGGCCACTTCGACGGGCCCAAGTATTTAGCGGCCAACGACCGTTACATGGAACGGTACTGTTGGGACGATCCCGATGAAAACTCACCGGAACCCCTCCGGCGGCCGACGAACGGTCAGCGGGCCAGTCGCATTGCCGAGGGTCCCAACGAGTTTACCGAAAACGGAACTATCAGCGACTTCGAACTGACCGACCAGCTGCATAAGATTCACGTGCCGGTGCTGGTGACCAACGGGACCGACGACCTGTGCACGCCGCTGATTGCCAAGTCCGTGTATGACCACATTCCGGGCGCCAAGTGGCACCTTTTTGCCAACAGTCGGCACCTGGCGTTACTGGACCAACACGACGAATTTATTCAAGTTTTGGACCAGTGGCTGACCGCTAACGATTAACGTTAAAGCTGGGACTAGCGACTGGCTAGCCCCGGCTTTTTTGACGGGAAGCAACTTAATTGCAATTTAGCGACGAGCGATTATAATGAGTAATCCATCAATTTAACAGGAACCAAGTGAAAAGTTAAGCGTTTTGCTTGGCCGATTTTCGGCTTCGTGGTATTATATATTATGTATTTCTACGCACGAATTCCAATCAAAGAGTCGCACTTTTCGGGTTTCCGGGGTGCGACTTTTCAAGGCTAGGGTGCGGGACTGAATGCGGAAGGGGGCTAACGATGGCGAAGATTCCGGAAGACGTGATCGAAACCGTCCGCACAGCGACCAATATCGCCGATGTGGTCGGTCAGTATGTTCAGTTAAAGAAATCTGGGAAAAACCTCTTTGGGTTATGTCCCTTTCACGAGGAACGCACGCCGTCATTTTCTGTCTCGGAAGATAAGCAGATCTTTCACTGCTTCAGTTGTGGTCGGGGCGGCAACGTCTTTAAGTTTCTGATGGAACTGGAACACGTCAGCTTTCGTGAAGCCGTGGTCAAGGTGGCCGATTTTAGTCACGTCGACCTGGATACCGAGTACCGCGAGGAAGCCAATGCGCCGGCCGTGGATTCCAAGACCGGGCAACTGATCGACCTCCACGAACAAGCGGCAAAGTTGTACCACCATATCCTGGTGAATACGGAAATGGGTCAGCCGGCCTTGGATTACCTGCATCAGCGGGGACTGACCGACGCCACGATTGAGCAGTATCAGTTAGGGTTTGCGCCGGGCCAACGGTTACTCAAACCGTTTTTTGACCAACGGCAGGCGGATTATCAGCTTTTGCGGCAAAGTGGCCTGTTCATCGAAAATACGCAGGGGGAACTGCGCGACCGCTTTACCGAGCGGGTCATGTTTCCGCTGCGCAATGCGAGCGGCCACGTGGCGGCCTTTTCCGGACGGGTGTTGAAGAAGACCGAGGACCAACCCAAGTACCTCAACAGTCCCGAAACGGCGCTCTTTACCAAGAGTCGGTTACTCTTTAACTTTGACCTGGCCCGACCGGCGATTCGGCAGGCGGGTGAGGTCACGTTGTTTGAAGGGTATATGGACGTGATTTCGGCGGCGCAGGCGGGGGTGCTCAACGGGATTGCCTCGATGGGGACCAGCTTGACCACCGAACAGATTTACGCCATCGAACGCACCACGGATAAGATCAACGTCTGTTACGACGGGGATACGCCGGGGCAACGCGCTACGCAACGGGCCATTGGTCTGTTGCAGCAGCATAGTCATTTGCAAGTCAGCGTGATCCAGCTGCCGGAGGGGCAAGACCCCGACGAGTACCGGCGTGCACACGGCGACGAGGCGTTTCAACAGGTCATGCAAAGTGCCAAGGAAACGCCCATCCGCTTTCAACTACGGTATTTGCGGCGCGACCGGGCCTTGGACACCGACAGTGAACGGTTGGCCTACCTCAACGACGTGATGCCGTTGTTGGCTCAGGTCAGCGAACCCGTCGCGTTGGACCTATATCTAAACCAGCTAGCCAACGAATTCCAGCTGGATAAGTCGGCCCTGGTAGCGCAACTCAAGCAGGTGCGGCAAAGCACGGCGGCTCAACAGGAACGCCAACACGTTCCCGCGCCGACCCCGGTGCCCCTGACGGCGCCGGTTGAAACGGTTCACCAACAACGGCGGCCGTTGACGCGCCTGGAACGCGCGGAACGCCAACTGTTGTATTGGCTGTTGCATGATCGCAACGTCTGGGCCAAAGTGACTCAGGTCCCCGACTTTTGTTTCGTGCACGACGATTATCAAGTGATTTATACCCTGGCCCAGGGTTATTTTCAAACACACCAAGCGTACCAAAGTGCCCAGTTCACCGATTTCATTCAGGAAGAACGACTCCAGCAACTGGTAATTGAATTGGAGTCGACCATTTCTCTGACGGCGGTCACCCCGCGAGAAATTGACGACTATCTGAAGGTCATCATGGATGAGGCCCCGTTAGACGCGCAGCTTCGCGCGAAGAAGCGCGCCTTAACGGAGGCATCGCGACTGGGCGATGCGGCCCAACAGCGCCAACTCGTCATCGAGATTGTGCAGTTGGAGCAACAACGACAGGCAAACAAACAAGTTTAGTCTAGGGGGTATTTTAATGGCAAAAAAGACCACGGATCAACCAATGTTTGATCAAAAGGCATACAACAAAACGGTGCGGGCATTAATTAAGAACACCAAAAAAGCCGGCCACATGACGTACGATGAACTCACTGATAAGGTGGCTTCACCTTACTCGCTGGATGCCAAGCAGATGGATAAGTTATTAGAGACGATTTCCGATGCCGGGATTAGCGTGGTCGACGCAAAGGGTGAACCAGACCCACGGGCCGTTAAAGCTCAAAAAGCCGTTTCAAAGAAAGAATTAAAGGAAGCTTCAACCACCACCGGGGTCAAGATCAACGATCCCGTGCGGATGTATCTGAAGGAAATTGGGCGGGTCAGCCTGTTAACGGCGGACCAAGAAGTCGCCTTAGCCTTACGGATCGAAAAGGGCGACGAGGCGGCCAAGCAAGAACTGGCCGAAGCCAACTTACGGTTGGTGGTCTCTATCGCTAAGCGTTACGTGGGCCGGGGGATGCAATTCCTGGACCTGATTCAAGAAGGGAACATGGGGCTGATGAAGGCCGTCGAAAAGTTCGACTACCGGAAAGGGTTCAAGTTCTCCACGTACGCCACTTGGTGGATTCGGCAGGCGATTACGCGGGCAATCGCGGACCAAGCGCGGACCATTCGGATTCCGGTCCACATGGTCGAAACCATCAACAAGTTGATCCGGATCCAACGGCAACTGCTCCAAGACTTGGGCCGGGAACCAACACCCGAAGAAATCGGGGCCGAAATGGATATGCCGACCGAAAAGGTGCGGGAAATCTTGAAAATCGCCCAAGAACCCGTTTCGTTGGAAACCCCAATTGGGGAAGAAGACGATTCGCACTTGGGAGACTTCATTGAAGACCAAGACGCCACGAGTCCGGCCGATCACGCGGCTTACGAACTGCTCAAGGAACAGCTCGAAAGCGTGCTGGATACCTTGACCGACCGGGAAGAAAACGTCTTGCGGTTACGGTTCGGTTTAGACGACGGGCGGACGCGGACCTTGGAAGAAGTCGGAAAGGTCTTCGGGGTGACCCGGGAACGAATCCGGCAAATCGAAGCCAAGGCGCTCCGGAAGTTACGCCACCCATCTCGGAGTAAGCAATTAAAGGACTTCTTAGAATAATTCCGTAAAAAATGACGATTAGCGCGAGCTGATCGTCATTTTTTTGTGCCGTTTTTAAATTTTCGCTTAAGGCCCCCGCCACGCACAACTTTTAATTGACAAGTCGCGTGAAGTTCGATATTCTATGATAGTCAGTCAGTCAGTTAGTTGAGTAATTAACCAATAAAGAGGAGCGAACAACATGAAAATTTTGGGGAAATTAATCACCACGGGAATCGTCTTAGGTGTGATTTTAATTGGTGGCGCGGTGGTTTTACCGGGGCTCACCAAGAATCGCAGTTCCGAGGTGGCCATGGCCATCGACAACGTGAATCCGTTAGTTCAGACCGAGACCGTGTACGCCTCGACCAGCGTGCAACCGGTACGGCAGTTTATTGGCGGTGGGGGCGAAAAGGAATACGAGTATCGACTGGTCACCTATAACGCGACCGGGCAAGCCCGGACTATCACCTTCGACACCCAATGGCGCCTCAAACGGGGAAAGTACTTGGCCATTCGTACCAAGGGTCAAAACGTGGAATCTTGGCAGGCCGTCACCCGGGAGAAGGTCCCGAGCGGCGTCCGCCAAAACATCTTAATGGCGTAATTACGAAGCGAGTCTAGCGTCGAAAGCGGCTAAACTCGCTTTTTAGGTTGGTTGTTGCCACTAAATCAGGTGATGTTTGGTTGCAATCGTTTACATGAAAAATCAATTCCCAATAATGGTGTTTTATTGAGTAAATGGTCTTGAAATTTGCGGTAAAGGGGATATAATGTATCTCGTTTAAACGTGACTTGACTTGGGGTGAAAGGAGGACTTTTCGGTGAAAGCTAAACCGAGTTTAGAGCAGGCCCTGTGTATCGTGGCCTTGTTAGGGATTCAGGACCGGCAGATTCCGCTGCAGAGCCGACTGGTGGCCGAACGCCTGGGGATTTCAACCAGTTACTTGAAGAAAATCGTCCAGAAGTTAGCCGGGGCGCAGATCGTACGGACCGTCTCGGGGCGCGACGGGGGCATCGTTTTGACCAAGGACCCGCAGCAGATCACCCTGCTAGACGTGTTCGATGCGATTGAGGGGCAACAGTCATTTATCACCAATACGGGATTGGTCAACAAGGTGTTTGGGCTGGATCACAAGGCCGAATTCATGCGGACCTTTCAGTTAAAAAACTTCCGGGATCAACGCCCGGTGGCCAACGTCCTCGCCGTGTTTGACCAGGCCGAGGCGCTTTACCGTAAGCAGTTGGCCTCCCTGACGATTGGCGCGGTCTTACCGACGGATGGGCGTCAGGCCCTCCAGCTCGACTGGACGCGCTGGCTAAAGCGGTAAGGTCAAACAAGTGCAACAGCAACGAGAGAATTGAATTTTTAGGAGGTTTTTCACGTTTTGCGCTGGATGAACAAACACTACATCTGGAACGTGATCGGCTGGCTAGTCATTGTCCTACTGGCCGTCCTCACGATTCCCAATATGAGTAAATTAGTAGCCGATAAGGGACAAATCACCGTACCGAGCAGTTATCAAAGTACCCGGGCCACCAACATGCAAAAGCAATGGGGGCGTTCGCAACGGGGCACCACGGCCGTGGTCGTGGTCTTCAATAACGGCGACTCGGCCTTAACGAGTCAGCAAAATACGGCGATCGATAACACGATTCAACGGATTAAAAATCATGAGGATCAGTATCAGATCCGGTCGATCACGGCGGCCAGTGATAGTTCCACGGCCGCTTCGCAACTGATTTCGAAGGATAAGAGTACCCAGCTGCTCCAACTGAACGTCCATAAGTCGTCGAGTCATTCCATCACGACGATTCGCTCGCAGATTACCAAGCTGGCCAAGACCAGTGGCGTGACCACCTACGTCACCGGGGCGGACGTCTTGAACCAAGACTTTTCGGACGCCACGCAGGCCGGGGTCCAGAAGACCGAAATTATTGCCGCCATTTTTATTTTCTTAGTTCTTTGGTTGGTCTTCCGGTCACCGATTACGCCGCTGTTCTCATTATTGACCGTGGCCGTTTCGGTGATCACCTCGATCTCCGTGGTCGCCAACCTGGTCGACCGCTTCAACTTCCCGTTCTCCAACTTCACGGAAGTCTTCATCGTCATCGTGTTGTTTGGGATTGGAACCGACTACAACATCCTCCTGTATAACGAGTTCCGTGAGCGGTTAGCCAACGGAAAGGACCGCTATACCGCAACTAGAGAAGCCATCCGTATCGGGGGCCGCACGGTATTGTATTCCGGGCTGTCCGTGTTGATTGGGATGAGTGTGTTGGGCTTTGCCAACTTCTCACTTTACCGCTCCGCCGTGGGGATTGCCGTCGGGGTCGTCGTGTTACTGGCGGTCTTACTGACGCTGAACCCGTTTTTCATGGCGATTTGCGGACCGAAGATGTTCTGGCCGGTTAAGAAGTTCCAGGGTGAAGGCGATAGCCGGCTCTGGCATAACATGGCCAAGCACTCGATGATTCGCCCGGTGATCACGTTACTGCTGGTCGGGATCATCTTTATTCCGCTGGCCCTGACGTCCCACGGTACGCTGGACTACGATAACTTGGTTGAAATTGGCGACAACGTGCCCGCCAAGCAAGGCTTCAAGGTCGTTCAACAACACTTCTCCAAGGGGACGGCCGAGCCGACGACGATTTATATCCAGAGTACTCATAAGTTAGATAACGAAAAATCGTTACTGCTGATTGACCGGTTGACCAAGCAACTGCAGCAATCTGACGGGGTCAAGACCGTGGCGTCCGTCACCCAACCCGGTGGTAAGGCCATCAAGAAACTGTACGTCCGGAACCAGATGAGTTCGGTCACCACCGGTTTGGTCCAAGCCCAAAAAGGGGTCAACAAGATCAACAAGGGCCTCAAGTCCGCCAACAGTAAGCTGGGCAAGCAAAACGTTTCCGGCTCCGTGAGTCAGGCCAAAAAACTCGCCAGCGGGGCCCAACAGGTCAGCAGTGGGACTAAGCAACTGCAATCGGCGATCTCCCAGGTCTCGACCGGGGTCAACTCGTTGAATAGCCAGGTCTCCTCGGCCTCGGGCGGGCAACAAGCGGCCCAACTGGCTCAATTAGAGTCGGCACTACCACAGCTGAACGCCGCGATTCAACAGTTGAACACCCAAGTTTCCGGGAGTTCGACCAGTGCTAGTGGCGTCACCGGTTCACTGACCACCATTGGGAGTCAAACGCAAGACATTGCGACCCAGTTGCGCAACATTCAAAGCGCGATGGGTAACCTGCCATCCGTTTCGGCGTCGAGCGTCGCCGCGGCCTTTACCGCCGCCGGGGCCCCGTTGTCCGCGACGCAACAACAGGTCTTGGCCGGCGTCTTAGCCAAGCAGGCGGCCGCCCAACAACAATTGAAGTCGACGCTGTCGAGTTCCCTGACCAAGATCGGTAGCGACGCGACGGCCATTGGTAACGCGGACCAAAGCGTTGCCAGTCAGTTACAAACGCTGCAAGGCTCGACGAGTCAGCTGCAAAGTGCCGTGGCCACGCTGGCCCAGAAGTCTAACGTGGTTCTGCCGGGGGCGGCGACGGCCTTACAAACGGCTAGTTCGCAGTCTAGCCAGTTAGCCAGTGCGACGAGTCAGCTGCAAAGTGCTATGACCACGATCAACGGGCAGATGCCGACGTTGGTTTCCGGTGCCAGTCAGGTCGCCAGTGGCAACCAAACCATGGCGACCAAGCTAGCATCGATGAGTAAACAACTGGCGACGTTGAAGGCCGGCTTAGGGTCGGCAACGACCGGACTGTCCAGCGTATCGAGCGGGGTCGGGTCGGCGAACGGCTACCTCAAGGGCTTGCAAAAGTCCGCGGCGTCGCAAACCTTCTACATTCCGGCCAAGCAATTACACGGCAAGTCGTTTGCCCCGGCCTTGAAGACCTACTTGTCACCGAACAAGAAGTTGACCAAGCTGACGGTGGTCTTAAACGACGACCCGAGTTCCGCGGCCGCCATGGCGCGCCTGCCTAAACTGGAAAAGGTCGTCACCGGTTCACTGAAGGGCACGAGCTTGGGGAATGCCAAGGTGGCCTTCGGGGGCAACACGTCCCAGACCAACGACATCAACGAGATGGCGTCCGGGGACTTCACCCGCACGGTGATCATCATGTTAGCCGGAATCTTTATCGCCTTGATGGTAGTTACGCGTTCGTTGGTTCAACCGATCGTGATCGAAGGCATCTTGATCCTGGCTTACTCCGGGGCCTTAACGCTGGTTCACTGGTTGGCTAAGCCAATTTTGGGCACCAACATGCTGACCTGGAACACGCCGTTCTTCACGTTCGTCATGTTGATCTCGCTGGGGGTCGATTACTCGATCTTCCTGATGCGCAAGTACCGGGAATACCTGCACGAACCGGGGGCCACGAGTACCAAGATGCTCCAGGCCGCTACGGTCATTGGGACCGTGGTCATCTCGGCCGGGATCATCTTGAGCGGGACGTTTGCCGCGTTGATTCCATCCGGCGTCATGACGTTGATCCAGATTGCGTTGGCCGTGATCTTAGGGATCGTCTTATTGATCATCCTGTTGCCAATCGTAATGCCTGCGGTCATGAAGATTACCTACCCGTACCCGTATTCCGGGATTGCTCGGCACGCAAATGCCGAAGCCCGCGAGACGGAGAAAAAAGAGTAATTGCGTTAAAAAATAACGGGAGTGCCTAAAAATTGGGCGCCCCCTTGAAGGTAGCGGGTCCTGCGACTGAAATGGTCGGGGGACCCGCTACCTTTTTGCTAACCGTTAGTTGGGCGGACCCCGTCAGTGGTGGGTATCTAAAACGCGGGACTTAGCTTATACTAAGAGGTAAGCAGTCAATTTAGAGAGGAAGTTACGACATGGATGCAGACCATTTATCACGGCGCCTAGCGACCGTAGCCCACTATATTCCCCAGGGAAGCCGGTTGGCCGACATCGGGACCGACCACGCCTACCTCCCCGTGAATCTCTTGAAACGGGGCGTGATCCAAGGCGGCGTGGCCGGCGAGGTGGTGCGCGGCCCGTTTGAAAACGCCCAACACGAGATTCAACGCGAGGGCTTTAGCGACCGGCTGACCGCCAGATTGGCCAACGGGTTACGGGCCATCGAACCGGCCGACCACATCGATACCGTCGCCATTGCGGGGATGGGTGGCACGTTGATCACCAATATTTTGACCCAGGACTTTGACCGTCTCACGGGCGTCAACCGCCTGGTGCTTCAGCCCAACGTGAGTGCCAATCAGATTCGCCAATTCCTGATGACCCACGGCTTTAAGTTGGTGGCCGAAGAGATTTTGGCCGAAGACGGTCACATCTACGAAGTCCTGGTCGCCGACCGGACCACGGAAGCGGTCAGCTACACGGCCGACGAGTTACGGTTCGGCCCGTTCCTGTTGGCGGCGCCTAACGCGGCCTTTATCGCCAAGTGGCAACACGAGGCGTCACGCACCCGTGAGGTCTTACAGCAGATGCAGGGGGCCAAGCAGGTGCCCACGGAGAAGGTGGCGGCGTTGACCGCCGAATTACACCAAATTGAGGAGGTCTTGGCCCATGCGCGCGCGTGAGTTAGTGGAACGCTTCGAACAGTTTGCCCCGAAATCCTGGGCGGAACCCTGGGATGTCCCGGGCTTACAATTGGGGGACCTAGACGCCCCCGTGCATAAGGTCCTGGTAACGCTAGACGTCCGGCCGGAAACGGTCCAAGAGGCCATCGACGTAGGCGCCGACTTCATCTTTGCGCACCACCCGGCGATGTTTCATCCGGCCAAGACGCTGGACTTGAGTGTGCCGCAAAACCAGATGTACGCCACGATTTTAGCGCACCACATCACGGTTTACGCGGCCCACACCAACCTGGACAGCGCCCCGGGGGGGATGAACGATTGGCTGGCCGCCGCGTTAGGCCTGCAAAACTGTGAGGGCCTGGTTCCCAGCAACGGTCAGGGTGCCACGCCGGCGGTGACCATGGGCCGGGTGGGCGAGCTAGCGCAGCCCACCACGGTCCGGGCCTTTGCCGAACACTGTAAAACGGTCTTCGGCTTGACCGGCTTGCGATTGATCAGTCACACCCCGGCGGCCCCCGTTCAGCGGGTCGCCGTCTTGGGCGGCAGTGGCAGTGAATTTTATCCCGCAGCGCTGCAACACCATGCCGACGTGTACGTGACCGGTGACGTGTCCTACCACCCGGCCCACGACATGTTGGCGGCGGGGCTGAGCGTGATCGATCCCGGCCACCACATCGAAAGTATCTGTCAGCCCCACCTGACCCAGATATTTACCACCTGGGCCAGCGAAAACAATTGGGACGTCGCCATTCAGGCCACGGCCCTGAACACCGACCCGTTTACTTTTCTTTGACCGGACCGGCGTGTAAACTAACCATGAGATTAAATTAAGCTGAGGAGTGATTTTTTTGGCAAAGTATGCAAACCTGATTCCCCGTTTCCTGGACTACGTGAAGGTCAACACCCGTTCGGACCCGCACTCGACGACGATTCCGTCGACGCCGCGCCTGACCGAATTTGCTCATCGGTTGGTGCAGGACCTGACTGCGATTGGCTTACAAAACGTGCACATCAACCCGCAATCATCCTACGTGTACGCGACGCTGCCGGCGAACACCGACAAGGACGTGACTAAGATCGGGTTCATTTCCCACTTCGATACCGCGGACTTTAACAGTGAACACATCCAACCGCAAATCGTGGAAAACTACGATGGGCATTCTGTGATCAAGCTAGACGCCGCTGGCAAGTACACGCTGGACCCGG
The DNA here is from genome assembly GCF_001434115.1 of Levilactobacillus zymae DSM 19395. GTDB lineage: Bacteria > Bacillota > Bacilli > Lactobacillales > Lactobacillaceae > Levilactobacillus > Levilactobacillus zymae. Next base: position 182,171 of record NZ_AZDW01000013.1, read on the forward strand.
CGGTCTTCCCGAACCTGAAGAACTACCAGGGCGACACGTTGATCACGACCGACGGCACGACCCTCTTAGGGGCCGATGACAAGTCCGGGGTCGCCGAAATCATGGCGGCCGCGGAGTACCTGTTGGCGCACCCGGAGATCAAACACGGCGAGATTGAAATCGGCTTGGGCCCCGACGAAGAAATCGGGACCGGGGCGGACCACTTCGACGTGGCCGACTTTGGGGCCGATATCGCCTACACGGTCGACGGCGGGCCTCTGGGGCAATTGGAATACGAGACCTTTAACGCGGCGGACGCCCAGGTGGAAATTACCGGGACCAACGTGCACCCCGCCGAAGCCAAGGGCGTGATGGTCAACGCCTCGCAGGTCGCCATGGACTTTCACGCGAAGCTACCGGCCCACGACCGGCCGGAAAACACGGCGGGCCGTGAAGGGTTCTTCCACCTGTACAGCATGACCGGTGACGTGGATTCGGCGCATCTGAGCTACATTATCCGCGACCACGACCGGCAGATTTTCGAAGACCGTAAGCAACTTTTCCGGGGCGTGGCCGATCAACTAAACCAAGCCTTCGGACAGGACCGCGTTCAGGTCACCATCAAGGACCAGTACTACAACATGCGCGAGGTCCTCGAAAAGGACATGCACGTGGTGGACCTGGCCAAGCAAGCCCTAGAAGACCTCGACATCCAACCGCTGATCTTCCCGGTTCGGGGCGGGACCGATGGTTCGAAGATCTCCTTTATGGGGCTGCCAACGCCGAACCTGTTTGCCGGGGGCGAAAACATGCACGGCCGGTTCGAGTACGTTTCCGAACAGACCATGGAAAAGGCCACCGACGTCTTGATCAAGATCGTCTCTTTGGCGGAACAGCAGGCTTAAATTAATTAGTCAAAATTGGTCAAATTATTTTGAATTTGGCCTAAAATCAGTTAGAATATGAATGAAAATTGAGGTTGACCGTGGGTTGCCTCTTTTTTAGTCCTAACATTTAACCTAAATTTGAAACGGAGGAATCCTCATGGACCCAGAAAAAATGACTCAAGCTTTGACCGATGCACTGGGCGAAGCGCAACGCATCGCCGTGACCCGCAAGCACCAGGCCGTCACGGTCGCGCACCTATTCAAGTTTCTCGTCCAACCCGGGGAATTGGCCCGACAATTGTTTCAGGATGCGGGCGTCGACGTCGGACAACTGGACGCCGAGCTGGACCGGGAGTTAGACGGAATCAGTCAGGTGACCGGTAGCGGCGTCCAGTACGGTCAAACCTTCTCCAATAATTTAACCGAACTCCTACAACAAGCGGATCAACTCCGCGAAAAGTACCACGACGACTACCTGGCCATCGACACGGTGGTCTTAGCCGTGATGCACTTGACTGGTGAAAGCCTGACCGACTACTTGAAGCAGCGGGGGTTGACCACGAGTCGCCTCAAGCAGGCCGTCGACCAACTTCGCGGGGGCGAGCGGGTGACCTCGAAGAACCAAGAAGACCAGTATAAGGCCTTAGAAAAGTACGGGACCGACCTGGTCAAGGCCATGCGTAGCGGCAAGATCGATCCGATCATCGGTCGCGACGACGAAATTTTGGCCGTGATCCGGATTCTATCGCGCAAGACCAAGAACAACCCGGTCCTGATTGGGGAACCCGGGGTCGGCAAGACCGCCATCGTGGAGGGCTTAGCCCAACGAATCGTGCGCGGGGACGTGCCCGATAACCTGAAGGACAAGACCATCTTCTCCCTGGATATGGGATCCCTGATTGCCGGGGCCAAGTACCGGGGGGAATTCGAGGAACGGTTGAAGGCCGTCTTGAAGGAAGTCACCAAGAGTGACGGCCAGATCATCATGTTTATCGACGAAATCCACAACATCGTGGGCGCCGGCAAGGCCGAGGGCAGCATGGACGCCGGTAACCTGTTGAAACCCATGCTAGCCCGTGGTGAGTTGCACCTGATTGGGGCCACGACGCTCGACGAATACCGCCAGTACATGGAACAGGACAAGGCGCTCGAGCGGCGGTTCCAACGCGTGGTGGTTAACGAACCCAGCGTGGAGGACACCGTCACCATCCTGCGGGGGATTCGCGAACGCTTCGAGATCCACCACGGGGTGCGGATTCACGATAACGCGCTGGTGGCCGCGGCCAAGCTGTCCGACCGTTACCTGACCGACCGCTTCTTGCCCGATAAGGCCATCGACCTGGTCGACGAGGCCTCGGCGTCCATCCGGGTGGAAATGAATTCGGCGCCCACGGAACTGGACCAGGCCCGGCGCCAAATGATGCGGATGCAGGTCGAACAGACCGCGCTGAAACAAGAGACCGATGCGGCGTCGCAGGCGCGGTTGCAGGAGCTGAAGAAGCAACTGGCCGATACCAAGGAAAAGGTCGATCGGTTGAGCGCGCAGTGGAACGACGAAAAGTCGGCCATTCACCGGTTAGGCGACAAGAAGACCGAGCTGGATCAGGCCAAGCGCGACCTGACCACCGCCGAGAGCCAGTACGACCTGACCAAGGCCGCCGAGTTGCAACACGGGACGATTCCCCGTTTGGAAAAGGAACTAGCCGACCTAGAAGCCCAGGACCAACAGAAACACTGGTTGGTATCCGAGTCCGTCACGGCCAACGAAATCGCGGCCGTGGTCAGTCGGATGACCGGCATCCCGGTCACCAAGCTGGTTCAGGGCGAACGGGAGAAACTGTTGAAGCTCGCCGACCGGTTGCACGACCGGGTCGTGGGTCAGGACCAGGCCGTGACTGCCGTGGCCGACGCCGTTTTACGGTCGCGGGCCGGTCTGCAGGATCCGACTAAACCGTTGGGGTCCTTTCTCTTCTTGGGGCCGACCGGGGTCGGGAAGACCGAGTTAGCCAAGGCGCTAGCCGCCAACCTGTTTGACAGCGAAGACCATATGGTACGGATCGATATGAGTGAGTACATGGAAAAGGAATCCGTGTCACGCTTGGTCGGGGCGGCCCCCGGTTACGTGGGCTACGAAGAAGGCGGCCAATTGACCGAGGCCGTGCGGCGCAACCCGTACACCATCGTGTTGTTTGACGAAGTGGAGAAGGCCCACCCCGACGTCTTCAACCTGTTACTGCAGGTCCTAGACGACGGGCGGTTGACCGACAGTCAGGGCCGGACCGTGGACTTCAAGAACACGATTCTGATTATGACGTCGAATCTGGGGTCGGATATCTTGTTACAGGGGACCGACGATCAGGGGCACATCACCCCCGAGGCGCAACAACAGGTGGCACGGCTCTTGCAGACGCACTTCCGGCCGGAATTTTTGAACCGGATCGACGACACCATCATGTTCACGCCGTTAACGTTGGCCGACGTGCAACAAATTGTAGTCAAGTTGATTGGCCATCTGGCGACCCGCTTGCACGACCAACAATTGGATCTGACGATTACGCCGGCCGCTCAAGCCTGGATCGCCAAGGCGGGTTACCTGCCGGCGTACGGGGCCCGGCCACTGCAACGCTTTATCACGATGCACGTGGAAACACCGCTGGCTAAGGAACTGATTGCCGGGAAGATTCCCGCGCACAGTCTGATTACCATTGACGTGGCAAATGACCAGTTGACTTTTACGCACGCCGCCCAGGCAACAACTAAAAATTAAGGCTAATGCTTTTGCGTATCCCGGGATAACCAGTCGGTGTCCCGGGATTTTTGGGATTTAAGACTGGAACGTGCGTTCGTCACCCCGGAACTTTCGGCATTTTCTGGTATAATAAGAACCAGCAAGAAAGGGGAGAAACGACGTGTTTGTGCCATTACAAGTCTTCAGCACCTACAGTCTCTTACAAAGTACGAATCGACTCACCGAACTGGTGCAGACGGCCAAACAGCGGGGCTACACGGCGTTGGCCCTGACGGATCAAAACGTGATGTACGGCACGGTGGCCTTCTATAACGCCTGTCAACAGGCCGGCATCAAGCCGTTACTGGGGCTGACCCTCAGCACCCAGGGGATAGTGGTCACGGGGGAGACCGCCAAGGACTGGGTCTTCATTGCCCGCGACTTCACGGGCTATCAGCATTTGATGCAACTCAGTACGGCCTACCAGGTCGCGCAGGCCCCGGTCGATTTGATCCAGGAAACGGCGCTGCTGAGCCACCTCGCCGTGATCGCGCCACTGACCAGTGAGGTCCACCAACTCCTCGCGGCGGGGGATGTGACCGCCGCCACGCAGGTCGTGACCCGCTTACAGCAATGGGTGCCCACCGACTGCCTGTATCTGGGGGTCGCTGCGGATACGTCTTCGACCGTTCGAACGGGACTCACCCGCGTGGCCCAGCAGACGGGGGCCACGGTGACTGCCCTCAGTCCGGTGCGTTACCTTAACCGTGAAGACCAGTTTGCGGTCAACGTGTTACGGGCCATCGACGCCGGCGCGACCATCGACGATCCCGTCACGGCCCAACGGCAACTGGGGCAACACTGGCTGGTGCCGGCCGCCGAACAGGTCGACCGGTACCAAGACCTGCCGGACGCCGCGGCGGCGACCGAACGGTTGGCCGCCACGACCGACGTGACGTTGCGGTTTCAACAACCCCAACTGCCCCAATTTCCGACGCCCCAGCAGGTCTCGTCGCAGGACTATCTGCGGCAGCTGTGTGAACGGGGACTGACCACCCGGCTGCGGGCCCAACCCGGAGCGGATGCCCAGGGCTATCACGACCGGCTGTCCCGCGAGTTAGGCGTGATCCACCGGATGGGGTTTGACGACTATTTCTTGATCGTGTGGGACGTGATGAACTTCGCTCACCGGGCCCACATTCAGACGGGACCGGGCCGAGGCTCGGCGGCCGGGTCGCTGGTGGCCTATGCCCTGGCCATCACCGAGGTCGACCCGCTGCAGTACCACCTCCTATTCGAACGATTCTTAAGCGAAGAACGGGCGCAGATGCCCGATATCGACCTGGACATTCCCGATGACCGCCGGCAGGAAGTCTTGCAGTACGTTCACGACAAATACGGGCATTTACGGGTGGCTCAAATCATCACCTTCGGGACCCTGGCGGCTAAGGCGGCGTTGCGGGACGTGGGCCGGGTCCTCGGGGTCAGTTCCTACGAGATGAGCGACTGGAGTGCGGCGATCCCCAACCAGTTGCACATTACCTTAAAGGACGCCTACCAACAGTCGCAGCGACTGCGGAACTTGGTGGCCGATAGCGACCGCAACCGGTTACTGTTTGCAACCGCCCAACGGTTGGAAGGGTTACCTCGCAACTATTCGACTCACGCGGCCGGAATCGTGTTGAGTCAGGGCCAACTGACCGATTTGGTCCCGCTACAACCCGGCAGTGAGGGCCTCTTAATGACCCAATACCCCAAGGATACCGTGGAAGCCGTTGGCCTCTTAAAGATGGACTTCTTGGGGTTACGCAACCTCAGTATCCTGGCGAACGCCCTACGGTTGGTCCAGAAACAGACCGGCCAAAAACTTGACCTCAATCGGATCGATTTCAACGACCCGGCGACCCTCAAGCTCTTCGCCCAGGGGGAAACCAACGGGGTCTTCCAATTCGAATCCGCGGGGATCAAGCGGGTTTTGCGGCAACTTCAACCGGACAGCTTTGAACTGGTCGCGGCGGTCAACGCCTTGTACCGGCCCGGCCCGATGGAAAATATCGATACCTTTATCCGACGTAAACGCGGCCAGGAACCCGTGACCTACGCGGCCGAGGCGTTAAAGCCCATTCTCGGGCCGACCTACGGGGTGCTGGTCTACCAGGAACAGGTCATGCAGGTCGCCTCGACCATGGGGGGCTTTACCCTGGGACAAGCCGACCTGTTACGGCGCGCCATGAGTAAGAAGAAAAAGCAGACCATGGATGCGATGCAAAAGCAGTTCGTCCAGGGGGCCGTCAAATTGGGGTACGCCCCGGACGTCGCCCAGCGGGTCTTTGCCTACATGGACCGGTTTGCCAACTACGGGTTCAACCGGTCCCACGCGGTGGCCTACAGCAAGCTGGCCTTTCAGCTGGCCTACCTCAAGGCCCATTACCCGGGGCCGTTCTACGCGGCCCTGCTGAATTCGGTGATCAACGTGCCGGCCAAGACCAAGCTGTATTTGACCGAAGCCAAGCGCCACGGGGTCACCATCTTACCGCCCGACATCAACCAGTCGACGGCCTACTTTAACTTACAGGAGCGAGCCATCATCTTTGGTTTGAGCTCGATCAAGGGGGTCCGCCGCGACTTTCTGCGGGCGATTCTGGCCGAACGGCACGAGCACGGTCGCTTCAAGACCCTGCACGAGTTCTTGGAGCGCACCGAAGCCAAGTACCGCAAGGAAGACCTGCTCGACGCCATGGTCTACGCGGGGGCCTTCGATCATTTTGGGTATAATCGCGCCGAATTGATTGCGGCCATTCCCGAGTTCTTGAGTACCGTGGAATTATCGGGCAACAACGTCGAACTCTTTACGGCTTTGGCGCCGAAAGTCAACCCCCAACCGGATCTCGATCTGATGACCAAGCTGACCAAGGAGGAGGCCGTCTTGGGGGCCTACCTCTCCGGCCACCCGGTCGAACAGTACCGGGACCTCCGGCAGCAACGCCACGCTCAACCCATCAGCGAATTGGGCAGTGTGACCCAGGCAACGGTGGTGGTCTACGTGACCGGGATTCGCAAGATTCGGACCAAGCGGGGGGAGCCGATGGCGTTTCTGACGGTCAGCGACGAGACCGCCGATCTAAGCATCACCGTTTTTCCCAACCAATACCGGCGGGCGGCGGAGTGGCTTAAGACCGGACAGGTGATCGTGGTCCAAGGCAAGGTGGAGCGCGACCGGGGCCTGCAACTGGTGGCTAATCGCCTGCAACTGGCGCCCAAACCGACCTCCCCGGCCACGTTGCCGGCGGGTCCCCGGTGGTTTATTCGGGTGGACGCCCAACACGACGACCGCCAAACCGCTACCCAGCTGGCCCACCTGTTGACGCAAAACGTCGGGCCCGTTCCGGTGATCGTCTACCAGCCCCAAACGGACCAAAAACGGGTGTTACCCCAACAGCAATGGCTCCGGGCGGACGCCCAATTGCGCGGGCCGCTCGAAACCCTGATGGGCGCGGGGAATGTGGTTTTGCAGAATGGGTAGACCAATTTAATTAAAAATACCTCTAGACTATTTATAAAGGCTTTGGTACGATTGTACCAATGATTAATAAAAAATAGCTCTGGAGGTTTTTTCATGCAACTAAACGTTAAGGTTTACTCAGATGGTGCCGAATTGTCTGCCATGAAACAGGTGGCCGCGCAGGGAGTCGTGCAAGGGTTTACGACCAACCCCAGTTTAATGAAGGCGGCGGGGATCACGGATTACTTGGCCTTTGCCAAAGAGGCCGTGGCCACGTTCCCGGACCGATCGATCAGTTTTGAGGTCTTCGCTAACCAACCGGATCAGATGTTAAAAGAAGCCCAGGTCTTGGCCCAGTTAGGCCAACACGTGGCCGTCAAGGTGCCCATCATCCGGGCGACCGGCGAAGACAACACGGCCGTAATCACCAAGTTATCCCAGGCGGGCGTGCAGGTGAACGTCACGGCGATCACCACGCTGGACCAAGTGAAGTTGGCCGTTGCGGCCTTAGACGAAAAGACCGGGGGCATCGTGTCCGTCTTTGCCGGGCGGGTCGCCGATACCGGTGTTGACCCCTTACCATTGATGCGAGCGGCCGCCAAGGTCTGCCATACCAAGGCGGGCGTCGAACTGCTGTGGGCCAGCACCCGTGAAGTCTTTAACATTGTCCAGGCCGACCAAACCGGCTGTGACATTATCACGGTGCCACCCAAGATCTTAGCCAAGTTACCGAAGTTCGGGAAGGATGCCTTCCAGGTTTCCGTGGATACGGTCAAGACCTTCGACGCCGATATTGCGGAATTGGGCTTTACCATTCCGACCGCCGATTAAGGGAAACTGGTTAACGAATAGATTATTTAATTATAAATTATAACTAATCTTAATCATCAATCTATCATTTAAGGGTCAAGCGAAAACGCTTACTTTGAGAATTTGGCTACAAAGTCACCGAAATTCAGGGAACATAGCAGACATAAATTTTTAAAAGTGCTAAAATACTTTTGGAATCAAATTTGTGCCGAAGTTTTTGGTCTGCCGAATTTTTTGTTCGACAGATTGGATTCGTGCCAATTCTAAAGGAGAGATTTTTCTAATGAAGAAAACCAAGATCGTAAGTACCCTTGGTCCTGCAAGTACTGACGTTGATACCATTGTTAAGTTGATTGAATCCGGAGCCAACATCTTCCGGTTCAACTTCTCCCATGGTGATCACGAAGAACACCTTGGCCGGTTGGAAAACGTCCACAAGGCTGAAAAGATTACTGGTAAGACTGTCGGCATCATGCTAGACACGAAGGGTGCTGAAATCCGGACGACCGTTGAAAAGGGCGGGAAGCTTGATTTCCACACTGGTGACGAATTCCGCATCTCCATGGATGCTTCCCTCGAAGGGACGAAGGAAAAGATCGCGGTTACTTACCCAGGTCTGTTCGATGACGTCCACGAAGGCGGCCACGTGCTGTTCGATGACGGTCTGTTAGACACGGTCGTTGAAAAGAAGGACGACGCAACTAAGGAATTAGTTGTGAAGGTTCAAAACGATGGTGTCTTGGGTTCCCGGAAGGGTGTTAACGCCCCTGGTGTTTCCATCAACTTACCTGGGATCACTGAAAAGGACTCCGACGACATTCGCTTTGGTTTGGACCACGAAATCAACTTCATCGCGGCTTCCTTCGTTCGTAAGCCACAAGATGTCATGGACATCCGTGAATTACTCGAAGAAAAGCACATGGAACACGTTCAAATCTTCCCAAAGATCGAATCCCAAGAAGGAATCAACAACTTTGATGACATCATCAAGGTTTCCGATGGGTTAATGGTTGCTCGTGGGGACATGGGGGTTGAAATCCCAACGGAAAACGTACCGTTGGTTCAAAAGGCCCTGATCAAGAAGTGCAACATCTTAGGCAAGCCAGTTATCACGGCGACCCAAATGTTGGACTCCATGCAAGAAAACCCACGTCCTACGCGTGCCGAAGCTTCTGACGTGGCGAACGCCGTCTTTGATGGGACCGACGCCACCATGCTTTCTGGTGAAAGTGCTAACGGTGAATACCCTGTAGAATCCGTTGCCACGATGAACCGGATCGACATCAAGGCTGAAAACGCCTTACCAGAATTTGGTCGGGACAACTTGGACTTCGACAACGGTGACGTGACCGAATCCATCGGTGCTTCCGTTGCCCGGGTAGCCAACGAATTGGGCGTTAAGACCATCGTAGCAGCTACTGAAAGTGGCTACACCGCTAAGATGATCTCCAAGTACCGTCCTAACGCTGACATCTTGGCCGTCACGTTTGACGACCGGACTCGTCGGGGCTTGATGGTTAACTGGGGTGTTTACCCAATCGTGACCGAAAAGCCAGCGAACACCGATGAAATGTTCGACTTGGCTGCTGCCAAGGCCGTTGAAACCGGCTTAGCTAAGGAAGGCGACTTGATTCTGATCACCGCTGGTGTGCCAGTTGGCGAACGCGGGACCACGAACTTGATGAAGATCCAATTAATTGGCTCTAAGTTAGTTCAAGGCCAAGGTGTCGGTGACGACACGGTGATTGGCAAGGCCATCATCGCAAACTCCGCTGCTGAAGCTAACGCTAAGGTCGTTGAAGGTGGTATCTTAATCGCTAAGAACACCGACAAGGATTACTTGCCAGCTATCGAAAAGTCCAGTGCCGTGATCGTTGAAAACGGTGGCTTGACTTCTCACGCAGCCGTTGTGGGAATTTCCATGGGAATCCCAGTTATCGTTGGTGCTACGGGTGCCAGTGACAAGATCTCTGATGGCGAATTGATTACCGTTGATTCCCGTCGGGGCATTGTTTACCACGGTGCTTCCAACGCGCTTTAAGCTTAAATTTTAAATTAAGGGAAACGGACTCGCCAATTGGTGAGTCCGTTTTTTGGTCAAGACGTTAAATTCCCGGCAAAAAATCGGCCAGGTCCCTCGCTAGTTAGGCGGTTTCCGTGTAAAATACAAGTTAGTGACTTTAAGAACGGACCCCCGGGAGTGGTCGGGGAGAAATGAGGAAATTATGGATAAATTATTAGGACGGGTGATCACGGGCAGTGTCACCGACGAGAACGAAACGGACTACTTCGTGCAGGCCAACGGGACCACGTTTCGCCTAGCGAAAAGCGAGATCAAGAAGCCGTTGAAGGCCGGGGCCACGTTTAAGGGCTTCGCCTACGAAAACGAGGACCATCACCTGACCATCACCCGGGAGGTTCCCCAGGTCCAGGTCGACCATTATGGTTGGGGCACGGTGGTACGCAGCCAGCGGACGTTGGGCGTCTTCGTCAACATTGGCTTACCCGATAAGGACATGGTGGTGTCGCTCGACGACCTGCCCAGCATGATGGAACTCTGGCCGCAACAGGGCGATCGCTTATTGATCGCGTTACGCGAGGATAACAAGCAGCGTCTGTGGGGCGTGTTGGCCGACACGGACATCTTCCAGGCAATCGCCCAAGCGGGGAAGAAGCGCATGGAAAACGCCAACGTCACGGCTACGGTGTACCAGGATAAGCTCGTAGGGACCCGGGTCATGACCGACCACTACGAGTTGGGCTTCATTCACCCCAGCGAACGGGAGGTCGAACCACGCTTAGGGGCCCAGGTCCAAGCCCGCGTCATTGGGGTGCACGACGACGGCACGTTGAACCTGTCGCTCAAGCCCCGGGCCTACGAGGCCATCGACGACGATGCCGCGATGTTATTAGCGGCCCTGGAACACAGTGAAGCGGGACACTTGGAATTTAGTGACAAGAGTTCCCCGGCGGCTATCAAGGCCTACTTTGGGATCAGCAAGGGTCAGTTCAAACGCGCTATCGGGCACCTGCTCAAGGCCGACAAGATCACGCAACATGATGGGCAACTGTGGCTCAAGACCCCGGCGACCTCCACGGACGAGCCGGCGGACTAGGCGCTTAGGAGGCGGGGACATGGCAACCTTTAACGACGCGATTGCGGACTTTACCCATTATTTGACGGTCGAACAGGGGCTGGCGGTCAATTCCGTGACCAGCTACGCGCAGGAATTGCGCGAACTGGCCGCCTACTTACAGACGCAACAGGTGGCGAGCTTCTTAACGGTCGACCGGCCGCAACTCATGGCCTACCTCGCGGCGTTGACCCAGCAAGGGAAGTCGCGCAACTCCGTGATTCACGCGGTGTCGGCGTTGCGTAAGTTTTACCGCTACCTGGTGCAAACGCATCAACTGGCGGTAAACCCCATGGCCAACGTGGCGGCCCCCAAGCGCGCCGAACACCTGCCGGCCGTCTTGACGGTCGCGGAGGTCGACCGACTTTTGGCTGCGCCGGATACCACGAACAAGTACGGGTTGCGCGACCGCGCGATGCTCGAGGTCCTTTACGCCACCGGCCTGCGGGTCAGTGAATTGGTCCATTTGAAACTGGGCGACCTGCACCTAGAGATGGGGTTGATCCAGACGCTGGGCAAGGGCGATAAGGAACGCATCGTGCCGATCGGCGACGTGGCCAGTGATTGGGTCCAGCAGTACTTAAAGACCAGCCGCCCGGTCCTGCTCAAGCAGCGAACCAGTCCGTACCTGTTTCTAAACGCCCACGGGGGTGGGTTGACCCGCCAGGCCATTTGGCAAAAGATCAAGCATTACGTGGCGTTAGCCGACATTCACAAGGACGTGACGCCCCACACCCTGCGGCATTCGTTTGCCACGCACATCTTGGAAAACGGGGCGGATTTACGGGTGGTCCAGGAACTCCTGGGGCACGCGGACATTACCACCACCCAGATCTACACGCACATTTCGAAAAAACGGCTCGCGGCGGTATACGATCGCTACCACCCACGCGCGTAGTTTGTGGTTCACTGCGAAGTGTGGTAAGGTGGGTGGACGTGAAAACGGAGGGAAAGCATGTTACTCAAGTATCGCAGCGATTATCAGAAGATTGCGATGGGGCTGATGAGCCTGTTGCCCAGCTTTAAGGACTGGGATCGTTTGCAACGGGAATTAGCCTGGTATCAGGGGGGCGATGACCGAACCCTGTTTTTATGGAAGGACCAGTACGACGATTTCGCCGGGGTCCTGGGTACCGAGCGCCAAAGTAATTACGTGATCGTGCGTTTGGTGGGCCTGATGCCCGATAAACAGTCCACGGCAAACGTGTGGCAGATGCTCGATCAACTCGCGACGATGGTTCCCCAACAGCGCATAATGGGGACCCTCGCCACATCACAGATTATTGCAAAGTGGGAATTTCACCATGGACAAAACCACCTCGACCGGCCAACCACTGATTCAGGTCAGTGACTTCGAAGGCCCGTTAGACCTGTTATTACATTTAATTAAAACCAACGAAATGGATATTTACGATATCCGCATCAGCACCATTACCAGTCAGTATCTGACCTACTTACACCAGATGCAGACCCTGCAACTAGACGTGGCCGGCGAATACTTCGTGATGGCGGCCAACTTGATGGCCATCAAGGCCAAGCTACTCTTACCGAAACCGCAAACGGTCGACCCCGTCGATGACGACGAACCGGACGATCCGCGGACCGATCTGGTGACCCAACTGGTCGAATACCAGCGTTACCAACGGGCGGCCGCCGAATTAAAGGACCGCGCCCTGTTGCGGCAACAGCACTTTACGCGACCGGCTATGCCGGTCCCGGCCGACACCCCGTTGACGGTGGCCCCGGGCGTGACCGTCATGGACCTGCAAGCGACCTTAGTGCGCCTGGCGCACCGCGCGACCGTGGCCCAGCCGGTCACCCAACACGTAGCGACGGAACACTTCACCATCAAAGACCAGATGCAAACGGTCTTGCGACGGTTAACGCGGTTACGCCACCCGATTGCCTTTGACCGGTTGTTCGGACGCTCACCGGTACTCGACGAGGTGGTCACGACCTTTCTGGCGGTGCTGGAACTCGCCCGCCAACGCCGGGTCGCGTTGCACCAGCCGAGTCGGCTCTTACCCTTAGAGATCAACGCAGTTAAAGGAGGTCTTGACCATGACGCCATTAGCGCAGATTGAAAGTCTCCTGTTCGTCAGCGGTGACGAGGGGATGACCGTGGCGGACCTGGCGACCGTGACCGGGTTGCTACGACCGGCCATTTTAGCGACGCTAGAACGTCTGGCCGAAAAGTACGCCGCCGATGAGGATTCGGCACTCGAATTGATGGTCAACGACACGACCTACCGGCTGGTCACCAAGGCGGCGGCCAGCGACGTGATCCAGCGGTACTTTGAAAGTCCGTTGAGCACCACGTTATCGCCGGCGTCGTTAGAGGTCTTAGCCATCATCGCGTACCGGCAACCCATCACGCGCATCGAAGTCGATGAGATTCGCGGCGTGCAGAGCGCCTCAACGGTACAAAAACTGGTGCTGCGTCGGCTGGTCGAACCGGCCGGGCGCCTGGACGAACCGGGCCGGCCCAAGATCTACCGGACCAGCGATTATTTCTTAGACTACTTTGGCCTCAAACAATTAAGCGACCTGCCACCCTTACCGGAGGCGGCCACGCCTAGCGAGGCCAACGACGACGGCGACCTCTTTTTACAGGCCTTTAACCAACAACTGAATTCAGGAGATGAAACGACATGGAACGACTCCAAAAAGTCTTAGCACACGCCGGGGTAGCCTCGCGGCGCCAAGCCGAAAAATTGATTACCAGTGGGCACGTGCGGGTCAACCAGACCGTGGTGACCGAACTCGGCACTAAGGTGGGGGTGCACGACGCGATTTCGGTCGATAACGTCCCGATTACCGCCGAAGCCCCCGTTTACATGCTGCTGTACAAGCCCCGCGGGGTGGTCTCGACGGCGCACGACGATAAGCAGCGCAAGACCGTCGTGGATTTGATCGAAAACGTGCCCCAGCGGATCTACCCGGTCGGGCGGTTGGACTACGACACCTCCGGGTTACTACTACTGACTAACGACGGGGAACTGGCCAACCGGCTGACCCACCCGCGTTACGAGGTAGAAAAGACCTACGTGGCGCGGGTCACGGGGGTGCCGACGAACGACGCCTTACGGCAGTTGCGTCAAGGCGTGACCGTCGAGGGCGAACCGTACGCGCCGGCTAAGACCAAGATGCTCAGTTATGATCAGAAGAAGAAAACGGCCATCGTGCAGTTAACGATTCACGAAGGCCGCAACCACCAGGTCAAGAAAATGTTGGCGGCGGTGGGCTATCCGGTCGAAAAGCTGAAGCGCGAACAATACGGCTTCTTGACCCTGAAGGGCTTGCAATCCGGGGATTCGCGGCACCTGAAACCCGAAGAGTTAAAAGAACTGAAACGCTTGACGGGTTTAGCCGACTAATGCCGACTAAGTGAAAAGCTTGACAAACTCGGTGAGGGTTTGTATATTAAATGTGTAATAAAATTATGGTTCATCTTCAAGGCAGGGTGGAATTCCCGACCGGCGGTAACAGTCCGCGACCCACGCTCCCGTGGTTGATTCGGTGCAACTCCGAGACCGACAGTACAGTCTGGTATGCAGAAGATGAGACGTTGCTCTTTACGCATCCCGACGTAATCAACAAGGTCTTGCCCTTCTGCGGCGAGGCCTTTTTTCGTGGCCGCGTCGTTTGAGATGACCGCAAGGAGGAACAGGATTATGGAAAATCGTCAACAGGGACTGGGTGTTCGTGCCATGGTGGAAATGGCACTCTTTGCCGGAGTGGCTTACGTACTGATGTTTATCTCCATTCCCATCATTCCCATCGTGCCGTATATGAAGTTAGATCTGAGTGATCTGGTGGTCTTGTTAGGCATGAGTATCTTCGGGGCGGGAGGGGCGATTTTGATCGCCGCCGTCAAGGAATTGCTCTACTTCGTCTCGACGGGGTTAGACATCGTCAACTTCATTGGGGTGCTGACCGCATTTATCGCCGATATTGCCTTTATTTTACCAATCAGTGCGGTCCTCAAAGATCGGCCCCGGACACTATCCCGGCAGGTCATGGCCGTCATCGTGGGGACCATCAGCTTGACCGTGGTTCTATCACTAGCCAATTAGTGGGTCATCACGCCGCTATATCTGAAGGTCTGGGGGATGTCGTTGGGTCTACCCGTCAACAAGTTGATCTTGTTGGGGGTCATTCCGTTTAACCTGATCAAGGGTCTCGTGCTAGGGGTCCTCTTCATCCTGCTGAATCGGCGACTCGGGGATTGGCTCGCCCGGCACCAAAATTAAGCCATTCATCATCAATGATATCTGTGGAGTCTGGGACAAAAGTCTCGGGCTCTTTTTCGTCTCCGAATATCTGGTGTCGAAACGTGCGCCAAAAGGCAGCTGGTTCCGCTTAACCCCGTAAGACGGATAATCCAAGCCCAGGATTATCTGCCTTACGACGTTCATGCTCGCCAGCTAACCGCCTTTTGTCCCACTCTTTGAGTATGGTAAACTAGAACGGATAAGCACCAAAGGAGGCGGAATCGGTGGATCCAGAAGACTTGTTACACTTGCTAGACGACCAGCAAGCCCGGCGATTACGGGTAATTGAAAATCTGTTGCGGGGCCGCAAAACGGTCTCCACGCTGTACTGGGGGCAGCGCTACGATCTCTTGTTTCTCCTCGGTCTAGCGAAGCACCTGGACCGCGGGGGCCTCGACGCCACCGCTCAGGCCCTGGTGAGTCAAAAATTAGCGACATGGACGCCGAACGAACAACCCCAGTTACGCCTCACCGCAAAGGGCCGGCAACGCCGCGACCAAGTCCCGACCTACCAGCCCCAAACGCGGGCCTTGTGGCCACAACTTTCATTAGCGGTCGCCCGCCAACGCCTACTGCTGAGCGTCCAGGTCGTATCCCAGTACGCCCATCGAACGGCGCGCTACTACCCGTTGACCACGGACCTGGCGACCCGGCAAGCCGTGCGACAGTGGTTTCATCAGGCCAAGTCGCCGGACCTGGCCACTCGGATTTTCACGGCTTTGACCGCTAGTCTGACCCAGTTACCGGAAAAAACGGCGCAAGTCTTGACGGCGGGGTTTAGTGGGTACCAGCAACCCGGCTTGACGAATCAGCAGCTGGCTGTAGACCTCCACCAAACGCCCTGGGAGATCTACCTGCGACACGTCGATGGGGTGGTGCGCATCGCCCAAGACGCCCGGCAGGCCGACCACCCCTTACACGCACTCTTGGCGCCGGCGTGGCAAACGGCCGTGACGCGTAGTGCGCAGGCCACCTTACGTGCGGTGACCACCACGGCCTTGACCCTCGATCAGGTGGCCACCCAACGGCAGATCAAGCCCAGTACCGTGCGAGAACACCTCTTGGAGGC
Source organism: Levilactobacillus zymae DSM 19395 (assembly GCF_001434115.1). Lineage (GTDB taxonomy): Bacteria > Bacillota > Bacilli > Lactobacillales > Lactobacillaceae > Levilactobacillus > Levilactobacillus zymae. The sequence continues at coordinate 198,554 of NZ_AZDW01000013.1, forward strand.
GGCCATCATGTTACCCGTGACAGCCTTACCCTACGAGCGCCTGTTGCCGCAAGCAACGCGCCAGACACTCTTGGCGGCCTTACCGGCGCAACTGGACGACTGGGAATACACCGCGTTACCAGCCGACTTGCAGGCGCGTTTTGATTTCTTTACGTTTCGGTTATTAGCCATTTGGTGTGACAAGGGAGGTGCGGGGCATGCTGGAACCCCTAACGACTAGCTTACAAACGGTGTTCGGGTATTCCGAGTTTCGGGCCGGGCAAAAAGCGGCCCTCACCGCCTTGGAGGCCGGGCACGATACCCTCGCCGTGCTCCCGACCGGGGCGGGGAAGACCCTGATCTATCAGCTATACGGGTACCGCCATCCCGGCTGTGTCTTGATCGTTTCACCGTTACTCGCCTTGATGACGGACCAGGTCAACCGCATGCGACTGGCCGGTTTTCGCCGGGTGGCGGCGATTACGTCATTGACCAGCTACGGGGAACGCCAGTCGATCTTAGCGCACCTCGAGCAGTATCAATTCCTGTTTTTATCGCCGGAAATGTTGGCCCAACCGGCTATGTTGGCGCGGTTAGGCCAACTGACCTTGAGCCTGCTGGTGATCGACGAGGCCCACTGCATCGTCCAGTGGGGCCCAGATTTTCGGCCCGAATACCTCTTGTTGGGGGCCATTCGCGAGAAGTTAGGTTCACCGCTGACCCTGATGCTGACGGCGACGGCCGACCACGCCACCAAGGGCGAGATCGCCAAACAATTACGCACGACGCCCACGGTGGTGACCGAATCGCTCGACCGGCCCAACATCTTCTTGGACGTGGAACCCGTCGCAAACGATGCCGCTAAACGCGAGCGGTTGTTAGCCCTAGTGACTCAGCTAGTCTTTCCGGGCGTGATTTATTTTTCCAGTAAACAACTAGCAACCGACATGGCCCAGTGGCTACGGGACCAGACCGGCCTAGCGGTAGCGGCCTATCACGCGGGATTGTCCAGCGAGGACCGCTTCAAGATCCAGCAACAGTTCATGCAGGGGGACCTGGCCGTTATCTGTGCGACCAGTGCGTTTGGCATGGGCATCGATAAAAACGACGTACGCTACGTGATCCACTACCACCTACCGGCCGACCTGGGCAGTTACGCGCAGGAGATGGGCCGAGCGGGGCGGGACGGTCAGCCCAGTCTGGCCGTGTTGCTCTACACGCCGGGGGATGAGCGGTTACCCTTGACGCTCAACCAGGCCAACCGCCCGGACGATGCCACGATCCAACGCTTCTATGCGCACCCGCAAGCCTTTAGTCGCAACGACCCGGGGATTGCCCTGTTGACCTTCTATCTGCAACACGGCATCTCGGCGACCGCCGTGCAGGCGCTGTTCGAGCGCCGGGAGAAGGAACGGGGCCACGCCCTAGCGCAGATGCTGGCCTACGTGCGAGAACCATGCTGTCTGCGTGCGCGGTGGCTCGCCGCGTTTGACGAGACCGCCCCGGCGCATCACGAAGCGTGCTGTGCCCCGGGCAAGGTACCCATCGACCTGACCGACCTGGGCTTGAAACGCCAAGCCCCAACGCCACCGACCCCCGTGGCGCCGGACTGGCAGGCCCAGCTACGCCGTTTGCTAGTGGCCGACTAACCGTTACGGACAGGCAACGCCGTAATTTTTGCGTTGGGCCGCACTGACTGAGCTCAACCTGTTAAGCTAAAGGGGCTTCTTTAAGATTGGGGAGCTAATCTTTTCATCGTTTGGTGGGTGACCGCCGAGCAATTCCTCTGGGTCGTCTCGTCTAGTCAGCGGGGCGGCCTTTGGTTTTGACGGCAACTGGTGGCCTAAAAAGTGGCGCGCACGTCTCGACTAAAACAGGGGCGCATTGACGCTGCCCGAAAATGTTCCACAAAATCTCCCACGCTTTTACGTAGTTACCGGTAGCGACTTGAATCGCTATTTTTTAAGATTGCCGTAATCTCGGTGGTTTCAGCAATTATAGGTTCCTAATTTCACCCGGGAATGTTACAATTACCGGTGAAAGTTTTTCAGGGAGGTTAGATGATGAGTCAAAAACGTGACGAGCAAACGCCCAAGGAGCAAACGTCGCGGCCATGGGAGCAATCGTTTGCTGATGATCGGGACGATCAGGGAAACCTATCACGAACGAAAATGCGGCGACAAAATCATAGCAATACCATGGTCACCATTATTTTGGTTGCCATTATCATTGTGATTGCAGCAGCTTCATTGGTTTACGGTTTAGCTCGGCAAAGTTCGGTTAACCGGCCTCAAAATACGGAAAAGGTGGCTGCCGGGACCTCAAGCTCTTCTTCGAGTAAAAAGAAGGCGACGAGTACCAGCAGTCACGCCAAAAAGAAGACGACTAAGGCCTCGAAGAGTAGCCGTCAGGACACAGATACGACGACTGCTAGTTCGACGGAGACCGCGACTAGCAGTTCTTCTGTTGCGACCTCTTCGGCAACGAGTTCGACCGCGACGAGTCAGTCACAGAGCAGTTCTTCGACCAGTGCGGCGGGCAAGAAATACACCACGGTCGAATCCGGCCAAGGCGTCTACCGGGTGGCCACGAATGCGGGCATCTCGGAACAAAAATTATTAGAATTAAACGGTCTGTCATCCGGCGCGACGGTGCACCCTGGCCAACGCTTACGGGTACGGTAAGACCCAATTAAATACTTAGATTAGGAGTTAATGTGGTTATGGCTAAGCAAGGTTTACAAGTGGCAATCGACGGTCCCGCTTCCGCCGGGAAGAGTACGGTCGCCAAGATCGTGGCCCAGCGGTTTCATTACATCTATTGTGATACCGGGGCGATGTACCGGGCCATTACGTGGAAGGCGTTGCAGGCCGGTGCGGACTTAGACGACGAAGCGACGATCAAGCAATTACTGGATCAAATAACGATTCGTTTCGAGCCCGGCACCCCAACGCAAAAGGTTTTCGTGGACGACACGGAGGTCACCTTAGCGATTCGGCAACCGGACGTGACCAATTCGGTCTCGCAGGTTTCGGCGTTACCCGCCATTCGAACGGAATTAACGGCGCGCCAACGGCAAATCGCGGATGCGGGGGGGATCGTCATGGACGGTCGTGATATCGGCTCGACCGTCTTGCCCCACGCGGAAGTCAAGATTTTCATGGTGGCTAGCGTGGAAGAACGGGCCCAACGACGGTTGAAGGACAATGCGGCCAAGGGCATCACCACGCCGTTAGCCACCCTGAAACACGAGATTGAAGAACGGGATCGCAAGGATTCGACCCGTAAGGTCTCCCCGCTGACTCAAGCGGCGGATGCCATTCGGTTAGATACCACCTCGTTATCAATTGAACAAGTGGCGGATCGGATCGCTGAAATTATTAAAGAAAAAGAAATGCGACAGAAATAGGCATTTTACTAGCTTTTATCGCTGTAATCAGATAAAATGGTGTTTAGAGTTGTCGCAAGGAGGAAATATTCGCATGAGTGAAAATGGCACGAGTCAAAACAATGATAACAACGATTTGCTAAACGCGTTGAATAACGTGGATAACGTGAAGGTCGGCGATGTTGTTAAGGGTGAAATCTTAGCAATCGACGACGATCAACAAGCAATTGTTGGTATCGGTGAAACTGGGATTGAAGGGGTTGTTCCAAAGAAGGAATTATCCACGAAGCCAGTCGATGATATTAAATCAGTAATTAAAGTCGGGGACGTCTTAGACCTCGTCGTAATTTCACGTATCGGTAACGATAAAGAAGGCGGGAGCTACTTGCTCTCACAACGTCGTTTGGAAGCCCGTAAGGTTTGGGACGACATTCAAAAAGAATTTGAAGCTGGTCACACGTTAACGGCCCCAGTTACCCAAGTGGTTAAGGGTGGTTTAGTGGTTGACGCCGGTGTTCGGGGCTTCGTCCCAGCATCCATGGTTTCAGATCACTTTGTTGAAGACTTATCACAATTTAAGGGTCAAACCCTTGAATTCAAGATCGTGGAAATCGAACCTAGCGAAAACCGCTTGATCTTATCCCACCGGGCCATTGTTGAAAAGCAACGGGCTGCGCAACGGGAAGAAATCATGGCGAAGTTACAAGCTGGTGACACGGTCGAAGGCAAGGTTGCTCGTTTGACGAACTTCGGGGCCTTTGTTGACCTTGGCGGCGTGGACGGTTTGGTTCACGTTTCCGAAATTGCTTACGAACGGGTTGAAAAGCCTAGCGATGTCTTAAAGGTGGGCCAAGACGTGAAGGTTAAGGTCTTATCCGTTGACCCAGAACGTGACCGGATTTCCTTGTCCATCAAGCAAACCTTACCAGAACCTTGGGATGGCATTGAAGACAAGGCACCACAAGGTAGCGTCTTAGACGGTACTGTTAAGCGTTTGACTAGCTTTGGGGCCTTCGTTGAAGTATTCCCAGGCGTTGAAGGCTTAGTTCACATTTCCCAAATTTCTCACCAACACATCGCGACGCCAGCTGACGTCTTAAAGGTTGGTCAAGAAATCAAGGTTAAGGTCTTAGATGTACGGCCAAACGATCACCGTTTAGCTTTGTCCATCAAGGCTTTGGAAGAAAAGCCACAGTCCGGTGACGAAGGTCACGACAACGGCGGTAACGCTAGTCGTCCTCGCAACAACCGGAACAACGGTGGTTCTCGTCCACGCCGGAACAACCGGAACTCTGCTGAAACTTCCACGGCTAACGCCCCAGAAGAAAGCACCGGTTTCTCTTTAGGTGACCTGATTGGGGACAGCCTGAAAAAGGATATCGAAAACCAGGAAAACGACAAGGACTAATTTAGATTAGACCGTCGTGATAAAGGGGTCTAGAGCGAAACTTGAATGGGTTGCGTTCTGGGCCCTTTTCCTGTCATTAAATGTAAGCAAGGTAAACAAATAAAGGAGGGATTTACGATGGCATATCCCGTAGTAGCCATTGTTGGCCGCCCCAACGTGGGGAAGTCGACGCTGTTTAATCGGATTGCCGGTGAACGGATTTCCATCGTCGAAGACACCCCCGGGGTAACGCGTGACCGAATCTACGCGCCGGCCGAATGGTTGGGCACGGAATTTCGGATGATTGATACCGGGGGGATCGACATGGGGGACGAACCGTTTCTCACCCAGATTACCCAACAAGCCGAAATTGCGATCGATGAAGCCGACGTGATCGTGTTCGTCGTGAGCGCCCCCGAGGGGATCACGGACGCCGACGAAAAGGTCGCTAAGATTCTCTACCGGTCGAAGAAGCCCGTGATTTTGGCCGTGAACAAGGCCGATAACCCGGAAGTCCGCGAAACGATTTATGATTTCTACGCCTTGGGCTTTGGCGATCCGTACCCGGTTTCCGGGGTCCACGGCTTAGGTCTTGGTGACCTGTTAGACGCCGTGGTCAAGGAATTCCCGGCCGAAGATGGTGCCCCGAAGGACGACTCCATTCGCTTTAGCCTGATTGGTCGGCCGAACGTGGGGAAATCCTCGCTGGTCAACGCCATGTTGGGTGAAGACCGGGTGATCGTGTCAAACATTGCCGGGACCACCCGGGATGCGATCGACACCAAGTTTACGGCGGACGATACGCGTTTCACCATGGTCGATACGGCCGGAATTCGGAAGCGGGGGAAGGTCTACGAAAACACGGAACGGTACAGCGTCATGCGGGCCATGCGCGCGATTGACGACTCCGACGTGGTGTTAGTGGTCTTAAACGCTGAAGAAGGGATTCGTGAACAGGATAAACGGGTGGCTGGTTACGCGCACGAAGCGGGACGGGGCATCATTATCCTGGTCAACAAGTGGGACACCTTGAAGAAGGACAACCACACGTTGACGGATTTCGAAAATCTGATTCGCGCGGAATTCCAGTACCTCAGTTACGCGCCGATCTTGTTCGTTTCGGCTAAGACCGGTCAACGGTTGAGCCAGCTGCCGGCCATGATCAAACGGGTTTCCGCCAACCACAACCAACGGGTCCAGTCGGCCACGTTAAACGACGTGATCATGGACGCGATTGCGTTGAATCCGACGCCGTCCGACAACGGGAAGCGACTCCGGGTCTACTACGCCACGCAGGTGGCCGTGGCCCCGCCAACCTTCGTGGTCTTCGTCAACGACCCGAAGATGATGCACTTCTCCTACGAACGGTTTTTGGAAAATCAGATTCGTGAACACTTCGATTTTGAAGGCACACCGTTGCATCTGATCGAACGGGCACGGAAGTAACGCCGAACCCCGTGATAGCAACCTTTTTGCCCGAATTCGGGTCAAAATGATAAAAATCACAAAAACTTCGGGGATAATTGCTAAAAAATGCCGTTATCCCTTGTCATATAAGGCTTCCTGTGCTATCTTTGATAAAGAAATGATGCGGTTTCCCCGTATTTGTTTCATCATTTTTGGACCACTCAAAAATGATCACTAGATGGCCTACATCTAATCTTCTGTTCAGGAGGTGAATTCAAAATGGCAAACAAAGCACAATTGGTTAGCGATGTTGCAACCGCAACTGGCTTAACTAAAAAGGACGCAACGGCTGCAGTTGATGCAGTCTTCGATTCTGTCCAAGCAACGTTGGCTAAAGGCGAAAAGGTTCAATTGATCGGCTTTGGTAACTTTGAAGTACGTGAACGTGCAGCTCGTAAGGGCCGTAACCCACAAACTGGACAAGAAATCCAAATTCCTGCAAGCAAAGTCCCTGCATTCAAGCCAGGGAAGGCTTTAAAGGATGCTGTTAAATAATTATAATTAACTATTTAATGGGTAAAGGGCCAGTCCGGTCGACGGACTGGTTTTTTATTACCGTGAAATCATGATGCTTGATCTGGGACCGTTGAGGAGGCCGAAAAACGGATGAGTTACGCACAAACTGCGTTAGACCAACTGGAAAAGGGGCAACTGGATGCCTTCAAGAAGCAATACGCTTTGGCGCTGCGCCACGACGATGATGATACCCTGTTTAGTCTGGCCGAAGAATTATATTCCTTGGGCTTTTTGAACCAGTCGCGCCGGATCTACGAGAAGTTGTTAAAGAAGTATCCGGACGAAGACGAATTACGGACGAACCTGGCGGATATTGCGATTGACGAGGATAAAAACGATGAAGCACTGGATTATCTGAATCAGGTCAAACCAGGTTCCGAGGCTTACGTGCAGGCGCTGATGGTGGCGGCGGACCTTTATCAGACCCAGGAACTCTTCGAGGTCAGTGAGCAAAAACTACTCACGGCCCGTAAGCTAGCACCGGACGAACCGGTGATCACCTTTGCGTTGGCCGAACTGTATTTCACCATGCGAGAGTTCCGGAAGGCCATTCCGCTGTACCTGGAACTGATCACGGCGGGAACGACCACGTTATCGCGGGTTAACCTGGTGGAACGCCTCGGGGTGGCCTACGCGAACGCCGGGCGCTTTGAGCAGGCCATCGGGTATCTGAAGCAGATTCACCCGGGGGACATGACCGCCGACGTGAAGTTTGAAACGGCCTTTACCTACCTCCAGTTAAAGGACCGCTTGGCGGCCATTCACCTGTTTGAGGAACTTAAGGATAGCGACCCCAACTATACGTCGTTGTACCCGTATCTGGGCCAGGCGCTGGAGGCCGAAAATCGCTTGCCGGAGGCGTTAACGGCGCTTCAGGAAGGGTTAGGGGTCGACCAGTACAACGAGAAGCTTTGGCTGCAGGCGGCGCACGTGGCAACGAAGCTCGACGACGAAGACCTCGCCGAGAAGTATTTGAAGCAGGGCCACGACCTAGACGCCGACGACCTGAGTGCGGTGATCCAACTCAGTAACCTGTACGTGAAGCAGGAGCGCTGGGACGAAAATGTGGCGTTGATCCAACCCTACGTGAAGGACGAGGGCGCCGATCCCCAGCTTTACTGGAACCTGGCCGTGACGGCCCAACACCAGGAAAATTACGCGCAGGCCCGGCAAGCTTACGATGCCGCGGCACCGTTCTTCATGGATCAGCCGGACTTCTTGAAGCCGGCCATTTACTTCTACCGCGAAGAGGGGGCCAGCGACCAGGTGAAAACGCTGCTGCAGGCTTACGTTAAGTTAGTGCCCGACGACGTGGAAATGGCCGCGTTGTGGGACAGTTACCGGGAAGTCTAACTTTAAAAATTGTTAAAATTTAACCGTTTGTGGCGTAATTGCCGCAAACGGTTTTTTTGAAAAATCATATTTGTAATAACACAATTTTTACTTTAACTTATTTTCTCACAAAAAAAGCAACCGCACACCCCGCGGTTGCTAAACCAGAACCTAAACCGCCCAAACCGGTCAATGCCGGAAACGGGCTAAAAAGCGCTTCTTAGGGACGGCGAAGGTAAACCCTTCACCCAGGGCCTCGGTCACGCTAATTACCGAGACAAACGCCTTAGGATCGCACTCATGAATGATGTGACGCAAGGTGTGCAATTCGTTAGGGGCCACGACCACGTAAATCATCTGCCGGGATTGGTGCGAGTAGCCACCTTCAGCGTGCAACAGGGTCACGCCACGTTCCAGTTGGTCCATGATGGCGTTAGTGATGTCTTGATAGTGCTCGGAGACCACCAAAATTCCGCGCGCCGCGTAAGCCCCTTCCTGCGTGAAGTTGACGATTCGCGTGAGAATATAGGAATAAATCAAGGTGTAGGCCATGTGGGGCACGTTGATGTAGACCAGCGAAATCAGTAAGATCACCACATCCAGCCACAGGAGCGATTGGCCCATCGGCACGCCGAAAAACCGTTCCATGATGCGCGCCACGATGTCGGTCCCGCCGGTAGTGCCACCGTAACGGTAGATCAATCCCGACCCGAAGCCCCCGGCAATCCCGGCACCCAGGGCGGCCAGTAGGAGGTCACCTCTGAGGTCGATGGCCAGGGGCACCCGTTGCCAGATCCACAGAAATAGCGACAACATGAAGGTCCCGTAGATTGTGTAAATCAAGGACTGCTTACCCAGGTAACGGTACCCGATGGCCAGCAGCGGAATGTTGATCAGGATGGTCGAGTAGGCGGGGTCAAAGTGAAATAACGCCCGGATGATCAGGGTGATCCCGGAGATCCCGCCGTCGGCCAAATGGTTGGCGATGTTGAAGAAGACCAAACTAAACGCCAACGTGGCGCACCCCAACCCAATCATAATCAGGTCGAGTAGCCGAACCTGTTCGTCTTTAATCTGTGTCATAGTATCGTCCTCCCACCGAAATATCACGTTAATTCAGGCGGACCAATTTAACCAAATTGACCATCAAACCCGTCTGCCCGGCACGCAAGATTATAAGCTCATCATAGCATAGTTTTTAGACCAATAGTAACCGCGCTAACCGGGCCGAACCAGCGCTTTGCATTCAATTCACCGCGGTAATCTGTTAAACTGGCAGAGGAAGACTTTACCAGAATTTGGCAGAAGGGGAAGACGGTATGCAACTAAAACAATTACCACGGGATTTTGAATTGGCCCGGCCGGTTTTACAGACCATTGAGCAGGCGGGTTACGAGGCGTACTTTGTGGGTGGCAGCGTGCGGGATACGATTTTAGGTAAATCGATCCACGACGTTGACATCGCCACCAGCGCCTATCCCGATGAAATCAAACACCTTTTTAAACGCACGGTCGATACCGGCATCGAACACGGTACCGTGATGATTCTAGATCACGGCACGGGCTACGAGACCACCACGTTTCGTTCCGAATCGACCTACACCGACTTTCGCCGTCCTGACCACGTGACCTTTGTGCGGTCCTTGGCCGAGGACTTAAAACGCCGAGACTTCACGATCAACGCCTTAGCCATGCGCGAGAACGGGGAGGTCATCGACCTATTTGATGGCCTGACCGACCTGAAAAATCACCATATTCGCGCCGTGGGCGATCCCCAGGAACGGTTCCACGAGGACGCCTTACGGATGATGCGGGCGGTCCGGTTCGCTAGTCAATTGGACTTCGACATCGTTCCCGCTACGGAAGCGGCCATGACCGATCACGCGGCCCTGTTGGCCAAAATCGCGGTCGAACGGACGCAGGTGGAACTCTTGAAGCTACTGATGGGCCAGACGCCGCAGCGCGGGTTGACCGTGATGCTAGCGACGCAGCTCTGGCGTTACTGTCCGGACTTTACCCACCAGGAAGCGGCGTTGACCCGGTTAGCTCAGCGGTTGACCCACGGCGTCAGCAGCGAGGTCACGGCTTGGGCGTTACTGAGTCTAAGCTTCGGACTGGATCACGCCCAGACCACGACCTTCTTGAAGCACTGGAAGACCTCCAACCAAGTCATCACGGACGTGCAAGCCGTGGTGGCAGCGGCACGGGTCCTGCAGACGCAAGACTTGACGGCCTGGCAACTCTACCAGTGCGGCCGCGACCGGCTCTTGTTAGCCAATGAGGTGGCCGTCATTTTAGGCGCTCCCGACCGGGCCACGGCCCTGACCCAAGCGGCTGAAGCGCTGCCCATTCACCAGAAACGCGAGGTGGCGTTAACGGGGAAGGACTTGATGCAAGCCGGGATTCAGCCCGGTCCCCAGTTAGGTCAGCTGTTAGCCACCTTGGAACGGCAAGTGGTCACGGGCCAAGTGGCCAACCAACCGGCGGCGTTACTGACGCAGGCGTTAGCCCTAGCAAATTCGAAATAAGAGAGTAGTGACGAAAATTTATGCAAACCTTACGTGCAGAAAATTTACACCGAACTTATGGTGAGAAAACCCTATTTGATAATTTAAACTTCATCATCAACGAACACGACCGCATCGGGTTGATTGGGGTCAACGGCAGTGGGAAGACCTCCCTGTTGAACACCTTAGCCGGGGTCAACAACGACCAGACCGGGACCATCAGTACCCCCAAGGACTACACCATTGGGTATCTGACCCAGAAACCCGACCTGGACGAAAACCTGACCGTCATGGACGCCGTCTTTTCCGGGGACCAGACCGTTTTCGTAACGATTCGCCAATACGAGGCGGCGCTGGCGGCTTACGGGCAACACCCCGAGGACGCCAAGGCCCAGAAACGTTATTTAGACGCCGAGGCTAAGATGAACGAAGAGGACGCCTGGACCGCCGAAAGCGACGTTAAGACGATCCTGACGCAGCTAAAGATCACGGACCTATCGCAATCGATCAAGACGCTCTCCGGGGGGCAGGTCAAGCGGGTCGGCTTGGCCCAGGTGCTGATTCAATCCCCGGACCTATTGCTTTTGGATGAACCGACCAACCACTTGGACTTTGACTCCATCGCCTGGTTGCAGCAATACCTGACCACCTACAAGGGGGCGTTACTGGTCGTGACCCATGACCGGTACTTCTTGGACCAAGTCGCCAACCAGATTTGGGAACTCGACTTCGGGAAACTCTACCAATACCCGGGAAACTACCAAGCCTACGTCCAGGAAAAGGCCGAACGGGTGACGCAAGAAGCCGATGCCGAACAGAAGTCTAAGCGGCTCTACCAACAGGAACTGGCCTGGATGAAGGCGGGCGCCAAGGCCCGGTCGACCAAGCAAAATGCCCGGATCAACCGGTTCCACGAGTTGGCCAGCCAACAGGGCACCCGACAGGTCCAACAAAACGTGTCGATTTCTCTGGGCCAACAACGGTTAGGTAAAAAGGTCATCGAATTAAAGGACGCCAACCTGCGTCTAGGCGACCACCTGATCTTAAAGGACTTTAGCGACCTGATCCAGGGCGGCGAACGCATCGGGATCAGTGGAGAAAACGGAGCCGGGAAGTCCAGTCTCCTTAACGTGATCGCCGGGAAGTTACCCTTAGATTCCGGCATCATCGACGTGGGGGAAACCGTGAAGATGGCCTACTATACCCAGCAAATCGAACCAATTCCCGAAGATAAACGGATGATCAACTACCTGTCAGAGGTCGGCCAAAACGTGACCGATAAGCAGGGCAATTCCGTCAGTGTGACCGAATTATTGGAACAGTTCTTATTCCCCCGGTTCATGCACGGCACGTTGATTCGTAAGCTCTCCGGGGGTGAAAAGCGGCGGTTATACCTGTTGAAGTTGTTGATGGAACAACCCAACGTTTTACTACTCGACGAACCCACCAACGATTTAGATATTAGTACCCTGACGGTCTTGGAGGACTACATCGCGCAGTTCGCCGGCACCGTCATCACGGTCTCCCATGACCGCTACTTCCTGGATAAGGTGGCCGACCGCCTGTTGATCTTCGACGGCAACGGGCAGATTGAACGGTATTCCGGTCAATTTAGCGATTACTTGGCGGCTCAAAAGCCGAGTCATAAGCCCGCGGCAACGAAACCCAAGACGACTGCGAAACCGGAACAACCAACGGCGCCGACCGCGAAAAAGAAGGTCAAGCTGACCTACGCCGAACAAAAGGAATGGGAAGGCATCGAGGGCGTCATCGACGATCTGGAAGCCAAGAAGGCCGCCGTGCAAAAGGACATGAACGCCAACGGGGCCAACTACGACAAGCTCGCCGACCTGCAACAACAATTAGACGACTTAGACCAACAATTAGATCAGAAGGTCGCTCGCTGGGAATACCTAAGCGAGTACGCCACGGATTAGGGGGAGCTCACGGCAATGCTAGAAGATGCTTATTTAAATTTGGAACGTACCGTTTTGGAACAGGGGCACGAAAAAACCGACCGCACGGGGACTGGAACCGTCAGCCTCTTCGGCTATCAGATGCGCTTCAACCTGCAAGAAGGTTTCCCGTTACTGACCACCAAGAAGGTCCCGTTTGGCCTGATCAAATCGGAACTCCTGTGGTTCCTACGGGGAGACACCAACATTCGGTTCTTACTCCAGCACCATAACCACATCTGGGACGAGTGGGCGTTTCAGCGCTACGTAGACAGTCCCGACTATCACGGCCCCGACATGCACGACTTTGGCCGCCGCTCCCTGGTCGATGCCGCGTTTAACCAGCAGTATCAGGCCGAGAAAAAGGCCTTTTGCGACCGTATCTTGACCGATAAAGCCTTCGGGGATCACTACGGGGATCTGGGATTGGTGTACGGTAGTCAGTGGCGGGCCTGGCAGGGCCACAACGGTGAGACCATCGACCAGTTGGCCAACGTGATCCAAACCTTACGGACGCATCCCGATTCCCGCCGGATGATTGTCTCGGCTTGGAACCCCGCCGACGTGCCGTCCATGGCGTTACCGCCGTGTCACACGCTGTACCAGTTCTACGTCAACGATGGCAAACTGAGCTGTCAGCTGTATCAACGCAGTGGGGATATCTTCCTGGGTGTGCCGTTCAACATTGCCAGTTACGCCCTGTTGACGTCGCTGATTGCGAAGGAAGTCGGCCTGGAGGTGGGCGACTTCGTCCACACCCTGGGGGATGCCCACATCTATAAAAACCATCTGGACCAGGTCAAGACCCAATTGGCCCGGACGCCGAAAGCCGCGCCGCAATTGTGGTTGAATCCGGATAAGTCCAGTATCTTTGATTACGACATGGCCGACATCAAGGTAACCGGGTACGACCCGGCCCCCGCGATCAAGGCCCCCGTCGCCGTATAGGAGGAATGACCATGTTGATCTATCTTTGGGCCGAAAGTCACGGCGGCGTCATCGGCTATCAGGGGCGCTTGCCTTGGCACCTACCGGCCGACATGCACTACTTTAAAACCACCACGACGGGCCACACGGTCATCGCCGGGGCCAAGACCTTTGCCTCGTTTGGCCGGCCATTACCGCACCGGGTCAACGTGGTGGTCAGCCACCGGGCGGCCAGCGAATTTCCGGCAGGCGTCACGGTCCTGAATTCGTTAGCGGCCGTGCGGCAATACGCCGCCGACCATCCCCAAGACCAGCTTTATGTGGTCGGGGGGGCGCAACTTTTTAACGGTCTCATGCCCGACGTGGACCGGTTATACCGCACCACCATCGACGCGGACTTCCCGGGAGATACCCGGATGCCCGCCATCGACTACACCCAGTTTGCGAAAATTGGCGAGCAGGTCGGGGTGCGGGATGCCGCCAACCCCTACGATTACGTTTTCGAACAGTTTGAACGGCGCTAAGCTAAAAGGTCGCCCACGTAAGCACGTGAGCGACCTTTGACGTTATTTAGGCGTATAACAGAATGGAAAAGTACATCAATCCGGTCCCCAGCATCACGAACAGGTGCCAGATGACGTGGCCGAAGGGGACTCCTTTGAAACTATACAGCACGGCTCCGGCCGTGAAGGCGACCCCGCCGGCGAACAGCAGGCCAAAGCCCACGGGCCCTAAGCCGGCGTACAGGGGCTTGATGCCTAACAGACACATCCAGCCCATCACCACGTAGATGATGGTGGAGAGAATCTGGTGTTGGCCTAGCCAGATGGCCTTATAGATGATGCCCAAGACGGCCATTCCCCAGATGACGCCGAACATGGTCCAGCCTAACCAGCCCCCGATGACCAGGAGGCTATAGGGCGTGTAGGTCCCGGCAATCAACAGGTAGATGGCGCAGTGGTCAAAAATCTGAAAGACGTGGGAGGCCTTGGTGAAGACCAGGCTGTGGAAGAGCGTGGAGGCTAAGTAGAACAGGACCATGATGGCCCCGTAGATGGCAAACGTGGTCATCCGTAGCGCGCCGCCCTTGGCGTGGGCCTGTAGCAACAGGATCACTAATCCGGCGATACTGAGGCCGGCCCCGATGCCGTGGGTCGTGGCGTTCAGAACTTCATTGACGATGTTATAGGTACGACTTCGTGGTGGTTGCAACGAACCTCCTCCTTTAAATTAAGCGATTTACGGGACGACAGCTGAAAAAAGCAGATAATTCTGCTATACTGTTACTGTATGTTCCATTATGCATATTGTAGCATAAACCAAATTTTTGGTCAGAAAGAGTGGGATCTCCATGGCTAACATTAAAATCGTCACGGATTCATCGGCCGGATTGACCGACCAGCAAATCCAAGATTACCACATCACCATCGTCCCGTTGACGGTGATGATCGACGACACGATCTACGTAGAACGTGAGTCGATTACGAATAAAGAATTTATCGATAAAATGAAAACGTCGAAAACCTTACCGAAGACCAGCCAACCACCGTTGGGGTCGTTCGTTGAGACTTTTGATAAGTTGGGCGCAGACGGGAGCAGTGTAATCTGTTTTACCATGCTGGAAGCCATCAGTGGCACGATTCACGCGGCCGAGCAAGCCGCCAACCTGTCCAAGACCGACGTGACCGTGGTCGACAGCCAGTTTACGGACCAGGCCTTGGCCTTTCAGGTGATCGAAGCGGCCAAATTAGCGGCCGAAGGTGCCGACAAGGCCACCATTTTGCAACGGGCCGACGCCGTCCGGAACAACACACATTTGTTCATGGGTATCGTCACCTTGGAAAACATCTTAAAGGGAGGCCGCTTAGGGCGGGCCGCCGGGATGCTGACCTCGTTACTGAACATTAAGATTGTGTTGGAGGTGACCGGGGGCCAGCTCAAGGTGCGCGCCAAGGGCCGGGGAATGAAGACCATCGACCGGTACTTTAGCAAGGTCTACGACCAGATGAAACAAACGCCGGACATCATGTCGATCGGGATCTCCCAAGTGGAAGCTTACGACAGTGTGGACAGCGTCCAACAGCACATTCATGAATTTTTACCCGATAAAGATATCCTGGTGCGCGAAACGGTGCCAATCATCGCCACGCACGGGGGGCCGGGCGCCTTTGCCTTAATGTATTACACGGACCCGACCAAATAAAGTGACACAATCCGTTACACGAGAAAGGGGTGGCCTTAGTCACCGCTTTTTCTTTATCGAGGGGGTTAGCCTGTGAAAAAAATGAAACATTTCGGCAAGTGGTTGGGGATTGGCATCTTGGTCATTTTAGTCGCCATTGTGGCCCTGAACTATTGGCATCCCGGCACGCGGACCGTTAAGACGACGCAGCCGGTCACCACGAACCGCCGGTCAACGGTTCGCCTGGTGGCGCTGGGAGATTCGTTGACCGAGGGGGTCGGCGACCAGCAGAAAAAGGGCGGCTACACCGGCCGCATCGCTACCAAGATCCGTCAAACCGACCACGTCAAGGTCGTCCTGCACAACTATGGGTTAGCTGGCGACCGCAGTGATCAGATTGAAAAGCGGTTGGTGGCCAGTGAAAAGATGCAACACCAGGTCACAAAGGCCCAGGCCATTACCCTCACGGTCGGGGGCAACGACCTCTTACAGACGCTGACCAAGAACGTGACCATCAACCAACAGTCGCAACTAAACCAGCAACTTACGCAGGCGCAAAAAGCCTACGCCAAGAAACTGACCAGTCTATTGGGGACCATTCGGCGGTACAACCCGCAAGCCCCCATTTACCTGTTTACCATCTACAACCCCATCTACGTGTATTTCGCCAACCTGACGCAAATCACGAATGCGGTGGATAATTGGAACACCACGACCCAACGGACCGTCCGCTCACAACGGCACTTGTACGTGGTGGACATCAACCGCGACTTATCGGTGGGCCAATTTAGGTCCGTGACCCAGCAGGCTCGCTTGAAGCGGGCCGCCCAGAAGTCCAACGACGGCGAACTCTCCGTGGCTAGCTTTCAGAAGCAAATCTTAGCCAGTGACAATAGCACGGAACTCAACCATTACCTATCACCGGCGGACCACTTCCATCCGAACGCGAAGGGTTACCGGTTGATGACCCAGAAATTATTTGCTAAAATGCAAACCCATCAACAATGGTTACGGAAGTAAGGGAGGTTCCAGCAGATGACACAAAGTCCTAAGCGGTCCAATCCCCAACCGCCCACCACACGAAATTGGTGGAAAACGGGGATGATCACGCTGATCACGTTGATCGTGATCGGCTTCGTCTTCGTGGGGGTGAAAGCCTTCGCGCCGACCAAGGTGGCCGCCACGGCCCAAACGACCAGTGGGCCCACCACCAACATCAATCTCACGTTGAACAAGAAGCAGGTCAACGCTTTGGCCGACTATTACGTGAATAAGTCATTATCCGGTCAATCGCTCAAGTACCGCTTCCAGGTGACCGACCACGCCATGTTAACGGGGTCGACCAAGGTTTTGGGGGCGAACGTGAACTTCGCGCTGCTCTTCAAACCCACGGTGCTGGCCAACGGGGACGTTAAGCTCACCGCGCAGAAACTGTCGATTGGGTCGCTCCCGGTGCCCGTTAGCTTCGTGATGAACTACATTGCCAAGAACTACCCGTTACCCAAGTGGGTGGCGCTAGACAGCGGCAAGAAGACCATGACGTTACACCTGACGCGGATCGGAAACGGCAAGAAGTTGTCGTACGCGGCTAAGCAGATCGACTTGTCGGGGGCGGGGAAGTTCGTCTTTCAGGCCCGCATCCCGGCCAATCAGTAGGAGGTAGGCCATGCCCAAAACGTTTTATCAGTTTCTGATGACGCAACGTAATCCGGAGAGTTACGACCCGGTCGCAACGTTTGCCAACAACGCCTTCTTAGATAGCGCGTTTCCCAAGCAAGAGACCGAGTTTGATGAACTATCCAAGTATTTAGAAGAAAATGCCAACTATCTGCCGTCGATGACCATCTTTGACGACGCTTGGCGGTTGTACCAGGATTTCCTGGCGTAGCGCAATTGATAAGGGATCCGTGATGAGCGGGTTCTTTTTTGTTGATTGCGGGTCGGAACTGGGAAAACTAGTGACCTGCCAGCAAAAAATGGTAGAATAGGGCTTGCTAGTGAGCCTGAAAGGACCTGATCTTAACTAACTGGGCAACGTTAACGCCCGGTGGTCAGTCCCTTGACCATCAACTTGTCTGGGTTAGATGACGACTTGATGGTCAATTCAATCAAATCATGACCCTCAAGGTGGCTGAACGGCCCCAACAAACCTTGATATCACAAAGGAGTACAATTCATGTCAGTTATCCAATGGTTCCCCGGCCACATGGCCAAGGCGATTCGGCAGATGGAAGAAAACGTCCACCTGGTCGACATCGTCTTTGAACTGGTCGACGCCCGGATTCCCGCGGCGTCCCGTAATCCGGAAGTTACCCGGATCAGTCAACATAAACCGCATTTAATCATTTTAACTAAGAAGGACCTCGCCGACCCGCAACAGACCGCGGCCTGGCTGGCCTATTACCGCTCACAGGGGCAACCGGCCATCGCCATCGATTCCCGAGCCAACGTGACGCCCAAGCAGATCACCAAGATCGCGTTAAGCATCCTGGCCGATAAACTGGCCAGCGAAAAGGCCAAGGGGCTCAAGGAACGGCCCGTCCGTGCCATGACCGTCGGCGTGCCCAACGTGGGGAAGTCCACGTTACTAAACCACCTCGTGCGGCGTAAGGCCGCCCAGGTCGGCGATACCCCCGGCGTCACCAAGGGCCAACAATGGTTGCGGTCCAGCAATCATCTAGAACTGTTGGACACCCCCGGTATCTTATGGCCGAAGTTCAAGGACCAAAGCATGGCCCAAAAGCTGGCGTTGACCGGCGCCATCAAGGAAAAGCTGTACGCCAAAGACGACGTGGCACTATTTGCCTTAGGGTTCTTCCGGCAATATCACTCCGCCGCCTTACAGGAACGTTACCGGCTGACCGCTCCTGACCTTGAGTTAAGCGACGTAGACCTCTTGATGAAAATCACCGCTAACCTGGGGATGCGTGACGATTACGAACGGGCCAGCGAACGCTTGATTTTAGACGCCCGGCACAAGAAACTCGGCGGCTTTACGCTGGACCGGGCGCCTAAAGCCGGCGCAGAAGACGAAGCCGGTGCCGCCGATGCCTGAATCACCCGATGCTAAAGCCACCTCCAAGCGGCCCAGTCTAGCTCAATTGCGTCAGGATCTGCACGACGTGACCACGGCTACCGATGTACGGTTGACGTCCTTACGGGCCGATCCACGTAAGGGCGCCCAGCAGCTTTACCAGCAGATTCAACGGCGGTTGGCCAAGCAGGCCGACGCCGAAGCGGCCTTTCAACACCGGCTGCATTACGAACGACAATTTTGGCAGGCCGGACAACTGGTCGCCGGCATCGACGAGGTGGGCCGCGGGCCGCTCGCCGGGCCGGTGATTACCAGCGCGGTGATCCTACCGCCGGACTTTGACGTTCCGCTGGTCAACGATTCCAAGCAACTCACGGCCAAGGAACGCGAACGGCTCTACCCGATCATTTTGGACCGGGCTCAGGCCGTCAGCATTGGCGTGGCCAGCCGAGAACTGATCGACCAGTTGAACATCTACCAGGCGACCAGGGTGGCCATGCAGCGGGCCGTCTTGGGCCTAGGGGTAGCCCCCGACCACCTGATCGTCGACGCCATGCAGATTCCGGTGGCGTTGCCCCAGACGCGCTTGATCAAAGGTGATGCCAAGAGTGCCAGCGTGGCGGCGGCCAGCATCGTGGCTAAGGTCTACCGCGACCACCTGATGATTAGCTACGATCAGTTGTACCCAGGGTACGGGTTCGCCCAAAACGCCGGGTACGGGACCGCCGAACACCTGGCCGGCCTCCGCAAACTGGGGGTCACCCCGATCCACCGGCGTAGTTTTGCGCCGGTTCGCAAAATAATGGCCGATTAATCACGGAGTTACGCCTAAAGCCAACTTTAGGAGGTGGGTGTCTTGCCCTTAACACCCCGTGATTTTTTACTACGCTTTCCGTTGATGACCGGCGTCGGGCGCCATAGCGCGTTGGCGTGCTGGCGGTGGTTGGTCGACCATCCCCAGCTACTGCCCCTCACGCCCGAAACGCTCGACTATTTGCTAGCCGCCGTGAACTTACCCGCTAAACGGGCCATGGCGTTACGCCGGCAGGTCTTTAGTGCCGACTTAGCGCGGCAGGTGACCACCAGTCTGACCCAGTGTCGGGCGGTGACGCTGGCGGATACCGCGTACCCGGCGTTATTAAAAGAAATTTACGAACCGCCGGTGGTCCTGTATTTTCAGGGCCGCCTCGACCTGGTCGCCCGTCCCCAACTGGCCGTGGTGGGGTCCCGGCACCCCACGACTTACGCCTTTACCGCCATGCGCCAGCTCTTGCCGGCCGTGAGTCGGCAGGGCGTGTGTCTGATCTCGGGGCTCGCCCAGGGCGTCGATACCTTAGCGCACCAGGTCGCCTTGGCTCACGGCGGGGCGACCATTGCGGTGGTGGGGACCGGGCTAGGCCGCTGCTACCCGGCTCAGAACCGTGCGTTGATGGATCAGCTCAGTCAAACTCAGTTGGTGGTCTCGGAGTACCCCTGGGACGCCAAGGGGGCCAAACACCACTTCGTCGAACGCAACCGGATTATCGCCGGCCTGTGTCAAAGCGTCTTGGTGGTGGAGGCCGCCCACCATTCCGGGTCGTTGATCACGGCCAATTTTGCGTTGCAGGAGAACCGCAACGTCTTGGCCGTACCGGGAAACATCGACGGGAAAAATTCGGTGGGGACCAACGAATTGATCCTCGCGGGGGCCAAGCCAATCCTTAATTCGGAACATATAATGGAAGAACTTTTAGTTGACAAGCGCCCCTGACTTGAAATATCATGTGTGGGATTATAGTGAAAAGATTCGCGAGCCTGTCACTCGCTGGATAAATAAATGCGTTGGGCTGAGTAACCCCGGTATCAGTGAGGTTCTCGTCCAACCTTTTGAGGGAGTAATGCGCATTGCCAACCAAGGCGAAAACGAAAACCAGCACCCATAAACGAAAAAAAACGCAAAAGAAATTAGTGATCGTGGAATCACCCGCGAAAGCCAAGACCATTGAAAAGTATTTAGGCCGGACTTATAAGGTCGTTCCAAGTCTGGGCCACGTACGGGATTTGCCAAAGAGTTCCATGGGCATCGACTTTGATCACGACTACGATCCCCATTACATCTCCATTCGGGGCAAGGGCGACGTCATCAAGGGCTTACGTTCGGAAGCCAAGAAGGCCAAAGCCGTCTACCTGGCCTCTGACCCCGACCGGGAAGGGGAATCGATTGCCTGGCATCTGGCCCACATCTTAAACTTAGACGTGACCGATAAGAACCGGGTCACCTTTAACGAAATCACTAAGGACGCCGTCAAGGAAGCCTTCAAGACACCGCGGACCATCGACATGGACCTGGTCAACGCCCAACAGGCCCGCCGGATTCTCGACCGGTTGGTGGGGTATTCCATCTCGCCACTGCTGTGGAAGAAGGTCAAAAAGGGCCTGAGTGCCGGCCGGGTCCAATCGATCGCCCTAGCGCTGATCATTGAACGCGAAAACGAGATTAAGGCCTTTAAGCCCGAAGAATACTGGACCATCGACGGGGACTTCAAGAAATCCCGTCATCAATTTGGCGCCAGCTTCTACGGCCTGAAGGGGAAGAAACACGGCTTAAAGGATAACGCCGCCGTGCAGGACATTTTAAGTCAACTCGACAAGAGTCAGGCCTTCGACGTTACCAACGTGGTACGTAAGGAACGGAAGCGTTCCCCGCAACCACCGTTTACCACCAGTTCCATGCAACAGGACGCCAACCGGAAGCTGAATTTCCGGACGCGTAAGACCATGATGGCCGCCCAACAGCTTTACGAAGGGATCAACCTGGGTAAGGAGGGCACGCAGGGGCTCATCACCTATATGCGGACCGACTCCACCCGGATCTCCAGTTTAGCGAAACACGAAGCCTCGACGTTCCTCCACGAAAAGTACGGGGCTGAATACGCGGCCACGAAACCCATCAAGGGTAAGCTGCCCGAAGGCGCTCAGGACGCCCATGAAGCCATCCGGCCGACCTCGGTCTACCGGACTCCGGCCAGCCTCAAGGACCGGCTGAACAAGGACCAATTCCGGTTATACCAGTTGATTTGGAACCGTTTCGTGGCCAGTCAGATGACCAACGCGGTGATGGATACCATGGCCGTGACCATCGAGCAAAACGGTGTGACCTTCCGGGCCAACGGGTCGAAGATGAAGTTCGAAGGGTTCTTGAAAATCTACAAGGACGGCAAGGAAAAGGATAACCTGTTACCCGACCTCGAAATCGGCGACCAGGTCACCCTGGCCAAGACCAATCCGGCCCAACACTTCACTCAGCCGCCGGCACGCTACTCCGAAGCCAACCTGATCAAGGCGCTGGAAGAAAACGGCGTGGGGCGGCCTTCGACCTACGCCCCAACGCTGGACACCATTCAACGCCGGTACTACGTGAAGCTCGTCGGCCGACGGTTTGAACCCACCGAGTTAGGGGAAATCGTCGATAAGATCATCAAGGACTACTTCCCCGACATCGTCAACGTGGGCTTCACGGCCGACCTGGAAGACGAGTTGGACGGCATCGAAGCCGGTAAGCAGGACTGGGTCAAGGTCGTCGATAACTTCTACAAGCCGTTCTCCACGGAGGTCGCTCACGCCGAGGACGCCATCGAGAAGATTCAGATTCGCGATGAACCGGCTGGTTTCGACTGTGACATTTGTGGGGCCCCAATGGTCATCAAGATGGGCCGTTACGGGAAGTTCTACGCTTGCTCGCGCTTCCCCGATTGCCGCAATACCAAGCCCATCGTCAAGGAGATCGGCGTGACCTGCCCGGTTTGTCACCAGGGGCAAGTCATCGAACGCAAGTCCAAGAAAAACCGAATTTTCTACGGTTGTTCGCGTTATCCGGATTGTGATTTCGTCTCATGGGATAAGCCCGTGGGTCGGGATTGCCCGAAGGACGGCCACTACCTGGTCTTAAAGAAGATCCGGGGCGGCAGTCAAATCGTCTGCCCGAACGGCGACTACGAAGAAGCACCCCAAAAATAAGCCTCAAAAACGTAAGCCCGCGGGTTTGCGTTTTTTGTGGTTTAACGAGTTAGTTGTGTTTTCTGAAATCGTTTGCTAGCATTACAGGTGCGGGAGGGATGTCCAGTGCAAGACGAGATTACCAGATTTATGACCTACCTGCGCGGTGAACGGCAGTATTCGCCCGAAACCGTGAAGGCCTACCACGAAGACTTGCACGAATTTTGCGAGTTTCTCGCGGCTAACGGTGGGACCAAGCCCTGGGGGCAGATCGACCAGCTAGACGTTGAGGTCTACCTGAGTCACCTGTACGACCAGCACTACGCGCGGACCACCATTGCGCGAAAACTGTCCACGCTGCGGTCGTTATACCACTTCCTGTTGAGTAACGGGGAAGTCACCGACGACCCGTTCGCTTACGTGCGGCTGAAGAAGCACCAGGATCACCTGCCACGCTTCTTCTACGAACGGGAGATGACCGCGTTATTCACGGCGGCCAGTGAAAATCCCAACGCCCAGTTGGCCACGCGCGATTCCGCGCTCCTCGAGGTGCTGTACGGCACGGGGATGCGGGTCAGCGAGTGCGTTAATTTGACGCTGAACGCCGTGGACTTCGACAACCGGATGATGCTGGTTGAAGGGAAGGGCAACAAGGAACGCTACGTGCCGTTTGGCCATTACGCTAGCGACGCGTTACAACGGTATTTCCAAGTCGCCCGCACCCCGCTGATGACCCAGTACCAGCAGGATCACGATTACGTGTTCGTGAACCACCGGGGCCAGCAATTGACCGCGGCCGGGGTCACCTACCTGCTCAACCAGATCATCAAGCGCAGCACGTTGACCACCGATATTCATCCCCACATGTTGCGGCACACGTTTGCCACGCACCTGTTAAATCGCGGCGCGGATCTGCGGTCGGTCCAGGAACTCTTGGGCCACAGCAGTCTGGCGACCACCCAGATTTACACGCACGTCACGCGCGAACATTTACAGCGCGACTATCGCCAGTTCTTTCCGCGAGCGACCGAAGCTAAAGCGACTAAACCTAAACCACGTTAATTGAGATAAGGAGACGGAGCATATGCCAGTAAAATTTGAAGCCACCACGATTTGTGCCGTGCGGCATAATGGGCACAACGCCATGGCCGGTGACGGACAAGTCACCATGGGAGAAAAAGTCATCATGAAGGGTACCGCCCACAAGATTCGGCGGATCTATAACGACAAGGTCGTCGTTGGGTTTGCCGGTAGTGTCGCCGACGCCTTCAACCTGGAAGAAAAGTTTGAAGGCCAACTCAACGAATACAGCGGGAACCTCCAACGCGCCGCGGTCGAACTCGCCAAGCAGTGGCGGTCGGATCAGGCTTTACAGAAGCTGGAAGCCTTATTGATCGTTATGGATAAGGACGAGATGTTACTGGTCTCCGGGTCTGGCGAAGTCATCGCCCCCGACGACGATATCTTAGCCATTGGATCCGGCGGGAACTTCGCGCTGGCTGCGGCCACCGCGTTGCACCACCACGCGCCCGACATGACGGCTAAGGAAATCGCCGAAAGTGCCATTCACATTGCCGGTGGGATCGACATCTTCACCAACGAAAACGTCATTTCAGAAGAACTCTAAGAAACGAGGGATTGATTGTGGACGCCATTAATAAAACACCCAAAGAAATCGTCAGCTTACTCGACCAATACGTGATTGGTCAGGACGCCGCGAAAAAAGCCATCGCCATTGCCCTACGCAACCGTTACCGGCGGATGCAACTGGACCCGGCCATGCAAGAAGAAATTTCACCCAAGAACATGTTGATGATCGGACCGACCGGGGTCGGGAAAACCGAAATCGCCCGGCGGTTAGCCAAGATTGTCCACGCACCGTTTACCAAGGTCGAAGCCAGCAAGTTCACCGAGGTCGGCTACGTGGGTCGCGACGTCGAATCGATGGTCCGGGACCTGGTCGAGGTGGCCGTGTCCATGGAAAAAAAGGACCAATTCAAGAACGTCCGCGCCGACGCCGTTCAAGCCGCGAACAAGCGGTTAGTCAAGTTATTGGCCCCGGCGAAGAAGAAGGAAAACAAGAATAATAACGACTTCGCCAACATGATGAACATGTTCTCGCAGATGCAAAACGGCCAGACGCCGACCATGCCTAACCAGCAGGACGAAGAGGTCACCGACGATATCCGTAACGAACGGTTATCGTTGTCCGACCAACTGAACAAGGGCTTACTGGAAAACCACATGGTCGAAATCGAGATGGACGACCCGCAACAGGCCAACGCCACCGATAACAACATGCTGGGCCAGATGGGCATCGATTTGAACGACACCTTAGGGTCCATCATGCCCAAGAAGCGCATCAAGCGCACGGTCACGGTCGCCGAAGCCCGCGAAATCCTGGTGGCCGAGGAATCCGAGAAGTTGGTCAACAACGCCGATATCAACCACGACGCCATCCAACGGGCCGAAAATACCGGGATTATCTTCTTAGACGAAATCGATAAGATTGCCAAGGGCAGCAGCCAAAACAGCGGCGACGTTTCCCGTGAAGGGGTTCAACGCGACATCTTGCCAATCGTCGAAGGGACCCAGGTCAAGACCAAGTACGGCACGATCGACACGGACCACATCCTGTTCATCGCCGCCGGGGCCTTTGCCGAATCCAAACCCAGCGATTTGATTGCCGAACTGCAGGGGCGCTTCCCGATTCGCGTGGAACTCAACGACCTCAGCAAGGAAGACTTCGTTAAGATCTTGACGGAACCCAACAACGCGCTGGTCAAGCAATACATTGCTTTGATTGGGACGGATAACGTCAAGGTGACCTTCACCATGGAGGCCATCGAACGAATCGCCGAACTGGCCTTTGAACTGAACCACGAGAACCAAAATATCGGGGCCCGGCGCTTACAGACCGTCCTCGAAAAATTACTGGAAGACCTGTTGTACGAAGGACCGGACATGGGGACGGGCGACGTCACCATCACCGAAAACTACGTCAACGACAAGATCGGCGACATCGTCCAAAACAAGGACCTGTCCCGCTATATCCTGTAATTCGCGTTTACACCGCATTTTTGCCAAGTCCCCGATCGCGTCTGGTCGGGGTTTTGGTCTACATAATGGTTGGGAGGAACTCACTTTGTTAACCCTAAGCAATACCTATTTAACCGTTTTGATCAATCCCCAAGGCGCCGAACTCACCAGCGTCAAGGATAACGCCAGCCACCTCGAATACATGTGGCAGGCCAACCCCGTCTACTGGGGGCGGCACGCGCCGATCCTGTTCCCAATCGTCGGTCGGCTGCAGGATAACCAGTACCGCGTCAACGGCCAGACCTACCACATGACGCAACACGGGTTCGCTCGTGACAACGAATTTCGGCTCTGGTCGCGCACGCCCACGTCCGTGACCCTACGCTACGCCAGTGACGACCAGTCGCGAGAGAAGTACCCGTTCGACTTTGCGTTGACCGTTAAGTACGAACTGGTCGACCACCAGCTACGAGTCAATTTCACGGTCGACAACCCCAGCGACGCCGAGCTACCGTTTTCGTTGGGGGCGCATCCCGGCTTTAACGTGCCACTGGGCGACGTCTTTAACCGTTTCGAGGACTATCAAATCACGGTAGCGCCCAAGCAGGTCTACTCCCGCGTCCCGCTGGTCGGTCCGTACAGCGACACCGGCCACCCCGTGCCGCTAGACCTGACGCAACCGTTAGTCCTGAACCACGACCTGTTCGACCACGATGCGCAGGTCTTAAGTCTCGACAACCACGAGACCACGGTCATGTTGGGGACACCGCGCGACGAACACGGCGTGGCCCTGACCGTCAAGGCGCCGTACCTGGGCATCTGGTCACCGTACCCGAAGCAGGCCCCGTTCGTTTGTCTGGAACCCTGGTGGGGCCTGGCCGACGACGTGCACGCCACCGGCGATTTGACCACCAAGGTGGCCATCAATCACTTGGCCGCACATCAACAGTTCACGGCCGGCTACCAGGTCACTTACTTTTAAACCAAAAAACGCCACCCGCGGGGGTGACGTTTTTTGGTCGTAACGACCTTAGGATTTCGACTGGCGTTGCTTGTAGCCGCGACCGAAGGGAACCATTGATTCGGTGCCCTGCCGGATGCGTTGGATGTTGCTGCGGTGCCGGTAGAAGACAAAGATGGTCAAGATCACCGCGATGCCGGTTAAATAAATATCGTGGAAAAATAGCGAGATGAGCGTGATCAGGGTAAAGGCGATCATGCTGGCCAGACTGACCATGCTGGTCCAATAGATCAGGCCGACCCATAGTCCCGCGGCGATGACAAACATCAACGGGTTGTAAGCCAGCAGCATCCCCGCCGAGGTCGCCACGGCCTTGCCGCCCTTGAAGTGATCAAAGATCGAGACCGTGTGGCCCAGAATGGCGAACAGCCCGAAGAGTAACGGGGTCGCCGTTCCCAGAAAGGTGGTGACGTGGCCCCAGGTGGGCAACAGCGTCGCAACGGTCCCCTTAGCGATGTCGAGAAACATAACGGCCGATCCGGCGTAGGGCCCCAACACCCGGTAGGTATTGGTGGTCCCGATGTTGCCGGAGCCGGCCTGACGAATATCAGTTTTAAAGAAAGCCTTACCAACCCACACCCCGTTGGGAATTGCGCCCAACAGATAGGCTAGTACCAGTAAGCTCACGAGTTTCACAGTGCATTCCTCCGCTCTTATGCGTGGTGTCGGGCGGATTGGCGCGACACCGATTAAGCTGTTTTATATTTTAGCATGTTTTATCACGAACGCCAATAATCTAAGAGTTGCTAGGCAGTTCAGCGGTCGCTGTGGTATGATAATGTGGTTATGGCTACTCCCGGCGGGGCTTTGGTCCCTTCTGTTGAACATACGTTCGCATTGCGGTAAACTGGGAGTACGCTAAAAAAGAGTTTGGAAACGAAAGGGAGATTTACGTATGGCGAAAGCAAAACCAAAATATGACGACTCCTCCATTCAAGTCTTGGAGGGGTTGGAAGCTGTTCGTAAACGTCCGGGTATGTACATCGGTTCGACCGACAGTCGGGGCCTGCACCATTTGGTCTACGAAATTGTCGATAACGCCGTGGATGAAGCCTTGGCCGGTTACGGGAAAGAAATCAACGTGACTATCCATGCCGATAACAGTATCACGGTCGTGGATCATGGTCGGGGGATGCCCGTGGGGATGCACGCCTCCGGAATTCCCACGCCAGAAGTCATCTTAACGGTCCTCCATGCGGGGGGCAAATTTGGCCAGGGGGGCTACAAGACCTCCGGGGGCCTACACGGGGTCGGAGCGTCCGTGGTGAACGCCTTATCGAGTGCTTTGACCGTCACCATCGTGCGTGACGGCGTGCGCTACCAAGAAAAGTTTGTCGACGGGGGCCATCCCCAGGGTACGCTCAATAAATTAGGCAATACGCGGGCCCATAACGGGACGACGCTGACCTTTAAACCCGATAACAAGATCTTCACCACCACGGTCTACAACTTTGGGACCTTAGCGGAACGGTTGCGCGAATCGGCCTTCCTGTTGAAGGGGGTCAAAATTACCCTGACCGACGAACGGGCCGGCCAAGAGCGCGAAGAAGCCTACCACTTCGAAGACGGGATCAAGGAATTTGTCAGCTACCTCAACGAAGATAAGGATACGTTAGGCGACATCCTGTATTTCGACGGCAAAAAGGACGGCATCGAAGTCGAAGTCGCCGCCCAATATAACGACGGCTACACGGAAAACCTGTTGTCGTTCGTCAACAACGTCCGCACCAAGGACGGTGGGACCCACGAAGCGGGGATGCGCAGTGGCTGGACCAAGGCCTTTAACGAATACGCCCGCAAGGTGGGCATCTTAAAGGACCGCGATAAGAATTTGGAAGGCTCCGACTTGCGCGAAGGCTTGTCCGCCGTCATCTCCCTGCGGATCCCCGAAAACCTCTTACAGTTTGAGGGGCAGACCAAGGAAAAGCTGGGCACGCCGGAAGCCCGGACCGTCGTGGACGGGGTCGTGGCCGAACAGTTGACCTATTTCTTAATGGAAAACGGCGATTTTGGAAAAATGCTGATTCGTAAGGCTACGCAGGCCCGCCAAGCCCGAGAAGCCGCTCGCAAAGCCCGCGACGAAAGCCGCAACGGCAAGAAGCACAAGCGCCACGAACGGTTATTATCCGGGAAATTGACCCCCGCGCAGACCAAGAACGCGGCCAAGAACGAACTGTTCTTAGTCGAAGGGGATTCCGCCGGGGGCTCGGCCAAGCAGGGCCGTAACCGGAAGTTCCAGGCCATCCTGCCACTGCGGGGGAAGGTCCTAAACACCGAAAAGGCCAAGCTACCGGACATCATGAAGAACGAAGAAATCAGCACCATGATCTACACCATTGGGGCCGGGGTCGGCGCGGATTTTGACATCGACGCCGCCAACTACGACAAGATCATCATCATGACCGATGCCGATGACGACGGGGCCCACATTCAGATCCTGTTACTGACCTTCTTCTACAAGTACATGCGCCCGATGATCGACGCCGGCCGGGTCTACATCGCCCTGCCACCCCTGTACCGAATCCAACGGACGGGGAAGAACGCCACGATCGACTACGCCTGGACCAACGACGAACTGGTCGCCAAGACCAAGAAGATCGCCAATCACGGCTACCATTTGCAACGGTTCAAGGGGCTGGGAGAAATGGACGCCGAACAGCTGTGGGAAACCACCATGGATCCCGATAACCGAACCCTGATTCGCGTGCAGATCGACGACGCGGCCCTAGCCGAACGGCGGGTCACCACGTTGATGGGCGACAAGGTCGAACCGCGGCGCAAGTGGATCGAAAACAACGTCCAGTTTACCTTGGAAGACGACGACCAGGATTTCTTAACGGGCGCCGATTCTAAGCACCAGGCCTAAGGGGAAAGGAGCAATCAGTCGTGAGTGAAGGACAAAAGATTCAAGAACTAACGTTGGAAGAGGTCATGGGTGACCGCTTCGGTCGCTACTCCAAATCCATCATTCAAGAGCGGGCTTTACCGGATATTCGTGACGGGTTAAAGCCCGTTCAGCGTCGTATCCTGTTCGCCATGAACAAGGACGGCAACACCTACGATAAGGGATTCCGCAAGTCGGCCAAGTCGGTCGGAAACGTCATGGGGAACTTTCACCCCCACGGGGACAGCTCGATCTACGAAGCGCTGACCCGGATGAGTCAGGACTGGAAGGTCCGCGAACCCTTAGTGGAAATGCACGGGAACAACGGGTCGATGGACGGGGACCCGGCGGCCGCGATGCGGTACACCGAAGCCCGTCTTAGCAAGTTATCGGGGGAAATGTTGCGCGATATCGATAAGGATACCGTCGACATGGTCTTAAACTTCGACGACACGGAATACGAGCCGACCGTCTTACCGGCCCGCTTCCCGAACCTGTTGGTCAACGGGTCGACTGGGATCTCGGCCGGGTACGCCACGGAGATCCCGCCGCACAACTTAGGTGAAACCATCGACGCGTGCGTCTACCTGTTGAGTCACCCCAAGGCCACGCTGGCCGATTTGATGGAATTCGTCAAGGGCCCCGACTTCCCGACCGGTGGCATCATCCAGGGGAAGGACGGCATCGTCAAGGCCTACGAGACCGGCCGCGGCCGCATCGTGGTCCGGTCCAAGACGGCCATCGAACCGCTCCGGGGCAATAAGAGTCAAATCACCGTGACCGAGATTCCTTACGAGGTCAACAAGGCCCAACTGGTCAAGAAAATCGACGAGATTCGCCTGGGCAAAAAGGTCGAAGGCTTGGCCGAAGTCCGGGACGAGACCGACCGCGACGGCTTACGGATCGCCATCGAACTCAAACGTGATGCCGACGCCCAGGGAATTTTAAATTATCTGTTTAAGAACACCGAGTTACAGGTGACCTACAACTTCAACATGGTGGCCATCAACCACCAACGTCCCGAACACGTGGGCCTCAAGACCATTCTGTCCGCCTACCTGGAACACCAACAACACGTGATCACCCGGCGAACCAAGTACGACCTCCAAAAGGCCTTAGACCGGCAACAGATCGTCAGTGGGTTGATCAAGGCGTTGTCAATCCTCGACCAGGTCATCAAGACCATTCGCGCGTCGAAGAACCGCAAGGACGCCCGCGATAACCTGGTAGCCGCCTACGACTTTACCAAAAAGCAGGCCGACGCCATCGTGGCCTTACAGCTGTACCGGCTGACCAACACCGACGTGACCCAGTTAGAGGCCGAGGCGGCTAAACTCGCCGCAGCGATTGAAACCGATCACAAGATTTTGGCCGACCCTAAGGCCTTAAACGCCGTGTTGCGTAAGGAACTAAAGGCGGTCGCCAAGGCTTACCGGAATCCGCGCCGCACGACCATCGAAGACCAAATCGAGGACTTAAAGATCAAGACGGAAGTCACGGTCGCCGACGAAGAGGTCGTGGTCATGGTCAGTCATGACGGTTACCTGAAGCGTTCCAGCATCCGGTCGTACACGGCCTCGGATGCGGCCGAAAACGGCTTAAAGGACGAGGATTACCCGATCTTCATGGAAAAACTCAGTACGCTCGATCACCTGATGATGTTTACCAATCAAGGGAACCTGATCTACCGACCGGTCCACGAGATCGCCGACGTGAAGTGGAAGGAAACCGGGGAACACATCAGTCAAGCCATCGGGTTAGCGCCCGACGAGGAAATCGTGGCCACCTTTGCCTTTAAGAGTCTAAAGGAGACCGGCCACTTCTTGATTGCCACTAGCGACGGGTACATCAAGCAGACCGCCTTTGAAACGCTCACGCCGGGGCGGACCTACAAGAAGCGCGCCGCGGTCTACGAGAAGCTGAAGCACCCCGACGCCCGAGTCGTGGCGGTGGCCTACCTGGCCACTCCCGATGATGACCGAGGCATCCTACTGGTTTCTAAGAACGGGTACGCCTTGCGTTACGCCATCGACGAAGTCTCCGTCAACGGAGCGCGGACGACCGGCGTGCGGGCCATGGACTTGCGCGACGATGATGAGGTGGTCAACTTAGCGCTGGTCACCGATAGCGACACCATCGCGTTGATCACCCAACGGGGGGCCTTCAAGCGTTTGGCGATGAAGGAACTGTCCGTCACCAGTCGGGCCCGGCGCGGGGTCTTGATCCTCCACGAGTTGAAACGTGAACCGCACCGGGTCGTGGACTTCTTGGCGATTCCGAGTGGCAATCCCGCCCTGGAAATCATCACCAGTCGCGAGCGGACCCACGACGTCATCCCGACGGAACATCCCCTCAGCGGGCGTTACTCCAACGGGTCGTTCGTGGTCGACACGGACGTCGAAGGTACGCCGGTTCAGTTGCGGCTCAAGCCCACGGAATTGGTCCTAAATTAAGCCATAATAAATGGATTTATAAGCAGAATTATTTGCGCTTTCACGGGAACCAGGCTATCATTAAGATTAATGGTTACCATTAGACTGACAAGTGCTCCGAGGTTGCTCGCCACCCCAGTCGTAAGGAGTAAACGCGATGAAGACGAAACAGGAAAGTATTTTTTCTTCCAAAACCTTAACGTATTTTTTACAGTTAGCTGAGACCATGAATTATACGCAGGCGGCGCAGATTTTGGGGATTACCCAACCCGCCTTGACCCAGCAGATTAAGAAGTTGGAGCGCACGGTGGGTGCCCCCCTCTTCTATTCGGTCGGGAAGAAACTGCGGTTGTCCGATGCCGGCTACACCATGTTGGCGGCGACCCACAAGATCTACGGAATCTTGAACCAAGCCACCGACGAGATCCAACAAGCCACCAGCGCGACCCAGGGGGAAATCAACATCGGCCTACTGGCGTCGATCGAAGACGCGGTGTTCGAAGACTTTGCGATTCTGTCCTATCAGAACAACCCGGACATCCGGATCTCCTTTCACATGTTGACGCGTAAGGAAATCTGGGAGCAGTTGGAAAACAACCGCATCGATCTGGCCATCATGTACTTACCCGATGACTCGATCAAGAACTGGAAGCCTTACGAGTCCAAGAAGATCATCTCCGACGACCTGTTGTTCATCCACCACGACGAACAACTGGCTAAGAAACGGCGGGTGAAGTTCAAGGACACCACCACCGGGGCGTGGGTGATGTATCCGGAAGGGTATTACCTGAACCAGACGCTGCACGAAGCCTACAAGAACCAACTCGCCGATTTCCCCAAGAGCGTGGCGAACTTTACCACGCCGACGCAGCTTTTGCATTTTTCGATGCAAACGCAGGCGTCGACGGCGTTACCAAATTCTTTCATGATCGGTCAAGATGAATTGCCGACGACCTGGACGGCTCATTTTGATCCCAATATCCGCTTTGATTTAGCCTTTGTCTTCCGCAAGGGTAAGGCGGAGATCCCGCGAATCAGCCACTTTTTGGCGCAGTTCGACCGGTATCTACACACCGACGACTACATCTCGCGGCTTAAACAATTGCGTAACAACTAAGCATCACTCAAACTATCTCTTTAAAGGAGTTTTTATCCATGAGTAAAGTATTGATTTTTGGTCACCAGAATCCGGATACGGATGCCATCGTTGCCGCTAAGGCCTACGCCTACTACCAAACCCAAAAGGGGATTGACGCGGAAGCCGTCGCTTTAGGCGATCCCAACATGGAAACCAACTACGTGTTGAACCACTTTGACGAACCGGCACCCCGGGTCGTCAAGACGGTGGCCAACGAAACCGACCACGTGATGTTGGTGGACCACAACGAAGCCCAACAAAGTGTCGCCGACCGCGATCAAGTGACTGTCGACGCCGTGGTTGACCACCACAAGATCGGCAACTTCGAAACGGCCGCGCCGTTATACTACCGGGCCGAACCCGTGGGCTGCTGCAGCACGATCTTAGTGGAAATGTTCAACGAAGCTAAAATCGAAATCCCAGCGAAGTTAGCGGGCTTGATGTTATCCGCCATCATCTCGGATACGTTACTCTTGAAGTCGCCAACCACGACCGACGTCGACCGCGAAGCCGTACGGGAATTGGCCGAAATCGCCGACATCGACGTGCAAAGCTACGGCATTGCCATGTTGAAGGCCGGCACCAACCTGGCCGCTAAGAGTGACCAAGAATTGATCGACGCCGACGCCAAGTCCTTCGACATGGCTGGCAAGAGCGTCCGGATCGACCAAATCAACACGGTCGACTTACAGGACGTCTTGGACCGTCAAGCCGGCTTAGAAAAGGCCATGGCCGCCGAAAACGCCGACAAGGGCTACGACCTGTTCATCGCCTTAGCCACCAACGTTTTGACCAGTGACTCCGAACTCATCGTGGTGGGTGACGACGCGACTCGGGCCGCCGTGGAAAAGGCCTTTAACGTGAAGTTAGCGCAAAACCGGGCTAGCTTACCAGGTGTCGTTTCCCGGAAGAAGCAAGTGGTGCCACCATTGACCGCCGCTTTTGAAGGCTAAAAATTAATCATTAACGCTTAATCCGGCGCCTATCAGACCATCGTGTCTGGTAGGCGTTTTGCGTTGGTTATGAAAGTCACCAATCTGGCGGTCGCGTCATGGTCGCCTAGTGTCGCGAGATGTGGTCTACTAGAGACCCAGCCAGAAGAACCAGGGAGGAGCTGGGGCCATGCCCACAATGATCTATCTGGTGGCCAACCATGCCGGCGCCGACTACTTCGTGCCCGTCGATCGCCGGGATGGCCGGCAGGTGGCGCGCATCGAACGGCCCCGTAACGCACGGGGCGACGCCGATTTTGTGTACGGGGAGGTCGCGACCAACGCCGCTGCCCGCCAAATCGTGCGCGAGCAGCACTACGCGGCGCCGTTTGAGCGACAGTTCTTGGCGCAGATCCAAGACTTCTTTCGCCACCAAGCCACCAATTAACGAGTTGATTGTCCCTTGCGACGGCTGATTAACTCAAAAGAGTCTTCTCGACGACTAGTGCTTAGCCGTTAGGGGGAACTCTTTTTGACTCTAGACTTGTTGCAGGCATTGTAAAATGGCCGCGCTAATCGCCACCGGGCGTTCCTCCGGTAACCAGTGGGCGCTGTTCAGGACCACGAACCGGTAGTCGGCCGTCACGAAAGCGGCGGTTTTCCGGGCCGCCGCCGCGCCTAAGAACGGATCGTGCCGGCCCCAAACGTAGGTGGTCGGCACGTGGATCAACGGGTCGGGCACCGCCGGTTGATGGGGTACCAGCATCCCGCGGTACCAATTGACGGGACCGCGCAGACTGGCGGTGCTAGGAAAGGCGGCCAGTAACGCGGCGGTCGCGGGTGCACTTAATCCCGACGACCGGAGCTGGTGCGGCAATAACCGGTAGGCCAACCAATCGCCCACCCGGGGTACCTGAAAGGCGCCGATGTAGGCGCTGTTCAGGAGTTGCGTCGAATGCCGGTACGCCCACACTAACGCTAACGGGTGGGGCGTGGCGAGAACGGTCAGGGACCGGAGCTTAGCGGGGAACAATTGGGCGAGTTTCCACGCTAAAAAGCCGCCCCAGTCGTGACCCACCACGTGGACGCGGGTGAGGTGAAAGTAAGCAATCAGCGCGGTCAGGTCGCCCACCAAATGAGCCGTGGTGTAGGCTTGCCGCCCCGCCGGTGTCGCGGTGGCCGCATACCCGCGCATGACGGGGACCCAGGTCTGATACCCGGCCGCGGTGAGCCGCCTGACCACGGCGTTCCAGCTGGCCGCGGTTTCGGGGAAACCGTGGAGGAGTAAGACCGCTTCACCCGTGGCCGGTCCGTGCCGGTAGACGGGCAGTGTCAGGCCGTCGTGAGTGTAGATCAGGCGTTGCCCCAGGGGGGTTACCAATGACATGTGAACAGGACTTCTTTCTATCGGAGATCTGCAATTACTGTAGCACGTTTGACCGGAAGCGCAAAGCGGGTAACCCAAAAAGCGGCACTCCGATGAGTGTCGCTAAAGCCGTGCCAATTAGGGCGTTAGTGCGCGATTGGTCGGTATTTTCGGCCCAGGACGTAGAGCGCGCCGCCCTTGAGCTTAAAGGTCGTCTGGCGGAATTGTTTGGTGTGCGCGGTGCGTTCCTTGACCAGGTAGGTGTGGTCGCCCAGATAGCGGTAACGAGCACCGCGCCCCTGGGTTCCCGTGTGGCCGTTGTTCACGAAGCGTAAGCCGGTCTTTTTGATGCGAACGGTGTAGTGTTTTTTCCCCTGCCGGTAGCGCCACGTGCCCCGAGCTCGCGTGGGCGTGCCGGTGTGCCAGGTCGCCGCTTGAACAGTCGTGGGTGCTGACCAACCGTAACCCAGGCCGACCCCCACGCAGGTCAACAGGCCGACTAGCCCTAATTTTAGATTCATGTGATCTCCCCCTCAGTTTAGGTTTAGTATACCGTTTATGGCGCCTAAGTCACGAGATAAGCAGGGATTGTTAGCTCCGCGGCGCCAGGGTGAGCCAACCGGACTGGTGTCGCGGAATAAGAGGCGGTATACTAAAAGATATTGAGCAGTGAAAGGGGGCATTGACATGCCAACAACACCGGATTTAACCAGCATTTTCCATCATTACCAGGCTACGATTCAGCCGGGCCCGCTGACCCAGCAGGCCTATTCGATCATCTTGGCAGCGATTCGGGAGCTTTACCTGCAACCGGGGCAATCCTTTTTGGAACGGGAAGTCTCCGAACCGTTGGGGATGAGCCGCACCCCGGTACATGAGGCGTTGATTCGCCTGGAAGCCGCCGGGTGGCTGGCCATCATTCCGCGGCGGGGATTTAAGGTCGCGCCCATTCTCGCCACGACCATTACCGAGATCGCCCAGATCAGTGAAAATTTAGACGGGTTGGCCGTGGCGTTGGCCACCCCCCGGATCACGGCGGCGGAACTAACGCCGCTAAACGACTTAGTGGCCCAGCAGGTGACGGCCATGCGGCATCAGGACTTACGAGCCTACGTGCAGATCGATCAACGCTTTCACGAGCAACTCGTGGCGTTAGCGCCGAATCAGCGCCTCGTACAGTTGATTGCCAGTTATTCGGATCAACTTTACCGGGCCCGGCTCTACGCGATCGATGAGCGGGCCTTGCCGGAACAGTCGGTGCAGGAACACCGGGCCATCTTAGCGGCCATGCAGTCGCGTAATGCTCGCGCCGCACAGGAACTCATGATCGGTCACCGGCAGCGGGGCAGTCGAGAAATCATTAAGATCATTATTCAGAAGCAAGCCGAGTAACCACGCTCCCGGATTCGGGCGGCGTGGTTTTTTTGAATTTGACATTAATGTATACATTAATTATAATGACTTTAGATTAAGCGCTTAATCCGAAATAAACTTGCATCGTCATTTAGACTTTGATAAAGACTGGATAGTGACAAAGATGAAAATTGTTTCGATTAAAGAAAAACCCGTTAAAATTAGTTCTAGCATTCGTAATGCATACATTGATTTCTCGAAAATGGACGTTTCGGTCGTCGCCATCGAGACCGACGTGCAACGTGACGGGCAGCCCGTCATTGGGTATGGCTTTAATTCCAACGGTCGTTATGCGCAGAGTGGCATCATCCATAAGCGTATGATTCCGCGGATCATGCAGGCGCAACCGGCGGATTATTTAACGGCGGACGGCACGAACCTCGACCCGTTTAAACTCTGGAAGATCATGATGACCAACGAAAAGCCCGGCGGTCACGGGGAACGGTCCGTGGCCGTGGGGACGATCGACATGGCCATCTGGGACGCCGTGGCAAAAATCGAAGAAAAGCCACTTTACCGTTTGCTGTCCGAACGTTACGGGGACGGGCATCCGGACGACCGGGTCTTTGTCTACGCGGCGGGGGGCTACTATCAACCCGGTAAGGACGACACCCTATTGCAACAAGAACTCAAGGGGTATTTAGACCAAGGTTACTCCGTGGTCAAGATGAAGATCGGTAACGGCCTAGACGAAGACCGGCGTCGAATCGAAGCGGCCTTAAAGGTCGTGCCGTCCGGGAAGCATTTAGCCGTGGACGCCAACGGTCGTTTAGATCTCAAAACGGCGCTCGAATATGCCAAGATGCTGGCTCCGTACGACCTGTTCTGGTTTGAAGAAGCGGGCGATCCCCTGGACTTTAAGCTACAACACGAACTCAGTCAACATTACGCGGGCACCATGGCGACCGGGGAAAACCTCTTCTCCATGCAGGATGCGCGCAACCTGATTCGTTACGGGGGGATGCGGCCGCAAACGGACTACTTACAATTCGATTGTGCGTTAAGCTATGGGCTCGTGGAATACATGAAGACGTTGAAAATGTTACGGGAAAACGGCTGGTCGTCCCGCCGGTGCATTCCGCACGGGGGCCATCAAATGTCCCTGAACATTGCGGCCGGGTTGAAGCTCGGGGGTAACGAATCGTACCCCGGGATTTTCGAACCCTTCGGTGGGTTTGCGGATAATCTGCCGATCGAAGACGGTTACGTCCGCTTGCCGCAGGTTCCCGGCATCGGGTTTGAAACCAAAGCGGCGCTGATGAAGGTGTTACGTGAGGTGGCCCAAAGCTAATTGGAAGCTCTTTCACGGACTTTTAGGCCGGAATTAACTATAATAAACGGTGTCTGGTATGTTCATTTAGCATACCAACATGCTTAATGGGCATTTACCGGTGAGGACCCCGAGTCCTTATAATTGAGTTAATCAACCTAAAGGGAGGATTTTTTCTATGAAAGCAGCTGTTTTTGCCAAAGCCGGTCAAATGGTGGTCAACGAGATCGAGAAACCCACGATTCAACAACCCGACGACGTGATTATTCGCGTGGTGCGGGCCTGTGTCTGTGGGTCCGACCTCTGGGCCTACCGAGGATTAGACGACAAGGCCGCCGATTCCGAAAATTCCGGTCACGAATCAATCGGGATCGTGGATGCGGTCGGTGACGCCATCACCACGGTCAAACCCGGCGACTTCGTCATCGCGCCGTTCACCCACGGCTGTGGCCACTGTCCGGCCTGTCTCGCGGGCTTCGATGGGGTGTGCCAGTCCCACACGGATAACTTCAGTAACGGGAACCAAGCCGAATACGTCCGATTCCAACACGGGCAATGGGCCTTAGTCAAGGTGCCGGGGCAGCCTAGTGACTACAGCGAGGGCATGTTAAAGTCCCTGTTGACCTTAGCCGACGTCATGGCGACCGGTTACCACGCCGCTCGGGTCGCCCACGTCAAGGCCGGGGACACGGTCGTCGTCTTGGGTGACGGTGCCGTGGGCCAATGTGCTATCATTGCCGCCAAGATGATGGGCGCCAAGCAGATCATCTCGACCAGTCGGCACGCCGACCGGCAAGCGCTGGCCAAGGAATTTGGCGCGACGGCTAACGTGGCCGACCGAGGCGACGACGCCGTTAAGCAAATTATGGCGTTGACCAACGGGGCCGGCGCCGATGCCGTGCTCGAATGTGTCGGCACGGAACTTTCGACCGAAACGGCGATGCAGGTCGGCCGTCCGGGGGCCGTGATTGGCCGGGTCGGCTTACCACACACCACCAAGATGGACGTGACCGCCCCCTTCTACAATAACTTTAGCTTAGCCGGTGGGCCCGCTTCCGTGACGACCTACGACAAGCAACGGTTACTCAAGGCCGTCTTGGATGGGCAGATCAATCCCGGGAAGGTCTTCACTAAGAGCTTCACGTTGGACCAGATCGACGACGCCTATCAAGCCATGGCCAAGCGTGAGGCCATTAAGTCGTTCGTCGTGGTCAGTGATTAAAAATAAGCGTTATTAAAGTCGAAAAGTCGTTTCCCATTTGCTGGGGGACGACTTTTTTATTAGGAAATAAATAATGGTGTAAAGGTTTGATGACCACTCTGTATAAAATTGGTAAAGGCGCCCAAATCGGCGGTGATATCTCGTAAACTGAGATTAGGGAGTGCTAACTGACGGGACTTCCGAATGAGTCGGAGGAGGACTGCGGTGACAAGTCGCCCGGGTCAGCATATCTAAAACTGAGGAAAGTGGGGTGAAGCGTCCCCGGTGCCCCGGACGCCGCCAGGAGCGTTTCTGATGAAATCATGACTTTAAAAGCAACTTTAGCGTTAGCCACGTTGGCTCTCGGGTTATTGCCAACGACGGGGATGGTCGCCCATGCGGCTGCTGGTGCGGCGGATACGACGCAGGATACGGCTAGTCAAACAGCTGAACGTCAGGCCACTGTGGACGTTCAACCCGGAGACTTGAAGTTTCAGACTAAGGATGGGTTAGCAGTAACGCCCTCGTTTAACTTTGAGTCAGCTAAGGTCACTGACCAGGCTCAACCTGAGTTAAAACCGACTGGATCAACTATCGATACTAGTTATACGTTAGGTGTTTCTAACTTCTTAGGTGGTGCGGCCTGGCAAGTAAGTGCTCAACTCGGTGCTTTTGACGATAAACACGGCCATAATTTAAAAGGGGCTTTCCTTCATTTAAAGGGTGAAGAGGTTAATAGTAAGGGCAAACCACTATCGGCCGCACCTTCCGCTAACTTGACAGCAGGCGGTCCTTCTGCTGTTTTTCTAGATGCGAGAACGGATGAGGCCATGGGGAAAGTTACGGATTCATTAGCGAACACAACGCTGGAATTACCTAATGTTGACTACGCAGGAACCTATACCGCGAAGCTTACTTATACGTTAACGACCGGACCACAAGAGGCACAAACTACACCAACGTCACAACCTAGCACACAACACTAAAAGCACCGTTTGAACACCAGGTCTCCTTCAATTTTCTCGTGAAGGGGGCCTTCATGATGAAGAAAGGACTGATGAGATTGACGTTCAGGCAACATTTAATTCGCTGGGGGCTGGTGGGAAGCCTACTCATCCTGGGATTATTCGGGGGGACGTGCGCCCATGCAGCCACTCCCGCTAACGGGGCCTTTAGCGTGGCGCCAATCTTGCCACGGGATAATCAGTCGGGAGTCGCCTATTTTAAATTCGCCACTAAGCCGGGACAGACCCGCGACTTACGGCTGAGGGTGACCAATCAAACGCACGCGCCGGCGGCCTATGACGTGACACCCCGGCTAGCTTCGACTAACACCAACGGCTATTTGGACTACGGGCACAATAATACCAATGCGGCATTACCGGCGCAGGCCCGTGACCTGTTCCAGCCTAGTCACCGGCAGGTCGTTCAAATTCCGGCGCAGACGTCCCGGGTCGTCCACGTTAAGTTTACGGGGCCCAAGAAGTCGTTTGCGGGCATCATGCTGGGCGGGATTACCGTCGCCCACCATGCCGATCACCAACCAGCGGCAACGAAAGGCACGGGCATCGTAGCGACTACCGAGTACGTGGTGGCGGCGGAGTTCTACCAACACCGAGCCGCAACACCGTTAACGCCGGCAGTCACGTTTAAGTCGGCGCAATACCGCCTAGCTCAGGCGCATCCCCAGCTGACCTTACAGGTCGTTAACCACACCGCCGATTTGGTGGCGCAGGGGCACCTAAAGGCCAAACTGACGAACCTGGCCGGCAAGACCGTCGCCAAGTTTGACCAGGCCCAGCTCATGTTTGCGCCGCAAGATGCCTTTAGTTTGAACCTTCCCGTAACGGCTCAGCATTTAACCGCTGGTAAGTATACGCTAACGGGGATGCTAACGACGCCGGGCGACTTTAATTTTCCCATTAATTTACCCTTAACGGTCAGTCCACAACGGGCCCGCGCCGTGGACCAGCACGCCGCCAATTTTAAAAAACGGGCGCCCGTGAACTGGGGATTAGTGGCGATACTGGGGTTACTCGGGATGATTTTAGTCAGTCTGCTCGGCGTCATGACGCTCTTATTGCGGGGGCATCGTTTATCGCGGGTAGTGACTAAACCGATTGAGAGGCGCAATCTACATGACTAGGCGATATCGACGCGGACTGATCTATGTCGGATTAGTTATTGGATTGCTTGGTGGCTTGGGTCATTCGGAACCTGTTCATGCGACTGCGAGATGGCAGGCTTTGGGATTAATAACTGATATTGAAAAAATTATGGCTATGATTTCACAGCTAACACACCTTTCCCCAAGTAAGCAGGATAAGATAAGAACTAAAGTTAAGGACGCTAAAACTGTGGCCGAAAAAGAATCTATCATAAATGAAGCCAAGGACGAAGACCAGATAGCCGCGCAACAAGAAAAACAAGTTCCTTCAATTGTCCAAGCCCCTAGTTTTACTTTTGCTGATTGTCCCGTCTCGGAAAATGCAGTCACGACTCCCTTACAATCAAATCCTGCAACCCCTAGCACACTTGAGGTGCAGGCATCGCAAAGCCAAAAATGGCGGGTAGAAGTGAGCCTATCTGCTTTCCAGTTGCAGGAGACATCACAACGACCAGTACCTACATTGTCCGGAGCAGCGATACAATTAGGGTCTAAGGACCAGGCCGCTGGTGGGGCCCGTACGCTCTTAACGGCCAACTCCGTTTCTGGATTGGGGAACCAATCCATCGACTTAAGTTCGACAACCTTATCTTTACCCCCAGTGGCCTACGCCGGTCGGTATCAAGCTCGTTTGACCTATACTTTAATTGTTGACGGTTCATAAAACCATTAACCCCCCTGACCGTCCCAAGCTAGCAATTGTCAGCTCGAAACGTCCAGGGGGTGAGTGTCTTGTTTTATTTAGTTTGCGTTGAGACCGGACTCGTGACCGCTTGAACGGCTAAGTCGGTCACCGCCTCGCGGGAGGCACCGTGAAAACCGTGGTCCGCATCCTTCAGAATGTGCAGCTCGGCCTGAGCGTAGACGGCTTGGTACCGTTTCGAGGCCTGCAAGTCGACTACGTGGTCCTGATCACCGTGAATAATGCAGACGGGGCCGGTATAGCGTTGCGCCACCTCGTAGATGGGCAGCACCTGGGCCGAACGAATATAGGCACCGCCGACTTGTAAATGGTCGCCCAAAGAAATCGGCACGGCGTCGGGAACGTGGTGTGGATCGTAGCGGGTGCCTTGCAAGACACCTTTTAAGGCGTCCGTTTTCAGGGTTGCCGCCGGAGCCATTAAGACCAGGTGATTGATAAATTCTGGGTAGAGACCAGCCAACATACTGGCAACGACCCCACCTTGGGAGTGGCCCATCAAATAGATGTGTTGCACGTTAGGGAGCTGCCGGGCATAGGCTAAGATAGCTTCCGCGTCAGCAATCTCATTAACGACGGTCATGTGTTGAAAGTCGCCATCGCTTTTACCCAGTCCGTTAAAGTCGAACCGTAACGTCGCCACGTTGTGGGCTACCAGCTTTTCACTGAGACGGTATAAAATGTGTTCCGGGTTCAACCCCCGGTCAGACGTAAACCCGTGCATGAGAATTGCCAAGTCATAGGTTGTCACATCATCGGGGATGGTTAACGTTCCCCGGATGGTTAGGTTGTCTCGTTGAACTTCAATGTCTTTTTCTGTCATATTTTCGTCCTCTTTTATGGTCAACATAATCGAATTAGAAAACAATTATTACATCCCATAACCGAGTTTAGCACCGGCGACGATTATTTTCGGGCTAATAATTGACAACTATTAGGCGATTATTGACTAGCTCGATTCTGGGCTCGCCAGTTTTTAGCGGTGGTGTGCGTGAATTTCTCGAATGCTCGGTTCATGGATCGCAAGCTACCGAATCCCGTTCGCATGGCAATCTCCGTTAGGTTATCTTCACTCTGACGAAGCTGAACTTGGGCTTTTTGACAGCGAATGTAGGCCAAGTATTGATAGGGTGTCGTGCCTAGGTTACTTTTAAAAAAGCGAATGAGGTATTCCGGTGATAAATGGACACTCGCCGCAATGTCTGCCACCTTTAGTGGTTCCTGGGCATGGGCCTTTAGGTAGGTGGTAATGGTCGTTAGCCGGGTTTGCTTCTCTTGATTCAGCGGTAAGGCGAATACCTTAGGGTGTGAGAAGTCTTCAACCAGAATCGTGACAATTAACATTAAGAGGGTTCGAATTTTTAAAATAGTT
Organism: Levilactobacillus zymae DSM 19395; assembly: GCF_001434115.1. Taxonomy (GTDB): domain Bacteria; phylum Bacillota; class Bacilli; order Lactobacillales; family Lactobacillaceae; genus Levilactobacillus; species Levilactobacillus zymae. The sequence continues at coordinate 242,138 of NZ_AZDW01000013.1, forward strand.
AATTCATTTTGCTCATGGTTAAATTGAGTCATAATTTGACGTAGTAGGGACTGCAGTCGTTGATAGGCAGCCCGTTGCGGCAGTGAAAATTGATCTGGATGATTCACATCAAACCAAATCTGTTCAACTGAAGGGTAACAATCCCTTAGAAATTTTAGGGGAAAAACCAGGGTCAGGGCGGCCGGTTCTTGGCCGTCAGCATTTGGTTGGGTGGAACGGACACTGTGAACTTGCTCAGAATTTACCAATAAAATCCGCCCGGGGGCCGTCTGAAAGTGTTGATTTTCAATGGTGAAGTCGTCGATCGTATCGCTAAGGGTAAAATTCAATTCGACATCCTCGTGCCAATGAGGCCGCACCATCACGTTCTTTAACGCCGGATGCACGATAAAAAGGACCGGTAGTTTTTGAGTCGTGTAGACAAGCTGGTGGGTAAAAGCCATCCAATCACTTCCTTCACCTTCACAGTACTACAGCCTACTTTTAGAAATCAATGCTAAAATCAATAGAATCTATCTATTGATTATTTGATAAATTCTATTTGATAAAGCGGTTACAAATGGTAAACTGAGTAGTGAATTAGTTAACATATTATTAAATCCCATAGTTTGTTTCTTAAAAAAGATATTTAGTAAATCTGCCATCAGCTGAACTCAGAGACCGTTTTCCGCTATTTTGGAGGAAAAGTTCCTAGTTGTTCAGTTTTAGCGTAAATTTACTTGGTCGGAAACGAAAACTATGGTTTTTTTGCGCGCTTCGACCAGGCAATCCGAAGGTGAAAAAAATGAAGAAGAACTATGTTCCTACCAGCATTAGTCTTTATATGAACTACTTAATCATTGGAATGGCAATCTTGATTTTACCGCAAAACATGGATACGTTAGCTAATCAGTGGCATACCAGCATCGCCAGTGTTTCGGTGGTCATTTCGGCCGTGGGGATTGGTCGGTTAGTCGTGATGCTCGTCTCGGGGATGCTTTCCGATAAATTAGGCCGGAAGCCCTTTGCGGTGATGGGGGCTTTGACGTATATCTTATTTTTTATCGGCATCTTATTGAGTAAATCGCTGCTCGTCGCCACCATCTTTGGGGTCCTGGCAGGGATTGCGAACTCGTTTATTGATGCAGGTACTTACCCGGCGTTGATGGAAATGTATCCTCAGCACAAGGGAGCGGCAAACGTGACGATCAAAGCGTTTGTATCGGCCGGTCAATTCATTTTGCCGCTAATCATTAGTTTGATTGTCGTGCATGGGTTATGGTACGGCTGGTCGTTTCTCCTGTGTAGCTTGATCTTAGTCCTTAACGTGATTTTCCTCCTGAGCTTTTCTCGTTTTCCAGCACGTCAACTTAAAAAGGCCTCTACGGCTGAGCCAACCGCGGCAACACCAGCTAAAGGTAACGTCTGGATTGACGGGACCCTCTTTACAATCTTTAGTTTTCTCGCGCAGGGGATCTTCTTACTGGTCAGTACTTGGATTACGAAGTACGGTGAATCAATCGTGAAGATGGGCGACGTCAGCTCCCGTGCCTTGGTCAGTTACTACAGTGTGGGGTCCATTACTTGTGTCTTGTTGACCATCTACTTATCCCATAAGGGGGTCCAAGACATTCAATTTCTCTTTGTCTACATGTTACTTTCCTTTATGTCGTTATTAGTCATGTACTTATTTCCCGTTGCCTGGGTTTGCTCGATCATGGCGTTCGTGGTCGGCTTCTCCGCCGCTGGTGGGGTCATGCAAATTGGCTTGACCATCATGGCCAGTTTCTTCCCGAATGGCAAGGGAACCGTTACCGGAGTTTCTCAGACTGCCGCATCGATTTCGGGCTTCGTGGTCCCGTTATTAGGGGCAATGTTAGCCGCTAATATTGCCAACGTCATCTTACTGGACGTTGGTTTAGCCTTTGTCGGCTTCGTGGTGGCCAGTATCATCGTGTACCGTTACCACAAACTCTTTGGTCGGACGCCCAAGCAGACTAAGCCGGTCACTACGCCAACCCTATCAAAAGAAACCAACTAGTTTTAATCACTATGGCGGGAGGCCGTACGCATGAAAAATCAATACTTACCCACTAGTCTGGGCATGTACGTCAACTACTTAGTGGTGGGAATGTCGATTATCATCTTACCGCAGAACATGGATGTCTTGGCCCAACAATGGCAAACGACCTTAGGCGGGGTGGCCGTCGTCATCTCGGCCGTGGGCTTAGGCCGGATGTTAGTCTCATTGGCCTCGGGAATCCTTTCCGATCGGTTCGGTCGGCGCTTATTTATCCTAATGGGGGCCAGCTTACTACTGGTTTTCTTCGGTGGCGCCCTAGTCTGCCACACCCTAACCGGCGCCATCATTCTGGCAACGTTGCTAGGCGTGGGTGGGGCATCCCTGGATGCGGGAACCTACCCGGCACTAATGGAAATGTTTCCCCAGCATCAGTCGACCGCTAACGTGACTTTAAAGGCCTTTACGTCAATTGGGCAATTCACATTACCTTTAATTATTAGTCTCTTAGTCGCCCGACACTGGTGGTACGGCTGGTCATTCCTGTTATGCTTAGGCATTTTAATCGTGAATACGCTCTTTTTGTGGCGGTGGTCCCGTTTTCCCGTTAAGTCCACTCGAAAGGATAAGGTTAAAGTGGCTACGCAACCGGTGGTTCGGGGAAATCTGTGGTTAGATGGGACTTTGTTTGCCATTTTTGGTTATGCCGCCAATGGCGTTTTCTTGCTAGCCAGTATCTGGTTGACCAAGTATGGTCAAGATATCGTGGGGTTAAATGATACGAGTGCGCGGGCCTTAATTAGTGACTATAGCGTAGGGTCATTAACCTGTGTGTTTTTAACCATTTGGTTGGCTCACCGGGGCGTACGCGATATTCAATTCTTAATCGTGTATACGGTGATGTCCTTTAGTTCGTTACTCGTTCTCTACCTGTTTCCCATCCCGCTGATTAGTACCTTAATGGCCTTTATCATCGGTTTTTCGGCCGCCGGTGGAGTAGTCCAAATTGGCTTAACGATTATGGCCAGCTTCTTTCCCAACGATAAAGGAACAGTTACGGGGATTGTGACAACCGCAGCTTCCGTGGCGAGTTTTACCGTTAATCTCATTGCGGGAGCACTAGCCGCTAATTTGGCTAATGTCATGTTATTGGACGTGGGGTTGGCCTTGGTGGGGGTCATCGCCGCCACGCTGATTACGATGCGGTACCGTTACTTGTTTGGTACCGGCAATGCTCAAACAGTAGCACCCAAACAATCCGAAACCTAAATAAAACGCGTAACTCATCCCAGTTTAAGGGGTAGGTTACGCGTTTTAGATTACGCTAAATTAACTTCCGGTTGCCGGAAGGCCGCCTGTAACTCGTTTAACAAGGCACTAGCCTGATAACCGTCACTCACGGCGTGGTGGACGGTCAGCGAGAGCGGTAAGGTGATCTGCTCGTCATGGGTGGTAAACTTACCCGCCTGAAAGACCGGCGTATAGGTGGTCAGTGGCGTGAAGGGCAGGGGCGTGTAGCTGGTAAAGTCTAACCAGGGCAGACTCCCGATGGTAAAGAGGTTCGGGGACTGGGGCGCCTTGGGCATCGGTCCGGGGACGGCACCGTACTGGTCAAGGTCGGCCAGATAATTTTGGTAAAAGGCGGTAAAGTCCGACTCGTAAGCCGTCCACAGATTGGAAATCGTGTGGTCGGGATGGATCACGGTGTACGAGGGATGCACGACGTCGTAGGTCACTAGTTGTTCCGTTTCAGGGTCACGGACCACCCGAAACTCGGGATGGTCCGTGAGGATCCGGCTCACGAGATAGAGGTAGACAGCGTTAAATTTCACGTGGTGAGCTCGGCTCCAGGCCAACGTGGCGGTAACGTCTAAGGTCACCGTCACGGTAAAGCCCATGGGCGCTAGTTTGGTAAAGTAGTAAAAGTACTCCCGCCGCGGCCAAGTGGCCATCTCAATCGGGGTAAAGTGGGTATTTAAAGTTGGCATGATTTTCTCCTAGTCTGGGTTATCGTACGCCCACCGTAAAGGCCGGTGATTGTAGCCGCAATCGTCAAAGGGGGTCAGCTTACGCAACCACTTGTCCTGTAATGTCTTTAACGTTTGGCGCATGTTGACCACGTCGGCGGCATCGGCCTTCCAGAGGACCGTGTAGGTAAACGCCTCGGCGCCGTCCTTGAGCCAATCGGCCTGAAGCGGCGTCCCGTGGTAGAAATTCTGGTTCAGGTTCAATTGGTAGTAGCCCCACCGGTTATGCAGGTTGGCCACGGTGTCGATAAAAATTTTGTGGTTGCGGGTGTTTTTTATTTGAATCACGCCATAGTAGGTCGGCGCGAACTTGTAGGCCTCCCGCAGTTTTTGTTTCTGTTGCTCATTCATGTTAAACGGTCCTTTCTGAAGCCACTCGCCAGTAGGCCGTTCCGTCCGGCGTTCGGGCTAAAAAGTGATAGTCGATCAGTAGCCGGCGTAACATGGCGTAATCGGCATAGATGGGACGCAGATAGGCGTTGATTTGGGGTTCGGTGAAACGCTGGTCACCGGGGATGGTGCTCGTGACGCGTTCCAGCGTGGTGAGCAGGCGTTTTTGCTTACGGGGTAAGCGCGTTAACTGTAATTCGGGCATAGTTTTAATCCTTTCGGTCAGGGACGATACGCCAATAGGCGGTCCCGTCCGGAGTTCGTTGTAAAAAGTGATATTCAATCAGAAAGCGCCGCACCATGGTGTAGTCGAAGTAGATGGGTCGCAGGTAGGCGTTGATCTGGGGTTCGGTAAATTGCTGGTGGGCCGGGATCTCCTCAACGATGCGGGTTAAGACCACAATGACGGCCTTCTGCTTCTTGGGCCAGCGTTTGAGCTGAATGGGGTCGTTGGAAAAATCAAAGTAGCGTTGTAGCGTCTTAGCGGCCTGGTCTTCGGTAATCAACCACCGGTCGTCGGGGTCCTGCGGGTGTTGCGGCACGTCGAGCAGGCGTTCGTGGGGATCCGTTTGGGCAAACACGGCCTGGTAGGTCGCCAGGTACAACTTAGCCTGCTTGGCCTTTTCGCGAAACGTAAACTTCTGATGGCGAATGGTCGCCGCGGTCACCCCGGTTTGTTCCGCCAGTTCCCGGTCCTTAACGCCGGTGGCAAAGGCCTTCAACAGGTCACGTTGCTTGGCCGTCAGGGTGTTGTAGCGGCTATCCAGGTCGATGAGCGCCGTGATGGGGCCCCCGTGAACTTGGTCCAGGTGGGCTTGCAGCGTTGGCGCGGACGTTTCGGCCGGCCAACGGTGTTCGCAGTACAGACAAGTGGGCTGTTGGTCGACGAAGGTCCAGCCCCGTTGTAATTCCGTTAGGGTCAGTTTGGTTAAATCCATGAATTATCCCTCCCAATGCCTATGAGTTTACAAGTGTTGACGATAACTGTCAACATATTTATTTTCGTTGACCAAAATAATCAACTTTTTTGGTTGTGCGCATGACGTTTCCGTTAGCCACGATGAATGCGGTTTCAAATTCACACAGCAAAAATACCGACTACAATGGGGGCTGATGGTAGCCGCAGAAGCATCTCCTTGCACGAAAGAGGGAGTTGTTATGCGCAAGATAACTTGGCTGCGAACCTTGATTATCTTTGTTGTGTCGCTAGGCTTGTTGGGAGGCGCAGGAGGCACGAGCATTAACGCTGCCGCCGCAACCGTCACCCCGTTTGGGGCCCAACGATTTACTCACGACCACGCCACCTACGTGATCACCACGAAGTCCGCCTATTACCGGAACGTTTGGCAGGACGCCATTCGCGCCTGGAATAAGACCGGGGCGTTTAAGTTCGAACCCGGGACCAAGCGAAACGCCCAAATCGATTTGGATACCGATTCGCGGCGACAATCCGCAACCATGGGGGACAACGTGGGCGTGACCCAGTTCTGGGCCGAACACAATGACCTGATTGCCGTGGTCAGCACGTTGAATCCCGAATTGATGAGTGCTTTTGGCTACTCGCATGCGGATAAAGAACATGTCGCCGAACACGAACTGGGACACGCGATGGGCTTGAATCACAACCCATCCAAGGACAGTGTCATGTACTATCGAGACCGTTCGGTGGGCATCCAGAAGGTCGACGTCTTAGGCGTGGAAGAACGTTACCACACCCCAGCGGGCGAATCCGATTAGGTAAAAAAACCGCTTGGTCTATCATGGCCGAGCGGTTTTTCGATGTAAATAGTTGCTATTTGGACGTAAAAACGTACACTAAGGGTAGCACTAATTAGTTGTGTGCAATTGATTAGGAGGGATTCCCATGAGTGAACAAGCAAAATCGACCCCAACCGAAGCACTGAAGCAGCGGTTGACGACCGAAGAATACGCGGTGACCCAACAAGCGGCCACCGAACCGGCCTTTACGGGCAAATACGACCAATTCTTTGAACCCGGCATCTACGTCGACGTGGTCAGCGGGCAACCGCTCTTTAGTTCGACGGCCAAGTATGATTCGGGGTGTGGCTGGCCGGCCTTTACCCAACCCATCGACCCACAAAACGTGGTGGAACACACGGACCATTCGTTTGGCATGGTCCGCCAGGAGGTCGTGAGTCGCGAGGCCAAATCCCACCTGGGACACGTGTTTAACGATGGGCCCGCAGACCAGGGGGGCTTACGGTATTGCATCAATTCGGCGGCCCTCAAGTTTATCCCGGCGGATCAGTTGACCGCCGCGGGTTACGGTGACTTTACTCAACTCTTCGCCACTAAGGGAGGTCAGCCAGATGACTAAGCCAACTTTCGACACGGCCATTTTTGCCGGCGGGTGTTTCTGGTGCATGGTCAAGCCGTTCGACACCCAACCCGGCATCGAAGCCGTCGTTTCGGGCTACACCGGGGGCCACACGGTCAACCCGACGTACGCTCAGGTCGCGTCGCACACCACGGGCCACACGGAAGCCGTAAAGATCACGTTTGACCCGCAAGTCATCAGTTACGCGCAACTGGTCGCCATCTATTGGCAGCAAACCGATCCCACCGATGCCAGTGGGCAGTTTCAGGACCGCGGCGACAGTTACCGCCCGGTGATCTACGTCAATAGTCCCGCCCAACGCAAGGTAGCCGAGGCCTCGAAGGCGCAATTGGCGGCCAGTGAACGGTTTGACGCGCCCATCGTGACTCAGATTGAGGACGCCCAACCGTTTTATCCGGCGGAAGACGAACATCAGGACTTTTACCGCCGAAACCCGCTGCGCTACCAGATCGAGGAAATGGGCGGCCGGGAAGCTTTTATTCGGCAAAATTGGCGTTAAAATCTGCTACACTAGACCTAAGGATGGTGATGGCAGATGGGTTATGTCTTGGATTTGCGGCAAACGGTGGGTTCTCGCCCGTTGATCGTGGTGGGCGCGGCAGCGTTGGTGGTTCAAACGGGCCAATTGTTGCTGGTTAAACGCCGGGATAACGGCCTTTGGGGCTTACCGGCGGGTTCTAAGGAACTCAACGAAAGCTTGGCGACGACCGCCCAACGCGAACTGCGCGAAGAAACTGGCTTGATCGGTCATCAACCCAAATTGTTGGGCGTGGTCAGCGGCACACACATGCAGTATCAGTATCCCAACGGTGACCAGATTGACTCTGTCACGGCCACGTACGCATTACAAGCCATTGGTGAACCGCAAGCCAGCGATGAGACCAGTGAAGTTCGGTTATTTGATTGGCAGCAATTGCCAGCGGCGTTAACGCCAATCACCAAACATATTTTAAACGAGTTGGAACTAAGCGACTTGAAAGCTTGAATTTTTAAATCCGTGAGTCAGTGATGCAGCTGGCCACGGATTTTTTTACGGATCAATTTTGTTTGGTGATTGGTGAACGGACAAGTCAGTCATGTATCACAATAAAAACAAATTTAAAATCAAAGAACATAGAACATGCGAACTAGAAAAACTGGCTGGTGAGGTGCGGCGAAATACGCAAAAGTACTACTTTTGATAATATATATTATGTAAAGTAGAAAAAGAAAGTTATTTTCGGCCGGATTTAGGGCCGGCCCTCTTGGTGACGATTCCGTCTTATTTATTGGGAATCCATTCAACTGCTTTTTCTTGTCGTCTCAGCAGTCATTATTTTTTGTTGCAACTGTGAGCCATGTCCGGATATGTGGGACAAACCTGGTCGGCAAGATCAACTCACCGACCGAAGCCACGTAGTCGTTAAATTCAGATAAACCACAAAATTACAGGCGTTGCTGAGCGCATTTAGACGCAGAACTACCCATCCAACGTGCGAACGTGTCGTCAGAATCGACGTCTATTATGAGCGCTTAGCTAAACGCCGTGCTGACGGGATTTATGAGCTGCTGCACCAGCGGTTCCGGTCAATATGAACTCATTAGCTGCTGTCGGCGTTAAGAACACCGATGACTGTCGTGGCATTGGCGGTTGCGCGAACCACTAATCAGGCTAAAATTAGTAAGTCGGTTGTCGCGAATAAAACCAGTGCTGCAGCCAGATTTGAACCATGTTGAAGCACTTTTGATGGTCAGCTGTAGCTATTCTGGTTAAATAATATATTATGGTAGAAAGTTACCAGATTTTGCCACTGAAACTGGCTATAAATGCTGTTAAATCAACGATTATAGTTAATTTGGTAACCAACAAGGCGGTCTCAAATCTTCGACTAAACTAGTCATGAGCCATTTATTAGGCACAAGTGATTACCAGCTAGAAGCTGACTTCTTCAAAGGACTGTGAAAAGTTCCCAACGACTACTTTCATTAAAATGTGGATTTTAAAGATACTATTAAATAAGACTAGTTGGCCTAAACTAAGTGCGTCATTATTTTGGTCAACGACAATAAAGTGATGAACAAATTCCCAACGAGACTGCTAGCGTCTCCTGGATGGCTGGCATGGATAAACACTTTTGGCTCCTCCTGGTCCATCACTAAGGAATTAATTTACCGGGAAATTTTTCCCGGTTCCGCCTACTCGCGTGCTCCCTTTTTCTTGACCGTTTTACACAAATTATTATCTTTTAAGTGCCCCAGTCTCCCTTCGGTCATTCCTTCTAGGCGTACTTCTCTAGCGAAACCAATTTTCTCGCTCCTCACCTCCTCGAAATCAAAAAGAACCCAATTCGTAAACGAATTGAGTTCTCGGATTCCCTCATCAACCTTGGTTGACAAAGTGTTCATATTTTTTAATTAAAGATCAGTCTACTGGGCATCGGCGACGAAAGCACCGTTGTTGACGGAAGCCTTAACCGTTCCCTTAGTTGCCGTGTAGAAAATGTTGGTCGTTGTCTTGGAACTAGCCACCGTGTTAACGGGCGTTTCCAGCTTAAACTGGTAAGCCACTGAGCCCAGGTTGTCGGCCGTTGGCACCGTCTTAACGACGAATTCCTTCAAGTTGGCCTTAGCCAGGTGCGTGTCAATCTCGGTTCCCTTCACAACGGTTCCCTCGGCGGGACTAAAGAAGTCATCCTTCTTCAAAGCGTCCTGGTTGGCCGTTGAATTCCAGGCGGAGTTCAAAATCGTTTGCGCTTCGGCTGGAGCGTTAGCGTTAAAGACCTTCGGCGTCATGTTCATCAGCTTAGTTGGGTTCTTGATCAAGTAAACGACGATGGCACCGCCCTTCGCAACCGACGAACTGGACCCCATGAGGGAGTAAGTGTAACCGGCTGGAATGTTGGCGTTGGCTAACTGAATGGCTTGATAGTTGGTGACCGAGTCAGTGGTCCCCTTAGGCATCGCCACGACCTTGCTCGAAATGGCGGAACCCGTTGCCTTGTCGACGAAGTTCAACGTAATCCCGTCCTTGGCATCGATGGTGTTCGCATCGGCAATCTTCAAAGCGTCCGCGTAAACCCACCCGTTCACGTTAGGGTTTTGGGCGTCTTCCACGTAGTAGTACAACCAGCCTTCGCGGGTCTTAGTGGCGGCCTTAGTGATCTTCAGCGTATCCTTAGCGTAAGGAACGGTACTCTTGACCATCTTCTTGGCCTTGTATTGCGTGTACTTTGGCGCTGCCCAGGTGACGTTCTTGGTTCCGGGTTTTGCGAACGTAGCCGTGGTCGTTGCCGGTAACTTGGCATCGGTCATGGTGTTGGCGGCTTGAACCCCACCAGCATATTCGTTAGCGGTCTTCCCACCGTAGATGTAGCCCCGGTATTGACCACTCATGGACACAACCTTGTAGTAGATGGATCCCCGGTTGGTCTTGACGATCCGGTAAGCCCGGAAGTAGTAGGCGGAATTCTTGGAGTTCGCCAAGTTACCCGCAGTATACTTGGATGCGACGACCCGGGCACCGGCAGCGGTCCCTGGCTTAGTGTAAATTGCGTTACTCCCCGTCAATGCGACGTTTCGAGTAGTGGGATCGCTCTTCATCGTCGTATTGGAAACAACATACGCCTTGCTCTTAGCGCTGGCCGTAGTCGCAACTGAAGCGACAGCTCCGAAACTTACAGCGGCTAATCCAAGGTATAATGACTTAGCTAAACGTGATTGCATAAGTATATCTCCCCTTATCTGTATTAATAGTTTAATACAAAGTTATTATAACAAATTAACACGTGCAAATTAACTAAGTCATCAGAGGGTTACGCTGGGGTAACTCATTTGTAAAAAAACCAGGTAAATGTTGGATAAACGACATGGGTTTGTGGTTGCATTTTAGAAAACGTTTGCTAGTCTTAAGTAACTTTCTAAATCCAAAATGGACGACAACTTATGAGCTTTAACGGCCAATAAGTTGTCGTCCATTTTGGAATCGTTTTGACTCAGCGATGGTTAACTCATCACACTCCAAATTTACCAGCTATTCGCGTAACCACCGCTCAATCTTTGCCTCGTACGCGGCGATTAACTGCTCCTGTTCCACAAAGTTACCCAGCGTGTGAATGACTCGTAGTTCTTCGCGCAGTAGTGGCGTTTGAACGGTGACTTGCCGGGTCCGGCGAGCATCCGTTTTTCCCTCGCCGTATAGTGTCAACCATTCGACCACCTGCTGGGGCGCTTGGAGGGCAAATAAGTCGTCGGCCGCGACCTGCGGCAACAAGCCTTGGACCCGATCGGCAATCTGAATGCCGGGGCTATCCAGGTCTCCCAGGTACGTGACGGTCAAGCCACGGGCGACCAACTGGGGCAAGAGCTGGCAATACGCGGCGTTAAAGTTGTTTCCCGCCTGGTCAATCAACGGCCACGTGGGATGGCGGTGATGGAGCCAAACGAACACCCCGTTATTTTCTAGGATCACGGCCTTGGTCGCCATGAGGGGGATGGTTGCCATCGCCGCGGCCTGCCAAGGATTTAGCGTGATTGGTTGCGGTAAGTTGGTCTGAAAGACGTTTGCACTGACGAAGGCGGTCCCCACCAACTGTGCGGTGAGTTCTCGCACGGGATGCGCGACAAGACAGTTAGCCAGCACCCACTGGTAGTAACGATAAACGGCCGGATTCTCTTGGGGATCGCTTAACGTATGCGCCGTGAACCCGGCGTCGACGCTTTGCTGACCCCGGGGTGGTAAGTCCTGGTCCGCCGCAATCGCCGCAAACAAGGGCGTGAGGTTCGCGGCATTTTCCGGTGCCGGGTGGCCGGTCGCTTGCTGGTAAGCCGTCTGGTAATCAATCATCGGGCTTGACCTGCCAAATCAGTGCCGGTCGGACCACGTTGGGGTGAAACCGGCCGTCGTTTTTCTGGGTGGGCGCCAACACGTCGTACGCGATGTTTTCGACCCCGTCCGCCAAGACCTTGTTTTGCGCCCCACTCGGCATGGTCGCAATAAAGTTGAACCCAAAATGGTCAATGGTCCGCGCAAACGATTTAGCGGTTTCGGGATCGAGTTTATCGGCGAATTCGTCAAACATCACCAGGTGTGGCACGTCGGCTTGCCGGGAGCGTTGCAAAATCATCTTGGGAACTAACAGTAACGGGAGGACCATGGCTTGCGCCTTCTCCGCCCCGGAACCACCGGATTGAACGAACTTATCGTCGACCTCTTCAAAATCATCGACGGGACTTTGGCGCCGGTGAATCCAAATCTTAAACGCCGACCATTGCCGAATATCGAGCAATTGGTAAGCCTCGTCCATGAATTTCGCATCGTCGTTGTCGATGGCCACCTCGTTAGCCAACCGCTCGAGCCGGCGTTGAATCTCGGCCAACAGTGCGGGACGTTCCGTTAAGTGCGCGTCGCAGGCTTCATCGATTACTTGCTGGTCGACGTCGACCGGCGCTAGGGACACCTTCAGTCGAATCTCCTGGTCGCTTTGAGTCCCCTTCGCCAGCATCTCGTTGTAGCTGGTAATCAGGCGGTACTGATCCGCAATCTGGTGAATGGCGGCCCCGAGATAGGTCTTCTGGGCGATATCGTTCCCCGAAGCCGACTGGTCTAGGGCGTTGGCCACGGCGGCTTCATCGGCCGCGAGGAGGGTCTGGGCCTGCTTAAGGTCAAACGCCACTACCCGAAACCCTAAGTCGCCCAACGGAATGGCCCGTTGCTGGCGCATGGCACTGGCAATCGCGGAGTGCCCCCGTTCCTCGAAGATGGTGTCTAAGGCATACCGGTCAAGGCCATTTTCATTGTTATGGTGGATCAACCGCCCAATCTGATCGGTCAAGTCGCTATACCCGTGACTGCGCAGTTCGCTACCGTGACTATGGGTAAACGCTAGTGCGGCGGTCAAATCGGTCAAGGCCACGTCCGTGGGAAAATACGGGGTCAGGTCATGCAACCCCGCGTGTCCGGCTTGGACGAGCTGGTCTAGTCGCTGGGTGACCGTTTGGCGTTGCTTGGCATTGGAAGTTAGGTTGGCCTGGTGCGTCGCCTGCTGGGCGCCCACTTTTTGTTCCTGATGGCGATATTTTTGCACGTCCGCCTGGGCTTGCGCTAACTTATCGTCGATTTGCGGGTCTAAAACGAGCTGCTCAAGTTGTGATTGGCGTTGCGTCACCTGCGCTTGCGTGGCGGTCACGTCAAAGTCAGCGAAATCCGTGGTTAACACGGTTTTAGTCGCCGTGACCTGCTGCTGCGCGTTTTGCAGTTGAATGGCCAGTTGGTCAAGTTGGGCCTGGAGCTGAGCAAATTGGGTGACCAGGTCGCTTAACGCGTGGGCCGCTGTTTTAAGGGTCCCCAATAGCTGATCATCGGTCAAATAGGCCTTTAAATCTGGGTTCTCGTGAATCAAAGTGACCCGTTGCTGTTCTAGCTGGTTGAACCGGGCACTCATCTTCGCCGACCCTGCCTGATGGACGGCCAGGTTATCCGTATGCAGGCCCTCACGAAACCGGCCGAATACCGGATTTTGCACCCGTTGGTCGATGCGGTCGTCCAGGTCGTGACGCATGTCCGTAACGATCTTAACGTCTTCGTTAACGTGTTGCTGGCTGGCTTGGATTTCGTGGACCTGCGTAATGAGCCGGTCCATCTTGCGCAGGTAGTGCTTTAGGGCTCGACTTAGTTCGGCGGTGTCGGTCGCCGTCATCACGTCTAGTAGCATTGGCATCCCCGCCGTTTTAGCCGCTAGCTGGGCCTGCAGTGGCCGCAACTGTTCCTGGCGCAAGGCGGCTTGCTGTTGGGTAATGACCGTCCGTTGTTGCGTAAACTCGGCCAAGACTTGCTGTTGCTGGGTGAGTTGCTGTCCCAGTCGTTGATACCGCGTAATCCGGTCCGTTAATAAGCTGATTTCATTTTTTAAGCCCTGCCGGCGGGCCTTCAGGTCTTCTTGAACGGCCTTCTCCTGGACGTATTGACTGACCGCACTTTCGGCCTTTGCCAGTAGCGGCGACAGTTGCGCCAGCGTTTGCTGTGCCGCGGTGAGCCTCTGTTGTTCGGTTGTTTGGACCTGTTTAAGCTGGTCGAGTTGCTGACTAGTGGTCGTATACGGCGTCAGGACCACTTCTTTGAACCGGTTCAAGTTACGCCAAAAGATTTCCTTTTTGAGGCGATTGAGTCGGTCTTGGGCCCGGACGATACGTTCGTGCAACCCGTTCATTTGGTTAAGCTCCCGTTGGGTCGCCGCGACATTTTCGATCACCTGGCGATCGATGCCTTCCTGGGCGTTTTTCAGGGCATTTTGAATGGGCGTAAAGCGGGCATTCCCGGCCGTCAAGATTGGGGAGGCCAGTAGCCGATAGGCCGTGGCCAACTGGTTCAGGTTCTCGATCCGCGTAAAACCGTAAACGTGTTCGGCCGCGTAATTGCGATAGCCTTCCATCTGGTTAAACACCTTGAAATGCTGACCCAACTGCTGGTTAGCGGCGATAAAGGCGTCTTTTTCCAGACTTTGCCCCGCAGCGTCGGTGGTCACCAGTTGAATGGGGGCCTGCTCCCGCGGGACGCTGGCAATAAACCACCAGGTCGGTTTGCGGTGGTCCCCGACCGTTCGGTGTGCGCCTAAGCCCATGACGACTTGGCGGGTCGCCGATTCCAGTACCATGTAGCTGTACCCGGTACGAACCTTCATGGCGCCACTCCCCCAACCCAGCAGCATACTGTCGAAGTTGCGGGATTCGCGCGAACTGTTCCGAGCACTCCCCGTCTTGTCCAGCCGGTCGGTCCCCTTGGCGGGATTAAAGGACGGCGTCGCAATCGATCCGTCGATCAGCATGGGGAAAAAACAGTTGGCTAGCGTGGTCTTCCCCACGGCGTTTTCCCCGACTAACGTGAGGTTTCCCCGTTTAGAGGCAACCAAATCTAATTTAGGATACTTGTTAAAGTTACGCAGATGAAAACTAACGGGATGTAACGTGGTTAGCTCACTCATGATGGGACTCCTCCTCGGGGGTGGTCTTGGCTAAGAAACGTTGGGCAATGGGCGTGGCGACGACAAACGCGTCCCGAACGGTCACTAGCCCTAATTCCGCTAGGGCCTGCTTAACCAGTGTGGGACTAATAGTCGCGTCGGGAAACAAAACGGCAGTAACCTGTTTGATTTTGGCCATCAACTTGGCTGCGGGCAGACCCACTTCGCCAATTTGGCGGGCAACGGCAATGGCTACCACCGTGGGTTTCGCCCGACTAGGCGTGCGGGTTCGATCCAAAAGTAAGGCGTAATCGTCCCCGCACTCCAGGTCGAACCGGCCTAATTCGGCCCACTGCTGCGCTAGTTCGGTACGATGCTCCTGCAGCGTCTGCCAGAGCTGCGGGGACGTGGTCGCCCGACTCAACGACCGCTTGATCAGTAAGGCTCGGTTCAGCCGTTGCAGGCGGGTTAACGGTGGGGTGGCCACTTTAGTCGCCAGGCGAGTCACGAGTGCTTGGGCGATGCGATTAAAATCGGGATCAACGTTCCAGTATTCGATCACTTCTTGGTCCTGATCGAGGGGCACGTACTCCGGCGTATCCGGGGTAAACAACTGAAACCGGTCCACAAACAGTTGGGTGATTCGGCGGTGGATTTCCCGTTCATCCAGTTGGGGTACTTCGCTGTGGACCTGCCGCACGATGGTTTGCGTGAGGACGGACCGGTCAGCGCGATTCCCCTGTAATTCCGGCACGTTGATCACCGCCTTTAGGGTGGCTAACAGGATGTGGACCGTTTCGGCGTCTTCCTTCGGCGGCCCCACCAGCCAGACCAGGTTTTCCTGATAATTCTCCGGGATGGTACCGACTAATTCTTGCAGAAAATGGTTCACGTGTTGCTGGACGACGGTCTTCTTCAACGCTTTGACGGCATTGACTGTCGCTTTTGGTGTCTGGGCGGTTAAGGTGCTGGTGAAGAGATTGCGGTCAATCAGCTGATTGACAATGTCTCGTTCGGCACCGCGTAAATGTGTCACCATTAGTCACTGACCTCCTGATTGGCAAACGTGATGGTAAACCCACTGGGTAATTGGACGCTAAAGGCTTCTCCGGCGTAGTGCAACCAGACGGGGTGGCTGTTGGGTAAGGCGGTCACCGCCGTTACCGGCCGCCCGAACGGCGCAAAGCTTTGGTAATGGTCGTAGCCGGTGGCGCTATACAACCGGACGATTTCGTCACGCGCTAAGGCCGTTTGAAACTCCAGGTCGTGGTCGACTCTACCGTGGGTGGCGTCGGTCATCACTAACCGTTGGAACTCGGCTAATCCCCGTTGCCGGTGGTCCGCGGTCACGTCGACGGGGGCCACCACGGGATTGTCCGCGGCCGTCGCCACCAATCGTTGTTGCCGGGTGGCCAGGTACTTGACCGGTCCCATCGTCGTGGCGTTTAACAGGTCCGTGGTATCGGAGACTAGCCGGTCTTGCGCCAGATGTTTAGGAATTGC
The DNA here is from genome assembly GCF_001434115.1 of Levilactobacillus zymae DSM 19395. Lineage (GTDB taxonomy): Bacteria > Bacillota > Bacilli > Lactobacillales > Lactobacillaceae > Levilactobacillus > Levilactobacillus zymae. The sequence continues at coordinate 258,350 of NZ_AZDW01000013.1, forward strand.
CCGCGGAATCGTGAGGGTGTCATAATGGGCCAGTAAGGTGTCGATTTGGCCGGTCAACTCCCGGATGTCGATGGTCTGATCCTGAATGTGGTCGTACGCTCGCCCCAGTAGCTGAATCGCGCTGAGAATCGTTTGAAAGACCGTGTAAATGGAGTCGTAGTTACTGTCGATGGCACTGGCGGTAGGCTCAAAACTCGCCGAGAGTCGCTGTAAATGAGTCTGGACGTACTGACCGTCTTGCTGCAGTTGTAAGGTGAGCGCCGTTTGGTCGTCGAGCGCCCGGTTGACGTCTAGGCTATCTTGTCCCTGGCGACTACGCGCGACTTGCTCGAAAAACGTGGTCGAGTTCGCCATGGCCTGCAGTAAGGGACCCTGGGTCATCAGGCGTTCAAACGCGGGGATGGCCTTGTGGTGGAGCATCTGTTGGAGGTGTTGGGCGGCGTCACTACCGTGATCAAAGGCCAAGTCGTTGGCGAGATCGTCGAGGTCCTCGTCAAGCTTGTGCATCCCCTTCATCACGTCGGTGTAGGCTGACAAGAGATTATTAAAGTCGTTATACAACCGGGTCGACGTACTGTCCTGAATGGGCTGACCTAAGCGTTGCACCAGGGCACAATATTCATCGATGCGGGCAATGTTGGCTGTGACGGTACTCTCGGCATCTAGGACCTTAGGCATCAATGTCAGGTACTCGATGCCTTGACTGGTAATGCGGTACACGGGCGCCTGTTGTAAGTGAAAGGCCCCACTTTTCATCTTCATGCGGACTTTCCGCGGCGATACTTCGATGAGGCGGGCCGTTTCGCTCAGCTCACTCAAGACGTTTTTTAAAATCGCGTCCGTGAGTGGCCGCTCATCGGTGTCTAAATAGTTAGCGTTGTAGTGTTGACTGAGATAGTTAAAGGTTTGGGGTTCACCGGTGTGGTCCCCGTAAAGAATCGTTAAGATGAACCAGCCGGCTAGCGGATGATCGCGACTGTGGCCTAAATTAACGGCCGCTAAAAGGTGTTTCAATTCTGGTTGCATGGTCATGGCGATAAGCAATCACCGATCCTTTCTGATCTGTTCTGACTAGTCGACCATCAGTATGCCGTTTTTGTAAAGCTAGGTTAGCTAATTCCGTTAAATCGTCGCATTTTCCATTTAGTCATCCCCACAAAACGGGCGCTTGAGGACCCCCATATCTTTAAGTCCGCGGAACGACCACTAGATTTTCCAGATTATCCCCGTTTTTTCTAGGCACCAATATAAACCCCGAATAAAAACCGATGGTCCCCTCACTTAGGGGGCCATCGGTTTACTGCAAATATTAAGCGATACCTTACCGCGACAATTGATCTAACCGATACAAATACCACCAGTCGGGCACCCCAATTGGGTACTGCCCCAACGTTTCGCCCACGATGCGAATTGGTGACCAATCTTGACCAGCTGGTTTTACCAACAGACCGTCATAGAAGGCTTCATCGACTCCGATGAGGTGGCCGTTGACCGTGGCTCTGACCGGCGCATTCTCTGCCAACAGATTCGCCCACACGTACTCGTAGACTTGGCGGTCGGCTAACGACACGTCCTTGGTCGTGGGCAAATATTGGGGAATCTCGTCAACGCCGATTTCACCGAGGTTTGCCCATTCTCGAAAGCCCAAGGTTTCGCCAATTTTTGGTGCCGTCATGGGTACCTTCACCTGAGATAATTGATTGAGGTGGCCCTTCAGTTGGTCACACAGCCAGTAAAAGCCGCTCAAATCATCGGGTGTTTCACTCCACCAGACGCGCAGCGGTTCTCCCGCCGCAATGGCCGCTTGAACGTCCTTAATTTTCTGGATGCTAACGTTAAAATAATCCGGGTTCGTCGGATCTTGGTCGTAGCGGGCCTTTAAGCTCCAAAAGGGTGCCTTAGCGTTTTCAAACCGATGCAAATCTCCCAGTTGAAGGTCTAAGGGCAAACCAATGACGGGTTGGTGCAGGGCTTGGACGAGATTATTAGCGAAACTTTCGTTAAACGTGATTTCCATGAAGTAACATCCTTTCAGGTCAGTGTACTGTTCCCATTATCGCGTAACCGGTTACACCTGACAAGCCTCATCTCGGGTCGCTACAACGGTTACTTGCCTTGCGGTTAAAACGATTAGCCAGTTTTTTGGTATTATTTTGGTTCCTGCGAACCGGCGCCTTCACCGTTATCATTGTGAATACGTGACCAGCTAAAAAACGCCCGCCATTCCACCGAATGGACGAGCGCTTTTCAAGCCTAAACAACTTTAATTAACAACGGATTTTCGGCATTTCATGAGCTCTGTTAACCCGGACACCTATCCCGTAACGGTTTGCACCCAAGCGGTTAACTGATCTGCGGATTGTCCGTGGACCTCTAGTCCGACCTTAACGGTGGCTTGTTTAACCAGGCCGGCAAAGTCCTGTTCATACTGCCCAGCGGTCCCCGCGTCGGTGTAAAACGGCGCGACGGTGCCCGTGTACGTGGCTAAGTCTTTCATTAGGCGCCGCACCGGTGTGGCAACCATTGAACTCCAAACGGGGCCACCAATCAGAATCGTAGTGTACGACTTAAAGTCGGGCAATGCGTTGGTTAACGGCGGTAGCTCTCCCGTGCGGAGCTGGTCCTTAGCGATGTCTGAGGTCGCAAACATATCGCTTGGGAAAGTCTGACTGGCGACGGTTAATTCAACGACGTCCGCAGCCATGGTATTCGCAATGGCCTGGGCCGCACGTTTGGTCGTGCCGGACCACGAATAATAAATAATCAGTGTTTTAGTTGCCATGCGCAATCTCTCCTCTTTAATGATTAGTTAGTGATGACTTAGTCGCCCACTGGGAAGTTCGTGGAGGCCGCTAAATCGGCTTCGGATTGGTATTCGGCTAAGCGTTCCTGTAACCGAGCGATGGTCTTTTCGCGGGCGTCAGAGCCCAGGACCATGTGTAATGGGGCCGGCGTCTGATCTACGCTTTCGATGATTCGAGCCGCCATCCTTTGCGGGTCGCCGGGGGCCAAGCCGTTAGCGGGGTCTAGCATGGCTAAGAAGGCGTGGGCGGGGTTATCGTCATAAGCGGGCATGAGGTTGGCCACTTGAGCACTGCCGTACCGGAATTCGGTCCGGGCGCCACCGGGTTCCACAATCGTCACACCAATGTTAAACGCGGCAACTTCCTGGGCAACGGATTCGCAGAAGCCTTCAATGCCAAACTTCGCGGCGTGGTACATCGAGTTACCCGGGTAGGCGACCTGACCACCGTACGAAGAAATTTGGATGATCCGGCCGTGATTTTGTGCCCGCATGTAAGGCAACACGGACCGAATCATTTGAATGGAGCCGGTGAGATCCGTGGCGATAATCTTGTCAACGTCTTGGTCGCCCAATTCTTCTGCGGCCCCAAATAACCCGTAGCCCGCGTTGTTGACCAGCACGTCGATGTTGTGCGTCGCGGCCAGTCGGTCCACTAAGCGGTGAATCGCGGGAACGTCCGTAACGTCTAAGGTTTCACAGATGAAGGTGTCAGGATAATCGTCGATGAGGTCTTGCACCTTGGTCGTGTTCCGAACGGTGCCAATCACCGTGTTGCCCGCTGCCAATAATTGGGTCGTCATTGAACGACCGAAACCACTGCTAACCCCCGTAATTAACCAAGTTTGTTTTGCCATACTATTTTCCTCCAATGTTGACTTCGAATTGATGTAACCAAGTTTAGGTCCTTAAAGTAACTTCAAGGCAAGCGTCTTTTTAAAGTTAACTCATTTAGGTCGGTTCACTAAGCCTAGTACGTGCTGGCGACCTGACTGGTAATCCGCCACTGCCCGGCCTGCTTACGGTAGGTCATCCGCATCTGTAACGGCCAGGTGTGTTCCCCACCACCCCAGATTTTCGCTTGGACCCGGTTCTGACCAACGAGGCTAGCTTGATTCCCGTCGATGTGGACGTCCTGGATGGCTTCTTCTTGCGAAGCAAGGTATTGCATCTCATCATTTTGAATCTGGTCAATCCACTCGAACTTGGGTTGAACGTAACCCGTCATGTGGGTTAAGGTCATCCCGTCTGCCAAAATTTCGTTTAACCGGCTGATGTTTTTTTGGACCATCGCCGTATTTTCATCGCGGTATAGTTGGATGATAACTTCTTTATCCGTCATATTGGTTCACGCTCCCGTTTAGATTACAAAGAGAATGATAACGAAATGATGCGTTAGGAGCTATTCCGAATTCGCCGGTGATAGATAAGTTCAGCTTATGCAAAATTTTGTTTCAATAATTCTGCAAAACTTTCGATATAGTACCCCGAATTATCGGCCTTCCAGTAGGCGTAGTACTGCTGTTTCAATTGCCGGCCGCCCTTAACCAAGGGAATCAGGTGAACGATATCGTGATCTAATTGGGTTTGGGTCCGCTGGTTGGTAATGAGATAGCCTTGGTTTGCCGCAATTAGCATTTGGGCGTCATCGTAGTTTTTCGCCTGAACAAAGTCCCCCTGCACCCCCAGAACTTCCCGGTAGTAGGCTTCTTCGGTGGCTGCCTGTTGGGCGTCCTCAACGATCAAAATACACGGCAGATCCGCCAGGTCCTTACTCTCAATCTGATCGGTGGCCACGGGTAGGCCTTGGTTGACCGCCACCATAAAGGGACTGGCCGTCAAAAATTCGTTTTGATACTCGTTGGACAAAGCCCGCCGTTGATCCGAAAAGTTCAGCTCAAGCTGGTCGGTCCTTAGCAACTCGTAGAGGCCCTCGTGGCCCCCACTCGTGATCTTGACTTTAACCTGGGGGAACGCCTTGGAAAATTGGGCCACCGTCTGCAGAAATTCGGCCGTACCAAAACTCCGTAGGTAGCCGACGCGTAATTCGACGGTGTCCGGCTGGGCCACCTTGACCGTTTGGCTGACGAGTTGGTCGACGTCGGCTAAGATAGTTTGACTATGCGTGTAGAAGTACTGCCCCGCTGCCGTGACGTCAAAGCTGCGCCCCCGGCGATCTAAGAGTTTAACGCCTAAGCGACTCTCCAGTTCCTTCATTTGCTGGGAAATGGCGGATTGCGAAATATGACAATCGACCGCTGCCTGCGTAAAACTGTGATTTTTAACAATGGCGATAAAGTATTGCATCTGTTGGAACATGGGCTACACCTCAAGTTAGTTTTTCTTAATTATAGCAACCTTTTAACGGGTTGCGTTTTTTAGCTACCTGAAGGACGCCCAGTGAGCAGCTAGCGTCCGTAATCCATCCCCTTCTTTGGACATTAGCGGGTTTACAAGCTGGTTTACAGCCCTTCTTAGGAATGCAAAAGGCCCGGTTTCCCGGGCCTTTCTCAGCTTTTAGTGCTCTAGGTCTACATTGTTAGGAGCAGCATTAAACTCAACTAATGTGGGTCGTTACGGGCTATTTCGTATTCAACCCCACACTGTCGTGGGCGTAGTAGCCATCATCTGCGATGGCTCGTTTAACAAAGTCAGCAATGGAACTCACCGACACGTCATGGCCACCAAAGGGTTCGCCCTTGCGCGTGACTTCATAATTAACGGGACCGCTGGTAAACCAGCCCGGCCGAATTACGGTGTAGGTCAAGTCCGAGGATTCCACCACGTCAGCGGCTTCCCGGTACGGGTGTAAGACATCATTATGATTCAGGTTCCCGTTACTGCCAACGGAAGCTGGAATTTCGTTATAGATGCCCATTGACGTGATAAACAGCAAGCGTGAGACCTGGTTACGGTCCATCGCCGCAACAATCTTACGGGCAAATTGACCTAACGGACCGCTCAACGCGACAAAGACGGCATCTTGGTTGGCCAACGCCCGGTCTAAGTCGGCATCGTTGGTCACATCCCCGGCAATCACCGTTTCCCGGTCACTGGGTTGGAGCCGGCCGGTACTTCTGGCAAACAGGGTCAACTGGTCATCCGTTTCGTTCAAGAGGGTTTGGCACACGGCACCGCCAATGGTTCCCGTAGCCCCAATAATCAAGACTTTTTTCATCAGGTTAGCTCCTTTTTAATCACTAATCACTAACAACGACTTAATCGCCTGCCGGTGGTCCATGGCTTCATAAGCCGCTTGGACCTGATCCAGGGTGAAACGTTGCGTGAAGACCTTACCGGGATGGATGTCGCCCTTAAGGACGGCGTCTAATAAAATCTTCCGGTCGTCGGACGTCACGGAGGCAATGCCGCCTCGCAGCCCAACGTTTTTCCAGAACAAGTTGTTGGTGTTCATTTCTGGCTTCTGTGGGACCCCCACGCGCCCGACAACGGCTCCGGGACGGCCAACCTTAACGGCGGTATCGATAGACTGTTCCGTCCCCACACATTCGAGGACCGCATCGGCGCCAGCGCCGGTCAAGGCCATCACCTTGGCCACGGCTTCGTCCCCGCGTTCGGCGATAATGTCCGTGGCGCCAAATTCCTTGGCTAACTGTTGCCGGTCGGCGTGGCGACTCATCGCAATGATGCGCTTGGCACCCAACAGCTTCGCCGCAATCACGCCACACAGGCCCACGGCCCCATCACCCAGTACAACAACGGTGTCATCTTTTTTCACTTCGGCGCTGGCCGCGGCGTGGTAACCGGTCGCCATCACATCGGCGAGAGTTAAAAGGTTGTTTAACATTTCGTCGGAGTAATCGGCGGGTTGTCCGGGAATCTTGACGAGTGCCCAGTTGGCGTTGGTAAAGCGCAGATATTCACCCTGGTAGCCGCCGTTGCCGCCAGCTTCTTGGTTCAAACAATCACCGTCAAAGCCCGCCAGGCAAGCGGCACAGTGACCACAACCGTGGGTGAAGGGCGCAATCACAAAATCGCCGACTTGCACGTCCTTGACGTCCGTCCCCACGGCATCAACGATTCCGATGGCTTCGTGCCCGGTAGTTGAGCCGGCTTCACGTTGAGAAATGCCGCGGTACCACCACAAATCGGAGCCGCAGACACAGGCCCGCACAATCTTGATAATCGCATCCGTGGGCTTTTGAATTTCGGGTTTGGCATAATCCTTAACGACCATTTTGCCGGGTGCCAAAAACGTTGCTGCTTTCATTTTAAAATCTCCTTCATTGTTAGACTTAATTGATAGATCCTAGTTTACCCGCTCAACGCTCAGCCACCAATTCCAAATGAACGGGTCATTCATTAGTTTTACTTATGAAAGATTACCCCCAAGCTTCCAGAACCTTTGGTTGTCATTCCCGCCGGTTTCTTGGTATCATAAAGCCATTAGAACAAACGTTTGGAGGCCCGGTTCATGGAAAAACAACACTACTTAAAATTGATCGATGAAGAACTAGCCACCGCGCCCTGGTTCGTGCAAGAATACTACCAGGCCAAGGCCACGATTCCCCTGTCACCGGCCACGCTGTACCAGTACCTCACGGAGTTTCGCCGCTTCTTCACCTGGCTGATTCAAGAAGGCCTGACGCCGGCCAAACAACCGGCCGACATCCAACTCGACGTCCTGGCCCATTTAAAAAAGGAGACCGTGGAGTTATACAAATCCGCCCTGTTGAACCAGACCAAGGCCAACGGCGCTCCGGGGAGTCGGTCGCACCCGACCATCAACCGGTCGTTAAACGCCTTGTCGTCGCTGTTCAAGTACCTGACCGAAGACACGGAAGACGAGCACGGCGAGGCCTACTTCGACCGCAACGTGATGCATAAGATCGCCCTGGTGCGGACCAACGAGACCTACGCCACCCGGGCGGCCAACCTCAAGACCAAGCTGATGCTGGGCAATACCGACCACGACTACCTGGCCTTCATCGACGAGAAATACGAAGCCCAGCTGACCCCAACGCAAAAACGCTACTTTCGGCGCGACAAGGTCCGTGATTTAGCCATCAACGCCCTCTTACTGGGGAGTGGCCTGCGGGTCTCGGAAGCCGCCAACGCGGACTTGCGGCATTTAAACTTGAAGACTAGCACGATCGGCGTGATTCGTAAGGGCGGCCAACGCGATACGGTGCCGATCGCCCCCTGGACCATGCCCTACATCCAGGCTTATGTGGACCAACGCGCCGCTCTGTATCACGCGGCACCCGGGGACCGGGCGTTATTTTTGACCATCTACCGTGGTCAGGCATCACGCATGCAGGCCAACACCATCGAAAAAATGGTCGCCAAGTACTCGGCAGCTTTCAAGGTCCGCATCACGCCGCATAAGCTGCGGCACACGCTGGCCTCGAAGCTCTACCTGGCCACCAAAAACGAGCAACTCGTGGCCACCCAGCTGGGGCAAAATTCGACCAGTGCGACCGGGTTGTACACCCACATGATCGATGAGGAGCAGCGGGATGGGTTGAAGAAACTGTAGTTAACGACTCATTATGAAGGGGATAAAAGCATGCCAAAATTTGAAATTGGGGCTTTAGTTAAACTACCTAAGCCATACACCGGCGTCGTGGGGACCGTTATCAGCTACTACGCCGCCAAAGATCAATATCTTGTGCGTTTTGGAGCAAATCAACAATTATATTTCAAACCCAACGAGCTCACTCTCTGGAAATAAGACCCAATTTGTCTCTTCTTTGAGCAATCATTAATCCTGGGTTCCAAGAAAGGAGCCAGCCAGCATGTCAATCATTAAAATCCGGTATTCCGAACTACAAGATTTACCCCAACTATTTGCCATCGACCAAACCATTTGGAATACGACCAACAGCCCCGGACCCATCCGCCTTAAAAGTCTGGCAGCTTACGGCCAACATTACCCCGTGGGCAGTCAATTGGTCGCCGTGCGGGGCACTCAGGTCCTGGGGATGATCTCTTGGAACCCCCAGTCGCCCTACCCGTCAATGCACCGTACCTGGAATATCGGGATTGGCGTGGCCCAAGCCGCCCAACATCAGGGCGTCGGTAGCCAGCTAATGACCGCTTTGAAAACCGAAGCGCGCCGGCAAGGGATTCACCGCATCGAATTAAACGTCCTGGCCACCAACCTAAGTGCCCGTCAGTTCTACGCCCAACAGGGTTTTCAGGTTGAGGGACGGGCCAGAGATGCCTTTTATCTCAATGGGCACTACGTTGACGACTATAGTTTGGCTTGTTTGCTTGAACCGTTGTAAGGAAGGAACATAATGAAGGTAACTAAGACCAGAAATGTTTCGCTGGAATTCACCAATGATCAATACCAACGGATTAAAGCCATGGCTGATTTTCACGGTGTTACGGTGCCCACGTATCTGCGGACGGCTATTTTGGCCCGAACGGCGGACGATGCGGATTACCGCGATGCCATGACTAACTTAAAGCTAAGTCATGGTGAGACGGTTTCTCGGCTTCAGATTCGTCAGTGCTTAGGGTTAGAGTAACCGTAGGCCCAACTCGTCAAATATAAAGGTCGTCTGAATACTGATTTCAGGCGACCTTTTTTCTGTTTAGAACTTAGTTTGAGCGACGGGACAATTGCGGAGATACCGCTTTATCGGCCACCTTCTGCTGCTTAGTTTGTCTAGCCGCAACGGCTCGAACGAGTTGCTCATTTTGTTTTTCAAAACCCGCTTTGATCCCAGGGCCCTGTAATTCACGTTTCAAAAAATCATCAAATTTAACGTTAGCCATCTGACTACCTCACTTTAATGGTTACTATCATGGCGCCAGCTTGACCCCTCATTTTCCCCTACCCAAGCGAGCCAAAATCAAATTAAGACTGGCGGTTCGTGCTATGCTTATCCTATAACTTCACGGTTAAGACAACCAGAAAGGAGCCTTCAATTGGCCTTTAACACCCCTCTCGCCGACCAGCTACGGCCCCAATCATTGGACCAGATGGTGGGGCAACCCGCTCTTTTAGACCCCGGGCAGCCCCTGCGTCAAATCATTGACCAACACGTCAACATTCCGCTAATTCTCTGGGGTCCCCCGGGAACCGGCAAAACCAGCTTGGCCCGGCTCATTGCCGCCAACAACAAGTATCCGTTCGTCGCGTTTAACGCCTCGACCGAAAATAAGGCCAAGCTCACGGACGCCATCGCTGGGTACCCCCATCAGTCGTTCGTCTTGCTGATCGACGAGATTCACCGCATGACTAAAACGCTACAGGACTTTCTCCTGCCTCACCTGGAAAACGGTCACGTGATGCTGATCGGGTCCACGACCGAGAACCCCATCATGTCCATCGTTCCGGCCATTCGCTCCCGCTGTCAGATCTTTGAATTTCAACCGCTCGACGAGGCGGCTATTAAAACCACCCTGCAGCGGGCGGTCACCACGGTTTACCAGTGGGATGACGACCAGGTCGAAGCGTCCGCCCTCGACCTGATTGCCACCGCGGCCGACGGGGATCTCCGAGTGGCCTTAAACATCCTGGAGACCCTGCACGCCATCGACGGCACCAAGCTCACCGTGGCGGCCGTTCAACACTTTGCCCGGCAACAGCATTTCAGTTACGACCGCAAGGCGACGAAGCATTACGACTACCTGGCCGCCTACTCGGACTCGATGGCCGGCTCGGATACCGACGCCGCTCTGTACTACTTGGCGGTTCTCCTCAAAAACGATGACCTGCCCTCGGTGGTCCGCCGCTTACGCGAGATTCCCTACACCTATATCGGCCTGGCCAACCCGCAACAGGTCACCCAGATCGTGGTCGCTGCCAACCAGGCCGAAAAGGTGGGCATGCCCAAGGCCAAGTATCCGTTGATGTTTGCCACGATGCTGATGTGTATCTCGCCCAAGTCCGGGTCGTTTGATGAGACCTGGGAGCAGCTGGATCAAGATACCGAGCACCCGAACCTGCACCCGATGCCCCGTGGCCTGCGCGACATGCATTATAAACACTCCGAAGAAATCACGGGCGGCGGCTTGATCGACAGTCCGTTTCAGCAACCCCACCAGATTGCCCAACAAAACTACATGCCCCAGGGCCTCGAAGGTCGGCAATACTACCACCCTAAGGATAATCAGAACGAACGGAAGCTGGGCGCACAGTACTTCAAGCTTCACAAGTTTATCTATGGTAAGGATTATCGAGATCAAAACCGGAACAATTCCCCGAAATCCTGATAGTTGGCTGAATTAGTCGTGAGTTACCAGGTTAGTGACGGTTGACTAAACGAAAATTCAATCACAAAATACCTCTTTGCGTTTATTTAATGGTTACTAACCAATCAATAAACGTTAAGAGGTATTTTTTAGTGAGTAGAAGTGGGGTAACCGACTAATCTACCTAATGAGTGGGGTAACCGACTAATCTACCTAATAATTGAACTTGAAATTTCCCAATTGTTTCACCGCTTCAGGATCATGAGCATTACCGAATAAACTTTGCTTTTCGTCCAGTGCAGCCATACGTTGCATCTCAGCTGCGGTCAGTACGAAATCGTTGATTTGAGCGTTTTCCTGAATCCGCGCAGTGTGCACGGACTTAGGAATTACGACAATCTGACGTTGATTCAACCACTTTAAAATGACCTGACTGGTAGTTTTGCCGTGAGCCGTTGCGATGGCTTGAATTTCGGGATTGGTGAAGATGTTCCGTTGTCCCTCAGCAAACGGTCCCCAAGCTTCTGGAACAATATCGTGGTCCAGAAGCCATTGAACCCGTTGCGGTTGCTGATAAAACGGATGGAGTTCAATCTGATCAACAGCGGGCTTAATCTCGTTGTGCATCATCAAGTCTTGCACCCGATCATTTTCAAAGTTGGCAACCCCTAAGGCCTTCAGGCGGCCATCGTGGTAGGCTGCTTCCATGGCCCGCCATGAGCCATAAACGTCGCCCAATGGTTGATGAATCAAGTAGAGGTCCAGATAATCCAGCCCCAAGCGATCCAAGGACGCCTGAATAGCGGCCTTAGTAGCTTCTTCACCGGCATCTTGAATCCATAACTTAGTTGTCACAAAGATCTTATCACGCGGGATGCCACTTTCGCGAATGGCGGCGCCCACTGCACGTTCGTTGCCGTACGCGGCAGCCGTGTCAATTAGGCGATAACCTTGTTGTAGGGCCGTTAAAACGGCCTGTTTGCAGTCTTCGAAGTCGGGAATTTGGAAGACGCCAAATCCCAGTAAGGGCATTTTGAGACCATTGTTTAACGTGAGTTCATTTTTCATTGATTGTATCTCCTCTTCTATTCTGGTGTATTGATACCGACGCTGGCTTGGTTGTCTAGCGTTGAGTCGTTGATTAAACGAATCACGTAATCCGCGATGCTCTGACGCGAAACGTCGTGGCCGCCAAAGGGTTCTCCCTTTTGCGTAATTTCGTAATTGATGGGACCGTTAGTATACCAGCCGGGACGGATGATGGTGTAGTTTAAGGACGACTGTTCGATCCGGTCAGCCGCTTGCCGGAAAGACTTCAAAATGGGATTGTGGTATGGCTCCGGTGAATCGCCCAACCACGCCGGAATTTCTTGGTAAATGCCCATGGTGGTGATAAAAATTAGTCGGTGGACGTTGACCCGTTCCATGGACGCCACGATATGTGTGGCAAAGTTGGCCATATCACCACTCAGTGCCACAAAGACGAAGTCCTGGCCGGAAATGGCCTGATCTAGCTGCTTGTCATCTAAAGCACTGCCGGCGACTGCTGTTTCTCGCTTAGCGTCCAGCTTGAGTCGATTGGCCCGCCGGGAATAGAGGGTTAAATGGACGTCGGTTTGTGCCAACATCATTTTTCGCACGGCCCGGCCGATTGAACCGGTCGCCCCAATAATTAATCCATTTTGCATGTTAGTGAACCTCCTCCGTATGCCAGATAAAGTTGGAATTACGTTCGGCAATATACCACCGGCCATCAATTTTTTCGTAATGGTCTTGATAGCGCACTCCCTCGTTAGTCGTAACGGTTTGCCCGTGGTCGTTGGTCTTAACCAGGGTTACGTAATTGTAGGCAATCCCATCCGCATGGGTAGCGTCTTTAAAACTAACGGTTTGTTGACCACTCATGTGAAAGACAGCGGAATAGTCATCCATGGAAGAACTGAAGGCGTTTAGAATGGCCTCCCGTCCGTCTAGCGTAAACGTGACCTCACCATCATTGATGATATTAACGCGACCGTTCGGGGTGAACAGCTGGACCTGCTTGTCATTTTCCTTGGTGTCCGAGTAATTAGAAAATAAATCAACAAGTTCCTTCAAAGCTAACCGATCTGCGATTTCTTGAGTATTCATAATTTGTAACTTCCCTTCTTGATGACAATGTCATTATCTCGTGAATTGAGTTCTGAAAAAATGGTCAATGATTTTGATACCGGGACTTATGCCCCGCTTTTGATGGAAACGACGCTTATTGTTTTACCGAGGTTGTTTGGCGGGTTCTTTCCGGGTGAGGTTGATGAAAATGGCTAAAATGACGAGGACCAAGCCAATCCCCATAATCAGATGCAAACCGTTGAATAAAATGGTCCGTAATTGGGGTAACAGGGTTTGAGGTAAATGACGAGCTGAGCTGGCGTCGGTCAATTGGTTCATCATCCGCGTGGTGAGCCGACCGCCGACCTGACTAGCCGTGCTTAGACTCAAAACTGCCCCAAAAATGGCGGACATAAACGTCTGGCCCAAGGTTCTAAAAAGTAAGCCGAATGTGGTTGAGACGCTAATTAAGTCTTGCCGTACACCGTCTTGTAACGACACCTGCATGGGGGTAAAGGCCAGCCCCATTCCCAGGCCGTTAAAGCCCCCACTAACCAACAACCACCAATAAGGAGCGGATTGGGTCGCCAGTGTCATGGCGACTGCTGACAATAAAACGCTAAGACTGCCTAGCATGACGATGCGTTTGTAAGGAAGCTTCTCCATAAGGTGCGCCGTGTAGCGCGTTCCAATAAGCAGTAGCACGGAACCGGCAATTTGAGTCAGCCCCCCGTAAGTCGCGTTGGTTCCTAAGAGCCCTTGCGCCCACATTGGCGCGTAAACACTGTACCCGATGAAAAAGCCGTTAATTAAGAACATGATGACGTTCTGGGATTGAATCTGCCAGTTTTTTAGTAGTTCAATGGGCACTAAGGCGTGGGTTTGATGTTTTTCGACGTGATAGAAGACGCCCATGAGCACTAAACCGATGATGACCAACACCAGTGTTTGACCGATATTGGTCGCAATCGAGTCACTGGCGAATAGCAAGACGACCAAGGTCGCAATCAGTAGACCGGAGCCTAAGTAATCAAAGTGGTTTTGTGAGGCCGCACGCTTCCCTTCACGGTAGGAAAATTGTAAAAGGAGTAATGAAATAATCCCGATGGGTAGGTTAATGAAAAAGACCCAGTGCCACGAGAGCGTATCGACCAACCAACCCCCAATTAGTGGTCCCACAACGGTCGATAAGGTGTAAAATGCGGTCACCCATCCCAAAGCACGAGCCCGTTCAGCTGGATTGGCGTACAGATCGGCGTAGATGATGAACGGAATAGAGACCATCCCCCCGGCCCCAATCCCCATGAAGGCTCGGGCGACGATTAACATCAGCATGCTGGTGGACAAGCCGCCGACCAACGAACTAACAATAAAAAGAATCACTGAAATCTGAAAAGTTCGTTTGTTGCCAATCGCTTCACCGACGCGGCCCCATAAGACCGTGGTCACCGCCGTTCCCAGTAAAAAAATAGAGCTGATCCAACCAATGAGTCGAATTCCGTTAAGGTCGCTGGTAATGGCCGGTAAAGCCGTATTAACGATGGTGGCGTCTAAGCCCCCCATAAAGTTTGCAATGAGTAGCGCGATGGTCGCGATGGCCATTCTTCTTTTTGTCATATTTCCTCCTTAATTAATACATCGAAGCGTGGGCTTCAATAATTTGCCAGCCGTGTGGTCCCTTAACTAATGTGATTTGCGATTGTAGCGGCCAAGTGTTGCGGAACCCGTAAATGCGGGCATCTAGTTCGTTACGCACAATGACCTGAGCCTGATCACCCGTCACAGTAGCCTGAAACAAAACCTCCCGACTGCTAAAATAATGCATTCGGCCTAACCGAATCTGGCGTAACCACTCCGTCTTACTTTGAACTTGTCCCGTAATGTGAAAGAACTTGGCATTCGGGGCAATGACCTGGTCCAGTAACGCTAAATTCTTGGTGAGCATCCCTTGAACCTGCTGGTGAACTACCTGAGTGACCGCTCGTTCTTCATTAAGTTGTGTTGACATTTTCTGATAACCTCCGTGATTTGGTTGATGGCTTTATTATGCAAGGAACCCCACGGCAAAAAAATGGGCACTCTTTTTCAAAGCGAGACATATGCCACCCTTTTGAGGAATGTGACGCATAAAACTACCAAAAAACGGTGATTATCGAAAAAATTCGATAATCACCGTCTGAACGGCCATCTATTTAGTTAAATTCAAATACTGAGTTACCCCACCTTGCATCAATGCCGTGGCTGCCCGAATCACGTCGGCTAACGGTTCGACTCGCCCGTTGGCCACCCAAGTGGTGTAAACCTTTAACCCCGTCTGTTCCACAAAATTCAATAAAATTTGTTTTTGCCAGTCGGCTAATTGGTTAAATTCCGGGGATTGTCCCCAGGTTTTAGTCATCACATCATTGATCATTTGTTGCCGAATGCCCACGTAAGACCCCACCGTGCAAGTGGTAATTCGGTCGTAAGCCTCGCCTTGGCTGGCAGAATAGGTAAAAAAGGCTGCCACACTCTTGGCCAAATCACGTGGGTAGCGTAAATCAGCAATCTCGTCGAGGTAGGCCTTCGAGTACTGAGCCTGTAACTCACGAAGGAGATCGTCTAATGTCGGATAGTAACGGTAAAACGTCTTTTTATTAATCCGTGCTAACCGCGCGAGCTCGGTCACGGTAATTTTTGAATAATCTTTTTCACAAATGAGTTGTTTAAACGCGTCGTAAATACTGGTAATCGTGCGCTGGACGCGTAAATCCTGATAGTCATTAACCTGCATTCGATTGACCTCCTAATGAACTTGTCAGGTCAATTATATAGAACGAACGGCTTGAAGGCTAGTTGAGACTCGTTGCCTGCTGCCATTAAAGGATTGCAAGCATTCTACAAATCAGGAAGTCTCGAGGTTGCAGGTAGAGTTTTGGTTAGCCTATTATCAAGCTAAAAAGTTGTTTTTGGTTCGCATAGACTGTACAGTATAGCGTACAGAGTGGAGTGATTTCGAATGGACGCTGTTAACTACACAAATTTTCGGCAAAACCTCAAATCCTTTATGAAGACTCCGAACCACTGATTGTCACCACTAAAAAAGGAGAAGATGACGTCGTGGTTTTGTCTAAAGACGATTACGATGCAATGACCGAGACCATGCGCATTCTTTCGAACCAACCCCTAATGGACAAGATTAGGCGTGGGGAGGCCCAATTTGCCAAGGAGCAAGGCAAACAACATGCCCTCATAGACCCCGAGGATGACTGAGATGGGAATTTATTGGTCAGATGACGCTTGGCAAGATTACAGGTACTGGTAAGACCCGGGTGACAAGAAAAAAATTCGCAAAATCAATGCGCTGATTAAAGACATTACTCGTCACCTTTTTTCGGGACAAGGTAAGCCTGAACCCCTAAAACATGAGCTGACCGGCAAGTGGTCGCGGCGGATTACCGGCGAGCATCGGTTGATTTATCGGATCGAAGGTGGCACGTTGTATTTATACTCGGCTCGTGATTATTATTGATCACAATTTACTTACTTCAAAATGGTAAATAGCCAGTAAAGCGGTCGTTGAGAATCGCCTTACTGGCTATTTGTGCGATATCGATTTAAACCATCAGGATTCGTAGCGTTGATTAGAGAATCGTGCGGATAGCGTCCACCAGTGAATTCAATGGATGGCCGAGAACTGTCTCGAAGGTCGTTTGGGTGACTGCCGCTTCCCCATTGTCCCCGTGCTGAACGTACGCTTGCATGGCAGTTTCAAAGTTGGTGGCGGTGTACGGGGCTAACCAGGCCTGATAAGTGGCCGCATCGACCTGTTGAACGCTTAGTGGTTGCTCCGTGGCGGTGGCTAACGCGTGCGCAAGCTCCCGATGGGTAAAGGCATCCCGTCCCAGTTCCACGACCGCACCAAACTGAGGATTGGCAATCACCCGCGCGGCGGCCTCGGCGTATTCCTGACGGGTGGCGTAAGAGACTTTCCCCTGACTGAGGGTGTCGTAAACGCCCGTCGCCAAAGCGGCCTTGAAGGGATTCTTTTCCATTTCAAGGTACCAACTGTTTCGAAGGAAGGTATGCGGGATACCTGTCGCGGTAATCAGGGCCTCCGTTTGACGGTGGTTCTGTTCTAACCCGACCTTGGGATAGGCAATGCCGTTAATACTGGTATAGGCGATGAACCCAACATTAGCCTGTTGAGCCGCGGTGACCACGTTCGCCTGAAGTTCAGCCTGGGGCACCGAGATGAACAAGAGACGGTCCATCCCCGTCAGGGCCGTGACCAGACTGGCCGGTTCCGCGTAGTCTCCGCGACGGGCGATGACCCCCTTTTTCGCCAGTTTTTGGGCCGCTTGCGTGCTGCGGGCCAGCCCAAACAGTTGCGCTTGTGGGGCGAACTGTTTGAGATAATCGATCACATAAGTTCCCAGTTATCCGGTAGCGCCTGTAATAAAAATATTCATAAGACCAAGACCTCGTTTCTAATAGTTGAGGCCATTATGCCGCTGAGAAGACCAAGTCGCACCTGATAAAATTGACTATCCGTCAAGAAACTTTATAGAATACAGTAAATGACAAACAAGGAGGGGTTAATGTGGCACTGAAAACGCTCAGTCAGCGGGCCTTTGCAACGGCCCTAGAAGACCTTTTACGCACCATTCCCATGGAACGGATTCGGGTGACCCAGTTGGCCAAGCTGGCGGGGGCGACCCCGCAGGCTTTCTACTACCACTTTCGGGACAAATACGATTTGGCGGCCTGGATCTATCTTCAGGATTACGCTGCCGTCGAGGCGGACGAGCCGCAATCCTTTAGTCCCCAACAAATTGACCGCATGATGGCTCAGTTTGAAAAACGCAAGACCTTTTATCAACGGGCCTTCACCGATAAGTCGCAAAATTCCATTGAGGGGTACGTCAACCAGCATAGTTATTCAATGGCCCAAGCTGCCGTGGAACGGCTACAGGACGGTCCCCTGACCACGCAACAGAAGATGGCCATTCGGTACCATCAATACGGCGTCATGGGGCTGTTCAAAGATTGGATCTTTGAGCGTCTCGACATGAGTCGGTCCCAACTCGCCGAATTCCAATACCAACAGACCCCGGACTTCTTGAAACGGGCGTTATCACAGCAAAGTTTCACTTAAACGCTGAGCAAATTTTTTACGTTGTCATGATGGCGCAAGGAATTGAAAGATTTTTACAAGCCATAGTAAAAGGGCCACAACAGTTTTCCCTGCTGTGGCCCTTTTGCTAGTAATAACATTTTCAATAAACGATTTTCTGCACGTGCTCGGCGATTCGCGCGATCCGGGGGTAACCACTAAATCCGTGTTGACCGCGACCCCAGGTCAGAACGGCTAGTAAGTACCGTTGGCCGTTGGGCAGCGTCACGATGCCGGCGTCGCCATTGTTGTCGTTCAAGAACCCGACCTTATCCCGCACGACCGTCCCCTTGTCCGCTCTGGCCACCCCCGTGGGGATGCCGCGGCGATAGACCTGCCGTTTCATCAAACTCAAAATGAAGGCCCGGTCTTGTCGGTTGGTGAAGGCCTGCTGCCCCAGCTGGAGGTCCTTTAAGACCTTGACCAGGCTGTTCGCCGTGGTCCGCGAGGCGCGCGCCGCACTGAACGGGTGGCCGTAATAGCCCTGGGCCGCTACCCAATGGTTAATAGACGTTCGGCCGTGGCGTCGCAGGACGCTGACCGGGTAATCGTTGGCCGATTTAACGATCATCCGGGTCATCCCCGCCCGGTTCGCGCGGGTCCAGGAGAAGCGGTGGCGTTGTTTTAAGTGCATTAAATACGCGGCGATGTAGAGTTTATAGGTGCTGGCGGACGTGGTGACGTGACTGCCCCGGGCGTTAACGGCCAGTTTCCCCTGCCGATAGACCGCCGCGTGGGGCGCTTTAGCTGCACGACTGTCTTTGACGGGAGTGAGATTGTAAAAGGCGACCGCGGCGGTCCCATCCTTAGTCACCGAATTCAGGTATTTTTGGAGCTTGGCCTTAATGGCGGCTTGGTGGTGCGTCACGTTGTAGGCGGTCCCACGTTTCAAATCCGCTTGCCAGACCCAGCCGGTGGTCTTCCCGCTAGTGACGTGCAGGTAGGTATAGGCCTTCCCGGCTTGGTAATAGGTCCGGCGCTGAGTGACCCGGTAGGTCTTGTCCCGCTGCAAGCTTGCCCGGGCTTGCCAATGCATGGCCTGCCGCTGCCCGACCAACCGGTAAACCTTGCGAGTCGGCACCGGGGCGGCTTTAAACGACTTCACGGCCACGTAGTTTTGGGCCTTAACGGCCTGCGGCGCGGTCGTCTGGTAGGTGCGTCCCGGTTGAAGATTAGTGGCGGCCGTCCACCCTTGTACGCCATCTTGGGCGCTACTTATGTAGAGATACCGATTGGTCTGGCCGGTCGTGGTGGGCACGTCGGTTTGGGCCGTGGCCGTCCAGGTGGTGGGCGTGGTCCGGGCTAACGGGTGAGCAGCCGTCATCCCAGTCGCGGTCAGGTCGGCGAGTTGTCCGTCCTTTACGGCGTAATACGCGGTGGGCGGTAGCGGCGTGACCACACTAGCCGCCTTCGCCGGGGTGTTAGCGCTACCAATTAACGGTATTAACCCCAGGAGGACGCCTATGATGAGGGCCCCGCCGCTCCGCAGCCGGCACTTTCTCTGCTTGGTCTTCATAATTATTTCTCCTTTTTAGCTGGTCTAGCTGTTGCTAAATTCATTATACGTTATCCAGGCGCTAAAGAACATGCTGCCGGCAACTGCCGGTCCGAGAGTTCGCCAAAAAGGACCAGCCGTGCCCCGACTGGTCCTCCTGGAACTAATTTTAGCCCTACTTGTTGAAAATCTTGGGGCCCTTGCGCATGTTCTTGCGGTCGTTTTTGGCCGCAGTGTGTTGCGTGTTATGGCCGTTTTGCTTCTTCTTGGCAATGAGCGCCAACATTTTTTCTTTTTCCGTCATTCAATCTTCACCACTTTCTGGGTCGGTTGGCGGTCTTAGACGGCTAACGCTTGCGCCGCCCTAACGCCAAGGCTTTCTATTTTAACAGATTACTGGGAGTCATTGTCGGTTTAATGAAAAATTCAGGCCTGGGGCGCTTGCCGCATGGTCAATTGGATCCGCTGCCGCTGTTCGTCGACACTCATCACCCACACGGTTACCACATCCCCAATCGTGACCACCGTGCTGGGGTCACTGACGTAGTGGTCGGTCAGTTGCGAAATGTGGACCAGGCCGTCCTGCTTGACGCCGATGTCCACGAACGCCCCAAAGTCGACCACGTTGCGGACCGTCCCCTGGAGTTCCATTCCCGGTTGCAAGTCCGCCATGGTCAAGACGTCCTGCCGCAACAGCGGGGCCGGCATGCTATCCCGCAAGTCACGGCCGGGTTTACTGAGGCCGTCGCAGATGTCGGCCAGCGTCGCGGGTCCCACATCGAGTTGGGTGGCCCACTGCGCGCGGTTCAACTGCGCTAATTCTTGCTGCAACTTGGGCGTGCCGATGGCTTGGGGCGTCACGTGCAGGTCCGTTAAAAGTTGCCGGGCGACCGGGTAGCTTTCCGGGTGAATGTCCGTGTTGTCTAACGGGTCGCTCCCGGCAATGATCCGCAGAAAGCCCACCGCTTGTTGGTAGGCCTTGGGTCCCAAACGGGGGACCTTTTTCAAGGTTTGCCGGTTCTTGAAGGCCCCGTGGTCGTTACGGTAGGTCACGATGTTTTGCGCGGTGGTCGCCGTTAACCCGGAGATGTGGGTCAAAAGTTCCGGGCTGGCCGTGTTGACGTTGACGCCGACCTGGTTGACCGCCGTTTCCACCACCCGGTCCAGCTGTTCGTCGAGGGCCTTTTCGGGAACGTCGTGTTGGTACTGCCCCACCCCGATAGCCTTGGGGTCGACCTTGATCAACTCGGCTAAGGGGTCCTGCAGGCGCCGCCCGATGCTGACGGCCGAGCGTTCTTCGACGTGTAAGTCGGCGAATTCGGCCCGCGCGTTGGCACTGGCCGAATACACGGAGGCACCGGCTTCGTTAACAATCACGTAATAGACCGGGTGATCCAGGGTCTTAAGAATATCGCTGACAAACTCTTCAGATTCCCGGCTGGCGGTCCCGTTGCCGATGGCGATCATTTCGACGTGGTACTGGGCCAACAGGCGTTTGAACTCGGGACCGGCCGCGGCGCGTTGCTTGGCACTGGCGGGCTTGTGCGGGTAAATCACCTGCTTGGCCAAGAACCGGCCGTTGGCGTCCATGATGGCCAGTTTACAGCCGGTCCGGTACGCCGGGTCGAAGCCCATCACGACCTTGCCCTTCAGCGGCGCTTGCATCAACAGGTGGTATAAATTGTTGCCGAAGACCTGAATGGCGTGGGTATCGGCCGTGTCGGTCAGTTGGCGCCGTAGTTCGCGTTCGATGGCCGGCCCCAAGAACCGCTTGTAGGCGTCGGCAAACGCGGCCGTGATTTTAGCGACGGCCGGACCATGGTGTTGCCCGACTAACCGAAAATGTCCGTATTGTAAGATCGACGTGGGGTCCACGGCGATGCCGACCGTGAGGACCTTTTCGCGTTCCCCGCGGTTAAGCGCCAGGACCCGGTACGGCGGCAGTTGTTTTAACGGCTGGTGGAAGTCGTAGTAGGTGGCGTAGACCTGTTGCTCATCTTCGGCGTGCCGCTTGAGCTTGCTGGTCAGTTCGCCGTGTTGCCAGGTGTAGCGGCGGATCCATTCCCGAAAGGCGGCCTGCTCGCTAAACGTTTCGGCCAGGATCTCGTGGACCCCGGCCCAGACCGCGGCGACGTCCGGCAGGTCCTGATCCGCGTTTATGAACGTACGGGCCCGCTGGTCAAGCGCGCTTTGCGGAAAGGTCAGCAGCCATTGGGCCAAGGGTGTCAACCCGGCTTCACGGGCCACGGTGGCCTTAGTCCGGCGCTTTTGCTTATAGGGTAAGTACAAGTCCTCGACCTGTTGTAAGGCGGTCGCTTGGGTCAACTGCTGCTTAAGTTGCGGGGTGAGTTTCCCCTGCTCCGCAATCAACTTTAACACGTCTTGGCGGCGCTGGTTCAGTTTTTGAAGTCGGTGGGCCTCGTCTTCGATCTCACGAATGGCGACCTCGTCCAACGTCCCGGTGCGTTCCTTGCGGTAACGGGCGATAAACGGGACCGTATTGCCCTCATCGAGGAGGGTCAAGACGGCTTGAATCTGGTGTACGCGATATTGACTGAGTTGTTGGTGAACCGGTTGGGAAAGGTCCGCCAGCGTGGTAGTAGCTGTTGCCATAAATGCCTCCAATAATGCCGTTTTTAGTGACCCGCATTTGAGTCACACAATACCACTATCTTACCATAAGGGTTCGCCGGAACGCTGCTAATCAACCGCCACCTCACGCGGTTGGTTAACCAACGTCCTCCACGTTGGTAAATCCCGAATCATCCTTTTCACGGGCGTTTACCTTATCCAAAGTTCCCGTTTGGACCAAATAGAGGGTTTCTTGTAGCGCATCCCAATCACTTTTGGACACAATCACCGTATCTAAAGCTTCATCCTTTTGCTGAATGGTCACCGGCTTATGCTCCGTCGCCACCTGTTTAAGTAGGCGATAGAGATTCCTTCTAGCTCCGGTTGGCGTGTAGGCTTCTTGCAACTTAACCCCTCCTCGAATGTTTTGTACGCGTAACCCGTACACAAGCTCTTTGCCCCCGTGTTAGCATTTTGAATAATCGGTACTTTAAGACAGACATTGGTCCCTTCACAACTTAATTTTAAAAATTAGGTGCATAATAGTGAAAGAACAGTCCAAGGAGGTATTTACTAGTGAACAAATCCGCCATCTACGCCCTACTTAAGCAACGACATCTCTGGCACGAAATCACCGAACATCCGGCCGTCTATAACATGGCGGAGGTGACCGCCGTCAAACTGCCCTATCCGGAGGCCGAGGCTAAAAATCTCTTGGTTTGCGATGATCACCATCGGACCTACTATTTGTTAACGGTTAAGGGGGATCAGCGGGTGGACCTCAAGGCCTTTCGGCAACAATTTCACACGCGGCGCTTAACGTTTGCGTCGGCGCAAGACTTAAAGGTTCGATTGGGTGTCATTCCCGGGGCGGTCACCCCACTGGGTCTCTTAAACGACGATTCGCGACGCATTAACTTTTTCATCGATCAAGCCTTCCTGGCCGCGCCGGGGCTCATTGGCGTGCACCCCAACGACAACACGGCCACAGTCTGTTTAAAAACAACCGACCTATTAGCGCTGATTCGCCAACATGGTAACCCTGTGACTGCGGTCAACTTTTCGGCACTAATCAAATAAACGGGTTCCCCACACTGGGACCCGTTTAAGAAAAAGTCGCTTATTTCAGTTTAAAATTAGCCAGTAATTGCTGCCGTTCGGCTAACGATTTTTTCTCGACCTGGGCGAAGTTCTGCCACCGCACGTGCCACAGCCGGGTCTTATAAAACGTTCCGCGCCGGAGTGCCTTGATCAACGGGGCACCGAACACCCAGCGGTACGCCCAATTCGGCGTACTCATGGTGGTAATGATCCGAATCTGGGGATGCTTGACCAGTTTCGTTTCCATCGACGGGGCCGCGTAGAGTTGCCCCTTGGCGTAGACCTTATCCAAAAAGCCCTTGGTCATCGCTGGCATGACCTCCCACCAGACCGGAAACATGAAGATAATCTGGTCGGCTGCTAATAGGCGCCGCTGATAATCGACCACCTGGTCGTTGACCGGCTTACCCTGACGCCAACGGCCCAGTTCGGCCGCTGACATCACCGGGTCAAAGTGGTCGGCGTGCAGGTCGATCAGGTCGACTTCTTGGTGTTGCGCCGCGAGTTGTTGGGTGACCTGGCGGGCCAACGCCGCGAGGAAGGCCCGGTGGTGGGGCACGTTTTCGCTGGCCGTTGCCGTGTAGGGATGGTCGAAGATAATCACTGTTTTCATAGTTAAAAGCCCTCTTTATCGAATTTGATGGCTTTAGTTTACCCGCGGGCCCCCGGTCACGCATTAACAAATGTTAAGGGATGGAGTGAAAACCATGGCAATTGAATTACCCGCCTATTTACGGGCCCAGTTTCCGGAGTTAGCGGCACACTGGACCAGCGTCCAATCTAAATTTAAAACGGCGTCAATCCCCGCCCAGACCACCTTACTGGCGGCCGGTGACGTGGCCACCAACCTCTATTTGATCGTTCAGGGCAGCCTACGCATGTGGCGGACCACCGCCAGCGGCCGGGACATCACGTTTCAGTTTTTCTTCGAGAACCAACCCGTCGCGTCGTTTGAAAGCTTCTACCTGCAGCGCTCCGGCAAGCCTACCCGGAATTCGAAACCAGCCTCAATCGGTGGTTGTGCGAGCGGTTCATGGCCTACCGTCAACGGGTCTACACCCAGCTGCAAAGTACCCCGACCGGGCGCTATCAGGCCTTGGTCGCCGACAATCCCGAGGTGCTCGACCGGGTGCCGCTCCACGAGATTGCGACCTACCTTGGGATGACGCCCGTGTCGTTGAGCCGGATTCGCTCCCGGTTGAGTCGGGAAACGCCACCAGAATAAATTTAAACACGCTACCCTGACGGTTTCGAAACCGTCAGGGTAGCGTGCTTAACTTAGTTTCTAATTTTTATGATTGACACAATGCTTTTTTAACCAT
This sequence comes from Levilactobacillus zymae DSM 19395, assembly GCF_001434115.1. Taxonomy (GTDB): domain Bacteria; phylum Bacillota; class Bacilli; order Lactobacillales; family Lactobacillaceae; genus Levilactobacillus; species Levilactobacillus zymae. The sequence continues at coordinate 283,057 of NZ_AZDW01000013.1, forward strand.
TCCGCGAGGGTTAACATAATTTCTTCATTATCAGGACTGTTGGTCACGCTTAGAATCAAACTTTCCCCCTCATCGCTGGTAAACGAGAGGCGATAACCGTTAACTTTTAAAAAGGTCAATCCCGCTAGTAACGCCGTTCGTTTATTACCATCCTGGAAAATATGCTTCTTCGTAATTTTCTGGATAATGAATGCCGCTTTGATCCAGATATTAGGATAGAGGACGCGGCCAAACAGAACTTGGCCAGGTTGCTCAACCACAATATCCAATCCTTGAGGATACTGGACACCAACGACCGAACTATTGGCCTTGCGTAAAACCAGTTGATTAATGCTAATGTATTCTTCTCGCGTTAAGTAAATCATAGATCTTCCAACCGTTTCATCAAGTCAGCGTGTTCATCAAATAATTCGTTAGCGGCTTCTAAAATATTAGGACGAGTCGTTTTAACCTTTTTAAAGGTAATGGACTGACCATCTGGCGAAACTACTTTTTCGAATTTTGTCTGGTCATCCACGTCTAGAAACTCCCGATCCTTTTTAGACACCCGAAAAGCATAAGAATTTCCATTTTTAAATAATTTAACTTCTTGAGTGAGGTCGTCAGGATTAATCATGAGAAATCCCACCTTTCTTCGTGTGTACATATTATAACAAAATACAGACGAAGTCTATCGAAACATCCTTTATTTTATGAACTAGTAGAATTATTCACTAGTCTCGATCACTTTATTGGAAAAATAAACGGACCTCGTCAGTCGAGACCCGTTAGAAAATCAATTGGTTTAAAATGAAATTGACTAGAAATTATTGTCGCTTAGTCAACGATATTTTCTTCACCTGTGCGAAATCTTGCCACTAAACACGCTATATTAACGGGCTTCAAAGTGGTGATACTTCGGGAGTACTTAACTGAACGCCGTTACACATCTACTTATGGAAATGTCTATGTTGCTAAGCAGAATTCAGTCATAGTTGGACGAGAAAATTTTGAAGTTATTTAACGCGTAAATAAAGTTCAGTTAGCCGGTTAGGTTGAGCAATAGTAATATGGTTTTTTGATACTACATGAATCGTAAGGTTAAGCACTTTAGAATACACGTTTAACCTATCACGTCCTGTATATATAGCGCTACCTTTAATTTGGTATTTCTTTTTTGATAACTGCTTATATTTTATATGTGTATACGGCGCCGCAACACCGACGTAATTAATCTTTTTATGCTTATTAAGCATTACGGAAATCTGACTAGCAAAGGAATTCGTTAAATAGAATCGAGATTCTCTATATCCAGTAAAGTGCTTTCTTTTAGAATCGTCATAGTTTTTAAAAGCCCCACCATCCCATTTACCCCTGAGAGTTTTGGGAACGCCCTTGTGCCAGGTCGCGGCTTGAGCAATGTTAGGAACACAAAAGACAATGGACCACATAATGGCTAAAGCCATGATTATTTTTAGTGATTTTTTCATTTGATTGGTAACCCCTTATAAATAATCTTAAGACCTGCAATATCAGATTTTGATAATTTTGATGCCCGCCAGTAATTCATAACTGAATCGGGATCACTAAAATTATGAGCCAGGCCTAATGCATGTCCGGTTTCATGAACGGCGACTTGACGCGAGTAAGACGGATGAGCTCGATTCATGGCGGCGATATAAGGATCATGGGTTACGGTAGTTCCTTTGTAGTCAATGTGGGTATTAATATTACCGGGGCCACCATGACCAGAAGCATCCAAACCATTTTCCTTCTTTTCATTGGTGTACATTCCAAAACGTAAAACTTGATGACGACCTGTTTGAGATGGTTTCATAGATGCTGGCTTAGGTTTTAAGTACACAACTTTAGTGCGATTAAAATCTTTGATTGCATATCTGAAAGCTGATTTGGCCTTAGCTGGCATTTGTGAATCAAAGTAGTAATAGTATGTACGATTAAAATGATTTTTGGAATATAACGGAGTAGTTGGTATTGTGCCTAATTTGAAGGGTTTAATTGAAAAACTATAGTCTGCTTTTGCCGATATGTTGTCGAATTGACAAAATAGTCCTAGCACTAGTATCCCTAAACCAAAGGCGTACTTTTTTAACAAATAAATCACTCCCTATTGATATTAAGATCCCTATATAGTAAATTTTATCACATATTCTATTGGTTTAGACCTACACTGTAACCTAAAGTAGTCGATTTATTACTGCGAATATAAGGTTATTGAAGCCAATAAGCTCGAAAAATTTAGTGAATTAGATATAGTGAGCTTCAAGGCTATTTAATATCATACTCAAAAAAGCGGTCAGTTGGCCGCTTTTGGGGTTTTAGAGTATTTAATAGATTTATCTAATTATCCTTATACATATCTAACTCTATGACAGCAAACCGTCAGTTTTTTAATTTATTGATTAACGCCACAGTAATATCAGATGCTATATTGCAATGAACGAATAATCTTATCAAATTCAATCAAAAGCGTGGGTTGACTTAAACTTAAATCGTGTGTTCGCTGGTCCCGCCCTGCACGATAGTCAACACGTCGTCGAGACTAATGTCGACCATGTTCTTGACGGCCAGGTTGGTGTAAAAGCCCACGTGCGGGGTAATCATCACGTTAGGCATCTGCATCAACTGGGCAATCAACGGGTCCTGTAACACGTCGTCGGAGTGGTCCTGGTTAAATAACGCCGCTTCGCCTTCGACCGTGTCGAGCGCCGCCCCGGCCAGTTCCCCGGCCTTTAAGGCGGCGACCAAATCGGCCGTCACGATGACCGGTCCCCGTGAGGCGTTGACCACGAAGGCGTCATTTTTCATCTGCTTGAACGCGGCTGCGTCTAATAAGCCCTGCGACGTGGGGTTCAGGTCCACGTGGAGGTCCACCACGTCGGCTTGGCGTAACAGGTCTTCTTTCGTATCTACATAGGTCAACACGTCCGTTAATTCGGCGTGGTGGACCGGGTCAAAGGCAATTACCTTGGCGCCTAACCCGTGGAACAACCGGGCGGCCACGCCCCCAATGCGGCCGGCCCCGATGATGCCGACCGTTAACGAGCGAATCTCGCGGGCCTGCAGCCCGGCCCACTGGAAGTTCTGCTGGCCGATGCGCCGGTCGAACAGTTCCAGGTTGCGAATCAACCGCATGGTCTGGGCAACCGCCATTTCGGCCACCGAATTCGGGGAATAGGCCGGCACGTTGGTCACCGTTAACCCGGCCGCCTTGGCCGCCGCCACGTCGATGGTGTCCACTCCCGCGGTCCGGCTGGTCAGTTGCTTAAGGCCCCAGTCGGCTAACTGCTGGTAGACGCTGGGGTCATCCCCGATGGCACTACGTTGTTGGATGATCAGGCCGTCGTACCCCTGGGCCAGGTGGGCGGTGTCCGGGTGAAACTCCAAGTCGTTGGTATCGACCTGGACCTGATGCCGGTCCGCCCAGTCGTGAATGGCGGCCTGTTCGTCGGGCCGTACGCTGTACATTAAAATTTTCATCGTTACGATTCCTCCTTGGTTAAGCCCTTCGCCGCCACGTAGGCCGTCATCCGTTCGACGGCCGTTTTCAAGTCGGCCATGGAAGCGGCGTAACTGATCCGCACGTAGCCTTCCCCACCGGGGCCAAACGAACTCCCGGGAATCAACGCCACGCGGGCCTCGTGGGCCAGTTCGCGACAGAAGGCCATACTGTCTTGCGGCAGGCCAGCCGGAATCTTACTGAAGAGGTAGAACGCCCCTTCCGGTTTCGCCGACTTGAACCCAATCTGGTCCAGCGCGGCCACCAGGTAATCGCGGCGCGCCTGGTATTCCTGTTTCATTTTTTGTCCGTCATCGAGACCGTTAGCCAGCGCTTCGGTCGCCGCGGCTTGGGCGTTCGTGGTGGTCGACGTGATCGTGAATTGGTGAATCTTGCCCAGTTGGGCCGTGATGGCCTTTGGCGCACACATCAGGCCGATCCGCCAACCGGTCATCGCGTGGGACTTGGAGACCCCGTTAAGCAGAATGGTCTGGTCCGGCAGGTACTGCGCAATCGACACGTGGGTCGCCCCGTAGGTCAGTTCGCTGTAAATCTCGTCGGACAAAACGAAGACCGGTTTATCGGCCAAGACGGCGGCTAACGCCTGCAGGTCGGCGGCTCGGTAAGTCACCCCGGTCGGGTTAGACGGGAAGTTGAGCACGACGGCCTTGGTCTTGGGATGGGCGGCCAGGGTGGCTTTCAGCTTTTCGGGTGTTAAGACGAAACCGTCCGCCGAGGTATCCATGAAGACCGGCACGGCCCCGTTGACCTGCGCCACGGCGATGTACAGTGGGAAAATCGGCGTGGGGATCAGGACCTCGTCGCCGGGATTTAGGATCGATGTTAACGCCGTGTAGATTCCCTCGGTGGCCCCGGCCGTGACGATGACTTCGGTGGCCGGGTCGTAGTGCAGGTCGTATTTGGTGGCTAAGAAGTTCGCCGCGGCCTGCCGCAACGCCGGCGTCCCGTTCGATGGTGCGTAGTGGCTCTCGTTGTTTTCGATACTGCGGATGGCAGCCTGTTTGACGTGTTCGGGTGTGTTGAAATCGGGCTCGCCCAGCGTCAAGCGGACGATACCGGGGATGTTGGCGATTTCGGCGTTGAAGGCCAAGATGTCGGACGGTTGAATTCCGGCGATGGCACGATTCATGTGGTGGGTTAAACTTTCGGGACTAATGGACATAAACATTCCTCCTCAGATTGTGGATCAATGATGGCCGCGACATGACCAATTAAAAAACACACCCTTAGCTGGTTAAACCAAGGGTGTGTTGCTTAAAAATCTGATGATGACACCCCTGGATTGAAATACATCCATGGGCGTTGGGACCTCACAAAAAACCTTTGGCACGCCGCATCGATGCAAAGCACAGAATCGTGTTTGCACCTCAGTAGCGGGCACAAACACTAGCGAAAATACCAAAGGGCGAAACGCGAGTTACCGTTTAACGTGATTCCCAATAATGTCATATGATGAGCTCCTCATTAATTCTTAATCTAACTATAATGTTCTGCCCGGTCCCTGTCAAGGTCGGTTAAGGTTAACCGGGATTGATCTGGTCGATGCCCTTGATCCGCAGGTCGGCCAGACTCGCCAACGGTTCGGGGTAACGCATGATGAGTCGGGTCAGGCCTTGAACTTCCTTGACCTGCAGCATTTGGCACTGGACCAGGATGGCCACGTCGGCGTCAAAGTCGCTGCGGTCGATCCCGTCCCAGTCCCGACTAAAGGTGTCGTCGTGCACCACCGCATAAGGGACGTGCGTCTTCTTGGTGGTCTTATTACCGTACAGGGCGTGGAACAGGATGACGCCCCACCGCCGACCGGCGCGGGCGGTCAGCGTCGCAAACTTCTCGGGGTCGGTCTTTTGCACGTTGGCGGGACTGACCGCGATAAAGGACGCGTTGGGGTCCGGGTTGATGGTCTTCAGGTAGGCAAAGTAATCACGATATTTTCGTTGCATGGGTAAGGTCCTCTCTTTTGGTGAAGTGTTAGTTCTTTTATAGCAGGTTTTAGGGGGCGCTGTAAAGGGCTGGATTTATTAAAAAGTCTAGGTTGAATTTAAAATTAAAAAGAACCCAATTCAATGAATTAGATTCTATTCTTAATCAGCCTAGAAATATATAGTTATAATCTCGTAATGAGGTATTTGCTTATGCTTTGATCAACTTCACAAAGTTCTTTTGAATCCAACGTAGGTGTCCACGTGGACTTTTGATTTGATAGAAAGTTTTAACCTTGCCATTAACTTTAATTTTAGCCGTCTTCATTAATTTCCACTTGGCCTTAGGGTGAAATCCGGTTTTCCCTGATTGGCCAACTTTATGTTTAAGCTTCATATCATAGAAGTAGGCTCGATGCCCCTTTAAGTGAACAAATTGAGCCCTTTTAATCTTCTTCACAGATATAATTTTAACCTTAGTCCGTGCTTTCTTATGTTTTGTAGCCTTCTGAGTTGGTTGGCTTACGGTACTTGAATTTACTTTATTAGAAGTACCAATTGATTGATTTTCAGTAATTGGTTTCTTAATCGATTCAATTACTTTATTAGCAGGTTTAGGCTCTGATGGTACAACATTTACCGATGTATTAGGTGTTACTACGTTAGGGGTAGATGGTGCCGGATAAGCTGTATTTTTACCATCATTAGAAACTAAGTATTTAGATTTCAGTAGCTCCTGTTGTTTGGGTGAAAAGTCCAGTGCCTTGGTGATATAGTTTTGCATGTCACCATAATATTCTTTGATTTCACGATAATATTCCTTGATCCAGCTATAATCAACGTGATGCCAATATGAATCTGACAACATATAATCGTAAGCAGCCGTTTTAGGATCAATCCCCAGCGCTGACATCAAGATGAAACTGGCAATACCTGTCCGGTCTTTGCCTGAAGAACAATGAAATAGTGTAGCACCTGAATTAGTAAGCAATCTATTAAGAAATGTATGGTATGCATCTAGCGAGGTCTTACTAAATTCTACTTGATGATTATAAAAGCCGCCACCCTGTGCTGGTGTTGGATTATCAGGAAACATTCCATTTGCATCGGTATTAAATCCATTGTCAGCAGTATCACCTAGAACTGAAAGATTTTCCCAGGAAACGCCAGCAATTTTTCTATCCGGTCGGCTATTAATTTGTCCCGGAGTTCGTAAATCAATAATATGCTTTAAGCCGTCTTTTAATAGAATTTGCATACCCGTATCTGATAATTTATCCAAAGATTCCGAGCGAATTAACTGATTAGACCTGATTTTCCATTTTTTATTGGCCGTTACATAGCCACCTAAGTCACGATCGTTAGTTAAACCGGTCCCTTTAATCCGGGCCCCTGGCTGACCATCTGTTGGAATGACCAACACGGAAACACCATAACCATCGACCTTGTCTTTATCATTAGTTATTTCACCAATATCTGACAGTTTGTCTGGTAATGGTGCCCATACGCTGGGATCTAGAGTGGGATTTACTTTGGGCTTAGCTTTCTTTTTATCAGTTATCCCGCTATTGTTAGCTGGCTGTTTAGCAGATGGACTATTTTGTTTTTTACTTGAATCCTTATTCGATGCACTCGTATCATTCTTCTCAACAGGTTGTTGGCTAGTTGCTGCCAGTGTGGAAACAATTGGCATTCCAGCACTAGTTAAAGTCAAGGTTAGCATTGCGACACTTAACGTACGCTGTAATCTATGATTCATAACTTAAGCCTCCGGATATTGTATTTTAGTACATTTTAAGTATGACAAACTGATGTTTAAATATTGTATAAGCAACGTATTTATTGCGTAAAGCAAATATTTTGTCGATTTTGAAATCGCTTTAATAAAATTCAATATTGTTTTATTTGTAAATTCGGAAGTATTAAATTCAAATCATCCAAAACAGGATTCATTTTTAATTTAATGAATCCTGTTTTGCGGATAATGCAATTGATCCTTTCATTTAACCAAAAACGAGCACCGCCCAACCTGATAACCATATCAGGTCGAACTGTGCTCGTTGACTAACGTTTAAACGGTTTAGTCGTAGTTCAAATGCTTGTCTTGGTCTAAGCCGTTGATTTCCTTGATTTCATCGGCGGTCAGGTTAAACCCAGAGATTTCAAAGTTTTCCTTGACCCGCGCCGGCTTCGAAGACTTCGGGAAGACCACGAAACCGGTGTCGACTTGCCACCGCAAAACAATTTGGGCCGGCGTCTTGCCGTACTTAGCCGCTAACTTGGTAATCACGGGGTCCTCTAAGATCAAGTGACCGTGACCAATTGGGGAATACCCTTCGTTAACAATGCCGTTATCCGTGTCGAACTTGCCCAGTGCGGCTTGGACCTTGTACGGGTGCCGTTCGATTTGGTTGACCATCGGCTTGACCTTGGCCATGGCGAAGACCTTTTCCAGTTGGTCTTGCGAGAAGTTGGAGACCCCGATAGCCCGCACCTTCTTTTGTTGGTACAGGGTTTCCAGGGCGCGCCAAGTGTCTAAGGTCAAGTCGAAGTTCTTTTCGTTTGGCCAGTGGATCAGGTACAGGTCCAGGTAGTCTAATTCCAAGTCGTGGAGCGTCTTGTCAAAGGCGGCTAAGGTCTTGTCGTAACCTTGGTCGGCGTTCCAGACCTTCGACGTGATGAACAGGTCGGACCGGTCCACGCCGGACGCCTTGATGGCCGCACCCACGGCGGGTTCGTTGCCGTAAATGTGGGCACAATCTAAATGCCGATAACCGGCATCCAAGGCGGTCTTGATGGCCGCGGGGACGTCCTTACTGTCAATTAAGTAGGTCCCGAATCCTAACATGGGGATGGTGACGCCGTTGCTTAACTGTGTCGTTTCCATGAAATTACCTCGCTCTTCAATATTTAAGTCATGATGCATAAGACCATGATACACCACCGCGTAAGCAGTTTCATGGATTTCGCTTCTATCGGCAGAAATTTCATGGCGGGAGCCGCGCTCAAGTCAAGCCTAATCGAACCTTAAAGTCCCTGGTCACAAAACGCCTCCTGAAAAAACGCGCAACGCTAGCGCGCCGTAAGTCTCCCGCCCGCTCCCAAGTCCCCCAAGGATGAGAACTCACCCGTTTCTTAATCTTTCGGCCACACTTTGGTCACAAACGCTGATTAGACTACGAATCAAAAGATCAAGGGAGTGTTTTGCTGATGAAAAAAATAATTCCAGGAATTCTCTCAGTTGCCGTTGCCGGAGCCGTGGCCCTCGACGGTTATTGGCTTTTCGTGAAGGACCATGTCACCGCCGCCACGGGTAATCAGGTCCAATCTAGTGCCTCGTCCAGCTCAACGACCAGCTCGTCGCAAGCGTCCAGCACCAACGCTAGGACTGCCACCAGCGGGACCTACAAGAACGGCACCTACACGGGTAAGGCCACGTCCACCCAATGGGGCGACGTCCAGGTCCAGGCCGTCATCAAGAACGGCAAAATCACCACTATCAACGTGTTGGAATACCCCAACGATAACCAGCACGACAAGCAGATCAACAGTCAGGTTTTGCCGACCTATAAGGCCGAAGCGTTGAAGAAGCAAAGCGCCAAGATTCAACTGGTCTCGGGCGCTAGTGAGACCTATAAGGGCTTTACCGGGTCCCTGCAAAACGCCTTAGACCAAGCGGAGGTGTAGCTCATGATAACACACACGTTTACCTTAGAAGCCATGGCCATGCCGTTTACCGTTAAACTGAAAGCCACCCCGGAAATGGGCCTTTCCGCCCAACGCGTGACCACTTACCGCCAATTGATCCAGCAGGAACTCGACCGGCTGAATCACGAGTTTTCCCCCTTTCGTCCCGATTCGTTGGTCCGCCGGTTTGCCCGCCAAGAGCTGACGGCGGCTCAATTAACGCGTGACTTTCAAACCGTCTACGGGTGGGCCGTACGGGCGCAAGACCAAACGGCGGGGGCGTTCAACCCGTTTTTTGCGGGCCATTACGATCCGACCGGCCTGGTCAAGGGTTGGGCCATTCAACGGGTCTTTGAGCAGTATCTCCGGCCGGCGCTAACGCGTGGCGACCTGGTGGCCGCGGCCATCAACGGCGCGGGCGACGTTCAGACCGGCGTGGCGCCCGGAAGCGATTTTTACTGGCGGGTCGGCATCGAAAACCCGCTGGACCCGACCAGGCCCACCTACGCCTATCGGCTTCAGAACGCGGCCGTGGCCACGTCGGGCACCCGCCAGCACGGTGATCACATCGTCCGGCAAGTGCCGGCCTCGCTCCAACAAGCCACCGTGGTCTGCCCCACCCTGACCCCGGCGGACATCTACGCCACGGCCGCCGTTGCGATGGGCCGGTCGCGCTTTTTAACCTTTAGCCGCCAGCACCAGCTATCGGGGCTCCTGGTGACCACCGGCCCACACGCCCAAGTGGTCCGCATCGAGGGGGGCGTCAGCCATGACGCCTAAGTTATCTTATCTGCGAGGCTTGGTCTGGGCCGTGATCCTTTTTCTCCTGCCCTTACCCTTGATTCAGGCACTCGCGTTGGGGTTACCTTCGATTTACGCCGGTGAGGCCTTCGCCATTCAGTTGGGGTCCATCGCCTACGTCTGGTGGTTGGCCGCCGTGTATCTGGCGACGCGACCCCGGTGGCTGGACCGTTTGATTGGCCTGCCCAGTCTCTACTTGATTCACGGCCTGCTTAGTCTGTTGGCCTTAGTACTGGCCTACTTCCACAAAACCCAGACCTCCTCGTTCGGGTGGATCAAACGCACCGGCAACTGGGCCTTTGACTTATTCGTCGCTCTGATGGCTTATTCGTTGATTTTTCTGGCCGGTTGGTTGACCAGTCGGTCGCGGTTGTTGACCCGGCTAAAACGACAACTCGAGCGGGTCTTTCATCATGAACTATCCATCTGGTTGCACCGGCTAAACCTGGTCGCTTTAGCGTTGGTGTTCGTTCACGTACAGCTGATTGGATACGTGACTAGCATCACCAGTTACATTTGGCTGTTTAACGGCTACACGATTGTCGTGGTGGGTGCGTACCTCTACCAGAAGATTACCCACGTCTGGCGCTTACCGGCCGCCAAGCTGACGGCTAAACGAAAATTGGCGCCCAATTTTTACGAATTTACGCTACAGCTCCGGCGCCCCCATCAACTCGCGGTGCGCCCCGGCGATTACCTGTTCGTGAACTTTCCGCACCACGACGGATTAAAGGAACTCCACCCGTTTTCGGTGGTCAATGCCGTGACCGCGGACGGGCAAATCGTACTCGCCATTCGCGGCGACGGGGACTTCACCCGCCAGATTCAAACGCTAGCCGTGGGCGCCACCGCCCGGTTGGAAGGGGGTTACGGCCGGTTTGCCCCGACGATTCAAGAAAATGCCCACGACCGGTTGGTCTTAATCGCCGGTGGATCCGGCGTGGTGCCGATGATGGCCATCATCGCGGCCTTTCCCACGAAACCCATCACGTTGTACTACACGGCCCACACGGCGGCCGCACTGATCTACGCCGACGAACTGCGCCAATTAGCCCAACAGCGACCGCAACTGACGGTCCATTTACGGGTCGGTCGGTTCCCCGTAGCGACTACGGTGGCCCAAGCCGTCGCGCCGCATACCACCTACCTGCTATCGGGCCCTCGTCCCTTGGGTCACGCCTGGATGCAAGCGTTGTTCCAGCAACACGTGGCGGCCAACAAGGTGTATTACGAGGAATTCACGTGGTGAGCCTTGTCAGGACCAACGACGCTATGGTAATTTAAGCGTAAACCTTAAAGGAAGTGGCCCCATGGATATCTGGGAACAACTGTACCAAGCGGCTAAACCGCTCTACCACCCCGAGGACGTCAACCAATTCATCTACGCGCACAACGTGGTGTGTGCCTTACAAAGTCAGTCTGGGCAGATCTACACCGGTTTTTGCGTCGAGAGTGCCTGCGGGGCGCTCAACTTGTGCGCCGAACGGGTGGCCTTACTGGACATGTTCACCCATAGTGGCGAAACGCAGGTCCGGCGCATCATTTCGTTTCGGGACACGGCCCCGGCCGGCGTCGGCGGGATGCCCTGTGGTGTCTGCCGCGAGGCGTTGCTCGAATTCAACCCGGCTAACCGGGATACGCAGATTATGGTGGACTATGCGACCCGCCAAACCGTCACGTTAGACGAGCTAATGCCGAATTGGTGGGGTCCGGCGAAAGTACGGACGCCAGATTAAGCATCAAACTAACCGATGAAACGACAACCAGGCACTCAATTCTTCTCTTAAAGAGGAGAACTGAGTGCCTGGTTTAATTTTATGGTCTTCCCGCCTAATCGGCCGTCTTCGCAGACTGCGTCTGTTCCTTTAAGACCTGGGTCACATCAATGGTCGGTAAGATCAGCGCTGGATAATCGTTGGACGCATTAGTCAAATTTGAAACCAACGCCCGTACGTACGGGTACAAAATCGCGACAGCATTATTTCTGATCAGTGTGTCCACGCCTAGCCCAGCACGATCTTGGCTGGCGTGGTACAAGAATTCGCCCTGAAGTTGAACGACGACCGCAAACGGATCGTGCGCTAAAGTCCCAACGTGAACTCCAAGCAGCACGTTGATCGTGTCACCGTCAAGGGCGGTGGTCACGGTCAACCGCGGTTTTAGGTCAAGCGGTCGCCCCGTGGTCTTAAATTTTTTATTTCGCTGATAACGTTGTTCTTCCACCGTATAACCTGTAAATTCTAAAGCCGGCATTAGGCCATCCCTCCCGAAAGTTTACCAATTTCAAAGTAATTCGTCCGACCCAACTCACGCGTCATATAAGTTTGGCGTCTAGGCTTTAGATTTTCAGTCGGTCGTGCTGCTAGCGCCTGGGTCAACAGAGTCCCCGGGTCTTGGGGCGCCGGGTAGGCGGTCAAGAAGCCTTGTTGCTGATAATCCTGCTGGGCCTTTCTAAAAGAAATTTCTTGAGAAAGCGTTTGGATACGCTTATTGTTTTCAATCTGAGAAAGCTTGGCATAGCTGAGACCTAACCGACGCGCAAATTCGCGCACGGATAAGCCTAATTGATGGCGGAGAGTCTTAATCTGCTGGGGTTGTAGGTACCCTTTTCGCGCTCGATAAGCCGTAAAAATACTTCTGAAATTTTCGTTAGGATCGTTAAAATCTAACCACAGTTCGCCATCTGCATCTTGCCAATAATGAGTGCGCACCAGGAGATCCTTAACGTCTTTAATCGGGACAACTTCATACTGCCAAACTTCAGTGTAATCACCCGTCGTTTCGGTCTCCGGATTAAAAAAAGTTTTTTTCATCGTTAAATTCCTCCCCGTTAAAAGTTAAGGTATTGTCGCCGACATCATCTAAAGGGATAGTGTAGCGGATAGGCTGCCGGATGGGCTGAAATCCAAAAAACGATGTGGTGTGCCTTAAGTTGAAACTTCAGATAACACTCAGTCGCTTCCAATATCATCCCAAAAATCCAAATATCACCGGGAATGGGTGGGTGATGGTTATCCTTTTCCGGTCCACTAACATAATCTTGCCAGGTAATCCCCGCGTAAATTTCGTTTAGAATTTCATCTGCATCAATTCCTAAAGTAGCCATCGCCATCAAATTTTTACCACGACGACTAATTCGCCACTTGCTTTTGTCATGTTTAATCTGGTCAATTAGCTGCTTAAGTTCAGTTTCTCGAACCATTTCAAATAACCCACAATCGGAATTTCTCCTAGATTTAGTTTAGCACGTCATGTTACCTCTGGGAAACATGACGATTAACTACTAACAAAGAAATCATCCGGATTATTCAGGGCAATATTTTATGTTGCCTAAAAATTTAATGAAAGAACCCAGTTGTTTCAATCGAATTTAGGTTCAATAATCTGCAGCATTAAGTTTAATTTCAGATTAAAAACGACCCACCTGTCTTTAATTAAGTATTCGTGTGATATTCGCCCCGCAACCGCAGTAACTCCCGGTATAACAACCTTTAACACGCCTTGGGTGCACTCAAGTTGCGCGAAAATAACTTGCTATTTGCGAAATGCTTTAACTTAGTTGCTTGTAGGAGCGCCCCCACTAATCGATAGTAGATTTAGAACATTGACTACGGTTAGGAGGAAATGCTCATGTTAACTGTTCAACACGTCGAGACCTATATTCGGCGAAAACCCATTGTCAAAGACATCACCTTTACGATTGCCCCCGGCAGTATCGTGGGACTGATTGGTCCTAACGGGGCCGGCAAAACTACGCTGATGAAAACGATTCTAGGATTGACCAAGTTTAGTGGCACCATTCAGATTGCCCAAGTTTCGGTCACCGAAACGGACCACCGGGCGTTGCGGCGTGTGGGCGCCCTCATTGAACATCCCGCCATCTACCCCTTTTTGACCGGACTGCAAAATTTAGAACTTTATTCCCAGAGCCCGACCGACCGGCAACAACTGATTACCACACTAGAAATGGACGGTTATATTCAGCAAAAAGCCAAGGGGTATTCTCTAGGGATGAAACAGAAACTGGGGATTGCCATTGCCTTTCTTAACCACCCCCAACTGATTATCCTCGACGAACCTATGAACGGCCTCGACGTTGAAGCCACCATTGGCGTCCGCCAACTCATTCACCAATACGCCGCTCAGGGAACGGCCTTCCTGATCTCCAGCCACATTTTAAGCGAACTCCAGCGGGTGATGACCCAGGTCATTCTGATCAATCACGGCCAACTCATCGTCAATCAACCCCTGGACCAGTTTAATCAATTGCATCATCAGAACTACCAATTTCGCACTACCGCCCCGCAGCAGACACGTCAACTGCTGGAAGCCCAACGGATTTCATTCACGACTCACCAGTCCTATTTCTCCGTGCGCCGGGAAACCATCTTTGCGCTACAGGACCTACTAGCCACTCATCACATTTACTTAGAAGAATTAGCCCCCGTTGAGCGTAACTTGGAACAAACGGTAGTCGCCATTTTGGCGCAACAACGGGAGGCCGCTCATGAAAACTAGCCTCAAAGAAGAACTGTTCAAGTTCACGCGGCAAAAAACGCCCGTTTACGGCCTGCTCACCTTACTGGTGCTCATGAGCTATAGTGCTTTGACTGCGCCGATTACCCCCACGCAACTCATTTTCGAATTTGGGGCCGTCCAGTGGGTCACGATTATTATGATTGCCGTTAGTTCAGCGTTTCTGGCAATGGAATACCGTCAGCACACGATTATCCTACTAGTCGCTAAACATCCACGGCGATTCCAAGTTTATCTGGCCAAACTACTGGTACTTTGGCTCTACAGTCTTGTCCTCACGGGACTGGCGACAGTGTTTACGGTCGTCCTTAAAACAATTTTTGTGGGTCACCGCTACGGGTGGTTCCACCCCGTCGCCCACCACCAGACGCTTTTCGCGTTATTAAGCGGTAACGTGTTGGGGACACTCCTCTATACGTTATTCATCGTCGCCCTGTCCTTACTATTAATTACCCTCGTTAAAAGTAACGCGATTGTGATTGGCATCGGGCTGGCTCTGGGGTTCATGGGCGCGGGCTTTTCGGTGGCTTTTATGCACACCTTTGCCGCCCAAGTAGCCCTGATTCGGTGGAACCCGCTGAATATGATTTTTATTACCCAACAATTAGCCAATCCGCCCTACGCAGCCATCTCACACCTCAGCAACGGGCAGGTGATCAGCGGCACCCTGCTGTATACCGTGGCCTTTATCTTGGTCGGATACTGGCTATTTAAAAAACGTCCAGTTTAGACCGTTAGGAGGGAAATTCAAATGCGACTTAGTTTACGACAGGAGTTTTACAAGCTCCGCCACCGTAAAATCATTTGGCTGGCACCCATCATCCTCCTCGTTCTGATGGTCATGACCGGCTACACAATAGGGTATAATGAAACTAAATTGTCAATGGCCACTAGTTACGACGCCCCTGATTGGCTCATGTTGATCTTAGTCGTGGTCGGCGCCACTACCTTCTCCATGGAATTTCAAAATCACGCCATTTTGACCCTGCTGTACAAGGCACCTGCCAAACGAGACGTGTACCTCGCCAAATACATCGTCATTCTGGGGTACAACGTTTTCCTGCACGGCGTTGCCATCTTATGGACGATGCTCCTGTGCCAAACGCCCCTTAATCGCCCCGTCGCCTGGTCAACCGTCTACCTTTACCACCAGCCGCTCTGGGAAAACCTGCTCAAAACCATGGCGGTAGACGTTGTGACCACCACCTTGATCATTAGCCTAATTTTTCTGCTCTCGTGCCTGATTAATAATAATGCAATCGTCATTAGCGTGAGTCTACTCGTGGTCTTTATGGGCCAGTTTGTGTCGTCTAATCTGCTGATGGCCAACCAAGGCGTATGGTTGTTGCGCTGGAATCCCTTTAACATGACCAACTTAACGCGGGAGTACTACAACTACACTACCTATTACGCCACCAGTCACCTGCAAAACTCACAACTTTTACTAGGTACCTTACTTTACACGGGGCTCTTTGTCGTGAGTGGGTATCTCATCTTTAGAAAAAAGCGTTTTTAACGCCGCCGGAGGTTATCACCATGAACCAATTTCCCCAACAACTCAAAAAACTTAGAAAAGCCACGAATACTACCCAGGACGACCTAGCTAGTCAGTTATTCGTGACCCGCCAGGCCATTTCCAAATGGGAATCCGGGGACTCCACGCCCGACCTGACAAACCTGATCAAGTTAACCGATATCTTTAACGTCAGCCTCGACACACTAGTTTTTGGTCGTGACGAGCAGGACTCAAAAGTCGATACGAGTGAATTCGTATTCGATCCCAAGCGGAACCGTTACGTGCGCCGGTTCGGCAACATGAACTTTTGGGATTTTCTGGCCGGTTATTGGTGGGTCCTGGTGATTCTGGCTTTTATCATCGGATTCTTTTCAATCTTCTGGGCGGCGTCGGCACATTAACTCCCGTCCTCACATCACCCAAAACCAGGGGAATAACAGAAACCGCCACAGCACACACCCTAACGTATCCCCGTATGCCGGTTCCAGCTTTTCTCGCTGGTTCTCGAGGTAAACGGCCGGAAAGCCAATGAGGAAAAACAAGGTGCCAGAGATTCTGGTGTTACTGTTCAACCGCCAAAGATCGGCGATGACCCAAATCAACGTGATGACGTAAACCAGCCGAACGCCCCACAACAGGCCCTTAATTTTAGTCAGCGCGTTCATGGTGCCATCCCCCTTCTAAGTCCAGCATACCGAAAGCTACCGACCAACGCAAAACGCCTCCCAAGCGGCATCATGCCGTCTGGGAGGCGTTTTAATTAGGGTTACTTCTATATTATAAGGTTACCCGATAGCTGCGCGCGAGATTGCCTCGCGGTCTGCCGCGACTTCCGGCCACTGCACCGTCCCGGCAATCGGGACAATCTGGAGATCCTCGGTGGCCCGCAGGATTCGCACCTGTTGGGGGTTCAAAACATCGGTGCGGTACACGCCCGCAGCCACCGGCGTCAAGACCAATTGGTTGGTCGCCGCGTAGCACTGCAGGTCGACCGGCGCCAGGTCACTGAATAAGAGGTAGCTTTGCGCCAACGCCGCCAGGTTGGTCACCGGTAACTGTTGGACCGGCGCACTCAACGCGGTACCACGGACCCCCTGTTGCAGCCGACGGGTGGCGACCAGCACGTCGTTTAAGACGCTGTTGGCCGTGGCCGTACTGCCGGCACCGGGGCCGGTATACAGGCTTTCGCCGATGGCCTGGCTCCGGATGGCGACCCCGTTTTGCACGCCCTGGACCTGGCTTAAAATCTGGGTCGTCGGCACCGCGACCGGGGCGACCCGGCAGTACAGGTGATCGGCGTGGCGTTGTGCCTGGGCCAGTAACTTGATCTGCCAGCCGTGTTGCGCGGCGAATTGACACTGCGCGGCCGTCACGGTGGTGATGCCGACCGGGCGAATCTGTTCTCTGGTCAGGTGTTGGCCGAACGCCAGTTGGCCGAGAATCATCAATTTATAGGTGGTGTCCAGACCGCTGACGTCGTTGGTCGGGTCGCTTTCCGCGTAGCCCGCCCGTTGTGCCGCCGTGAGTGCCTGGTCGTAGGACTGCCCCGCCGTCATGGCGCTTAAGATGTAGTTGGCGGTCCCGTTTAAGATTCCGGTCACGGCCTGCACGGTGTCGGTGGCGTAGCTGTCCGTGAGCGTCCGTAAGATGGGGATGCCCCCGGCCACGCTGGCCTCGTAAAATAGGTCGCAGTGCTCGCGCCGGGCTAAGGCAATCAACTCCTGACCGGCCGTCGCAATCAGGTCCTTGTTGGCGGTGATCACGGACTTGCCGTGGGTCAACGCCGCCACGATGGCCTGTTTGGCCGTCGTCAGCGTGCCCATTACCTCAATCACCAATTGAATCTGCGGGTCCGCCACCACGGCGGTGATGGAATCGGTCAGGTGCGTTTCCGGGGGTAAGGGGACCTGCCGGGCGCGGGCTAAATGGGCCACGGCCACCTTAGTCAGTTGTAACTGAATGCCTTGAGTCTCTTCAATCGTGGTCACGGCTTGCGGCCAACGGGTAATCACCCCGCTGCCGACGGTCCCTAACCCCAACATGCCAACTTGAATGGTCGTGGTCATTGGTCAGCGCTCCTTTCTAAATTTTGTCGAGGGCCTGTTTCAGGTCCGCAATCAAGTCATCGACGTTTTCGACCCCCACGGAGATCCGAATCAAATCGGGGGTCACGCCGGCCGCTAAGAGTTCTTGTTCGTTGAGTTGGGCGTGGGTCGTCGAGGCCGGGTGAATGATCAGCGACTTGGCGTCCGCCACGTTAGCCAGTAAGGAGAAGAGTTGCAGGTGTTCGATCAACGCCTTGCCCGCCGCTTCACCGCCGGTCAGGCCCAACGTGAAGATGGAGCCAACGCCGTGGGGGAAGTATTTCGTTGCCAGGTCGTGGTACTTACTGTCCGGTAATTCGGGGTAGTTGATCCAGGCGACCTTGGGATGGTCGTTTAAGAAGGCCACAATCTTACGGGTGTTTTCCACGTGCCGTTCGACCCGTAAGGACAACGATTCGAGGCCCTGTAAGAGTAAGAAGGAATTGAACGGACTGATGGTGGCCCCGGTATCCCGTAACGTTTCGGCCCGGACCTTGGTGGTAAAGGCGCCCCCGCCGAGATCGGCAAAGACTAAGCCGTTGTACTGTGGGTCCGGTTGGGTAAATTCGGGGTACTTGCCGCTAGCCTTCCAGTCGAACTTGCCACCTTCGACGATCACGCCACCCATCGTGGTCCCGTGGCCGCCGATAAACTTCGTCGCGGAGTGGACCACCACGTCGGCGCCGTGTTCCAGTGGCCGAACCAGGTACGGGGTGCCGAAGGTGTTGTCGACGATGAAGATGATGTGGTGCTTATGGGCGATGGCGCCGATGGCCTCGAAGTCCACCAGGTTGATGTCGGGGTTCCCGATACTTTCGACGTAGAGGGCCTTGGTGTGTTCGTTGATCTGGTCCTCAAAGTTTTGCGGGTCATCGGAGTCCACGAAATGTGTGGTGATGCCTAGTTTCTTTAACGTCACGTTGAACAGGTCGTAGGTCCCGCCGTAAAGGGTCTTGGCCGACACAATTTCGTCTCCCTGTTGGGCGACGTTCAAAATGGCGGCGGTAATTGCGGCCGACCCGGTGGCTAACGTCACGCCCGCCGTCCCGTGTTCTAGCGCGGCGACCCGTTTGTCGACCACGTCGGTCGTGGGGTTCGTCAAGCGGGTGTAAATGTTGCCGGCGTCGGTCAGCGCGAAGCGACCAGCGGCCTGCTTGGCGTCCTTAAAGACGTAGGACGTGGTTTGGTAAATCGGCACGGCCCGGGAGCCGGTTTCGTCGACCGTTTGACCGGCGTGGACCTGTAACGTTTCAAAGTGGTAGTTTTCTGGGTTGGTTTCTGTCATGATTAAAGACCTACTTTCGTTAAAGTTAAACTGGCTAACCAGTTTTGGTAGAACCGCCGACTGGCATCCGGCCAGCTATAGTTCACGACGGTTGCATCGGACTGTTCAAAATAATGTTGCGGTACCGGAACGCGGCGGTGTTGGCGGCGATCACGGTGATATTCGCGGGCCAAGGTGTCCGCCGCGTACTCGGGATGCCCCGTCACGTAGACCGCTCGCTGTTCGGACGACGTTAAGACCAGCGGCCCGACCTCGGCGTTAGCGGCGACCACCTGCAGGTCGGCCGGTAACTGCGCCGGTAAATCAAGCGCCGTGTGCCGGGATTGGGGCATTTTCAACAGCCCCCCGGCACTCAGGCCACTCATCAGGGGCGAGTGGTCGTCGACGGTCGTGGCACTGTAGATGCCAAAGGCCTTTTGCGGCAGGTCGTACTTGGGGATGTCGAAGTCCTGGTACAGCCCCGCCTGCGCCGCCCAACATTCGTAAAGGGTCTGACTGGCGTGGCGGTGGGCCCAGTCGCTGATGGCCACGAACTCGTGCCAGTAATCCACGTCCTCAAACGGCAATTGTTCGACGGGCGCCCCGGTGATGATCACCCCATCGAAGGACTGGTCCACCACCTGGTCGATCGACACGTAGTTTTCAACGACGGCCGCGCGGGCCACCGTTTTGAAGTGGTGGCGCGTCGGGTACATGAAGGTGACCGCCACGTCCTGGTCGACCGCCGCGAAGCGTTGGAGAAATTGCCGTTCCGTCTCCAACTTGGTGGGCATCAGGTTTAAGATTAAAATTTGTAAGGGATCGGTCTGTAACTCGTCGTCAATCCAGTCGTGTTGGGCCTTGAGCAGCCCGTTAGTTGCGATTACCGCCATGTGATGACTTCCTTTCAATTAAATTTCGTCAAAGAAAAAAGCTTCCGTCCAATTAGTCTCTAATCATTAGAAACTAACGGACGAAAGCTTTCGCGTTACCACCGTAATTTACGACTACCTCGCGATAGCCGTCTCGACAAGTACCCCGGGAAATCCCGGGAGACTCCGCAAGATATCGGTTGCCTCCGCACCCGTAGCCTTGCGACCCGGGTCATGACTCCAAGCTCATCTTCACGCGGCTGACGATTGCTTCTCGCACCAAATCGAAGCTCTCTGGAAATCGTCGGCGTTGCTACTCTTCTCTTCAACGTCTTTAATCATTTTTTAATTTAAAGCTAATCTACCACCAGATTTTATTAGTGTCAACTCATTTTCTGAAAAAAGTTGCTGGTGGTCACGGGTAACCCGTGTAGGCAGATGCGGGCTCGTTCCCGTTGTGCCGCCGGTTCGGTACTGGCTGGACGATCTTCCGGGCGTTGGAAAAAAAGTCCGGTTCACGTGACACCGCCCCACCGGCCCAACTGAAAAAATTGGACCCCGCAATTAATCTGTGCAACCCGATTTTTTAGCTATTTTTGCCACAAGAATTTGATCAGTAGCCGATTGACCTGCGCATTATCGTGTAACTTACTGTGTTGAGCGTTGGCCCCCACGATGCGGCGTTCCTGGTACGACTTAGCCCGGTCGGCCACCAGATAACGCAGCGACTTGGACGAGGCGTTGCTGACGCGGCCGTCCGAATGGGTGCCGTTGTTCAGGTCGCCATAAATGTTAAGCACCCGGGCCTGCCGCGGATAACGTTGCCGCAACGCCAACAATTGCTGGTAGTCGCGGTCCATCTTCGTGGGCTTCCCCGCCGCCGTTAATTTCATCCGGTTGGGCTCGTCGTTCATCCCCAGGATGCCGTTAAAGTGCCCGGCGATGTCGACCTGTCGCTGCAGTTGCGGCAAGTGACTGTTCTGCGCGTTTTTCAAGAGGTAAAAGACCATGGCCATGTTGCCCATCGAGTGCCCCACCAGGTTGAACCGGGTGATGTGGTAGGTTTTCTGCAACCCGGTGATCACGTTTTTGGCCCAGTCGGCCGTGGTGCGATAATCACCGTCGCGGTTGGCCGTGAACTGGACCGCCACGATGGGATGATAGTCGCCGGCCTTAAACCGCCCGCGCCAGCTGACGTGACCGTCCTTGGCGACGGTGGCGTGCAAAACGGTGCGGGTCACCCCGGCCTTTTGCGCGGCGCGAATCATTGGCATCTCGGCGTTGGCACTACTGCCGTAACCGTGAAAGAACAGTGTCGGGACGTACTTGGCCCCGTCGAGTTTGGTGGTGCTGGCTTGCGGCCCCGTTTTGCCGCGCGCCGCACAACCGCCGAGAATCAGTAAGATGATGAGACCGAGACTGAACCAAAAGTGTCGTTTGCGTAATTGTCGTTTCATGTGACTAATCGCTCCCCTAGCAATTAATTTATTTATTTTAGTATACGGCGAATTGTCCGCGGCGTCACGGGATCACCTTGCCACAACGTAAGGCACTAAACGCCGTCCGGATCTCCACAGAGAAGATTCAGACGGCGTTTACTTTACCAAAAATTTTCGGTCGGGTTCCGCAGCGTGGCGAACCGGTGCAGGTCATTCACCGAAAGGGGCCCGGCCAACCGGGTGTCCGTTGCGAGTTGCGCGGGTGTTCGCGCCGTCAAAAGGGGCAAGATACCCCGTTGCACGCAAAACCGGACCGTCAACTGGGCCGCACTCACCCCGTACTTTTCGGCCATGAGGCGCACGCCGCGGTTACGCACCGGCTTTTCCGCGACTACCGGGGCCGCGATTAACAAGTGGTGGGCCCGCGCAAAGGGTAACAGCTGGCCCAGTGGTCGACCGATTAGCCCAGAAATTTGGACAACGGCCGGCGGAACGGTCGCGTGACGCCAGAAATTTTGTAAGTCCGGTAGGGTTAAGCCAGCGACGCCAATGGCCCGTACCAGCCCGGCGCGCGTGAGTTCTTCTAGGTTCCGCCGCGCGGTGAGCCAATCTTGCCCGGTCCGGTCCGCGGTCCACACACACAAATCCACCGTACTCAGGCCGAGACACTTCAGCGCGCCCGTCACCGTCGGTCGAATGGCGGTGGGCGCTACCGTGGAGGCCAGCTGAACGGTCACAAAGATGGTCGACCGCCGGAACCCCGATTCTCGAATCGCTTGCCCGACCTGGGCCGTATTGGTGGCCGGCAGGGTCAGGTCCAGCTGGCGGTAACCCAGGCGCAAGGCCGCTAAGACCAGTTGCCGGGTCCGACCTACCGGGAGTTGCTGGGTACGAAGGCCCATCTTGGGGATGCGCGCCCCGGTATTTAACCGATAATCCGTCGTTAAGTTAGTCATGGAGAATTGCCTTCTTTACACTTATAGGGTGGCCGTTAAAATGCTCCCGGCGACGATCAGCACCAGGCCGCTAATGGTCAGCCGTAACTCCCGGGGACTTTTCTTTTCGTGGAGAATGAAGATAGCCCCTAAGGTCGAAACTACCACGCTCAACTGGGTGATGACGAAAACCGTAGCGATACCGGCCGCCTGGGCCGCAAAGATGTAGGCCAGTGACGACAGGCCAAAGACCAACCCAATCAAACCGTTGCCCCAGCTAGCCGGTTCGGCGAAGGCCCGCCCCTTAGTTTGCCAGAAGACGTACACTAGCGCCCCACAAAAGATGCCCAACATTTCGGGGAAAAACAGGTGGATGCCCGCGGCGTCGATCGTTTTGGGTAAGGCGCTGTAGGCCCAATACCCGATGGTGGTCGGCACCAGGATCGCCAGCCCGGACGTTAACGAAGATTGCCCCGTGCTTTTAGTGTCCGTGATGGCGGTCAGCGCGACCCCGGCCACCACTAAAATGATGGCAACGGTCCCCAGCAAGCGGGCGGTGGTCCCGGCCCATTCACCGAAGATCAGCACCCCGATCAGCGACGTGCCAACGATTTGTAGGCCCGTGGAAATGGGCATGGTACGGGTCACGCCGATGCGGGTGAAGGCCACGAACTGCCCGACCTCGCCCCAGGCCCACAGGAAGCCCGCCGCAAAACTCAACCAAAAGTTAAGCCCGTGAACGCTCCCAGAGAAGAGCCCCACCAACAAGCCGACCAGCCCAGCCCCCATACCGGTCCCTAAGACCTGATTCGTGGGACTGCCCCCGACCTTGCGGGCAATCAGGGGTTGGGTCCCCCAGCCCAGTGCCGGAATTAGTGCGAGTAAGATACCCATGTCACCATCCATCCCTTCTAGGCCCCTCATTCATGACGGGGCCCTTTGTGTTAAGTACGGTCATGCTTCAGCTTTCCCGTCCACTGTACCCCGATTCGCGGGAATGCCCCACCAACGGGGTACTAAATCCGACACAAAAGAAACCTGCCAAATTAACGCTGGGATCCGTTGATTGACCACCGAAAGCCTATCCACTTGAATTTAAGGCAAAATAAGCTATTATTAAGCATATACTTAAATCAATGCAAAGAAGGGAACTTTATGACCCAGAAATCCCGCCTCGCCCAAATCATGACCCACTTGCAACAACGCCAAACGCTCAGTCTCCACGACATCATGGCCCTCACCGGCACCTCCCGGGACACCGCCCGCCGCGACATCATCAAGTTGGCCGATAGCCAGTTGGCCGAACGCAACTACGGCGGCATCAGCCTGCCCAACACCTTTAATAAGCTGGACCAGTACCTGGACCGGCAAAACGACCTGCTGACGGTCAAGCGCGCCCTAGCGCAACGGGCCAGTACCCTGTTAGCCGGTCAACGGCTACTGTTTCTCGACGTTTCGTCCACGGTGACCTGTCTCCCCCAATACCTGACTACTAAACCCGCGGCCCCCGGCCTACTGGTCACCAATTCGCTCGACGTGGCCGACCAAGCCCTGCGCCATGCCGCCTACCGTACGCGCATTCTGGGCGGGCCGCTCAACGCCGAACAGCGGTGCGTTCAGGGCCCCGATAGCATTTTAGACCTCACCAAGTTTCATTTTGAGACAGCAGTGTTGAGTTGCGCGGGCTTAACGGCTGACGGGGTGTACTACGCCTACGAAGACGACATCGCCGTGAAGGCCGCCCTCAAGCAACAAAGTACACAGCTCATGTTGCTGGTGGACCACACTAAAGTGAACGTGACCCACAACTTTCGGCTCTTTAAGCCCAGCGACTTCGCCACCATCGTGACCGACCAGCCCCTACCGGCCGAAATTGCCGCCCAGATTCCGGCGGACCGGTTGGTGGTCTTTGAAGGAGGAACTACTAATCATGACTGACGACCTACTAACCACCCAACGCAACATGCTGGCCCTGATTCAAAGCGGCCTGGCGTTTACCCAGGACCCGTTCGACCGGGACCGCTACCAAAAACTCCAAGCCTTTCTCCTACAACAAATGGCCCTCAATCCCCAGGTGAACGTGGCTCAACTGAAAACGGCGCTAACCCAAGATACCGGGTACGTGACGCCCAAGGTCGACGTGCGCGCGTTGATCCTAAAAGCCGACCGTGTTTTGCTGGTGCAAGACGTGCCCACGCAGACCTGGGCGCTTCCCGGCGGTTACGCGGACGTCGGTTATTCGCCCCGGGAAAACATTCAGCGCGAAGTCCGCGAGGAGACCGGTTTGGCCGTGCGGGTCCGCGGCCTGTTACATATCTTTGACACGGCCCGGCGTCCCGACATCCCCCAGGTTGCCCAGTTTTACAAGTTGGTCTTCGCGTGCGACCCGCTGGATGGTCACTTCGAACCCAACATGGAGGTCGACCGGATCGGCTATTTCGACCTAGCCGCCCTGCCGCCGTTGTCGTTGAACCGGACCACACCGGAACAATTGACCACGCTGCTACAAGCGCAACGCACGCAGACGCTCAGCCGAACCGACTAGTTATCCGCTCTCCGCTCGACCCGTTGCGGCGCCAAATTCTCGTAAAAGTGTGATGTTTTCGTGACCACGACCTTGTGATTTCATTAAGCCCCCAAAGAAACCGTAAAGACCACCCCCAAACGGTGTTGTTAGCGGGTCTTCTGCGCTAGTATGGGAAACATATTCAGTTACCCGCTGATCTCAATTCTCAAACGGAGGTGGTTATATGCGCTGGGAACCCTTACTCATCATCTTACTTGTGGCCAGTCTAAGTGGCCTGACCATTCTGACTACGGTGGTCAATCGGCAACATCGTTGGTTTGCCTTAATCACCTTAGGCTACTTAACCAGTTTGGCCGCTATCGTGTTCACCCCCTTAGCCTTTACCGGCACGGCCGTTTACATCATGCCGCCCGGCACGGGACGCGTGAACCTGACCCAACTCGACTTATTTAACCTGGGCTTTGCCGAAAATATCCTGATGACCCTGCCACTCGGCCTGCTGGTCAAATGGCTGTGGCCGCGCCTACCGCTGATTGGCGTGACCCTCTTCGGGTTCTTCGTCGGCGGCAGTATCGAAACCATGCAATACGTCCTGTCCCACCACTGGTTGATCAACCGCAGTAGCGACATCAACGACGTCTTAGCCAACATGCTGGGTGTCTTGGTGGGCGGCGCCTTAGTGGCCTTGTACTACCACTTCAGACCGGTGCGCCAACGCAAGCTGGCCGCCGCTCAGGACAGTTAGCCCCTTGTTAACGACAACTCACAAAAGTCCCGTCGGTCAGCTCGACCGGCGGGGCTTTTGCCGTAGTTGCAATCCACCAGCACCCAGCGTAAACTCAACGTATTACCTGCTTTGGAGAGGATGTTTGCATGTTACCTAGTTTAAAACGCGCCTGGCAAAACCCGTTAACGGCCTATTACCTGGCGCTGGTGCTCCTGATCATCATCGCGTGGTGCGCCCGGGGCTTCCTGTCGCTGGCGTTGTTCACGGTGATCTTTATTTACCTGGCCAATGCCGCCATCACGGGGATCGAGCGCCATTTACATCTGGGACATCTGTTGGCGACCCTACTGGTGTACCTGATTTTTCTGGGCATCTTAGTGGCGGCCTTCGCCCAGATCATTCCCCCGCTAGTCGATGAGGTGGAAAACCTGCCGCACGCAGTCAACCGCCTGATTCAGACCTACCCGCAGCTGGAAAC
The DNA here is from genome assembly GCF_001434115.1 of Levilactobacillus zymae DSM 19395. GTDB lineage: Bacteria > Bacillota > Bacilli > Lactobacillales > Lactobacillaceae > Levilactobacillus > Levilactobacillus zymae. The sequence goes on from NZ_AZDW01000013.1 coordinate 309,365, forward strand.
GTCGGCCAAGAAGTTACTGAAAAATCTGACGCAAAACGCGTCCGTGATCAGTAACAGTAAGACCCTCTTCACCTCCGGCATCGGGAAACTTTCCCGGTTGAGTTCCGGGGTCGAAACCATCGTGTTGGCGTTCTTCTTCAGCTTTATTTTCAACCTAACCAAGGCTCAACTTCAACGCTTCGTCCACGCCTTTACTAAGAGTCGTTTCGCGAAACTGTTCGTACCGATGGGCGACCTGATTCTCAGCTTCGTTCAGATCTTCGGGACCGTGATTGAGACCCAACTATTAATTTGTTCCATCAACACGGTATTGATGGTCTTAGGCCTCTGGATTCTGCACATGCCGAGCCTGCTGATCTTAGGGATTGCCGTGTTCTTCCTGGGCTTGATTCCGGTGGCCGGGGTCCTGATCTCGCTGATTCCACTGACCATCATCGCCTTCGTGACCGGCGGCGTGTTACGGGTCTTGGAGGTCCTGGTCTTGGTCATCCTGGTGCACCTGTTTGAATCCTACTTCCTGCACCCCCGCTTGATGGCCAACGCCACCAACCTGCCGATCTTCGTGACCTTCATTACTTTGATCGTCAGCGAGCAGATCTTCGGCACCTGGGGGCTGATCGTTGGCGTGCCGCTGGTGGCCTTCTTCCTGAAGGTCTTTGACGTCCAGCTCACGACGCCCAAGCAACCACACCAACCGAAAATGACGAGTTCACCTTCTAAATAATAGATTTAATCCCGTTGACCAGGAGCTCCCCTTGGGTTCTGGTCAACGGGATTTTTGGGTCGTAACGTCGGCCCTGACGGTTGTTTGGTGAACTTATGCTATACTAACTGATAGATATCTAATCATTTAAGGAGTCTTAACCCATGACTAACCCACAAGCACGACAATTAAGTAATCTCCTCCGCAAGATCACGATTGGTGAACAACACTTGGTTACCGAGCAGTCCAAAACTTTAGGGGTCACCGAACAACAGGCACGGACCCTGGGGGTCATCAACGCTCACCCGGGAATTATTCAGCGAGAACTGGCGGATCGGTTTAACCGCCGGGGGGCCAGCATTTCTAACATGCTCAAGAACTTAGAACACGACGGCTACGTGGAACGTCGGCGATCGCCGCAAAACGACCGCAATAAACAACTCTTTCTCACGGCCAAGGGGAAAGCCCTGGTCGCGGCGGTCAATCAAATTTTTGACACCACCGAAGCGGCCCTGATCAAGGACCTGACCCCCGCCGAAGTCCAAACGCTAATTACGACCCTACAAAAAATCCACCTTCCCGATTAACTGCCCCTCATCCGCCACGTGCGGATTTTTTTATTAGAATGATTGACAATTAGATATCTAACTATTAAACTAATGCCCTGTAAGTTAGATATCTAACATTAAATCATTTCGGAGGTTATTGCACCATGCAAACCAAAACTGTTCCAACTGAGAAACGCTTCTGGCTAGTCGCCATGGTGGTCTTGGGCGCGTTCGTCACCATGCTCAACCAAACCGTCTTAGCCGTGGCTCAGCCCCAACTGATGACGGCTTTAAACGTAAATACCACCACGGTCCAATGGCTGTCGACCGGTTACACGTTAATTGGTGGCATCCTGATTCCCGTCACGGCCTGGTTGGCTGATCGGTACCATACCAAGTGGCTCTACGTCACCTGCCAACTGATTTTCGTGATTGGGACCGGGATTGCCGCGACCGCCAACTCGTTTAGTATTCTGTTAGTGGGTCGCCTGATTCAAGCCGTTGGCGCCGGGGTCTTAAGCGGTCTGGCCATGGTCATTCTCTACTCCGTTTACGACCGGACCGAGCGGGGCGTTCCCACCGCCTTAATGGGCATGGTCTTTGGCCTCGCCCCCGCCATTGGGCCGACTTTAGGTGGTTACCTGGTCGATCAATTTGGTTGGCGGAGCATTTTTTACCTCGTTTTGCCCATCGCTTTGTTAACGTTGTTAGGCAGTCTGTTCTTCCTAAGTGACGTGGTCGCTCACCGGACGACGCCGTTAAATTGGCCGTCCGTTGGGCTATCCACCTTGGGCTTTGGGAGCCTGCTGTACGGGTTTTCCACCATCGGGACGGCCGGGTGGTGGGCCGTGAGCAGCACGTTACCAATTGGCATCGGCGGCCTTCTGGTGGCTTGGTTTTTGTACCGGCAAACCCAGTTACCGCACCCCGTTCTGCAAGTTCGGGTGTTTACTTCCTGGAACTTTAGTTTAAGTGCCATTCTCAGCGCCATTGCGCAAATTTGTATGGTCGCGATCGAATTCATTTTACCGCTTTACTTGCAAAACTTGCGGGGCCTGACCGCCATTCAATCCGGGTTGACCCTCTTACCCGGAGCCCTCGTGATGTTTGTTCTCGGGCCCGTTGTCGGTCAACTGATGGCTAAAAATAAGGGCCGCCAAATGGTCCTGGTGGGCACCGTCACGATGACCGTGGCCACCATTTGCCTGAGTCTCATCTCGTTGACCACCCCGATTTGGCTAATTGTCTTCATCTACGCGTTGCGAAACATCGGCCTCTCCTTTGTGATGATGCCGGCCGGAACCATTGGCATGAATGCGTTATCGCAAGAACTCATTAGCCACGGTAGCTCGGGCAACAACATGGTGCGCCAAGTGGGAGCCGCCATGGGGACCTCCTTACTGATCTCGGTGTTACAAAACGTCGCCACCAGTCACGCCCCCGCGGCCCAGCTCTTAAAAACTAACCGTGCGCTGTATGCCACCCAGATGCACACCGCCTTTTTGACCGGGATTCAAACGACCCTCTGGTTAACGGTCGGTATTAGTCTATTGGGCATCGTTACCGCCGCACTGCTCAAAAACGATACCGAACGTGTCACGCCTTAAGCATCATTAAAAGCCGCTTCTCCATTGGGGGAAGCGGCTTTTGGTCACCGTCATTGGTAGTTCTGCGGCGTCCGGCCTGGCTGTAGGTCGGATAACGATTCATCGTTTAATTTTTCGCAGCCGCCTTGGTCTTACGAAAGACGAACCACTTGCTGAAGAAGTAGTTGGCTAGGACCACGACCACTTGATCCACCAACTTCGTCAACATTTCGTTTTGCATGAGTAAGGATACCCCGATCCACATGATACCTTCGTCCATCACCAGGGTCAGTGCCCGCACGGAGAAGAACGACACGATTTCGCGCCCCAACGCGCGCAAGGTGGTGAAGTGGGAATGAAAGACCCAGACCCGGTTGGTCAGGTAGGCAAATAACACGGAGACGAACCAGGCGACGGCCGTCCCGATTTGGTAGTTCCAGTGCCATAAGCTGGCCGTCATGAAGAAGACCACGAGGTTGACTAACGTGGTCAGGCCCCCGAAGACCAGGTAGGCGATAACGTCCTTATATTGGGCATACAGTTGTGCTAAGCGTTTCATGGTTGTGTCTCCCCCTGAACATAAAATCCGGTCATCCGTTTTCCTAGTCCGTTATACCCAACTCTCGCCAGAAGTACAAGCCAAGGCGCTGGGATACTAGAAAAACTTAAAGGTTGGATAGGCCACTGACCTACCACTGATACTTACCAGTGTAGCATACGCTGCTCTTGGGTGGGCCGACCTTAGTGACTTGGTTAGGTGTTGTGGCCAGTTTGGGGATGTGGCGGGAGTGGTGGTCAGGTTGTTTGATTTAAGTTAAAGTAATTTTATTAATCTTTAAGTGTGTCCCCACGCCATTAAAAAAGCCGTGATGGCCACCCTTTTTCGGTAGCCCATCACGGCGCAAGACATTAATTAAGCTTTCGTTTTTAACCGGTGTTCCAGGTTTTGAATCACATGACTCTTCAACACCACGTACAATAGCACGATTTGAATCGGCGTGGTCACGGCCTCTTTCATTAAACGCACGGGTAAAATGCCCCACAGTGGCGTGTGGTACATGATGACCAGCCACTCGGAATTTAACCCGATGTTGACCAGCACGACCACCAGCAGTTGTGCCACGATAATGCGCCACCACGTGATTGGCTGCCGGTAGAAGAACAGCGCGTAGATCAGCGAACCCACGATGGCCGAGATGGTAAACCCGACGAAATACGGACCCCCGGTCATCAGCGTGCCCACGATATCGACTAACGCCGCCGTCATCATTCCCCACCACGGGCCAAACCACTTGGCCAGTAGCGCGGCCACCAGGAAGGTGAAACTCAAACGCATAAACTGGTTACTGATGGTAAAGCGGCTGACCACCAGCTGCACCGCCATCAATAAGCCCATCGTGACCATACTCAACGTGTCCAGCTTCGGGAGCTGGGTTCTTGCCATTGTCTTCATTTCAGACATCTCCTAAGGGAGTTGCCACATCACTGCGGCCAATGCGGCAATAAGATCGCGGACCACGTGTCCTTCGTCCGGTGTTCACATTGCGTTCCACCAGCACTTAACGCCCTATTGCCTACTCCGTAAATTTTAATTACGAAGACAAGCATACCATATTCTGGCGGGATTACCAGCCCAATTGCATATTTAAATTATTATAACGGCGCGTTTTCACGCTAGTTTCATTTTGCACAATGTAAAACGATTTAGGAGTGGCGTTCTGGACTGGAGGCGTCCCAGAACGCCGCTTTTTGCTCAAAATTTCCGGGTTACCGCCAGAACTATCGGCGTCAAGCTTGATTCGTTTGAGCGTTTGAATGTCGTGTAAAAATCCTCGAAACAGCCTACAACGGGACTACTAAGCAACCAGAAAGGAATACCTGCCATGTCAACTAACCGTCCCCATGAGTCAGCAACTAAACCCCAAAAGATTCAAGTCACTGTCGAACGGTCTTTGGCCGATAAAACTGAGGCGATTTTCAGTCAATTAGGACTGTCCCCGTCAACCGCCATCACCATGTTTCTCAAACAAGTCGCCGCTACCGGCAGCATCCCCTTCCCCGTCACGTTGACCGAACGGCAGAAGGCTGCGTTGAACCTCCAAGCGGCCCTCAAGCAAGCTGACCGTCCAGTCAACGACCTGAGTACACCGGAGGGCTACCAACGTTGGGAAGAGGACGCAAATGATGACTATTGAACCGAAGGACATTGTTTATGTGTCACGCTAGTTTCACCTCCCATTCAGCCAAACCAGATGGTCAGCAGCTTGAAACTTGATTGACTCAAGAGATCTTCGATTGGGCCCGCAAACAGGATTTGGGAGAGTTGCGTTTGGCCGTTGTAAACGAATCAGATTCTAAAACACAAGACGTTTACGCCGCCCTATATCACCGCTGGCCAAAAACAAGATGTCTTGATTCAACAAAAGGATTTTATTCGTTGACGGTTCAGCTATGAAGACCTGATTAAAGAAAACGAAACGCTGCAAGCTCAACTGAATAGGTTCGGGGTAAGGCCCTAGCAAATTTAAAATCGCAGCTTGACCTCGCTGGTGGCTGGGAATAGGTCATGACCGAAAATCAAGCTTACCAAATTTAATACCTAGCGTTGGCAAACGTGAAGACAAAAAAGTTTATCATTTGGCCGAACAACGAATCAAAAAGTTGCCATCCGAAAAACGAAACTAAACTAGCGAAAATGGGCTCCCAGTTAAGGGGGCCCATTTTTTAAAATTATTTTATTTAGTATTGATGATGACCGGGTTTGAAACGGGTATAGTTAACGGCCGCGCCGCCTAACTCTACAAAAAGTACTTTATGTTTCTTACCGTTGATTTTATGAGACTTGATTTTTAATAAGGGCGCATCCCTCTTACCAATTGCATAACCTCGGTTACCCATCTTTCTAACCATCACTTGGGAACCCGTTTGGTTATTAGCTGTAAAACCCTTAAGCGAAAATTTCATGGCATGCTTGGTGATTTTTAGTTTATCAACCTTATGTAACCCCGCATAATAGTGATACCAAGTTCCCCGTAAGGAACTGGGGATGGTTCGTGACGCCGCTTGAGCAGGCGTTATTGACCCTATGGATAAGACCGACAAGATGGTGATAAAGACTAAGGCTAATTTCAATGATTTACGCATAATTTTCCCCTTTGAAATCAATGATTAAATGCCCGACATAAGTTTGCCGTTAAAGTACCGAACAAAAGTCACATGATTCCCATATAGATGATATTTAGCAAGCTTAATAGACGGCACTGTATAGCATCCGTAATCTCTAACCCCTATTTATATCTTCCCATAACAATATCCTTAACTTCTTGCAGATAATCATCAGTATATTCAGGAACCAGCAGCTGACCATCTATCGCATCAAGCATCACTTTTTCTTTATCCTTTAGCTTTTTGTAAACCGCACTATCAATGAAACCCATATGAGCAACGTCGCCCTTAGTCATCAAATAGTAATATCTGGTGTATTGGTCTGCTGGTAATCCCAAACGATTAATCCGATCTCGAGACTGCAGCATAAAGGTTAAGTTGAAGTTATATTCGAAGTAAACAGCATCATGTACGGTTTGATGCAACGAAATGGACTCGCCCAAAGTATTAGGATTCGAAACCAGCACTTGTGCATCGCCCGTTCGGAAGTTGTTAATCATTCCTTCCCGATTCTGTTTGGGTGTCGCACCGTAAACCAAGGTAGTTTTAATACCCATGTCATTAAGAGTATCAGTAATTCTTTGCATGGTACCAACAAACATCCCCCACACCAGGACTTTTTTACCTCGACTTACCAGTTTATCAATCAGGTCAATGCCCATTTCAAACTTAGGCGTCTCTATCTTAGCTAGATCATATTTCTTATAAGCTTCTCCGCTACTGGAATTCTCTTTTTCAACGGTGGCAGCTTGTTTATCCCACACTCCAGAATCTGCATCCACCAGTCCGAGTTCTTTATAGTTGATGTTAGTACTTAGCAATTCCGGATTTGTCGAAGCTTGCAGTAGCCTAATAAAGGTCGCCAATGTTCCATTTTCATTTTCATAAATTGCCTGTGCTAACAGCTCCTGATTCTTTGATGGAGCTGTTTCTTTAATAATATCTGGATCTGGCTTTGGAACATGTAAATCCTGCTTGTTAGTCCGCCAGAAAAATGGCGATAACTTCTTGTTCACATCTTCTGGGCCAATATTATTAAGAGTGGTCAGATCCCAGGCAAAGAAAGAAGAGTATTCATCAGGATACATTAAATGCAAGAAATTATAAATATCTCTGAAACCATTTGGAATCGGTGTCCCAGTTAACACATACCGATAGTGTGGTGCTTGGCTGAGATTGAGAGCTGTTTTAGCTCGTTGGCCTCCGACGCCCTTGATCCGGTGAACTTCATCAAAGATCAGCATAGTTTTTGAATCCAACAAGTCATTAATAATATTCAACTTGCTCTGCAAGGCTTCATAATTAATTGTAATTACATCCGCTTGAACCCAGTCATGCTTAATGGCGCCAATATTATTGTTGTACTTTTTATCACGCATATTGAGATAATGGAGATCACGGTTTGATCCAAACACTTCTTGAAATTCCGTCCGCCAAGCCGTAAAAGCATTCAACGGAGAAACAACTAATAACTTATTAACTTCGTTAACCCTCGGACTAGATAAATAAGCAAACGTACCATATATCATGGCAGTTTTTCCCGCACCTGGTACTGAAAAGTTAGCGGCCCGCTTCATAACGGTCATAAAGAAGCTGGCTTTTTCTTGTTCAGGCTTCAATGGTCGGGTAATTTCTTGGCTAACAATTGCCTTAAAATTATCAAACTCTTTTTTCCAGCGAGGATCTCCATCTTTGATCGTTAACCCCGCTTGACCTTGCTCTTTAATGTAGTACTGGCGTTGCTGCACAAATTGATTAAATTTATTACTAGTTTGAACTTCAGGCAATCCTTTTCGTTGTAGTCGCCGATTAAGTTTTTTAACTAACTCCAGCAACTGAACATAAGTCAGTTTTTCCTTAAAAGTACGTTGCTTAGGATCTTCAAAATATGGAGCAAAGATAGCTAATCCACGTTGTGCAACCTTGGCTTCCAGTGTATGGTGACTATCATCAAGCAGTTGAAATAGACCAGCATCATTCTTGACAATGATTGGACTATCTGATTTCATCCCCATACTTGCTGAACAACTCCTTACTTAATTGACTTAAATTTCGCATATATTTTTGTAACTCTTTTAATTGGTCTTCACTGACTTCGTTATAACGCAGGCTCCCGATCAATCCACCATCTTCGTTTAAGTCATGATAGTATTTAACACTTTGCTTAATGTTTCGGATAAATTTATCTACAGATTCACTATTTCGAGCATTTCGCATATAAGTGTCATATGTATCGCCAAATGCTTCAATAGTCTCGTTTTCATCCGTCAAACTCTGCATCAAGTCGGAAGTAGTCTGTATTTCATCATCTTGAAGTGATTCTGATAGGTCATCAACCATGTCTGCTACATCGTCATTGAAATCTTCATTGTCAATGCTGTTGACAATATTGCTACTGTATTCACGAACATGAGTCCTAGCTGTGTTCCCACTCACTCCGACATGAATTTGGTAAAGAATAACCCCAAAGAACGAGCTCATGGTCTCGTTCTTTCTAACCTGCGATTCCGGATCATCGCCAAAATTTTTGGATAACGATTTACCCATTACATAGAAAAGCGACCAAACCTTGCTTTCCTTGATAATATTGAAATTATTCTCAGGGGCACCAATAAACCCCAGAAACTTTTTCATATACACCGCACCGTCATAATATTTTTTCACTTCAGTGGGACGCATGTGTGAATCAGCTGCGTAGTCCGCCTGAGTCATAATTGGATCATTATCACCGGTAGTTTGGTAAATATCAACAGCTAGATCAACTGGATCATAATTTTGTCGTTCTTCAACACCCATCTGAATGGCTAATTCTAACTGCTTGATTTTAGCCCGTTCGGTGGTGTTGTCATATGAAAATGGTAAAACAACGGCTTCAAAATAAACCGTCCTACCATTCGTTTGATGGATATTTCGTAAAGCAGTGAAACGTCGATTACCATCAACAATTCGACCATCATCAAGGACATAACCATACACTTGTTGACCAGATTTTTGAATCGATTTTTCCGTTCGCTTCAATGCAGTCGAATTATCCCGTTCAATTAGTTTAGCGACAAAAGTGTTATACCGTGGGTCTTCTTGGTCATTTACGGGATACAATTCATCACGATACTGTGAAATACCAGTCGCAATCCGCCCATTTTTGTCATTGTAATAAAGATATTCAAGTGGAATTTTGTAAACATGAAGCGTCTCTGAGCTTACCCCATCAACTTTAATTGGCAGTTTAGGTTTAGCACCTGTCTTCTCCAACTTTCCCTCTTTAGCTAATTTAATTAACGACAACATTCTAATTCAGCTCCCCATTTCCCAATTTATTAATCAAATCATGTACCTCTTGTTCGCTCGTGGCCATACGATAATAAACATTCGATTCCTTCAACTGATTAAAGTACTTTTGCTGAATAATATGGATTTCTTCATCACCCAAACGCATGTTTTCTGCCTTAGTTTCAATAACCAAGTAGATTGGCTTTTTACCGTGTTCAATCTTAAAAATAAAGTCCGGTGTGGTTGTGCCATTATCAAAGCGTGGAATCTTGATAGCCTTCTTAGGAAGCTTTCCAAACACACTAATCTTAGGACCATACGATCGATTCAAAATTTTTAATTCTGGATCGACACTATCGTAGCGCAGTGGTGGTCGATCATATAAATATTTCTCATCAGAAGTTGAATTTGATTGATAAACCCCTAATATACTAGCTGGTACTGAATCCACAAATTCTTGTCTTTTAGCATTGTAGATTGAAGTTGAGGCTGAAAAGTCTAATGGTTCGTAGCTATATGAAGTCTTAATCCGTTCATTGAACTGGTTATTAAAGGTTCGGATCAAATTACCGAGAGTCTTTTCGTTAATATAATTAGTATTATTTCTTAACCTTCCAATCGACTTGATCATTAAGTTATTCAACAAGTTAACCGACAAGTCGGTTTGTTTAGCCAAAATTTTAAGAAACTTACCATAGTTCATAGTCAAATATTCAGTACTATAATCCGCTTGCGTCTCTTTTACAACAGCATCGCCACTAGCGGTATCAACCTCTTGGTGAACCATTTGAGGACGCTGCAAAACAAATACTTTACTGTCACTATCATTGAAAACATTCCGAGCAACGGTTTCAGCATCCTTGTTTACTGACGGATCAAACTTAATCATTTGGCGTTTAGCTAACTGTAACCACAAGTTCTTTAATTGTTGCCAGTTTTGTTTCCGTAACTTAACTACCGTATTATCTTTAGAACTCTTATCACGAACTCTACCCTCAACAACCTGGGTTTGTTGTTCAAGTTCTGGATAAAGTTGACACAAGGCATCATAGCCAGACATAACTTGACCATCCAGTTCGACATCCCGTTTGAACTTGTTAGAACGGGTAATGACGTTATGTTCATCAAGTTCATCAAGCAACTGATCTTCATCAAATTTAGGATCAATCTGTTGCTTAGCCTTAACAATTAACTTGATCATGTCATCAGTCAGTTCTTCTTGGTTTAACCGAATTGGCGAATCATCATTAATTTCACCAACTAATTTCTGGGCAAAATTCCGTTCGTCATAACCGATTAAGAAGGAAAGTCGACTTTGCCATTCATCTTGACTTAGACGGTGACCAGTTTCATCAACAGGCAAGCGCAGGCCTCGACCAACTTCTTGAATCTTGCTAATTTCCGAACCCGAAGTCCGCAACTTAGCAATCGTGAAGACATTAGGATTGTCCCAACCTTCGCGCAGTGTCCACTTGGAGAATAGAAAACGTCGTGTCAGCCAATTACCATCTTTATCTTTAAAACTGAGCAATTTTTCCTTATTACTTAAAATGTCTTCAACTTCAGCCTGAATATCTGCATCAGAGCTACCACGATCTTCACTGAAGTAACCCGCATATACATCCTGATGTTCTGACTGAAGACTTTGCAAGGTAGCTTGCAAGAATGAACGATACTCTTTTTCGCGGTCATCTATTGCTAATTCATAACGGTCAATTAACTTTTTCAATTTTTTAGTTAAAAGATCCTCAAAGTGCTGAACTAACCAACCTTTACCATTATCTTCACCTCGAAAACTGGAAATGCTATCAATGAAAAATAAAGATAACGTCTTAATTTTTGGCGCATTATCTCCTGAATTTAAGCGTAAAAAGTTCTCTTCTTCAGCTTTAAAGTGGCAATCCAGTGCCTGGGAGATAATTTCGTCTTGATAATTCTGGGCAAAGGTACCAGGGATTAGCTTCATATCCTTTGACAAAGCCAGTCCATTAGATAACTCACGATCCGTTCCACCAGCATAAGTAATGTCCCCTTCGAAACCAGAATCAATACCAGCAAGATTTTCACCAACGCTTAAAGAGTATATCTTCTTATTTTTAGAAAGAATCAGCTCTTTTGCCTTAGCTTGCTTAACCTTATACAAGTTATTTGCTTGTTCTTCCGACATATCTGGATAATCAATATCAATGCCTTTAACTAAGCCTTGGTTAAAGCTATCAACAGCATCGAGATTAAACTGTGGTTCACCACGGTAATAATCAGCTCCTGTAACTTTATTTTTGCCACGTCCCGTTGATGTTTCTGGGAAAGTAGCGCCAAATCGCACGATCAACTGTGGTTTCATTTCTTCGATGTCACTGTAATACCTTTTGCCTCTTGGAAAGCGTTGTGGTTCATCAATAATGACCACTGGCCGTGTAGCTGCAATAGCTTTGATCGGTGAAGTTTCCCCACCTAATAAAGTTTGATCATAGTCATCACGGTGCATCGACTTAGAGTGCAGCATCCCCTGGTTAACCAGCAATACTTCAATTTGATTAGCGTTTTGCCGCGTGGCTTCTACAAATTCAGACAATTGAGCTGGGAAGTTTCGTCGTCCTGAACGTGCACTAAAATCACCCGCATTAATGACGTTTAATTGAACTCGAGTATTTTCGTAGAATTCACTAAAGTGCTGCTTAGCGTAATCACTGGTAATAAAATTACGGGTACCTTCCTTAATACTAGGACTAGGAACGGCAATAACAAACTTAAACAGGCCATATTTTCGATGGAGTTCATACATCATCCGGGTATAAACGTAAGTCTTCCCGGTCCCTGTTTCCATCTTGATATCAATGTTAGCCTTGTCGTTGTAACGATACTCTATTAATGGATTGGCATAAATATAGTTGGCATTTGGATCATTGGTCATCTTGTCCATACCATAGAAGGCCTTATCAATAGCTGTTAAAGCATCCATTTGGTGTTGTAAAATTTCTAGTTTAATCTTCATGGCATTAGTACCTCTTGATCAAAGTAACTTTACTATCTAACTGCTTCAAGCCATTCTCTAATTCTCGCAGTTCAGCAACATTGAATGAATAGCCAAACAGTACCACATCCTGAAGATGGAGTTCGTTGGCCCCGAGCTGATTTAGTAATTGCTTAGTCTGAGTACTACTCCAGCCTTCATTGATAAGATAAAGGCGGTTATCTACCATATGAGCATAGTAATTACCAAATTGAATATTCTGGACATTAGCATCGAATGAATAGCCATCCTGAGCTAGCCAGGTTGTCAGAATCGTTTGTTCTCCAGAAGCATCTCCAGGAATATCTAATCTTTTGCTTGAGAATCCCTCCACCATATTGGTAAACAGGTTGGTATTATTGAGATCAAAATCATCAATATCTTCAAGAGTTTGCTTAACAGGCTTAACCACACGGTAATGTTTGAAACTACCATCGAAATCTTTAGGAAGCGTCAACTCATTATCTTCCTTAATTTTCTCAGCTGCACGAAGAATCCGTTCACGTGATATTTCATCAATTGACGTAAACCCTGCATCATATGCAGCTTTTGCGCCTTGCATGGGAACTACTTTGCCATTTTTTTCCTTATGAATAAGCTTTTCTGGTAGTTGTACCATGATAAAGTGCCGATTTGCCCCATCTTCAGCATTTAATTGCAGTACTGCATCGGCAGTTGTTGAAGAACCTGCAAAAAAATCTAATATTATTTCTGAGTCTTTTGAAGCCTGAATTATTCATACCTTCCAAAAAAGTCGTCAGTTTTCATGTTTTTCAAAA
>NZ_AZDW01000058.1:0-31312 GCF_001434115.1 Levilactobacillus zymae DSM 19395
ATCATCACCTGGCCAAGTCAATTGCCAATGCGAGTTGGTACCAGTTTCGAACCATGTTAGCTTACAAGTGCCAGTGGTATGGTAAGCAGCTCATTGTGGTGAACCCCAACTATACTAGTCAGCAATGCGCTAGCTGTGGGTATCAAAGTGGTCAGAAACCGCTCGAAATTCGCGAATGGACTTGTCCAAAGTGTGGGACACACCACGATCGTGATATCAATGCGGCCGTTAATATCTTACATAGAGGGCTAAAAACGGCCCAATAAAGTCTATCAGGCTAGGGACTAGCCTTGGTAAAAGAGTTGAGTTCTGTGAGTTAGGTACTCGGCATACCGACATAACGGCCTAAACACTCCTCAATGTTCCCAGAAGCTCGGTCGTTTACGGCCGAGTAGTTCACTTAACAACGAAACCCCTTACACTCAGGAGAAGTTATTGACAAGCAATTGCTTGCCGGACTAACATTTTAAGTGTTGTATTCTTTTGCACTTATTCTTAAATGAGTTCATTGAGGGGAAGAAGATTAGTGAGTCGAAATCGGAAAATTATTATCACGTTTGCCTTACTGCTGTCGAACGCCATGGCGGGGCTGGACGGGACCATCATCAACACGGCACTGCCGGCCATCGTCAGTGACCTGCACGGGATTCAGTACATGGGGTGGATCGTGGCCATCTTCCTATTAGGGATGGCCGTCGCCACGCCGCTGTGGAGTAAGTTCGGTGAACGGAAGGGCAATAAATGTGCGTACATCACGGCGACCACGGTATTTGCCGTGGGGGCACTGTTTCAAGGACTAGCCAGTAACATTACCTGGTTCATTATTGCCCGGGGAATAATGGGGTTAGGTGCTGGGGGAATGAGTACCATTCCCTTCATCATCTACGCCCAATTGTTCGAAAATTTGAAACGGCGCGCGCAGGTGATTGGCATCACCTCGGCCAGTTTCAGTACCGCGTCGATTATTGGCCCGCTCTTCGGGGGCTGGATCGTCGACACCTTCAGCTGGCACTGGGTCTTTTACGTCAACCTACCGCTGGCGTTAGTCTCCGTGGGAATCGTCGCGCTCTTCTTTAAATCGACGCGCGAACGGAACCAACAACCGGTGGATTATCAAGGCTCGGTCCTGATGGTCTTAGGCTTAGTAGCCATCCTGACGGGTATTCAGTTGCTGGGCACCCAACCGCTGGGCTGGACCGTTGGCCTGGTCGTCGTGGGTGTAGGTCTCTTGGGCTGGATGCACCGAGTGGAAAACCGAGTCACGGACCCCATCGTTCCCAACCGGTTGTTTCGCAATTCCAAGTTAGTCATCGATCTGATCATCTTCGCCGTCCTCTGGGGCGCGTTTGTGGCCTTTAACATCTACGTGCCGATGTGGGCGCAGGGAATCATGGGCCTTAGCGCACTGATTGGGGGCATGACGCAGATTCCCGGCTCCATCGCTAACTTTATCGGTTCTGAATTGGCGCCGGCCGTCCAACCTAAAATTGGGCGGTACGGGGTACTGGCCATGGGGACCCTGACGTTTCTGGTGACCTTCATCGGGATGAGTTGGGTCGCCCAAACGGCTAGTTACACCTTTCTATTGGTGATGGGGGCCTTTAACGGGTTTGGTATCGGGGTCTGCTTCACCACTCTCCAGGTCGCCGTTCAAAGTGACGTGGCCACAAACGACGTGCCAATCGCCACCTCGTTTGCCTACCTGGTCCGGATCCTAAGCCAGACCTTCATGTCCTCGATTTACGGGGTCGTGTTGAGTAAGGCTCTGGCCGCCGGCGTCCAAGCCAATCACGGGCGCATCACCATGGGCATGCTGAACAAGCTGACCAATTCGCAAACGGCGAGTGGGCTCCCGGCTAAATTATTACCGGCCATGCGCACCATCCTGTATCAGGGGATGCACAACATCATGGTGCTGGCGTTAGTCTTGGTCCTGGTCATCGTCGTGTTGATCAGTACGCTCTTGATTCGACAACACCGCGCCGCGCGGACGATGAAACGTCAACGAAATGCCGCTTAAAAAATAGCCGTCAAGTTCAAACGAGCTTGACGGCTATTTGCATCTAAGGATGATAAAAACCCGGGAAATAATCGGGTTAAATTTCCCCACAAGTGCATTGGTCGAATCGTTGACCGGTGCACTTTTATTTTGTGTAATTATCGGATGGTTAACGATAGGAATTTTAATTAACAGCCACAAGCATTTATCCAAATTAGCGGACGTGTAACCAGACATAATAAGTCGAGTTAATCAATCATCCTTACCATTAATCCCTGATATTAAAGGGATAGTTAAAGAGTATGGCGATATATCAGTTGTTGTAAAGTTTAGTCTGTGGCTAAACCTTAAGAACGATGTTATACTGAGATTATTATATGATTAATGCTTTTATTTTCGGATAAAAATGGCTAAGTTTAATGCCTGGCAAGACCAGACTTGAGGGGGAACTCATTTTGAATACGAAAAAGTTATTATCAAAAAAGATGCGGCAGAATCGTTGGGTTCTGACCAGTGCGGCAGCCATGACGTTAGCGTTCATGAGTTTGGGGGGCACGGTCGCTCATGCGGAGACGACCGAAAATGACAACGGTTCCAACGAAACCACGACCACCACGACCTCAACCACGCAATCGTCTGAAGTCACCTTGTCCAACCCGACGACCGAACCCACGCAGGAACCGGCGACGACTGAATCGACCGCGGAAAAGTCGGTGACCGACCCAACCGGCAACGACCCGGTGACGACCGAAAAGTCAACCGCTGAACCAACGACTACGGAACCGGCCACGACCGAATCCACGCCGGACGTTTCGACGGATGAACCGACGACCGAAGACAACGACCCGGTCACGGACCCAACCACGACGGACCCGGAAACACCGGCAGAATCGGCCACGGACCCAGTTAAGGCACCGGAAGAAAGCACGATGGAAAAAGCCACGACAGAAGAAACCACGACGCCACCGGTGGAGGAGACCACGGTCACGAAATCAACCGATGATCAGTCACCCGAACCCGTTAACGATGCGGCGACGGCCGGTAAGACCATGATGGCGGCTAAGGCCGCGATGGCCCCAGTGGCGGAGACGGCGGCCTTGACGGACGCGGCCGAATCAATCGACGAGTGGATGCCCAACAAGAAATTACAAGATTTAGTCTTGAAGACGTTACAAAAGAATAACCCGGGGCGGACTTGGAACAGTGCCGCGGATATCACGCAGGAAGATATGGCACTGCTCACGAGATTGAGTGGTGATGATGAAACCTACCTGGGCGAAGGCGTTGATTACTCCTTAGAGGGACTACAGTACGCGACTAACCTGCAATACTTGCTGTTACAATCACGGCAGACCACGGCCTATTATGGGGGCATTGTCGACTTATCACCACTTGCGGACCTTCAAAATTTGACGGAACTACAATTAACAGGTAACCGGATTAAGGACGTAACCCCACTGGCGGGGCTGAAGAACCTGAAGTCTCTGGGTCTAACGTTGAACGAAATTGGGGACTTTTCACCCCTGAAGGATAACCAATACACCTCCTTTTACGGGGGCCAACAGGTGATCTATTTACCGTCAATTCTGGTGAATAGCGTGACCAGAACGGCCCATCTTGATGGGGGGTATAAGCTCCAGGATGGGACTACGGTTGCATTGACTGGAAGGTCAATTGCGGTACCAGTCATATTCAACGATAAAACGAATCAATTCACTTACAAGTTCTACTTCATTGGGGGCAACGCCGTACAGGCTAGCGATGGGGGCCTAGACTTTAACACGGTTCAAGATCCAGACGCCTACGACCCAATCACGACGTACCCGGGCGCGATAGTAGTTCCCGTGGACCATTACTACTACCTCACTGGTGCTTACGTTGAGGATGGGACTACGTATTTCTACGTCATTCAACCGTACGAATTAGCCAATCCGGCCGCGACCGTAACGGCGAAATATCAAGATGAACAAGGTAATGAGATTGCGCCGAGTGTCGTTTTGAACCAGGATCAAGAACAACTCGTAGGGGCGACCTATACCACGACGGCCGCGGCCGTTGACGGGTACACCCTTAAGGAAACGACCGGGGCGCCCGTCACCGGGACCTACGCGGCCACGGCCCAGACCGTCATCTACGTGTACACCCGCGACCAGGGGACGGTCACGGTGCACTACGTCGATGACCAAGGCAACGTATTACAGGACCCACTGACGGTCACCGGGAATCAGGGTGAAAACTACACCACGGAAGCCGCGGACATCCCGTACTACACGCTGACCACGACGCCGGCGAACGCGACCGGGGTTTACGGTAAAGACCCCGTCAGCGTGACCTACGTTTACACTCGCGACCAGGGGACCATCACGGTGCACTACGTCGATGACCAGGGTAACGTGTTACAGGACCCGCTAACGGTTACCGGCAATCAGGGTGAAAACTACACCACGGAAGCCGCGGACATCCCGTATTACACGTTGACCACGACGCCGGCGAACGCCACCGGAGTTTACGGTAAAGACCCCGTCAGTGTGACTTACGTTTACACGCGGGACCAAGGAACGATTACGGTGCACTACGTCGATGACCAGGGCAACGTCTTACAAGACCCCGTAACGATTACTGGCAATCAGGGTGAAAACTACACCACGGAAGCCGCGGATATCCCGTACTACACGCTGACCACGACGCCGGCGAACGCCACCGGAGTTTACGGTAAGGATCCCGTCAGTGTGACTTACGTTTACACGCGCGACCAGGGGACCATCACGGTGCACTACGTCGATGACCAAGGCAACGTATTACAGGACCCACTTACGGTCACCGGTAACCAGGGCGAAAACTACACCACCGAAGCCGCGGACATCCCGTACTACACGCTGACCACGACGCCGGCGAACGCGACCGGGGTTTACGGTAAAGATCCTGTTACCGTGACCTACGTTTACACCCGCGACCAGGGGACGGTCACGGTGCACTACGTCGATGACCAGGGCAACGTGTTACAGGACCCGCTAACGGTCACCGGGAATCAGGGTGAAAATTACACCACCGAAGCGGCCGATATTCCGTACTACACGCTGACCACGACACCAGCGAACGCGACCGGAGTTTACGGTAAGGATCCCGTCAGCGTGACCTACGTTTACACGCGCGACCAAGGGACTGTCCTCGTCCACTACGTTGATGCGCAGGGGAACGCCTTGAAGACGCCGGTGACCTTGACCGGCAATCAGGGCGACGCCTACACGACCGAAGCCGCGGATATCCCGTACTACACGTTGACCACCACGCCAGCCAACGCCACGGGGACTTACGGTTCGGACACGATTAACGTCACCTACGTTTACACGCAGGACCAAGGCACGGTGACCGTCCACTACGTCGATGCGCAGGGCAATAGCCTTAAAGACGCCCTCACGATGACCGGCAATCAGGGCGACACCTACACCACGGAAGCCGCGGAGATTCCGTATTACACGCTGAGCACCACGCCAACGAACGCCACTGGGGTTTACGGTAAAGAGGCTGTCATCGTCACCTACGTTTACACGCGGGACCAAGGAACCGTCACCACGCACTACGTCGATGAAGACGGCAACGTCTTACAAGCGGCCACGACCGTCACGGGGAACCAGGGTGACGCCTACACCACCGAAGCGGTCGACATCCCAGGGTACACGTTGACCAGCACACCGGCCAACGCCACCGGGACTTACGGGGCCGCGGCCATCGACGTGACTTACGTTTACCGTAAGGATGCGACCACGCCGGTCACGCCACCAGTGACGACCGGAACGGTCACGGTGCACTACGTTGACGCTCAGGGGAACGTGCTGCAAGCGCCAACCACATTAACGGGGACCGTGGGCGATGCCTACACCACTACGGCCGCTACGATTGCCGGTTACCAACTGACCACGACGCCGGCGAACGCTAGCGGGACCTACACGGCGGGAAATCAAGACGTGACCTACGTGTACACCCAGATGGATGAACAAGGCGGCGGTGGCGACACCGTTGATCCGGAACAACCAACGAAGCCGACTGACCCGACGAAACCGACGACGCCAACCACGACAAAACCGGATCAGGTCACGACC
Organism: Levilactobacillus zymae DSM 19395; assembly: GCF_001434115.1. Taxonomy (GTDB): domain Bacteria; phylum Bacillota; class Bacilli; order Lactobacillales; family Lactobacillaceae; genus Levilactobacillus; species Levilactobacillus zymae. The sequence continues at coordinate 6,100 of NZ_AZDW01000058.1, forward strand.
GGGGGGTCGGCGGATACCGCTGCGGGGAATCAACGGCCAGCCGCCGTTACCGCACCGCGGGCCCAACAGTTGGCGACCGACCGGACCACGCGCACCGCAGCTGGCACCCCAACCAACCAGTCGCGGCTGACCGCGGACCAACCGACGACGGATGCCACCAAATTACCACAAACCGACGAACAGGCCGCACCAACGGGCTGGTTAGCCGGGGGCTTAGGCCTACTGCTGAGCTTACTGGGCTTAGCTGGTTGGCGGAAGAAATCGGAATAATCGTTTAACCATTTAGATACTCAAAAATGCGCCTCACGAGTAATTGTCGTGGGGCGCATTTTTTGAGCTGGCGGTTAGTCCGCCACGGTATCGGGGGCTAAATTTTGAATGTGGACCTGATGACTAATGGGGTATTCCCGGGGTGCGTCCAGGTGGGCTAACAAGTCGTCGGTCAACGCCACTCGCTGGAGAACCAGGTTATCATAGGGTTCCATGTAGTACGCCCGTTCGTCTAGGCTCATGTACCCGCGGTATTCGGTGTAGTCGCTTTGGCCGTTTTCCTTGAGCTTGACGCCCTTGGGAATCGTGACCGAATTTAAAATATGCTGGAGAAGGTTCAACGAATCGGCGACGTTATGGGTCGGCGCGGCGTAATTTTTCAGGAAGGTGGTCCGCACGAACCGCGATGGTGACGTGAAATCACCGGGTAACCCCAGCGCACCGGTGCCGGGCCCCTGGGTGGCAAGCGCGTGGCCCATCAGTGGCGTTAATGGCCGTTCCTGGTTAGTCAGGGTGCCATAGGTGCTGAGGTTTTGGAGCTGCCAGGCCAGGTCGGGTGAGTTGGTCATCACGCCCACGGGGTCATCGATCAGCTGGAGCTCGCCGCCCTGCGGTTCCAGTAACATGGTCTTGCCGGTGGTATCGCTGATGATGAAGTGCAGGGGTGGGACCGCCCCGATGAAGTCGGTCGGTTGGTTGATCAAGGCAATCTGTTCGACCTTCTCGGCTAAGTCGTCGACGCTGGCGGCGTTGCCTAGCGCCCAGGCCACGAAGTCTTGCGGGGCCAAGCCGAGTTTATCGGCCGGGGTGTCGTCGTAATAGTAGACATTTCCCGGGAAATACAGGGTGGCGACCCCCACGCCACACTCGTTGACCCCGTCGGTGTACATCTCGTGACCTAAGAGGCGCCCGGCGCCCACGAACCCGTATTTAGTGGTGTATTCGCCGGCGTCCCCGGCCACCACGCGGTTGCGCGGCATGACCATGATGCGGGCCTTGAAATCGAGATCGAAGTCCATGGTCCGAGCCAAGAAATGATCCCCTCGACTGTTTTTGTAAGTTAAACTAGTACACATCAAAACCATCTCATTTCTTTTAGTAGTTGCCCTCATTCTAAGGCCACCGGGAAAAAATGATGGTTGATTGGCTAATTAATTGCGCCAATAGTAAGTCGATTATTTGAACTGGTGTGTCGGGGCGTGGTTATGGGGCCGAAACGTTATGTCTCCGGGTCGCGGTTCCGGAGGGCGGTTGGTTAAATCACTGGGACAACGACAAACGGCAGCCCCTGCGGCTGCCGTTTGCTTACTTCAACTGAAAATACGTGGTCAAGAAGGGCCGTGTCTTCTGGTAGACCTGGGCTTGTGAATAGGTCTTCTTTCCGTCGCCCCAGATAGAAATGGCCGAGCCGATGTTCTTAGCGCTGGTGGCTAAATCCTGATGGCTAGTCTTGTCCCAGACCTGGACCGTCCAGTTACGGGTCAGATCTTGTTGCCAATAGGTCACGTTGGCGGGGACGAAGGTCTTGGGCCGGGTGATGACGTAGAGGTACCAAAGGTTGGCGTTGATGGTTTGAAACCCGGCCGCGTTGAGCTGGGGTAGCGTCGCCCGAATTTGCCGGTGGGCTTGAATCAGCTTGGCGTCGTTGGTTTCCCCGTCGTAGCTCCAGTAGGTGACCAAAATATTGTGGTCGAGCTTGGGTAAATCAGCGCGCATCAACCCGTCGTTCCACATACTGGTCTTGAGCCCCTTGCGGTTGAGGTAGCGGTTTAACCCGTTGGTATAGCTGACCGCCGTGGGCTGGGTGGCCTTGGTGGTACTGCTGTACTCGTCGCCACCGATGGCCAGGTGTTGGCCCCGGTAGAGGAGGCCGGTGTATTCACCCAATAGTGATTTGACGAAACGCTGGGTTTGACTGACGTGGAGGTTCAGTTCGTTGCCGTGGGCGATTTGCTGCGCCAGCTTGCGGTTTGCCTTACTCGACGTTTTAAGGAGCTTGATCAGCGCCGTCGTGTGCCCGGGTGTATCGATCTCCGGAATCACTTCGACGTGGCGTTGGTGCCCGTAGACCACTAAAGCCCGCAACTGTTTCTTGCTCAAGAAGGCTAGCTTGGTCTTCCGGTTGTAGTAGACGTCGCCCTTCTTTTTCGCGGCCTTGACGGTCTGGCCGAGCTTGGCACTTTCCACGCCGTAGCGGCTGTCGTCGGTCAGATGGAGCTGTAAAAAGGTGCCGCCGCCCGCGTGAATCTCGCGAATGAATTTTTTGATGGTGGTCACGGAATAGTACTGCCGCGCGTTGTCCAGGATCAACCCCTTGGACTTGGTGGCGGCCTGAGCGGTCGGAACACCCAGACTAAGCGTGAGGGCCAGGGTGATGAGGCCCAGCCAAATGTGCCAATGACGCATTCCAATCCCCTCGTTTCATAGTGTTTACCATTAAATATACGAGTTTCCAGGTGGTTTGACCACGCATTAGCTCACGGGACGTAAAAGAGACCGGTTGTGGGATTAGAAACATCGGTGGCCTAACGCCAAAACCGGCCCATCAGGTGTCATCTGACGGGCCGGTTTTAATGAGATTATTTGACGATGCCCAGGTCGATCATGGACTGGGCCGTGGCGAGGATGGCGGTCTTGGCGGAGCGGGGGTGCCAGTTGAGCAGCGTCTGGGCCTTGTGGTTGCTGGTGCCGGCGTACCGGCCCACGATGGACGCAATCATCCGCAGTTGCGGGTTGGCGACGGCCGCGGCTTTGACGGCTAAGTTGGGGATGATCTTAGTCGGTAAGTTGGCTGCGTATTGCGGGAAGGCGTCCCGTAAAAGATTGGCGACGTCGAGCATCGATAAGGTCTCGCCGGTCGTGGCCAGGAAACGTTGCCCGTTGGCCTGGGGACTGGTCATGGCCAGCAGGTGCAGGCTGGCGACGTCGCGCACGTCCACGTAACCGGAATCGACGTGCGGGACGGCCTTGACCTGACCTTCGAGGAGCTGTTGAATTTGCACGTTGGAGTGGGAGTACTTGGCCGATAAGACGGGACCCATCACGCCGACCGGATTCACGGCGGCAAGTTCGAGGCCCTGGCCTTCTTCACGGATGAATTGCCAAGTGGCTTGTTCGGCTAACGTCTTGGACTTTTGGTAGGGGTGAATGTTTTTGGCGGACAGGTCGGACCAGTCTTCTTCGGTATAGGGGGTGGTTCGGTGCGGGTGGCCGGCGAAAATGGCACCGTAGGCCGAGGTCAGCACCACGCGCTTGACTCCGGCGTCGCGGGCGGCCCGAAGTACGCGGCGGACGCCGTCGACGGCCGGGCGAATCATCTCGTCTTCGTGCTTGAAATTCAGTTTCGGGGTGGGCGAGGCCACGTGAATCGCGTAGGTGGCACCGGCCATGACCTGGTCCCAGTGCGTGTCACTGCCTAGGTCGGCGGCAACGACGTCAAGGTCGCTGAAGTCGGTGATGCCGCCGTTGGTCAGCATGTCTTCGATAACGGCACGTTTGGCCAGGTTCCGGACCGTGGCCCGGACCGCGTAGCCCCGTTGCAGGAGTTGTAAGATGATGTGAATGGCGATGAAGCCGCTGCCGCCGGTAACGCTCACGAGTTGTTTTTGCATGGAAAATTCCTCCAGTTTTTTAGTTAAATCAGATTTAGTTTTGTGTGACACTTGTAACGTCTGTGACCAGACTATACAATGGACTTAGCCCGAAAACAAGCGACTACTGGGCATCTGTGACAGAACGGAGGAATTGTTATGGCAGCGACCCAACACGCTCAACAACTGAAACAGGACTCGCAAACGTACCTGACCACGGCACTTTTGCAGTTATTGGAAACGCACGACTTGAACACCATCAGCGTCACCCAGGTGGTCAAACGCGCGGGGGTCAGTCGAATGGCCTTTTACCGCAACTTTGAAACGCTCGACGACCTCTTAGCGGCGTACTTTCGGCCTAAGCTGACCGCGCGTTTCAACGATGTGGTCAACGGCGTCCCGCAGGCCGAAAAACTAGCGGCGATGGGTCAGTTTTTCCAGGAGCTGGCGCCGACCCTGCAGCTGGCCACCCAACGAGGATTTGAGGAGATTATTCGGCAGGTGTTTAACCAGAATATGGAGGCTTTTTACCAGACCACTTTGGCGGAGACGCCCCTAACGCCGGTACAGCGGCGCTACTGGACTAAGTTCATGAGTGCCGGGGTTTACGCGATTTGGCGCGAGTGGCTGTTGACCGGGCAACGTGAGTCGTTGACCACGATTCACGGGTTGATTGCGGGGTTTCAGACGCAGACCATGGCGAGTCTGCGGGCCTAGGAGCGTTTCCCTCTTAGAATGGTTATTTACTGGCAATTAGTTGACCATAATCGAGTTGCCGCTATAACCAATATAGGCTGGAGGGTCAGTCAGAAATGGGCTCAGGGGTGTCGTTTGTCTTAGTCGACGTTTTTCAGCCGACTTAGACAAAGGTCGGTCTTCGAGACCTGGTTTACGGGCTCGAAGCCGTGCCCACCCCGTTCCAGCCCATTTCTGACTGGCCCGGAGGCACTGACACCTCTAGATCAATCTTTTGAGCTGGTCGGCAATGATATCGACCGGCAGGTTTACGGGGGAACGTGCTAAAATGAATTTATGTAACCGGATACACAAAAGGAGGTAGGCACATGGCCTATATCGAAGTCCAACACGCGACCCGCGAGTTTCGCAGCGGCGACCAGACCACGGTGGCCAACCGCGACATCTCGTTTACCGTGGACCAAGGCGCCGTGGTGACCATTCTGGGACCCAGCGGCGCCGGAAAATCCACGCTACTCAATATTCTTGGGGGGATGGACTCGCCCACCAGTGGTCGCGTCTTGATCGACGGGGTAGACATCGCCCAGTTTTCTCCAAAACAACTTACGACCTACCGGCGTCAAGCCGTCGGGTTCGTGTTTCAGTTCTATAACCTGATTCCTAACCTGACCGCCCGCGAGAACGTCGAACTGGCTTCCCAGATCACCCAGGACGCCAGAGACGTCGACGACACGCTGGCGTTGGTGGGGCTCCAGGACCGCGCGCAAAACTTTCCCGCTCAGTTGTCTGGTGGGGAGCAGCAACGCGTGGCCATCGCCCGCGCCGTCGCCAAGAACCCGAAACTCTTGCTGTGCGACGAACCCACGGGGGCGCTGGATTACCAGACCGGTAAGCAGGTCTTGCAGGTGATCCAAGACGCCGCTAAACAGACCGCGACCACGGTGATCATCGTGACCCACAACAGTGCCATCGCGCAGATGGGTGACCTGGTGATTCGAATCAACGACGCGCAGATTCAGTCGATCACGCCCAACGCGCACCCGACGCCGCTGGCCGAGATTGAATGGTAGGTGATGAAGCATGACACCAGCCTATTTTAAAACCATTTTGCGAGAAATCTGGCGCTCGAAGGCCCGTTTCTGCTCAATCCTAATTATTATTTTTCTGGGCGTGGCCTTCTACACCGGTATCCGGGCGACCGGGCCGGACATGTCCCAAGCCGCAACCCGCTACTACCGGACTCAGCGCCTGGCGACCAACAGCGTGCAATCGACCCTGGGCCTGACCACCGCCGACCTAAAAGCCGTGACCCGACATGCCGGGGTGACCGCGCAGGCCGTACGGTACTTGGATCTCACCCAGCTGAACAATAACCGAGTGGTGCGGGTGACCGAGTTGCCAACCACCCAGAAACTCGACCGTTTGACGGTGACTAGCGGGCGCCTGCCACGGCGGGCCAACGAAATCGTGTTGGACGCCCAGGCCCGGCGCCTGCAGCCGCAACTTAAGGTGGGCGGGACCTACCGTATCGCCAGCACGGCCGCTCAGAACCGCCAGTTGACCCGGCGGACGTTCACCATCGTGGGGTTCGTTAATTCGCCGCGCTACGTGGAAAACGTGGACCGAGGCGTCACCACGATGGGCAAGGGGACCCTGGATTACCTGGCCTACGTGCGGCCGGGCACGTTGAAGTCGCGGGTGATCACCCGCCTGGACGTCAACTTCCAGAACCTGCGCCACGTCACCCCGTATTCGGCGCGCTATAAAAAGCTTAACCGGGCCAACACGCAGCGGCTAAAGACCTGGTTGGCCCCGCAAGCCGGCCAACGTCAAGTCCAGCTGCAAACGCAGGCCACCACGAAATTAGCGCCGCTGAAACGGCAGGTGGCCGCGTTGAGCCAACAACTACCGGCGACCAGTCCGGTCATCACCAAGCTGACGGCCAAGCTCCGGGCCGCTCAGGCGCAGGTCACCGCGATTCCGCGGCCGACCTACCTGTACACGGACCGGACCGATAATCCGGGATACACCGAATATCACGAAAACACGCAACGGGTGGTGGCCTTAGCGACCGTGTTCCCGCTATTCTTCATCGCGATTGCCGCGTTGATCTGTCTGACCACCATGACCCGGATGGTCGAGGAACTGCGCCTACAAATGGGAACGCTCAAGGCCCTGGGATACGGCAACGCCGCGGTCGGCAGCGAGTTCATGCTGTACGGTGGTTTGGCCGCATTGTTGGGGACCGGTTTGGGCGTTCTGTTTGGCGTCAACTTCTTCCCCCGGTTCATCGCCCAGGCGTACGGGAGTATGTACAATCTGCCTGCGATTCAGGTCCAGTACCTCTGGGACGACATCGGGGTCGCCCTAGCGATTGCGCTGGCCTGCACGTTGGGTAGCGCGTGGGTGGTCCTGCGCGTCGACCTACGCAGCCTACCGACGCAACTTCTCCAGCCCAAGGCGCCCAAGGCCGGCAAGACCCTCTGGCTGGAACGCTGGACCGGTCTATGGCGGCGGTTGAGTTTTAACCACAAGATCACGCTACGCAACCTCTTGCGCTACAAGCAACGCCTGTTCATGACGGTGCTGGGCATCGCCGGTTGTATGGCCATGATGATCACCGGTTTTGGCCTGAAGGATTCCATCGGCGACATCAGCACCAAGCAGTTCAACGACCTGTGGCACTACGACGCCATCGTGACCCGGAGCGGGGCGGAAACGGCCGGTCAGCGGCAAGCCCTGCGTCAACCGACCAACTACCGACGCAGCCTGACGCTGAAATCCAGTCAGGTGACGGTCAAGCAGGCCGGGGTGGCGGAACAGACCGTCACCCTGGGGGTCCCGCAGACGCCACGCCAGCTGAACCGGTTCGTGACCTTACGCGACCGGCAAACGCAGCGTAACTACCGCTTGACCGATCACGGCGCCATCATCGACGAGAAGTTAGCCAAGCTGACCCATGTGAAGGTGGGCGACACCCTGGCCTTGAAGGCGGCGGGGCAGACCACCCGGCACGTGAAGGTCGCCGCCATCGCCGAAAACTACATCAACCACTTCGTGTATCTGAGTCCGCGTTACTACCGCCAGGTGTTTCACACCGCACCGACCTATAATAGTAATTTTGTTCAGCTTAACCATACCAGTGAAGCGGCCGGTAACGCCTACGCCAACCGACTGTTGAAGCAGGCGGGCATCGTCAACGTCACGCTGATGCAGACCGAACGCCAAACCAATTTCAAGATGTTCGACAGTATGAATCTCGTGGTCCTGATCTTCGTGATTTCGGCGGGCGCCTTGGCGCTGGTGGTGCTCTACAACCTGACCAACATCAACGTGTCCGAGCGGATTCGCGAGTTGTCGACCATCAAGGTGTTGGGCTTTTACGACAACGAAGTCACCCTCTACATCTTCAGAGAAAACCTGATCCTAACGGTGCTGGGGATTCTGGTGGGCTGTCTGCTGGGGGATGGGCTCCATGCCTACATTCTCCAAACGGCGGAAACCAACGCGCTAATGTTCTCGCCGGGGATTCATCCGGTCAGCTATCTGTACGCGGCGGCGTTGACCTTGGTCTTTAGCCTGCTCGTGATGGGCATCATGCACGTTAAGCTGAAGCGGGTCAACATGTTAGACGCGTTAAAATCAGTCGATTAAATCGCTTGACTTAGAGGCGGCTCTAACTTGTACACTAGGGTCAATCATTAGATGACGGTTTAAATAAATAGAACGATTAACTTTAAGCATGAAGGGAAGAAAAATACATGGAATACCGACAATTTGGGAAGACCGGCTTCAACATTAGCGAAGTGTCGTTAGGCACCTGGCAACTCGGGGGCAAATGGGGCGCCGAATTTAGCGAAAAGGATGCCTTGGATACCTTGGCCGAAGCCTACGACCGCGGCGTGAACTTCTTTGACACCGCCGATGGCTACCAGGGTGGGTTGAGTGAAAAGGCCGTGGGGACGTTCATCAAGACGCACCCCGACGTCCACTTCACCACCAAGCTGGGCCGCAAGGAAGAACCACTATCCTTGGAACACTTTAACCCGGCTCACGTGGACCGCTACGTGAACGAGTCGCTGCAAAACATGGGCGTCGATGCGCTGGACATGGTCCTGTTACACTGCCCACCGACCGACATCTACTACACGCCGGAAACCTTCTTCGAGTTGGATAAACTGAAAAAGGCCGGTAAGATCCGCAACTATGGGGTCAGCGTGGAAAAGGTCGAACAGGCCATCAAGGCCATGGACTACGACATTTCCGCGGTAGAAATCATCTTTAACATGTTCCGGTTGCGGCCGGCCAACCTGTTCTTCGATTTAGCGAAGCAAAATAACATTGGTGTCTTGGCCCGCGTGCCGTTGGCCAGTGGTCTGTTGACCGGGAAGTTTACCGCTGACACCAAGTTCTCCGCGGCCGACCACCGGAACAACAACCGGGACGGCCAACACTTTGACAAGGGCGAAACCTTCTCCGGCGTAGATTACCTGACCGGAGTCAAGGCGGCGGCCGAACTCAAGGAACGGTTGGGCACGGATAACTTGGCGGCCACGGCGCTACGGTACATCTTGATGTACGACGCCGTTTCCGCGGTGATTCCGGGCGCCAGCAACCCGACGCAGATCGAACGCAACACCAGTGCGGCCGAGTTACCGGCACTGAGCGAGGCGCAGATGGCCATCGTGCGTGACGTTTACGATAAATACATTAAGAACCCCGTGGACTACCTCTGGTAACCGACGGGACGCGACAAAACCGGCGTTGCTCTTCTAGCGAGCAGCGCCGGTTTTTTTACAGTTAAATAACTTATTTTAACAGGTACTTGGCATCGAATTCGGGATCTTGGGACGTCAAAATCTTGGGACCGTCCTTGGTGATGGCCAGGGTGTGTTCGTATTGGCACGACAGGGAACCGTCGGCGGACACGTAGTATTCCCAGTTGTCCTTGTCGAGCTTGTCGGTCAGTTCGAAGGTGCCCAGGTTGACCATGGGTTCGATGGTGATGACCATGCCTTCGCGTAACCGAATGCCGTGGCCGGCTTCCCCATAGGCGGGAACGTCGGGTTCTTCGTGCATTTCGGTACCGATGCCGTGGCCAATCAGGTCGCGGACGTCGCCCATGTGGTTCTGGGTTTCGACGTAGTCCTGGATGACCGCGCCGATGTCCCCGATACGGTTACCGATGACGGATTGGTCGATGCCCAGGTACAAGGCCTTCTTGGTGACGTCCATGATGTGCTTGACGTCGTCGCTCACGTCACCGACTGCGTAAGCCCAGCAGGAGTCGGCTTGGTAGCCGTCTAAGGAAACGGTCATGTCGACCTTGACCAAATCGCCGTTCTTTAACAGGCGGCCCTTTTGTGGGGCCATGTGGGCGACTTCATCGTTGATGCTGATGCAGGTGGCGTAGTGGTAACCGTCGACGTCTTTTTCGGACGGGATGGCGCCGTGGTCGGCACAGTATTGCGTGGTAAACTTTTCGATTTCCCAGCTATCGATGCCCGGCTTGATCAAATCGCGCAGGCCGATGTGGATGTTGGCCAGCAGGGTCCCCGCTTCGTTCATCTTTTCAATTTCACGTGGTGACTTAATGGTAATCAATGGAAAACCTCCCTAAAATATTCTCTACGAGTTCAAATGTACACTACTTGGGGCCCGATATCCAGATAATGGCCGGACAAAAACGGCGGCGTGTGAGGAAACTAGCAAGTGTTTCAGGGGGTGAGTTGTCCACTTTAACGAAAGTGGACGTTGTCGACCCTACTTGAAGGGGATAAACTTAGGCAACTGACCCATAATGTCGCGTTTGCAATTTAGGAGAAAAAATCTAAATGAAAAGAATCATAGAGTATGCGTTAATCTTAACGGTGATGCTGGGCGTCTTAGTCTTCACGCTCCAGGGCAAGCCGGCAAGTCATTCAACGTCTCGGATTTTAACGGCCCGGACGAATCCCGATATCAGTAATTATTCGCCCGACAAAACGTACCATCGGGGAGATTTAGTCGTTTCTAGCGGGACGGTCTACCGGGTATTGACCAAGATTGGTCCCGAAAATGCGCAAAAAAACTTGAATCGCTTGGATCCACACTATTTTCAAAAATTAAAGGATTAGCAACGGCCGTTCTCGAGAGGAACGACTTTTTGTTATCAATGATTATTAATAATAAAAAGATGATTAATACTTTGTAAATCCAGGGTTGCGCTCGGAAAATTTCTGCGGTAACCTGACACTAACAACTGAATAGATTTCTTCGGGGCAGGGTGTAATTCCCGACCGACGGTGACAACGTTATGTGGCGTTGAAGTCCGTGACCCGCGTTTAGCGGTGGACCCAGTGTGAGTCTGGGACCGACAGTAAAGTCTGGATGGGAGAAGAAAAAATTCGATTTTCGACCTGATGGGGGTAGTCTCACGATTACCGCCACCTCGGATGAAGTCTTATTTAGCTTTTAATCATGGCCCCGCAATTAGTTTTGCGGGGCCTTTTTTGATGGGGTGAATGGGATGACGGATCAAGAGTATTTAGCCTTAGCGGCGGACCAAGCTCGTCAAGGCGCTGGTCAGACCTGGACCAATCCCTTGGTGGGGGCCGTGTTAGTCAAGGACGGGCGGATTCTCGCCCGGGGTTACCACCACCGGTTCGGTCAGGATCACGCTGAGGTGAACACCTTAAAGCAACTGAATGATGTGCGGCAGGCCCGGGGCGCGACCATGTATGTGACCCTGGAACCGTGCAGTCACTACGGCAAGACGCCACCGTGCGCCCGAAAGTTGGTCGCGGTCGGGATTCGCCGGGTGGTGATTGGCCAACGTGACCCGAACCCGCTGGTGAGTGGGAAGGGGATTGCCATTCTGCGTGCTGCCGGGATTGACGTTACGGTACTGGCTACGACGACGGATTTGAACCCGGCTTACAATTTCTTTTATCACCACCACCGGCCGTTGGTGACCTTAAAGATGGCCATCAGTGCCGATGGCAAACTCAACGCGGCGACCGGAACCCGCACCCGGTTGACCGGGGCCGAGGCTAATCACGACAGTCAACGATTTCGAGCGACCCAGCAGGCCATTTTGGTGGGCGAGCGAACATTGACAATTGACCAGCCGGCCCTGACCGTTAGAGAAACGGCCGTGGCGGTACCCCCGCGTCGAGTCGTCGTGGTCAATTCGGCCGATCAAATCGACCGGCACAATCGACTGTTCCGAACGTCGGAACCGGTCTGGCTGTTGAGTCGGCAGCCTAGTCACCGGTCGTGGCCCGCAAACGTGACCGTGGTGGCGGGACGACGCTGGACACCGGCACAAATCGTTCGTTATCTGGCTCAGCAAGGCCTGCAATCCTTGCTGGTCGAAGGTGGGAGCCACTTGCACGCCCAGTTTGTGGCGGCGGGGCTAGTCGACCGGTTGATTACCTACGTGGCGCCGGTCGTCCTGGGTGGTCAAGCGTTGCCCGCCGTACAAGGGGCGGCGAGTCAGGCGCTTCCGTTGACCCTGACGCAGGTGCAATCCTTGGGTACTGACGTTCGTTTAACGTTTAGGAGGCGAGTTTAATGTTTACTGGAATCATTCAGGGTCGGGGGACCGTAACGGCAATCGCCCGTGCGGCAACACATGCCGATTTGACCGTGCAGACGCCGTTACCGACACAGAGCCATAGTCGAATCGGGGATAGTCTCGCGGTCAACGGGGTGTGCTTAACGATTACGCAACTACACGCCAATGGCTTTACCACCACGATGATGCCCGAAACCAGTCGCCGCACCGCGCTGCAACAGTTACGAGTGGGGGCCGAAGTGAACTTGGAACCGGCGTTACGCGCCGATGCCCGGTTGGATGGGCATTTTGTTCTGGGCCACGTGGATACCACTGTGGCTTTGGTCCAACGTCAGCGCGACGAAAATGCGGTGGTGTTGACCTTCGCTTTACCGGCAGCCTACCGGGGTGAGTTGGTCGAAAAGGGCTCGGTGGCCCTCGACGGGGTCAGCCTGACGTTGACGGCGGTCACGGCGACCACGTTTAGCGTGAGTTTGATTCCCCATACCTTGGGCCAAACCGGGTTAGGGGAATTGCAAATTGGCGATTTAGTGAATTTAGAAACGGATATTTTAGGCAAATACTTAACGAAATTGGAGGCGATGCGTCATGACGACAGTGACGCAACGAGTTGAAACCGCACTGACCACTCTAAAGGCCGGGGGATTGGTGATTGTGACCGATGATGATCACCGTGAAGCCGAAGGGGACATGATTGGACTAGCCGAGTTTGTCACACCGGAGACCGTGAACAAAATGGTGACCAACGCGCGGGGCTTACTGTGCGTGCCCATGAGTGCCGAGATAGCAACTAATCTGGGGTTACACCCGATGGTGACTGACGCGACCGATGCGTTCGGGACGGCCTTTACCGTCAGTGCCGATGCGAAAAGCACGACCACGGGCATCTCCGCGTTCGACCGAGCAACGACGATTCGCCAGCTCGCGTCAACCGCTGCTCGTCCCGGTGATTTTTACCATCCCGGGCACGTCTTTCCCCTGATTGCGCGCGAGCACGGCACCCTAGCGCGGGGTGGACACACCGAAGCAGCGGTCGACTTGGCCCGTCTGGCGGGGGTTCGTCCGGTAGCCTACATTTGTGAAGTCTTACAACGGGACGGGCACATGGCCCGTCGGCGGCAACTTAAGGCCTTCGCCGAGGGTATCCAGATGCCGCTGCTTTCGATTCAAGACATCCAGACGTACCGTTACCAGCACAACGTGGATGTCGCGCAGGCCATTACCCAGGTCCACCTCCCCACCAAGTACGGGGACTTCCAGCTAGAAGCCTTTGCGACGGCGGATGACCGCGAACCGACCCTACTGATTTCTAAGGGCTCCATTCAGCCCGACGAACCACTACTGTTGCGGGTCCACTCGGAGTGTTTGACGGGTGATCTGCTGGGGTCGCAACGTTGCGATTGCGGTGAACAACTAGACCTGGCCCTCAAGACCATCGAACAAGCGGGGCACGGAGCCGTTCTCTATTTGCGCCAAGAAGGTCGCGGTATCGGTCTAGCCAATAAATTGCGGGCTTATCATCTCCAAGAAGAAGGCTTCGATACGGTCGAGGCCAATCAGCAATTAGGCTTTCAACCGGATGAACGCCACTATGATCTGGTCGCGGCGATTCTCCACCAAAAGCACGTACACCAGGTGACCCTATTGACCAATAATCCAGATAAGGTAACCCAGTTAGAAGACCTAGGCTTACAGGTGACCCGGCAATCCCTGGAAGTGGCGCCCCAAGCCACGGACCGAGCGTATTTAAAAACTAAGAAGTTAAAGTTCCACCATCTATTGAAGGAGGTTTAAAACTATGACGATTTTAGCAACTTCCCGTCAAAACGCGGGGTACCGGATCGGCATCGTGACGGCGCAGTTTAACCAAGTGATCACCCAGAAACTGGAGACGGGGGCCGTGACGACCCTGCAAGAATTCGGCGTGACTCCCACCGATATTTTGGTGGCGCACGTTCCGGGAGCCCTGGAGCTGACGCGGGCCGCCCGACTGATGGCCGCTAGTGGTCGTGTCGACGGCATCATTGCCTTGGGCACCGTGATTCGGGGCGAAACTAGCCATTACGATTACGTTTGTGCTGAAACGGCTCGCGGTCTCGCCGACCTCTCGGCAACTGGTCCGGTTCCCGTGATGTTTGGTGTGCTGACTACCGACGACTTAAATCAGGCGCTGAACCGCGCGGGTGGTAAGGCTGGCAACAAGGGGAGTGACTGTGCCGAGGGCGTGCTGGCCATGTTGAACTTGCAAATGCAACTAACACCAGCGACCCAGAATTGAGTGTTTCACGTGAAACAACGGTGCGTTAGGTCGCTGTGCATCGGCCACTGATTATCCGCAAAAAGATTGGCAAAATTAATTAGGTCACTGAGCGGGTCTGGCTTTTTTCAGAAAAGTCAGGCCTTTTAGTTGACCTCGAGTGGACTATAGGTTGTAAGCTGGTCAGTGGATTAAAGAATAGGAGTGTGCAAATCTATGACAAAAACTTGGTTAATTACGGGAACTTCGACGGGCTTTGGCAAGTCCTTAGCCACTTTCTTGGCCCAAAAGGATGACGTGAACCTGGTCGCTACGGCGCGGCACACCGACCAACTGGGCTACCTGGACCAATACGATCACGGGCAAATCCTGAAGGCCACGTTGGACGTGACCAACCGCGACGAAATTGCCGCCGTGGTCAAAGCCACGACCGACAAGTTTCACGGCATCGATGTGCTGATCAACAACGCCGGGCTGGGTTACTTCGGGACCTTCGAAGAAAGCGACCGGGATGCCGTTCGGTACATGTTTGACGTGAACGTCTGGGGCCTAATCGATATGACCCGGGCGGTCCTGCCAACCATGCGGGCACAAAAGCGCGGCATCGTGGTCAACTTCTCGTCCATCGCCGGGTTGGCGTCCTTCCCAACGCTATCCTTCTACAATAGTAGTAAGTACGCGGTCGAAGGGGTCACCGAAGCCGCGGCACAAGAAGTGGCCGGTTTGGGCATCAAGTTCATGTTGATCGAACCCAGCGGCTTCCGGACCGACTGGGCGGGGCGTTCATCCCAAAAGACCATGCCGAAGTTGGCGGATTACCAACAATTCGCCAGCCGCATCGAAGGCAGTGAAGAGGGCGCCCACCACGAGGCTGGCGATCCCGACAAGGCCGCGGCCATCATTTACGACCAAGTCACCAACCACGCGGCGGACTTACCGTTGCGTTTGCCACTAGGCCAGTGGTCGACGGATACGGCCATCGACAAGTACACCAAGACCTTGGCGAACTTCAAGGCCCTGCACGACCTGTCGGCATCGGCGGACCAACCGGAAAAGTAACGGTTAACTTCAATTTTGATTATAAAATCCGTCACGGGGCAGAGTTGCCGCGTGACGGATTTTTTGTTGACCACCATTACGAAAATGTACGGTCATCCCCCGACAAAACTACCGGGAACTGACCGTCCAGAAAACGGCTGAATAGCGTTATCCAATTATAAGAGCGGCGACTATTTATCGCGATAAAAGGTCCCGTAAGAGTGATAGGGCGTAAACGTCACGCTGGTCGAATGCAACAGAATCATCTTGTGGTTGTGTTGTGAAAAATCGGCGACCTGGTATTCGGTTTTGCCCTGGGCGTTCTTACCGTACAGGAAGACGCCGTTGTCCACCAACGGCGCGTAGTGAACCTGCCGGACGATGCCACTAGTTTGGTGGCTCACGGTGAATTGCTTTTGCCGGGTGTAGTCCAAACGGTTGACCCGCGATTGCCCAGCGACCTTAGTGGTGTAGCGCACCCGCCAATAGTAGTGGCGCGCCGTGGGGTGGGCGTAGCGGTGATACACGGTGTGCCAGCTGCCCCGCAGTACCGGGGGTGTCCCGGCGTGGGTGGCCGCGTGCGCCGGGGTGATGGTCCCCAAACCGAGGAGACCCCCCAACGTCAGGGCAGTGAGCCCCAAACCAATCCTTCTAATTAACCTCAAAATACGCCGCCTCCTTCAGGCCTTCAGTATACCGCAGGACCAACGATACCACGCAAAAACGCCACCGCAACGGGTGACGTTTTTTTAAATTCATTGCGCAATGCCGTGTTCGTAAAGGTGTTGGTACAGGGCCAATTCGGCTGGGGTATCGCGGCTACTGTAGAATTCAATTTGCCGGTTAGCATTTTCCGGGCGCAACAACCCCTGCTGCTTAAGGTGGGTGGCGAGGTTATTCGCCAAGCCCTCGTAGCCGGTGTAGACGGTCACGGGGTGGTCGTACTCGCGCCGGATCATATCGGCGATAAATGGGTAGTGCGTGCAGCCCAAGACAATCGCGTCAATCGGGTCGTCGAGGACCGGGGCCATCAGTTGATCGACCAGTGCCTGGGTCTGGGCGATGCCGGCGTACCCCTTTTCGATGTGGTCGGCTAAACCGGGACAGGGCAACGACTCGATGTGGGTCCGTTCCTGAAAACGCGCCACCTGGGCGTTGTACTTGGGTAGGCCGATGGTCAGCGGCGTGGCCATCACCAAGATGTGTTGCTTACCGGCGTCGACCGCCTGCTTTAGGGCCGGCTCGATGCCCAAGATGGTCATCTCGGGATTGGCCGCCATGAGGTCACGTTTGGCCGCGCTGGTCGCCGTGTTGCAGGCGATGACCACCGCCTTGACCTGGTGCAGTTTAAGTTGCGCCATGACGTTGGCGGCCAGGTGTTGGACCGTCGCGGAACTTTTTTCACCGTATGGGGCGTTGGCGGAATCCCCGTAAAACACAAAGTCTTCGTTTGGGAGCACTTTTGCGAGCGTCCGCAAGGTGCTGATGCCCCCGACGCCAGAATCGAACACGCCGATGGGTGCTTGTTGCTTTGACATACGAAACGCCTCCTAAGCTTCCATTAAAGTCCCTTTTGCCGTTTTCTGCAAGACCTGAGTTTGCGAAAACGGTAAGAAAAATTAACCGGAAGGCGGGAACCGCTAACGGGAACGGTGGGCGTGCCGCCACCAGATCGCGCTGGCGAGGAGTGGGGCTAGGAGAATCAGGAGGATGCGGACCAATTGCCGACAGACGAAGTTCAAGAGGTCGGCCAACGGGTTGTCGTCGAAGGGCAGTAGCGTGGCTTTGGTATGGGCGACGCGCCACAGAGAACCCTGATCGGCGTTCACGATGTCGGCACCGTGCAACTTGGTGACCAGCTGGCGGGGCGTTTGGTTGGCAAGGTGGGGCGTGTACCGTTTCTCCAGGGGCGCCACAACCGGGTAAAAGCCCAGAACAGCAATCAAAAAGTAGGTATCAAAGGCCGTCCAGTCGAGATGAACGGCCAGCCCCACCGTGCGCGCCGTAAATAACAGGATGAGACTTAGGGGAAAGAGACCCTTGAGGTAGGCTTTGAGTAGAGACGTTAACTTTGCGAGCATTCGAATCACCTGGTTAGACTGAACTTGATTTTCGTGGGGCAAGTGGGCCCCGTGGATTGACCCTATTATTAGGCGGTCGGGGGGGAGCGGCAAAACTAAAGTCCGGTTAGTTGGGACTTAATAAAGTCAATTGCGCTTGTGCGGGCCGTACGCTAGCGACGGTTCGCAAAACGGGTGAAGCGACCAGTGGATCGGCAATACCGGCTTAAGCCATTAAACTGATTAGCGGCTATTTTCGTAGATAATTGCCTAACCACTTGCGGTGAATGAAACCCGACTAGTGGTTACCTCCACTCGGCCTATACTAGGGCTAATTTTCGAGGCAGGTGAGGACAACTTGAAACGGTTGAAAAAATTTCTGAATACGCCGGTGCGGGTCAGTCCCGACTTTCACCGGCTCACCAATTATCTTGTGGTCTACTGCTTGGGATTGCCCGGTTACCTAGTGCTGATCGTCCTTAATTGTCGGTTCATTCGGGGCACGTTCATTTTTAACTGGGATTGGACGTCGTGGTACGTGACGGTCTGCTACTTACTGCTACCGGTGGAGCGAATTTTCAGTGCGGTTTTGAGCCGGTCCGGGCGCGCTCCGGCCGCCGTGCGACGCCATGCCCCCACTGATCAGCCCGATACCGTGGCGCGGACGTCGACTCTGCTACGCCAACTGCCGCTTAACTTGCGGCTGCTCGGGCCCGGCGACGTGCCGTTGATTCGACTGGTCCTTCTCGTTTTAGGGTTGATTTTCACGCCGTTCGTTTTACTGGGGATGCTCCTGCTTTACGGGTGGCGCAAGCGGTTGTGAAGATTAGTGGCCCCAAAACGCCCCCGGCACCATGACTTGATGACGGGGGCGTTTCGGGTTGGTGCTTATTTCTTAGATAAATCGGCGGCGGGCGTCCGGCGTTTCAGAAGCGCGGTCAGGGCCCAACTCCCGCCCAGACCGACCAGGACGAACGGGAAGAAGTCTAACCCGACGTTAAATAATGGAATCGTGTTACCCGCCCAGGCGTCGATGGTTTTAAAGAACGCCAGGTTGGCGAAGAACGGAGGCAGGTTGTGGATGGCGTCCAGGATGGCTGGAATCAAGGTGAAGGCCACCGTGGTTTTGTAGATGATCGGGTTTTGCCCAATCAGGGGATGGAGCACGCCCAAGAAGATCAACGCCATAGCAAACGGGTAGATGAAACTCAATAGTGGCGTGGAGTAGAGGATGATTTGCGTCAGGCCGAAGTTGGCGATGATGAAGGCGCCCAGGCAACTGATGGTCAAGAAGAAGTGGTAGCCCAGCTTAGGGAACCGTTCGCCCCAGTCCTGCGACAGGGCGGCCATCATGCCGATACACGAGGTGATGCAGGCCAGAAAGGTAACGGCGCCCAGGATGGCGGTGCCGGCCAGGCCGGTGTAGTGGGTCATGATTTGGGTAAAGGCGGTGCCGCCTTCCGCGGAAAGGTGCAGGTAGCTGAGACTAGACGCCCCCAGAGCAATCAAGAAGATGTAGATCAAC
Organism: Levilactobacillus zymae DSM 19395; assembly: GCF_001434115.1. Lineage (GTDB taxonomy): Bacteria > Bacillota > Bacilli > Lactobacillales > Lactobacillaceae > Levilactobacillus > Levilactobacillus zymae. Next base: position 25,094 of record NZ_AZDW01000058.1, read on the forward strand.
GCCTCGAGACTCATGCTGATGGCGCCGACCTTCGCAACGGCACGGGACCGTTGACGGCTATCGGTCAGCCCAAACAATTTGAGTGCGGCGATGATGGTGACCCCAAAGCCCAGGCCGGCCAGGGCGTCCATGGTGTTGTAACCCTGCAAGAACCCGTTGATCAGGTTGCTCCCGGCACCGGTCGAGGTGGGGAAGAGACTGATGTGGCGCAGGTCGCCCTTGATGACGAAGGCCATGAAGAAGATGAAGGCTAGTAAGGCCAACAGGATGGGGTTCAAAAACTTGCCCACGTAATCGGCGATTTTATTTTGGTTGTAGGCCATCAGGTAGGCGATACCGAAGAATAACGCGGAGAAAATCAAGAGGCCGAGATGGTCGTAGCGTTGCGGCAAGAAGGGCTGAATCCCGATGGCAAAGGTCGTGGTCGCGGTCCGGGGGGAAGCGACTAAGATCCCCAGCGTCAGGTGAATCAAGATTAGGAAGAAGAGCGCGAACTTTTTACCGGCGGGCGCGGCCAGGTCGTAGGCGCTATTGCTACGAGTCAGGCTGATGGCCAGGATGGACAAGAGGGGCAGCAGAATGGCCGTCAGCAGAAAGCCGATGGTGGCTGGTCCCCAGTTGCCAGCGCTGAGTTGACCCAGGTGAATCGGGAAAATCAGGTTGCCGGCCCCGAAAAACAGACCGAAGAGTAAGGACCCTAAGATTAAGTATTGCCGCTTGGTTAATGGTTTATTCATAAAAGTGACCTCCTGTGTAGGTACGGTGGGACGAAAAAAACGCCCTTAGCAAGAATTGCTAAGGACGTGACTGAACGTGAACCACCTTAATTCCTGACCACCTCACGATGATCAGCTCGACAAGTACCACCACCGCCTGCGCAGACCGGTGATGAGACTTCATTGCTGTAATGGGCGCATTCCCAGTGACCACTTCGGCTGAGCCGTCGCGGCCACGACTTGTAGATTACTTTCGTGTGGTGTGGTGATGACCCCGTTACACTGACCCGGGGCTCCCTGAGCATCGTGACACCGACTACTCTTCTACGCGTTGTCGTTAAAAATTATTTAACTATGCTGTTTATCATAGTCGGATTTTTCGAGAAGTCAATAGGAAATATGAGAAAATTTTAATTTTAATGGGTGGCGACGGTCACCGAATTAACCAATTACTTTAAATTGAAACACTGATGTAGCAATGATTTAATGAAATCTGTCAACTGTGGCTAAACTCGGAAAATTCGTTATCTGTTAATTTGATGAGAAAACCGCACGTGGCAAAACATTAACCAATCATTGATAAAATAATATCATCATGATAAAATATTATCGAAAGGATGGTGCCATATGTTAAAGAATGATCGCTTCATCGATTCACTTAAAGACTATGACGAAGTTTGCTGGCAAAACCCGGATTACCTCCCCAATCCGCAGACGCCGTTTGACTTGTCCGATATTCAGGATGCCGCTGACCGGCTAGAACGTTTTGCACCCTACATAATGAAAGCGTTTCCGGAAACGACTAACTCACATGGGATTATTGAGTCCGAACTGAAAGCCATTCCCCAGATGTTGAGCGCGCTACGGCAGAAAGAGCACCTCGACACTGCCGCTAAGCTTTACCTGAAGTGCGATAACGCGCTCCCCATTTCCGGGTCAATCAAGGCGCGGGGCGGTATCTATGAGGTGTTGAAATTCGCCGAAACCGTGGCCCTCGACTCCGGTAAGTTAAGTCTGACCGACGACTATAGCCGGTTAGCCGACCCCGAATTTACGCAATTATTTTCTCAGTACAGCGTGGCGGTGGGGTCGACCGGGAACCTCGGTCTAAGTATTGGGATTATTGGCGCTAAATTAGGATTCCACACCACGGTCCACATGTCGCACGATGCTAAGCAGTGGAAGAAAGACCTGTTGCGGCACCGGGGCGTCACGGTGGTGGAATACGCCGGGGACTTTAGCAAGGCCGTCGCCAAGGGGCGGCAAGACGCCGAGAACGACCCCATGTGTCATTTTGTGGACGACGAGGGCTCCACGGACCTCTTCTTCGGCTACTCGGTAGCAGCGTTGCGCCTAGCTAAGCAATTCGACCAACAGGGAATTCACATCTCGAAAGCTAATCCGCTGTTCGTTTACCTGCCATGTGGCGTGGGCGGAAGTCCCGGTGGGGTGGCGTTTGGCCTGCATACGGTCTTTAAAGAAAACGTCAAGGTGATCTTTGTGGAACCGACCCACGCGCCGGCCATGTTGTTGGGGATGTACACCCACTTAAACGACCAGATTGCGGTCAACGACATTGGCGTCGATGGTAAAACGGCGGCGGATGGCTTGGCTGTTGGGAAACCGTCACGGCTAGTTGGGAAAATCATGAAGAACATTTTGTACGCCGAAACTACGGTCGCCGATGATCGCCTATACGAATATCTGACGATGCTAGCGGATAATGAAGACGTCTACCTCGAACCCTCGTCAACGGCCGGTTTCGCAGCGTTTGTCGATGCTAACCGGAAGTTAGGGGAGCAAGAACCGAGTCTCAAAAAAGGGGTCCACATTGTTTGGGGCACCGGGGGTAACATGGTCCCACCAGAAGAAATGCAGGCCTATTATCAAAAGGGGCAAAAGCTCTTACAGCGCTAATTAAAAATGCGATTCGTCGTTGACGAGTCGCATTTTTATGAGCTAAAAGTTTAGTTTTTTTGATCATTCTTAAGTAAGTTGAGCAGTGCCCGGTCGCGTTGGGCGACGACCTCCTGACCAGCCGTCCCGGTCCAGTTGTAGAAACCCTGACCGGTCTTGAGGCCCAACTGGTGAGCCGCGACCTTCTTGGCCAGGGCGGGGTCGGTCCCGGTGTCGTTGGCTAGGTCGGCGTAGAGGTAGGCGCTGATATTTTGGAACACGTCTAAGCCACCGAGATCGGCACTGGCCACGGGACCCACCAGACTCCAACGTCGGCCCAGACTGTATTTGATGATGTCGTCGATCGCTTCGGGCGTGGCGATGCCGTCATCGATGATGTGCAGAGCTTCGCGCAAGACGGCCAGTTGAATCCGGTTGCCCACGAAGCCCAATGCTTCCTTTTGCAACGGGACCGCGTGCTTGCCGATGTGGGTCATCAACGCCACGGTGGTGGTGACGGTGGCTGCGTCAGTCTGTTCGCCGGGCACCACCTCGACCAGCGGCATCAGTTGCGCGGGGTTCCAGAAGTGGGCGACCACGAAGCGCTCGGGGTGGGTCAACGTCCGTTGAATGGCGGTGGGACTGAGGCCGGAGGTATTGGTGGCCAGGATCACGTCCGGACCGACGAACTGTTCGACGGTTTGCCAGACCGTTTGCTTGACGCTGAGGTCTTCGACGATCGATTCGATGACGAAATCGGCTGAGGTCAGGGCCGTGGCGTTGTCGGTGGTGGGCTGAATCCGGGCCAGCACGGTGGTCGGGTCCTCGGTCAAGAGGTCGGCGGCCTGGAAGGTTTCCAGGTCGTGCTGAATGGCGGCCAGGCCACGTTTTAGCGCCGCCGGATCGGTATCCAACAGGAAAACGGGATACCCGTGCAGGGCAAATTGCAACGCGGTGGCGTGGCCCATGGTGCCGGCGCCCAGGTTGGCGATGGTGTGGATCGAACTAAGGGACATGACGTAACTTCCTTTCTGTGACCAGGGGAATCAACGCGTGACGCACTTAATTACCGTTATTATAGCACGCCGCTAAACGGGGCCGGGCCAAAGAAAAAGGCACCGATTTCCGAGAAAATCGGTGCCAGAGTTAAGGGTTAATTACTTGCCCCATCGAAGCCGATGAAGGTGTAGTAGGGCACGCCGCTAACCAGGTAGAGGCTGTCGAAGGTGCCGGCCACGCCTTTGAGCGGATTGCCCAGAATGTGTTGCGGTTGGTGTAGGTTTTCGATAGTCAATTTATACTGTTGGGTCCCGGTTCGGCTGACTCGCTGGAGATTGAACCCGCGCAGGTCGTGAGCGAAATACAGGTCGCGGTACGGGTCGTGAAAGTTCGTCCGGGTAATCTTGGCCTGGGTGTCGGGGCGTTGGTAGAATTCCAGGTTAGCGTTGGTGTTGGCGTCGTAACTCAGGAGTTCCACGACCCCGTCCGGTGTGATGCGCAGGCTGGTCCCGGTAGGTTCGGCCGGACTGAGTGCCGCCGCGATGCCCCCGGCGTACAGGTCGCCGTGACTGTAGGCCACCATGTATTTGGGGCAGGGCACGCGTTTGAACGCCGTGAGCTGGGCACCGCTAATCACCGTAGGCGTGGCGTCCGTATCGGCGATTGGGTCGACCGTGTAGCCCTTGGGTTGGGCGTGGCTTAATAGCGCGTAGCTTAACCGGGAACTGTAGACCAGTAGCGCCTGTTGCAGGTGGGTGCCGACCTTCTGGGTAGTCAGGTACCCGGCCACCGTGGTGCCCTGAGGTAGCGTCAGCCGCCGTTGCTGGGTCTTACCGGCGTGATAAGTCGGCCGGTACTGTACCGTGACGGTGGTTTTGCGGGTGGTCTGGTAGTATTCGCTGAGGTTCAGATAGTCGGTGCTGGCCGTGTAGTGACCAACCTTGACCAGTGAACCGGGTAGCTCGGTCTGGGCGTGAGCCAGCGGGGTACCCCCCCAGATGATACCGCCGCAAAGCAGGGCCAAGCCCCATTTTAAAAATGTTCGCATGCCGTGACGGGCCTCCTCAAAAAAACTTCAATAGCGTTATTATACGTCAAATCGGGAGCGGGAGGTACGGTCGAGCCGAGATTGTTTCACGTGAAACAAGAAGCGCCCGTTGACGATGACCAACGGACGCTAAGTAAATTGAGTTAAGTTAATGGGCCGTCGGGGCTAAGCGACGCAAATTGGGAATGGAGAGCATGGTGACCAGACTGATTAGGTAGAGACTAGCCAAAAAACTCATGACCATCAGGAGGGTGCCGTGATCCATCAAAAAGCCGATAATCACCGACGAGAAGCCGCCAATCAAGCGGCCCACGTTAACGATGAAGTTGTTGGCCGTGGTGCGAATTTCGGTGGGATACAGGCGACTGACGATGGCGCCGTAACCACCGTACATCCCGTCGGAAAAGAAGCCCAGTGTGGCCCCGGCGACTAACAGGGTGAACCGGTTGGTCGTCAGTAAGATCCCGAAAAGTGCGATGGCAGCGGCCAGTAAGAAGAAGCCGAACGCCCGGCGCGGGCCGAAATGATCTAGCACCTGACCGAAGACCAGCATTCCCAAACTCATCCCCAGAATCGTGGCAATCATCCAGACGGACGAACCCGAGACGGTCAGGCCCAGCCGTTTTTGCATGATTGACGGTAGCCAGTTCATCAGCCCGTAGTAACCGGCAATCTGGACGGTGGTCATGACCATCAACGCGCCAGTCTGGTAAGCCAGCCGTGGGGTGGCGAATAGCCGCCGGAGTTGCACGGATTTGTGGGCGTGTCGGGCAGACTTAAAGGCGGCACTTTCGTGTAAATGCCGGCGAATGAAGTAGATCAACGCGACCGGAACCAGCCCGAAGACAAACAGCGCGTGCCACCCCAACGAGGGGATGATGAGCGCCGCGGCAATCGCGGCTAGAATAGCCCCACACTGCCCACCAATCGCGGCCAGTGAGGAGAGTTTACCCAGTTGGTGAGCCGGAAAGTTTTCGGCAATCAGGGTGATTCCGACGCCGTATTCGCCCCCGGAACCCACGCCCGCCAGGAACCGAAACAGGTATAACAGGGCGAGGTTGTTGGCGACGGCCATGGCCGCCGTGGCGAACGCAAAGATGAAGATGGTGTAGGTGAAGACCTTGATCCGGCCGTAGTGGTCGGCAATCAGGCCGAATCCCAGGCCACCCACGAGGGTCCCTAGGTTACTGATCGACGAAATCAACCCGGCCTGGGCCCCGGTGATATGTAGGGTCGCGATGATGGACGCCAAAGCAAACGAGAGGAACATGACGTCCATGTGTTCCAACGCAAAGCCCGCCGATGTGGACGCCAGCGTCCATTTCTGCGACGGGGTGAACCCGGAATGTGACGAAGATGTTTCCATAGAATCAACCTCCAAAAGAAGTGCTCACGGGCGCTTTTTATTTTGCGGACTAGGGTCTGTCTTAAAACTCAATCACCGATTTAAATGATTGTCCATTACCCTTTACTGAAAAGAGTCCAGTTTATTTATTGTTATAACCGTATAAGCTGGAGGGCCAGTCAGAAATGGGCTCAGGGGTGAAATTTGTGTTGGCC
>NZ_AZDW01000058.1:31362-83468 GCF_001434115.1 Levilactobacillus zymae DSM 19395
GATACTCAAAATTAGTCTTTTAAGACAGGCCCTAGCTAGTTTCGGTTCTAGTCTGGTCGGCGCGTTGCGGCCTGTCACGGGCTTAGCTTAGAAACGTAAGTCAACAAAAAAAGCCCCACCATCATCGGCGGGGCTAACGGTTGCGGTTAGACGGTTTCGTTCAATTTACCTAGGTGGCGCAAGGCCGGAATGGTCAGCATGACAACCAGGCTAAAGACGTACAGCAGCGACAGGAAGCCCATGACCACCAGTAAGCTGTAGTGGTCCATCAAGAAACCGATGACCACCGACGAGAAGCCCCCCACGGCGCGGCCCACGTTGACGATGAGGTTGTTGGCCGTTGAACGAATCTCGGTGGGATACAGGCGGCTGATGACCGCGCCATACCCGCCAAACATTCCGTTAGAAAAGAAGCCCAGTACGGCTCCGGCCAGCAGCAAGGTGACCTGGTTGACCGCCAGTGTGATGCCGAAGACGGCGAGGGCGGCGGCGAACAGGAAGAGCCCGAACGCCCGCCGGGGACCGAAATAGTCCAGAATACTGCCGAAGGTCATCATGCCCAGGCTCATCCCCAGAATCGTGGCGATCATCCAGACGGACGACCCGGAAACGCTGAGGCCTAGCTTTTGTTGCATGATCGACGGCAACCAGTTCATCAGACCGAAGTACCCGGCGATTTGCACCACCACCATCACCATGAGCGCCACCGTTTGGTAGGCTAAGCGCGGCGTGCGGAACAGGGCGCCTAGGCGAATGGGCTGGCGGTTGGGCCGTTGCCGAGCGCTGAGAAATTCGGCGCTTTCGTGGAGGTGCCGGCGGATAAAGTAGGTCAAGCCCACGGGCACCAATCCGAAGACGAACAGGGCCTGCCAGCCCAACGTCGGGATGATCAGCGCCGCGGCAATTGCGGCTAAGACGGCGCCCAGTTGCCCGCCAATCGCGGCCAGTGAGGTCATTTTTCCAATCTTGTCGTGGTCGAAGCTTTCGGCAATCAGCGTGATGCCTACGCCGTACTCGCCCCCGGCGCCGACGCCGGCTAGGAAACGAAAGACGTAAACGGCCGTGAGACTGTGGGCGAACGCCATGGCCGCCGTGGCCAGCGCGAAGATGAAGACGGTGTACGAGAAGACCTTGACGCGGCCGAACCGGTCGGCTAACAGGCCAAACAAAAGGCCACCCGCTAACATGCCCAGGTTGGTGACGGAAGCAATCAAGCCGGCTTGGGTCCCGCTGAGGTGTAAATCAGCGGTGATCGACGACAACGCGAAGGAGAGGAACATCACGTCCATGTTCTCCAAGGCGAAGCCGGCCGAGGTTGAGGCAATCGTCCATTTCTGGGGTGTTGTTAGCGCGTGGCGCGCAGGGGTAGTGCTAGTTTCCATTACGAATTCCTCCAAAATGGGTGCTCACGGGCACCGATTATTTTGTTGCATTGCTCATTATTCTGCCACGAATCTCGCGGGGACGCAAGGGGAAAATTTACGGGTTGACGGCCGCTAATTTTCCGCGTAAACTCAACGGCAATCAAACTTTAAACTAGTCCTGTGAGGCTAATAAGGGGATCGGTGACCCGTTTTTTGACGGGCGAAGACCGCTTAGCCACGGGGCTGGGCGGTCTTTTTTTGGACCAGAAAGGGGCGCACCATGCGACCAGTTATCATCGCACTCGATTTTCCTAGTCAGGCCACGGCGCTGGATTTTTTGACGCCGTTTGCCCAGACCCCCAACCTGTTCGTTAAGGTGGGGATGGAGTTATTTTATACGGCGGGCCCTCAGATTCTCACGGCATTACGGGCGCGCGGTATTCAGGTATTCTTGGACCTGAAGTGTTACGACATTCCCCACACGGTCGAGCAGACCATGGTCCAGCTGGGGCGGCAAGGCGTGGCGTTGGTCACGATTCACGCGGCGGGTGGCGCGGCTATGGTTGCCGCGGCGAAACGCGGCTTGGTGGCGGGCGCGCAAGCTGCGGGCGTGGCACCGGCGAAATTGTTAGCGGTCACCCAGTTGACCTCCACCACGGAAGCGCAGATGCAGGCTGAACAACTGATCAGCGCGGATTTACCCACGACGGTCCGCCACCTAGCGCACCTAGCGTGGCAAAACGGAGCGGACGGCGTGATTGCCGCGGCGCCGGAAGACCCGGTGATTCACGCGGCTACGGCCCCGGATTTTCTGTGCATCAACCCGGGCATTCGCCTGACCGAAGATGCGACCGACGACCAGCAACGGGTGGTGACGCCCGGTCGGGCCGCTGCACTGGGCAGTAACGGCCTGGTGGTCGGGCGGTCGATCACCCGCGCGGCGGACCCACTGGCGGCTTATCAACGGATTTTAAAGGAATGGGGAGACTAAAATATGACGACGCGAGCAGCACAGATTGCAACGGACTTATTATGGATTCAGGCGGTGACGTTGCGGCCTAGCCAGCCCTTCTTGTGGGCCAGCGGGATGCGGGCACCCATCTACACGGATAACCGGCGGACCATCGCCTTTCCGGCCGTGCGGACCCACATCGCGGACGGCTTAACGGCATTGATTCGGGACCTGTACCCCGACGCGACGGTGATTGGCGGCGTGGCGACCGCGGGGATTCCCCACGCGGCGCTGGTGGCCGACCGGCTGGGCCTGCCGATGAACTACGTGCGTTCCAAACCCAAGGACCACGGCACAGGCAAACAAATCGAGGGGGAACTGGCGACTAACGACCGGGTGGTTCTGATCGACGACCTGATTTCGACCGGGGGTAGCGTGTTGAGTGCCGCCAAGGCCGTGCAGGCGGCCGGGGCCACGGTCCTGGGCATCGTGGCCATCTTCTCGTACGAGTTGCCCGATAGCACGGCCAATTTTGCGGCGGCCGGCTTGACGTTACACACCCTGACCACCTACAGCGCGTTGATTACGGCGGCTGAGGCGGCCGGCGACGTGACCCCCGCCGAAAAGGCGTCCTTGCAGGCGTGGCGGCAGGATCCGTGGCATTGGCAGGGTGTTCAAGATTAGTTATTAATGATTATTAATAATAAAAGTCACCAGTTCAATTGAACTGGTGGCTTTTTTGACGTTTAAGTTGAATGAACCGGGGTGACCCACCTTAAAAGTGGTCCCACGGGTCGTGGTCGCCGCCCATCCAGCGGCCCCACAGATAACCACTAAGCATGTCGGCACCGGCGTGGGGGTCGTCCGCAAACGTGGGGTGACGTAAGGCCTTGAGCACCTTGATTAGAATCCACAGAAGGAGCGGGGAACAGATCCAGAAACTGACCCAGGCCCAACTTAACCCGGGTTTTATTTTGGCGGGTTTGGCGATGTGCTTGGTGATGAACTTCTGATAGCGGTTGAAGAAGGTCATGGCGGACTGGGCCGTCCCCTGTTTAGTGGGAAGGCGGCGCGTCAACGTCCATTTCTGAAAGTCGGAAATTCCGCTGGTCAGGTTATCGGACGGGTCAATCACGGTGTGCCAGCCGTTGTCGGGATAGACGACGATGACCGAGACCTTATCGTGAAGCCGTTTGGTCGCCTGGGCCGCGGCGTATTCCTGGTCTCCCGTCGAGGCGGCCGGGTCCACCGCTCGTTGGCCCAGTTGCTGGAAGCGTTGGTCCACGAGGTCGTTACCCGGCGTATCGAAGGGGTTACTGTAATCGAAACCCAAAAGCGCTGAATCTGGCAGTTTGGCGTAGGTGTACACCCACAGCTGCGGCCGGTTGCGCGTGCGTTGCCATTGCTGGTTGGTCTGAATGATCTGTTGACGCTGTTGGGCCGAGAGAATCCCCAGTTGGTCGTGGATGTAGGGCGACGCGTGGGCGGTCAACGATAGCCCGAGGCTACCGATAAGGATGGTTCCGATGACGAGTAGCAGGTTTTTCCAACGCATGAGCAAGGCTCCCTTCACTGGCGAGGTGGTACGGTTACCTTCATTATACTAAAGTCGTGATGGGGTGGTTCAGAAAAAAACGGGTGACCGTGAGTGGTCGCCCGTCAGTTGGACTTAGCGTTTGAAGATGGTGGCGCCGAACGATTCGTTACCGGTGTAGTTACCCTTTAAACTCCACATATGTTTTGGAATAAAATCGAAATGCTTCTTATTAAAAATCTTGATTTTAATTAATTCAGAATGTTTTTTGTCATAGCGTATTCGGCCGTAATAGACCTTAGAACTATGCTTCTTTAAACCGGATAACCGCCAGGTATAGTGTTTTCCTAGCATTTTGCTATGGACGGACATGCGGTTACCCTTAAACGTGGTCTTGTCGTGGTAGCCCCCTTGAGAGCCGTCGGTCAGGCGGTAGAAGGTGTGGTGCCGGATATAGCTGGGTAGGTAGGTGGTTTTGGCGCTAGCTGATGGCGCAGTCACTATGCATCCGGTGAAGCCTAAGGCAAACGCAGTGGTGACTAGAATAAGTTGTTTTTTCATGACTGGACCTCCTCAAAGTCTGCCTCTAGTATGCGAATCTAAGAAGAAAAAATCAATGGTTGTTGTACTAATTAATCTATTAATAATTGCGTTAAAAAAGGAGCCCGTTCGGTTGAACGACTCCCGCGATTCGTTAAATAAAGTTTTTGATGAGCGCCACGACGAATAAGACCATCGGTAACGCCAAGGCGAGTTCCCGGAGTCCCCAGGATAGCTGGTAGTAGATTTCCGCGTGGCGGTGTTGGGGTAAGAATTGCCGTAACCAAAAATAGGTGATGCCCATTAGAACCACGTCATTAACCAGCTGAACCGGTAGACTACGGGTCAAGAATACGTCGATGGCGCTCCCGATGGCCAAGAGGCACCAAAGATCAAATGATGTGATTAACGTTGCAACGTTGCGCATGATCATTCCTCCTCAAAATAATTATCCCCATAGTTTAATTCTAGCAGAACGTGGCCGAACGTAACAGGCCGACCCAACCAAAAAGCCGATCCCCGCAATAGACGAGGATCGGCTGAGTTTTAAATTGACTGGCGATTCCTATTTCACGTAAGCCGTCCGGTAATCGGCAGCCCCGTCAAATTGGTTGTAAATGACACCCTTGATCTTAGGGTTAACCAAGATGTTGGTCCGAGCATCGTAGAGTGGCGTGACGGCTTGGTCGGTCATGGCCGTTTGGGCGGCCTTGACCAGGTCTTGGTAGCGTTGAGCGGGTTTCAAGGCATCCTTGCCTTCTGCGGCGGCTAAGGCGTTGTCGTAGGTCTTACTGTCGTAGTGGCCCATGTTGGAGTTGTTGGTCGATCCCAGAATCTGTAAGGATTCAATCGGGTCGGCGTAATCCATACTCCAGCCGGTCAGGTTCATCTGGAAGTTGCCTTTCGAGACGGCACTTAACATGGACGGGAACGGCACGGCCTTAACGTTGATGTTTAGGCCCTTGAGCTGACTGTTCAACGTGCTTTGGATGTATTCGGCCAATTGCTTGGTGGTGTCATCGTCGGCACAAATCATCGTGATGTTTAGCTTCGATTGGTGTAGCTGCTTCAGTGCGGACTGGAACAACTTCTTGGCCTTAGCCGGGTCGTAGTTGGCGGTGCCGGCGACCGTAGCGTCCTTAGTGAAGTCGGCCTTAGTCTGTGGGTTCTTCTTCATGTTCCGAACGGCGAAGGTCGTTGCGGGGAGTGACCCGTTTTTCAACACTTTCTTGGTTAACTGTTCTCGGTTGATGGCCAGCGATAAGGCGGTCCGTAAATCGCGGTTGGCGGTCGTGGCGTCCTTTTCGTTGTATTGAATGAAGCCGATGCGCCCGGAAGCTAAGGTCTTCAAATTAGCGTTGTTCTTATTCTGCTGGGTCTGTTCGCCGTCCAGAGTCACCGCGTCGAGCTTCTTGGATTGATACAGGTTGTAGGATGTGGCGGTGGACTTGACGACCCGGTAATTGATGTGTTGGAGCTTGATGGCTTGGTGATCGCGGTAGGTCGGGTTCTTCTTTAACGTCCAGCTATCACTGGTCCCGTTCCATTTGGTCAGGGTGTAAGGCCCGTTGTAGACCGTGGTGCTGGCCGAGGAGCCGTACTTGCTGCCGTACTTTTGAACGGCCTTTTGGTTCAGTGGGAAGAAGGTCGAGCTGGCCAGGATGACCTTGAAGTATGAGGTCGGTTGGGCCAATTTAATCTGTAATTGGTACTTGCCCGTGGCCTTGACCCCTAACTTGCTGGGGGCGAGCTTGCCGGCCGCCACCGCGTTCGCGTTCTTGATTTTAGCAAATTGGTAGGTAAATTCGGACTTGGACTTAGGGTTTAACGTCCGTTCCCAGGAGTACACGAAGTCTTGGGCGGTCACCGGATCGCCGTTGCTCCATTTACCGTCGTGATGTAAATCAATCGTGTAGACGGACCCGTCCTTGGAAACGGTGGTCTTCTGGGCCAGGGCGTTGACGGCTTCGCTCTTGGCGTTAAGCCGGAACAGGCCTTCGCCGACCTGACTCAGTTGGCTACTGGAGACGCTGTCGGTGATTTTGGCGACGTCCATGCTGGTGATGGGTGAGGTCTCGGCTAAATTAAGGTTTTGGGCGACGGCGGCCGTGGTGGTCTTTGAGTGGGCCTTAACGGCGAAGACACCGCCGAGTACGACGACAACGCCGCATAGTAATAACGTGGTTTTCTTGTTTAAAATGCTCATCATGAATTCCTCCAAATAGGTGATTAGTCGTTGGGGTTGTCAACATGTCTGAGCTTTGCCATCGAATCAACATCATGAAATTCCTCCTCGGTTAATTGCAAACAAAAACCGTCCTTAACAGCCAATGCGTTAAGGACGGTCAAATTAACCGCGGTACCACCTTAATTGGACGCGGACCCCAAAAGAAGTCACGGCGCCCCTCTCACAGGAGACCAACATCTCCCTGACAACTGACGTATGTCGCACGTCTTTCCGTACTCGCTAACTTTCGGGAAAGCCCTCGGTGGTCCATTTACTTACCTGCGTTCGGCCGTACTCTCAGCAACGACGGCTCTCTTTACGGGCACGATAAGCTTGATCTCCACTTCAATGGTTTGTTTCGGACGATTCTTGAATTGAGACTAGTGTACGTCCGGTCACGGGGGATGTCAACCAGAAAAATTAAAACTGAATGAGAATTATGAATGGCATATATAGAAAGAACGGTGTGAAAAAATATTTTAAAACGCAACGGTGGGTCAAGCTTTCAACCGGGGATTAGTCGCTGGTATTGCTATAATGAAAGGCGTGAGAAATGGCCGCGCATCCGGCGGTCAAGAAGAAGGGGATTAGTATGCAAGTTTGTCCACACTGCGGTCATTCGGTTCCGGCGACCGCGAAGTTTTGTCCGGTTTGTGGCCGGCCGTTACCGACGCCGACCCAGACCACCGCTGCAACCGGGGCGGGGCCCAAGAAACAACCGCGCCGGCAGTCCTTGTACGATGATGCCACGGCGCGTTTGAACCACTACGCCGGCGAAGAGGGGGCCGTCAAGGTCAATCTCAAAGACCTATTTTCGGCGGTCTTTCAACACCACACCAAGGCGGAGGCCGAATCCATCTTCATTGCGGGAACGGAAACCACGACGCCGCCCTTGGACGCCCTCTCGGCGGCCTGGGTGAAGCCCTGGCTCTTTTCGCGGATTCTCTTGGGCTTTCTGCTCGCCTTTATCGCGTTGCTGTTCATGGCCGTGGAGTTTCAAAACCCCAACGCGATTCCCGGTTTGATTCTGGTCGGCGCGTTTGCGGTGCCCGTGTCCGGACTGGTCTTTTTCTTTGAAGCCAACGCGTTTCAGGATATCAGCCTTTACGAAGTGATGCGCGTCTTCTTTATCGGCGGGATCTTCGCGTTGATTGCGACGGTCTTTTTGTACCAGTTCGTTAGCTTCAGTCAAACCAACCAGATGACGGGGATGCTGACGCTGGGCGATTCACTGTCGATCGGGGTGGTCGAAGAACTGGGAAAACTGGTCATCACCTGTTACTTCATCAACCAATTACGGATTCGGCACATTTTAGGCGGTCTTTTGATTGGGGCCGCGGTGGGGGCGGGCTTTGCCGCCTTCGAAACGGCCGGCTACATCTACCGGTCTGGCAATCTGTTGGTGGAAGTCGCCGTCTTGCGGGGCTGGTCGGCCATCGGTGGTCACTTGGTCTGGGCCGCCATTGCCGGTGGAGCCGTGATGGTGGTCAAACGCGCCAAGCCGCTACGGTTAACGGACCTGTTCGACACGCGGTTTCTGGTGTTCTTCGGGCTGGCGATTCTTTTGCACGCCGCTTGGGATTGGGACATCGGCATCATCGGACCGTACTTTAAATTGTTATTATTGATCATTGCGGCCTGGATAATCGTGTTCGTCTTAATGAGCGCGGGCCTCAAGGAAGTCACGCACCTGCAACAACGGGCACAGTCCTGAGGTGTCCGGTCGTCAAAAAACTCTCGCTAACGATTAGCGGGAGTTTTTTTACAGCCTATTTCTTGGCGGATAACGTTTCGTGGGTGATGGCCTCAATGTCGGCTTTGGCAATCTGGGCCCGGTATTTCTTGAAGTGCTGGAAATCGTGCTTATTGGTGATGAAGCCCGATTCTACCAGACTGTAGTCGATGCCCCGGCGCCGTAAGACGTTGCAGTTTCGTAAGTTCGTCCGGAAACTGTAGCCGCGGTAGGCCCGGTTCAGGCCGATGTATTTCTTGATGACCTTGGCTAACCGTTGATCGCGTTTCGTAGGGTGCGCCTTGTGAATGATCACGTGGCCCCCTTGGCCGCTGGGCGCGTCGAGGTGAAACATGATGACCGTGGTGTGCTTGTTCAACTTGTACGACCCTTTGTGGTGGAACAGGGTATCGGACACCAGGTTATGTTTGGGGTTGTAGAAGGTCACCTTGCTGTGCTTGACCTGCTTAGCGTACTTGCGGAGTTGCGGCAGTAAAATCTTGCGTAACGCCGTGGCTTCGGTGGTGCCGTTGCCCCGGGCTCCCGGGTCACCCGCGCCGTGGCCCATCACGATGAGGTAATGGTGCGGTGCCTTCTTGGTGGCCTTCTTAGTGGTCTGCTGGGTGGTAGTCTTCGCGTGCGTTGCGGCTTGCGCCGGGGTCACAAGGGCCAATCCCGCGATTAGGGGAATTAAGAGGCTGCCCCAGACCAGGAAACGATGCCATTTTTGCATATGTAGAACACTCCTTAGGGATTCGCAAAGTTAGTGCGAGTCTAAAATAATGGTACTGCTTAAGGATAGCGCTAATTAAGTGAAACGGCAAAAATAGTCAAGCCTATACGGCGACGATTGGTGAGTTAACCGTGCACGGTGAGGTTGTGCGGCGTGACCCCCGTGACGACCGGGTGGGCTTGGAAATAGCGTTGGACCAGCGAGACCATGTCGCAATCGACTTGGCGGATAATCTTTTCCGGTCGAAACATCGGGTAATCGCCGCCACCGTGGCCGCGGTACTGGTTCATGACGATGGTCAATTGCTGGTCCGGCCGAACGGGGTCGCCGTGGTAACGCAGGCGGACTAACCGGTGACCCACGGGTTGGTGGAGGTCAAAGGTGTAGTCGATGCCGTCATACACGTCGTAATTGTAGAGTTGGACTTTGGGCGTGGTGAATTCGGGCGCCACTTGGATTTGGCCGTCGGCTTGGACGGTAAAGAAACTGGCACAGCGCTCCAAAGCGGCCCGGAGGTCTTGACCCGTCACGCGTTCGACCACCAAGGTATTGGGATACGGATAGCTATTGAGGAGTTGCCGCCGGGTGACGGTCGGTTGAAAGCCCCGGACCTGGTCGTTAAACAGGGCGGTGGCGGCGATGTCGGCGTGCCCAGCCGTCATTTCGACGCGGTTGATGAACTCAAGGTAGGGATGACCGTGAAGGCGTGCGGCCAGGGAATCGCTGACGGCCATGCTGGCGCCGGTCAGGTGACCCAAAGGTTGGTCGAGCCAGGACTGCACCCGCGCCTCAAGTTGAATGGTCTGTTCCCGTAACTGGGGATCGGGTGGGGTCGGGGCGGTCTGAATCAGGTGGGCTTGGGCGGCCACCACGTGATGGTCCCTGACGTCTAGGTCGATGACGCCCACGGCCACGCCTTTTTCGCCCGGTTGCGTCGTCGGTACGCCGTGGTAGACGCCCGCGATTTGGCGGTGTTGGTGACCGGTGATCAAAGCATCGATGCCGGGAACTTGGGCGAGGAGTTGACTGCCTTCGTTTTCCCCCGTCGCGCGTTCGGTGGCGCGGCCACTGACCAGGTCGGCTTCAAAACCGCCATGATAGGCGACCACCACGACGTCGGCCAACTGGCGGAGACGCGGGACCCAGGAGCGGGCCGTGGCGACGGCCGACTGAAAAGTTAAGCCGGTCAGGTGGTCGGCGGGTTCCCAGTGGGGGACGTAGGCCGTGGTGAGCCCCAACACGGCAATCTTGAGCCCGCCTTTCTCCAGGATGGTGTAGGGACCGTCACTGATTCCTTGGGCCTGGGCGCCCATAACGTTGGCCGCCAAAACGGGATAGTGGCGTTCGGCCAGACTGGTCCGCAGGTAGTCTAGCCCGTAGTTAAAGTCGTGGTTGCCAAGCACGCCGACGTCGTAATGTCCGGCGTCTAGCAGGCGCGACCAAAGCGTGGCATGGGTGGGTGCCTGGGTGGCCACGTAACTGGCTAGCGGGGAGCCCTCCAACCAGTCGCCGTTGTCGATGGTGACCGTGACGGTGTCCGGCGCAGGAGCCTGCAATTGCCGCAGGACCGCCGCGGCGCGTAACCAGCCGTAGGGTTGCCGGTCGTGACGACTGGCGTAACCGGTGGGAAATAGGTAACCATGAACGTCACTGGTCGACATAATCTTGACGTGAGTCATTAGATCAACTTCTTTCGTAGCTGTTCGGAGAGTGAATCGATGGCTAGGACCATCACGATGATGCCTAACAAAATGATGCCGACCCGCGACCAACTCCGCGTTTGAATGGCGAAGATGAGGGGCGTCCCAATCCCGCCGGCGCCGACCATCCCTAAGATGGACGCCGAACGGACGGCGATTTCAAAGCGGTACAGGGTGTACGAGATGAACTCGGGAAAAATCGTGGGCAGGGTCGCGAGGGTCAGAATTTCACTGCGATTGCCCCCCGCGCTGCGAATGGCCTCTTCCGCCCCACGGTCCATGTTTTCGAGGGATTCACTGAATAATTTTCCCAGCATTCCGATCGAATGAATACTGACGGCCAGTACCCCGGCGTAGGAGCCCGGTCCCACCGCTTTGATGAACATGATGGCCAGCACGATTTCGGGAAAGGTCCGAATCAACGTCAAGACAACTTTGCCGCTACCGGAGCGCAGGTGTGCCCAGTGTTGGTCCGTTCGCGCGGCCCAAAAGGCGAAGGGCACGCTGATCAGTGCCGACACGAAGGTACCTAAAAAGGCGATGGCGAGGGTCTGGAGAATCAGCGACGAGAGGTCCTCGCCACTACCGTTATAGACGTAGGCCCAGTCGGGGTGTAGCAGGCCGTGGAGAATCGAGCGCGAAACGCTCCCCGCGGATTCTTGAATCCCGGTGAAGTGTAGGCCACCGATGGCCCAACTATAGACGCCGGCCACGACTACGACCCAGAGCAACCAGTGCCAGCGGCGCCAGAAGAGGTGGTGGGTCAGGGGATGATTTTCGAGCGTGGTTTGCATTAAAGAAGCACCCTCCTTAGGTGATTACTGATGCCGTCGATCACCAGGACCACGACCAGGGTGGCCAGGATGATCACAGCGGTGGCACTGTAGTTAAATTCTCCCAGCGAACGTTGAAGATAGACCCCAATCCCGCCGGCCCCCAGGTACCCTAAAACGGTGGAGGCCCGAACGTTGATTTCGAGGGTGTAGAGAAAGTAACTGACGAACTGGTTGAGAATCTGGGGCAAGACCGCGTACCAAATCATGGTGACCTTGGTGGCGCCCACGGATTTAAGCGCCTCTAAGGGCCCCATGTCGATGGTTTCAATGACCTCGTAGAAGAGCTTAGAAACCATCCCGAACGAAAAGATGGCTAAGGTGATGACGCCGGCCGTCGAGCCGATGCCGAAAACGGCCACGAAGATGGCGGCGAGCAATAAATCAGGCAGGGTCCGGACGAGATCCAAAAAGAAGCGAATCAGGCCCCGCAATAGGCGGTTACCGACCAGGTTGCTGGCGGCCAGGAGGGCGAACGGGACCGCCAAGACGGCCCCAATCGTGGTCCCTAAAATCGCCATCTGAATGGTTTCGTAAAGGGGCTGAAGAATCACGTGGAGGTAGGACCAAGCGGGGTGGGACATCTGGACCAGTAACGCCAAGAATTGGTCGATGTTGCTCAGAAAGGTCCCTAAATTCGCGCCGGTCATCAACGAGGACAGGACCAACAAAACGCCTAACACGAGCGTCCAACCGATGGCTGCCACGTGATACCGTTGGCGCCACGGGCGTTTAGGTAAATCAAGAGTTGAATTCGTCATGGGGGCCTCCTAGTTGGTCTGGTAGATACGATCCAGGTCCGCCGTGGTGACGTTGTCGATGGGCTGGTCGTAGACTAATTCCCCGGCACGCAGGCCAATGATGCGGTCGGCGTACTGGCGGGCTAACGCCACGGAGTGCAGGTTAACGATCACGGTGATCCCGTCTTCACGGTTCAGGCGTTGTAGGGTGTCCATGACGTCCTTGGTGGTCCGGGGGTCCAGCGAGGCCACGGGTTCGTCGGCCAGGATAATTTTGGGGTCCTGCATCAGGGTACGAGCGATGGCGACCCGTTGTTGTTGACCGCCGGAGAGTTCGTCGGCGCGCGTGAAGATCTTAGGGGTCAGACTGACGCGCTTTAACGCTTGGACGGCGCGCTGTTTATCGGCCGCACTGAAGAGACCTAAAATGCACTTCCAAGTGGGGTAGTAGCCGACCAGACCAGATAAGACGTTGCGTTCGACGCTGGCCCGGTTAACGAGGTTGAAGTTTTGAAAAATCATGCCGATGTGACACCGAAGTTGGCGCAAGGCCTTGCCCTTGTAAGCGCCAATGGGGGCGTCGTCGATGCGAATCTCCCCCGACGAGATTTCGTGCATCCGGTTGATGGTCCGCAGTAGCGTACTCTTACCGGCTCCGGATAGGCCTACGACCACCAGGAATTGGCCGCGGGGAATCTGAAAATCGATGTCCTTGAGGCCAACGGTGCCGTTGGCGTAAATTTTATTAACGTGGTGAAACGCGATGATTGGTGCGGTTGCTGTAGCTTGCATTCCTGTTTTCCCCCTCGTCACCGGGCTGGGTGACTGGATTTGTCAAAAAAGTAGCCAAGGCTCGTGTTGTCCTTCGCTACTTTAGTGATGACGCGCGCCTTACTTGTTCAGTTGGGCGGCCTTCTTGTCGTACTGACGAATAATGTCAAAGTTGCTGTCTTTGGAATCGGTGTAACTTTCGTGGCCGTAAACGCTGGAAATGATGGCGTGGCCTTGCTTGGTCTTGGCGATGGCCTTAAAGGCAGCGGCGACCTTCTTTTGCCACTTAGCGTTCATGTCCCCGCGGACCGTGATGGTGTCGTTAGGAATCTTGTTGGTGGTGTAGATAGGCACGACCTTACTCATGATATCCGGCGCGTCCTTCTTCACGATGTTACGGGCCCCCTGAAAGACAAAGGCGGCGTCGGTGTTCTTGTTGTAGACCGACAAGACACCCTGGTCGTGACCCTTGACCTGAACCGTCTTGATACCATCCTTGTTGATGTTGACGCCGCGTTCTAGCATTTCAACGGCGGGGTAGATCCAGCCGGCCGTTGAGGTGGTGTCTTGCACGGCAATCTTCTTGCCCTTCAAGTCCTTGATTGACTTGATGCCACTATCCTTGCGCACCAGGATTTGGGACCGGTAATAGTCGACCAATTCTTTGGTGGATTGGTCGTTAGGTTCCTTGAGGCCGTAACGTTCCGCTTGTAACAGGACCTTGTCGTGGTACTGTTTGTGGGCTAAGACGTAGGCGTCAGGCGGCAGGAAACCCACGTCGACTTTCTTGGATCCCATGGCTTCCACAATCGTGTTGTAGTCGGTCGAAACGCTGACCTTAACGGGAATTCCGAGTTGTTTCTTCAGTAGGCCTTCCAAGGGCTTGGCCTTGGCTTCCAACGTGCTGGCGTTTTGGGACGGCACGAATTCGACGGTCAATTGCTTAGGGCTGTAACCGGCTGAACTGGACGAACTGGTCGAGCTGGTGGCCTTCCCACAACCGAATAGGGTTAAGGGGAGGGCGACCAGTGCTAGTCCCAGGATCAGTCGTTTGGCATTGCCTCGCAGATGCATGTGACTCACTCCTCAGGATATGTAGTAATGAAACTTGATTTCCTGTTCATTCTAGCAAAAAGCCGAACGATTACAACGATTTGTTCTTATAAATTTCTTTATTTAATTAATAATAACAAATAAAAATCGGTAATTCTGCGTCAGTTAAGTAAAAGACGATAATTGCGAATTCGGTTGCACAAATATATTTATACTGCCAGACAACGGCGGCCCAAAAAATAGCGGCCCCGCGAGAGTTAGTCGCGAAGCCACTACTTCGAATTTTTAATTGGCGGGAACGACAAATGCGTGACCGTTGGGACTGACCGGATGGGCTGTCGCCAGATAACGGATGGTTTGTTGTAAGGGCTGGGCCCGGGCAGCGTCGAGATCTTGCGGTGCGGGGGTGGTGCTCAGATGGGCCTGCACCGTGTTGATCCGCACGTCGGCGCCGGCCAGGTCCCGCGCGGTCGCTTGCGTCCAGTTGTGCAGTAAGGTGACCAGCTGCTGATTGGGTGCGGCGGGCTGGGCCGTTAACACGTTGACGATACTCCCGTGGGCCTGGTGACGCATGATGGCGGCCGCCGCCGTGGTCCCCCAGATGACGCGACGCTGCGTCCGTTCGAAGTAGGCCAGGTATTCGGTGGGATGACCTTGCCAATCCCGCGGCCGTTCAGAAACGGCGGGAATGTTGATCAGGACGTCGAGGCGCCCGTAAGCCGCGATGATTTGGCGAATCAAGCGGCGCCAATCGGCTTGGCGGGTCACGTCTAACGGTAGGTAATGAACGTTAGCCCCTAATTTTTGGGCAATCGCGGGTCCGCGACTGACTGCCAGATCGGCGATGATGACCGTGGCCCCCTGACCACAGAAGTCGGCCGCGCACACGCTCCCCATGCCTTGCGTCCCGTTGGTGATTAAAACGACAGGTTGAGTTTTCATCGTAAATTCCTCCCCCAGAAATCTGCTGACTCGATAAGTCTAGTTTAGTGTAGCGGGCCTTGACCGGGGTCACAAAAGATGCTACTTCGGCGGGGTTAGTTAATTAATGTTATGATAGATGAACCATTTAAGCCATAAAGGAGGAAACGAATGTGAGTTATTCGATTGGACAGGTCGCCGAAAAAACGGGGTTAAGCTGTTATACGCTCCGGTACTACGACCGCGAGGGACTGATGCCGTTCGTGCACCGCAATGCGGCCGGGCGGCGCGAGTTCTCCGAGGCGGACTTGGACCTCGTCGACTTGATTACGTGCCTAAAATCAACGGGGATGGCGCTCAAAGAGATTCGCCACTTTATCGAGTTGTCCATGGCGGGGGATGCTTCCTTAGCCGAACGGCTCCAAATCTACCAACAACAGCGAGCCGGCGTTGACCAACAGATTGCGCAGTTACAGGCTTACCGGCAAAAGTTAAACTACAAGGTGCGGTACTTTGAAGCCGCGTGTGAGGCGGGGACCGAAGCGGCCGTGGAAGGGACTTGTGACCTACCCGAAACCGTGACGATCAACGACGCCTTACGCGTAAAACCCGCCCAACGGCGCTCTTCTGCGAGTTAATCAGGCGAAGATAATTAGTGAAAAAAGGTCTGGGAATAATTCCCAGACCTTTTTGTTATTAATAACAAAACGAGTTATAACTCTAGTAACTGTTTAGCGACCGCCTGGTCCACAATCAAGACGTTGGCGTAACCGCCTAACAACGCGGCGTGGATGGCGCGTAATTTGGCCTCCCCACCGGCAATCAGCACGGCGTATTTCTGCCGGCCCAGCTGGTCGAGCGGCAACGCCACGGTCCGTTGGTCGAGTTCCGGGTCGGCGATGGCACCGGTCGGGGTGATGTAGTGGGACAAGATATCGCCCGCGGCCTCACGTTGGAGTCGCTGGATTTGCGGCGCCGTGAGGTAACCGGAGCGAAAGAGCAGTGCGTCAGCGCGGGTGGTCCCCACGGTAAATAGCGCGATATCGGCGTTGGTCCCGGTCTGGATGACCTGATGGATGAACGGGTCGCGTAAGGCCGCCGCCTTGACCCGCGCATCGTCAAAGACCAGCGGCAGGGGAAGCAGCTGGGCCTGCGTGTGGAAGGCCTGGTTGAACTGTTGCGTGATTTCGGCGGAATAGTTGGTTTCTGCCGAGTTGGTCAGACTCCCTTTAAGTTGGACCAGTTGGACGTTTTGCGCTTGGCTGGCGTGCAAGTGCTGCGCGACGGCCAACATGGTGTGGCCCCAATTGAGGCCGATCGTTAGCCCATCGGTCACGATGGTGTCGAGGTAGTCCGCTGCGACGGCTCCCAGATGGTCACGAATGCCGGCCTCGTCATGGTTGACTTGTTGGGCCACGACCACGTCCTTTAGGTGGTAGTGGTCCTTTAAGGCCTGCTGTAACCGGGCAGAATCGGTGAAGGGATCGTTGATTTGGACTGTCACGATGCCCGTTTCCCGTGCGAGTTGGAGCGATTTAGCCACCGTGGGTCGGGAGAGGTTCATTTTTTTAGCGATTTCGACCTGACTGAGGTTGTCCTGATAATAGTAACGGCTGACCGCTAGTAGCCGTTCCGTTTGTTTTTGAGAAAGCATCACGAGTTGTCCTCCGTTTTTGAGTTGTCATTATTCTACCACAGAAAAATAATTTTACATTTGTTATTTTTAATTATTTACATTTGTTAAAATCCGTGATAAATTAAGGCTGTCGACAAACTAAACTTAACGAAACGGGGACCAACTCATGACTTTAAACCAATACATCGATCATACTTTATTAGCACCGGACGCCACGCAAGCTGACGTGGACCAAATCATTCGCGAAGCCAGGGAAAACCACTTCTGCTCCGTGATGTTGAATCCGTACTGGGTTCGCTACGCCCACGAACAATTGAAGGACACCGCCGTCAACACCGACACGGTCATCGGCTTTCCCCTGGGGGCCAACACCACGGCCATCAAGGTCGCCGAAGCCACCCAGGCCATCGCGGACGGGGTCGATGAACTCGACGTGGTGATGAACATCGGCGAATTCAAAGCCGGTCACGATGCCCAAGTGCGCCAAGACCTAGAGGCCGTTATCACTACCGGTCACCAACACCATAAATTGGTGAAGGTCATCATCGAAACGGCCCTGTTGACGGACCAGGAAATCACGCGGGCTTCCGAATTAGTCGCCGACGCGGGCGCCGAATTTGTGAAGACCTCGACCGGGTTTTCCACGCGCGGGGCGGAAGTCAACGACGTGGTCTTGATGAAACAAGCCGTGGGCGATCGCATCAAGGTCAAGGCGTCCGGCGGGGTACACACCAAGGCAGAAGCCGAGGCCATGATTGCGGCCGGCGCATCGCGGTTAGGGACCAGTTCCGGCATGCGGGTCATCGGCAAGGCATAACCGACCACAAGCAAAAAAGCCACGTTACGCCATTGGGTCGGCGCAACGTGGTTTTTAATGTGGTCAGGGAGCTTAGGTTTAAGGTAAATCGTTGCCGGCGGCCAGGTAGACGTCGTACCACTCCTGCTTAGTCAGAGTGACGTCGCTACCGGCGATGCTTTCACGTAAGTGTTGCGGGTTCATGGACCCTAAAATCACTTGCATGTGGGCCGGGTGCCGCAATATCCAGGCCGTAGCGATGGCGTTCTTGGTCACGCCGTATTTGTCGGCCAGGGTCTGCAGTTCTTGATTAAGTGCGGGGAACTTCGGGTTATCGATGAAGGAGCCGGCAAACAGGCCGTATTGGTAAGGCGACCAGGCCTGAATGGTCATCTGGTGTAACCGCGAATATTCGATGATGCCGCCGTCGTGGTTGACGCTCGGGGCGTCGGTCATGTTGGTGTGCAGGCCGAATTGAATCGGGCCGGTATGCATGACCCCGAATTGGAGCTGGTTGGCCATGAGCTTCTGCGAGGTTGCGGCCTGGACCAGTTCGACTTGTTGGGGATTAAAGTTGGAAACGCCGAAGTAGCGGACCTTCCCACTCTGGTGCAGGCTATCAAAGGCTGCGGCGATTTCGTCGGGCTCCATCAAGGCGTCGGGCCGGTGGAGGAGAAAGGCGTCGAGGTAGTCGAGTTGCATCCGTTGTAAGATGCCGTCGACGGCTGCCAACAGGTGTTGCTTAGAAAAGTCGTAGCGTTGGCCCAAGACCACGTCGCCGGAACTCTTTTGCGGGTCGGGGACGATGCCCCCCTTGGATTGAATGAAGAGGTCGTCACGGCTGACCGCGGACTTCTTCAGAGCTTCGCCGAAGATGGTTTCGGATTGACCCACCCCGTAGATGTCGGCGGAATCGATGTGGGTGACGCCCATGGCCTGGACCTGGTCCAAAACGTTGGCGGCCTGGTCGCTGGTCAGATTCAACATCCGCATGATGCCTAAAGCGACCGCGGACGTTTGCACGTGGGTGTTGCCCCAGTTGAGTTGTTTCATCACTAAAAACTTCCTTTCGTAGTTGGTGGGTCATGACCTAACACTCAGCAGTATAGGAGTTAGAGTATACTCAAGGTCAAGGAAAAACGGAAAAAAGTTTTAGAAAATATCTTTTTCTAATATTGTCCCGGCGCAGAACGCCAAAAAGCCCCGCCGAACCAGTGACGGAGCGGCGAGGCTTAATGATCAATTAGTTTTGTTGGACGGTCGGCCGTAACAGGATCTCATCGATGCCCACATTTTCGGGTTGGTCGATGGCGTAGAGGACCGCGTTGGCTAAGTCATCGGGACTCAGCCCGATACTTTCTTCGCGTTGACGGGCCTTCTTTTGCAGTTCGGGATCGCCTACGGACTTCCAGAGTCCGGTATTGACGTTGCCCGGAGAGACCATGGTCGACCGAATCATGTTCGGGCCTTCCTCTTGCCGGAGTGCATCCATGATGGCACGCAGGGCGAACTTGGTCCCGGAATAGATGGCAGCGTTGGGGTTGATCACGTGGCCGGCGTTAGAATCGGTCGCAATGAAGTGCCCAAATCCCTGTTTTTTCATGATGGGGAGTGCCGCGGCGATGCCGTACAGAACACCCATCACGTTGATTTGAAAGGCGGCTTCCCAATCGTCGACCTTCAGATCCTTTAACGGTGAATTAGGCATGATGCCGGCGTTGTTATACATCACGTCGATTTGGCCGTAGTGGGCTTCGGCCGCGTCCACGAACCGCTGAACGGAGGCCTTGTCGGTCACGTCGACCAGGTGATAGGCTGCCTCGCCACCGGCCGCTTGAATGTCACTCACCAGAGCCTGGAGTTTCTCTTCGCGGCGAGCGCCCACGAAGAGCTTGGCCCCGTGTGCCGCCAACTTTTTCGCGGTGGCGGCGCCGATACCCGAAGAGGCCCCCGCAATTACAACAACTTTTCCTTTAACAGCCATTGAAAAGATCTCCTTTAATTATAAATTAGCGCGTAACGCGTCGATGATTTCGCGGTAGCTCGTGTCGCTCAACAGCACTGGGTTGGCGGGATTGTTGACGAAAGCGTCGTCCCAATCCGCGTCCGTTGTTTGTTTGGGCACCACGTGAACGTGCAGGTGCGACACGGTGTCCCCGTAAGTGGCGTAGTTGATCTTGGCCGGGTGAAAGGCTTGGGCCACGGCGTGCGCGGCGTGGGCGACGTCGTCATAAAATTCGTGGCGCTCGGTCTCGGTGAGTTGGTAGGGCTCATCGACGTGCCAGTTGAGGACCACGGCCACCCGCCCGCGGTGGGTCTGGTCGCGGCTCAGGTAAACCGTCGCGACGTGGAGCGGTGCCACCAGAATGTAGTTTGCCGCTAGTTTTGCGTTACGTGTGCAGTAAAAACAATCTTCTTGATAACGAGTCATGATAATTTTCCTTTCTTCAAACGGTCGCGTGGGTCGGCGTGGTCGGCGTCGCGGCAGGGGCCGAATGGTGGCGAAACGTTAAGACAATTATTGCCGGAATGATTAGGGCGGCGGCCAAGAAGAGCATCCCGGTCACGGTACTGTGGGTCGCCGTTTTGAGCCAGCCGATGGCGTAGGGGCCGAAGAAGCCCCCGAAGTTCCCCACGGCGTTGACGATACCTAACCCTACGGCCGCCATTCGCGGATCAATCGTGGTGGACAGGGCCCAGTACGGCCCGGAGTAGGCGTAAACGCCGATGGCGGCCAGGCAGATAAAACCGACGGAGAGCACGGGAAGGTGGGTCGTGAGGGCGGCCCCCACGAAGCCCAGGCTGCCCAGTAAGGCACCGACGGCCGTGTGGACGGGTCGTTCGCCGCTACGGTCGGACAACCGGCCGTTAACGACCAAGGCGATGGCGCCTAGTAGGTAAGGAATGGCGCTGATCAGGCCAATCTGCATGGTGCTCAGGTCGCTCGAGAGGGCCTTGACCATCTGAGGCATCCAGAACGTGATGCCGTAGAGACCGACACAGTAGAAGAAATTCATGCCCGTGAGTTTCCAAATCTTAGCGTCCTTGAAGGCCGCAGTAAACGGCGCGTTCACGACCCGTTTCTCCTGGGCCCGTTGCGCATCAAGAGTCAACGCCTGAACTAACCAATCCCGTTCTTGGGGCGTCAACCAGGTTGCCGTGGCGGGTTTGTCCGCCAGGAAGAAGACGGTGTAGATGCCCATCAGGACCGCCGGCACACCAATGATGATGAACAACCAGCGCCAGCCGGCGAGCCCCAAGGCGAGGTGCACGCGGGTGATAATCCAGGTGGCGACTGGCGCCCCAATGGAATTAGCAACGGGTGGGGCGACCATGAAGGCCGCGATGGCCCGCGCCCGGTCCTGACTGCGAATCCAGTAGGTGATGTATAACGTCATGCCCGGAAAAAGTCCGGCTTCGGAAACGCCCAGTAAAAACCGGAGAATTACCAACATTGGGATGGAGTTAACAAAGCCCGTGACCAGGGTGACCGTTCCCCAGAAAATCAGGATGAAGGCCATCCACCGGCGCGCCCCAATGCGTTCGAGCATCATGTTGCCGGGGATGCCGAAGATGAAGTAACCGATGAAGAAGATGCCCGCGATAAAGCCGTAGGTGGTCGCGGTTAGGCCAAGGTCTTGGTCCATCCCCCCGATCGAAGCGTACGTAATACTACTGCGGTCGAGAAATGCGATAAAATAAATGACAAATAAGTATGGCAGAATGTGCCAGGTGACTTTTCTTAATGCGTTTGCTTGTGGTCCAGCCATAGGGACCGCCCCCGTTTCGTGTAATCGTCAAAGTCATTCAAGCAGCGGATATATCCTTAACTCACGGGTAAGTGTATCCTAAATTAAGCGCTTACATTTAACGTATATTGCACGATTTTCTGGAAAATATCACACTCATGGAAAGGCGGTCACAAGCATGGAACCCTTGCGTGATTCCCAATTAACGGTCTTGTGGATGAGCGGACGGACCTATCAGCGCGGCGAGGCCGTGGCACTGCACCAACACGAGTTCAACCAACTGCAACTGGTGTTGAGCGGCGAAGAACACGTGCAACTCGCCGACCGGCCCTACACCGTCTTCGGGGGGCAACTCTATCTGGTCACGCCGCGGACCCCACACGCCTTTAAGTTTAATCACGACGCGGTGATTATCGACATAAAGTTCACGACGAGCCCGGACTTACAACGGTTACTTAACCAAGTCGCCCAGCCGCCGATTTTTCCCGTCAGCGACCGCGAAAGTTTTCGCCGGTTGTTGACCCAGGCCCTAGCGGCGCAACGCCAGCCGACGCCCTACGGCATGCTGCGGGTCGATGTGCGCTTGAAGGACCTTCTATTAACGTTGGTCGTCGATCAAAATGGCCTGGTGACGCCGATTCCCGAGGCCACTTACATGAGCCCGGACACCAGTTTTGCGCCGCTACGCTACCTGCAGCAGCACTATGCGACCCCGCTTCGGCTGGCGGATTTAGCCCGGCACTTTCACTACAGCAAGAATTACATGATTGAAATCTGTAAACGTGAAACGGGTGTCACCCCCAACACGCTATTGCAGCTGATTCGGATTCGCCACGTCAAAAATTTTTTGGCGTATACTGAACTCAGTATCAACGATATCGCAATCCACGTGGGCTTAGATGCCAACTACCTGACCCGCTTGTTTAAGCAACAGGTCGGCCAAAGTCCCTTGAAGTATCGGCAGACGATCCAAGCGGAGCGCCGCCAAAACATCACGTTGCTGCGCAGCTTTGATCATCAGCAACAACCCAAGATTCACCAATCGAAACAGTAAAAGGAGTTTTTCCGTGACCCAACCCATAGCCATGATTTATGACGACCAGCTGCCCACCTTATTAGTCGCGTTGCATCCCGACGCGACCACGGCGGTCTTGTCCGGTCATAAGATTTTAGAATTTCGCAAGCGGTTCTTTGCTAAACCCTTCCAGGCCTTCGTCTACACCACGGGGCGGGGGATTCAGTTCTTCATGCGCTGCGGGGCGGCCTACCAGGGCAGCCCGGCCACAATCGCCAAGCTGGGCACATTGGTTCAGCACAGCGATTTTGCGGCGACCATGCGGTACCTGGGCCCCCAGAAGAGTGGGGTGGCCGTGCCGATTCAGGCGACCTACCGTCTGACCAGCACCGTGACGTTGGCCGATTTGCGAGCGGTCGCGCCGCAAGTGGCGATTCCCCAGACCTACACGTTTTTGGACCAGCCCCAACGCGCTAAGTTATTGACTTACCTAACCCGCCAATCCTACGACCTGCACCATCAGGTGGATTGGCGTCGCCGGCAACCCATGGTGGACACCCTCTTTTCGTAACGCCCCTCATTTTTTGAAACGGCTTGCATTTTAGGGATGAATGCGTTATTCTTAACTTGTCAGTTAAGAATCATTCTAAACTAGAGGAGGCTTTTGTTCGATGTCAAAAGAACGAATCGTGATTGTTGGGGCTTCACATGGGGGTCACCAATCAATCTTAGAATTACTGAGTCGCTACAATGATGTTGATATTACGTTGTTTGAAGCGGGGGATTTCATTTCCTTCATGTCTTGTGGGATGGAATTGTACCTGGAAAACAGTGTTACGGATGTCAACGACGTGCGCAATTTCAGCGCTGATGATTTTCCACAACCCAACGTCCACATCCTGGATCGCCACGAGGTCACCAAGATCAACGCCGATGCCAAGACCGTGACGGTGGTGGATCACGCCACTAACCAAACCACGGACCAACCGTACGATAAGTTGATCTTGAGTTCTGGTGTGACGCCGAAGTCCTTACCCGTGCCCGGGGCCGACCTGGACAACGTGTTCTTAATGCGGGGCAAGGATTGGGCGTTGAAGATCAAGGAAAAGCTCGCCGACCCAGCGGTCAAGCACATGACCATTATCGGGGCCGGTTACATCGGAATCGAAGCGGCTGAAGCCAGTCGGAAAGCCGGCAAGGAAGTTACCTTGCTCGACGTGATCGACCGGCCATTAGGCACGTATCTGGACGGCGAATTGACCGATATCTTGGCCAAGAAGCTGACGGCTGAAGGCATCAACGTGCAAATGAACGCCAAGATCACCGCCTACACCGGCGACCAAGCCGTCAAGGCCGTCAAGACTACTGACGCCGAATACCCAAGTGACGTGGTCATTCAGGCCGCCGGCGTTCAACCGAACACCGACTGGTTGAAGGGGACCGTGGACTTGGACGACCGGGGCTGGATCAAGGTCGACAACTACCTGCGGACCAACCTGCCCGACGTTTACGCCATTGGGGATGCCACGTTGGCTTACTCCATTCCGGCGCAAACCAAGGTGCCGATTGCCTTAGCGACGGTCGCCCGGCGCGAAGCCCGTTACGTGGTCAAGCACCTCTTCGAAGCCAACCCAGCCGAACCATTCAAGGGCTTGGTCGGGTCTTCGGCTCTGAGTGTCTTTGACGAACACTTCGCACAGAGTGGCCTGAACTCCTTTACCGCCAAGCGCGCGGGCGTCACGGTAGCCAAGGACTTCTACCACACCACCTTGCGGCCGAAGTACGTGCCAAGCGACAAGGGCAACCCGGACGTTTACGTTCAATTGTTCTTCAACCCAACGACCCACGTCTTATTGGGTGGCGCGGTCTTATCGACCTACGACGTGACGGCTCAAGGCAACGTATTAGCCTTAGCCATTCAACACGGCTTACGCCTCGAAGACTTAGCCGAAGCTGACTTCTTCTTCCAACCTGGCTTTGACCGGCAATGGAGCCTGCTGAACCTGGCTGCCCAACACGCTTTGGGTGAAGAACCATTCACTTACTAAATCTAAAATTAAGCTAAATGAGTTTCAAAAATCGGGCGTCATCAGCCTTTATGGTTGGTGGCGCCCGATTTTTGCGTTGATTTTTGGCGTTTCCTGTGGGGAAATTGTAAGGCGGAGGCCTTTCAATTTCGACCCCTTGAATTGCAAACTTAGAGGGGATTTACTTAGTGACAATAAGCGCTTTCATTGTTACGCTAGGGACGTATCGGATTACATATTTTTGAGGAGGATTTGTCATCATGACAATAGCTCACCATCATCATAAGCTACTTTATAGTTTGTTAGTGCCCTTATTAGTTGCCGGCAGTGCGTCGACGCTACCGGGACTGGACGATCATTCGGCACACGCCGCGGCCCAGAAGGTCACCACGCAAACCGATAAGTACAGCACTCCGACCAGCCAACCGGGGTTTAAGAAGTTGGCCAAGAAATACAAGACCGCCATTCCGATTCAGGTCTTAGGCATCAACGACCTGCACGGGGGCCTGGAAACCACGGGGACCGTGAAGATTGGCGACCAGACTTATAGCGACGTGGGGACCGTTGCGCGGCTCGGGGGCTCGTTAGACCAAGCCCAAAACCAGTTCAAGAAGACCCAACATGCTAAGGCGGCCAACACCTTCCGGGTGGAAGCCGGGGACATGGTCGGGGCTTCACCGGCCAATTCGACCCTGCTGGCCCACGAATCGACCATGCACACCTTGCGGGCCATGAAGTTCCAGATCGGGACGCTGGGGAACCACGAATTTGACCACGGTTTGGGCGAATACAACCGGATTTTGAAGGGCAATAAGCCGGCCGCTAACGCCGATTCGTTGGTCAAGGCCTACCCGCACCAAGCCTCGAAGATCAACCTGGTCGTGGCAAACGTGGTCAAGAAATCCAACAACAAGATTCCTTACGGCTACAAGCCCTACACCATCAAGACGGTCAAGGCCCACGGCAAGACCGCTAAAGTTGGGTTTATCGGGATTGAAACCACCGACCTGCCTCATTTGACGTTACTGAAGAACTACCAAAACTACAAGATCTTGGACGAAGCCAAGACCATCGCCAAGTACGATAAGGTCTTGAACAAGAAGGGCGTTAAGGCCGTGGTCGTGATGGCCCACACTGGGATCGCCTCCCAGGACGGCAAGACGGCCGGTAGTGCGGTCGATATTTTGAACAAGGTCAACAAGCTCGACAAGAAGAACAACGTTGGGCTGTACGTGGCCGGGCACTCGCACCAGTACGCCAACGCCACGGTCGGCAAGACCCATGTGGTCCAAGCCGTTTACACCGGCAAGGCCTACAACGATACGCAGGGGTACATCAACCCGAAGACCGGGAAATTCATGCACCTCGAATCTCACGTGTACCCCGTCTTACCAGCCAAGGCCAACCCCAAGGCTAAGACCAACGCCAAGGTGGCCGCTATCGTGAAGGACGCCGACAAGCGCGTGGCCCCGAAGGTCAATGCCGTGATTGGCAAGGCCGCCACTAACGAACCGATCACCGGGCGGAACAACAACAGCAAGACCATGGAAAACGCCGCGGGTGAATTAGTGGTCGATGCGCAACGTTACGAAGCCCAAAAGAACGGGACTAAGCCAGACTTTGCCATGACCAACAACGGTGGGGTCCGGGCCGACTTGGCCGTTGCCAACAACGGGGACATCACCTGGGGTGCGGCCGTGGCCGTACAGCCATTTGGGAACATCTTACAGGTGGTTGAAATGACCGGTCAGCAAATCAAGGATGCGCTGAACCAACAGTATGACGAAAACCAAGCCTTCTACCTGCAAATCTCCGGGTTGAAATACACCTACACGGACAACAACGATGCTAAGCAACCGTACAAGGTAGTCGACATCAAGAAGGACGATGGCACGCCGGTCAGCATGACGGCGACCTACCGCGTCGTGATCAACGACTTCCTCCACGGGGGCGGGGATAACTTCTACGCCTTCAAGGACACGCCAATCAAGGCCTCCATTGGCTCTGATACCGACGTCTTCGTTCAGTACTTCAAGGACATGGCCGCCGCAAACACGCCGGTCAAGGCCCCAACGCTGGACCGCAAAGTCTACCAGCCCGCTGGGAGCGTGGTCGCTACGAGTACTCAACCCGTGAACCAGGTTCAGGTGGCGTTAGGGTAAGCATTGATTTGGTCCTCCAGCTTACGATGGTAATGACAGTCACTTTAAGGCTATCCGTTAAATGGATTATCACTGGGTAGTTTCCCTGATTAGCCGAAAACAGATTTTAGTCTCCCTCCAAACAGAAATTTGCCGGCTAAAAGTGATGAGCGGTTTAACTAGGGACGAGCTGAATAAAACTCAAAAAATGAGGATTGCCGGGTCACGGCAATCCTCATTTTATCTGCAATCGTTATGGTTTAAAGAAACGCTTGGTACAAAACCGTGGCCGCGATGGCGCCGGCGATGGGAGCCACGATTGGCACCCAACTGTATTCAAACTGCGAACTGCCCTTGTACTTGAACGGCCAGAGGGCGTGTAACAGCCGTGGGCCAATGTCCCGTGCGGGGTTCAAGGCCGGTCCGGTGGGCCCCCCGAAGGAGACGACCAGACACATTACCAGAAAGCCTAAGCCCAAAAAGTCGGCCCGGGGGTCTAACTTATCGGCCGTCATGAAGACCGCGCCCAAGACCAATAAGAAGGTCCCGATAAATTCGTTCAGGAACCCGTTCAACTTGCTGTCGGCCGCGTCGATCGTGGAGAAGGTCCCCAGGATGGCTTCGGCGTCCGTGGTCTTGTCGTAGTACGGCTTGTAGGCCAGGACCACGGTCAGTTGACCCACGATGGCGCCCAGCGTTTGGGCGATGACGTAGGGCAGGACTTCGGCCCAAGGGAAGTTGCCGACGACGGCTTGGGCGATGGTCATGGCCGGGTTGATTTGCGCCCCGGAGATGGTGGCGAACATCAACGCGGGAATCATGACCCCGATACCGTACCCGAACCCAATCAGGACCCAGCCCCCGTGGTAGCCCTTGGTCCCCTTCAATTCGACGTTAGCGACGGAGCCGTTTCCTAAGGCCACCATGATGGCCGTCCCGATAAATTCCGCGAGACACCGGATGAACAAAGTATAATGCATTAAACTCTACCTCAAATATGTATTTTTTCGACTGCCAACCAGCGAGTATTCGTGGAAATAGCAGCACTCATAATCATACGCTTACTGGCATAAGTTTTCAGTAATATTTTCATCTTGAATAGCTTATTAAAACTTAGCGGTAGGGAGTCGTTCGGCGGATTTACGGCAACGGAAACGGTTACAGGATGGTCGCCAACGGATCCTAAATTTTTCGGAAAAAATTGCCCCCAGAAATCATCAACGGGGGGCGACCTGTAGTACAATAATCCTGTAAACAAATGTAAGCGTTTTAACTAAAATGAAAAGGAGGTCTTGCTGTTGCAAGCAGACTTAAAATGGCTGGACGACCCGCAAACGTTTCGGGTCAACCAGTTGCCCGCGCACAGCGATCACCATTATTACCGGACGGTCGCCGAGATGCAGGCGCACCAGAGTAGTTTTGTGCAGAGCCTAGATGGGACCTGGCAGTTCGCCTTTGCCCAGACGCCGCAAGAACGGCCCGTGGGCTTTGAACAACCGGACGCCGACCACCAGAACTTTGGGGAAATCCAAGTACCCGGCCACATCGAACTCGCCGGTTACGGCCAGCTCCATTACACCAACACCTTATACCCCTGGGAAGGTAAGCTGTATCGGCGGCCGGCCTACGCACTGGGCGACACCACCGGGATGCCGGGGATGTTTAGTGAAGGGCCCGACAACACGGTCGGTGCCTACCTGAAGACCTTTACCCTGAACCCCGAACTACGCGACCACCGCGTCGTGATCCAGTTCGACGGGGTCGAAGAGGCCATGTACCTGTGGCTCAACGGGCACTTCGTGGGGTACGCCGAGGACAGCTTCAGCCAGTCGGAATTCGACCTGACGCCTTACCTGCAGGCCGGTGAAAACTTGCTGGCGGTGGAGGTCTTCAAACGCAGTACCGCGGCCTTCTTGGAGGACCAGGACTTCTTCCGGTTCTCCGGGATCTTCCGTAGCGTGCGCTTAGTGGCCCAACCGACCGTCCACGTCAACGACCTGACCATTCGGGCCAACGTCCTCGACGATTTGACCACCGGTGACTTTAACGTCACGTTGAATCTTAATGCGGACGCCGCCCAATCCGGGGCGCAGGTCAAAACGATTCTGCACGCCGGCCAACAGGTCCTGTTGAACCAGACCGTACCGGCTCAGGCCGAGCTCACTATCCGACACGTGCCCGTGCCCAACGTCCATCTTTGGGACCACCACGACCCGTACCTGTATCAACTTCAGGTCGAAGTCCTCGACGCCAGCGGTCAATTGCTGGAGGTCGTGCCCTACGACGTCGGGTTTCGGCGGGTCGAACTCAAGGATAAGGTGATGTTGCTGAACGGTCACCGGCTGATCTTAAACGGGGTCAACCGCCACGAATGGGACGCCAAGCGCGGCCGTAGCGTCACGCTGGCCGACATGCAATACGACCTGCAAGTCTTCAAGCAACACCACATCAACGCGGTACGGACTTGCCATTATCCCGACCAGATTGCCTGGTACGCCCTGTGCGACCGCAACGGCATCTACATGATGGCCGAAAATAACCTAGAAACCCACGGCACCTGGCAGAAGATGGGCGCCGTCGAACCCTCGTATAACGTTCCCGGATCGCTGCCGCAATGGCAGGGGGCCGTAGTAGACCGGGCTCGCAGTAACTATCAAACGTTTAAGAACCACCCGGCCATCCTCTTCTGGTCGCTAGGTAACGAATCCTACGCCGGCGACGACATCGCGGCCATGGACCAGTACTATCACGACCACGACGAGGGCCGCCTAACCCACTATGAAGGTGTTTGCCGCAACCGGGTCTACGCCGACCGGATCTCCGACATGGAAAGTATGATGTACGATCCACCGAAGGCCATCCGCGATTACCTAGACAACGACCCGCAAAAGCCGTTCGTTAACTGTGAATACATGCACGACATGGGCAATTCGCTGGGCGGCATGAACAGTTATACGGATCTGATCGACCAGTACCCAATGTACCAAGGCGGGTTCATCTGGGACTACATCGACCAGGCCTTGTTGGTCAACGACGAGGTCACCGGCCAACTGGTCCTGCGCTACGGCGGGGACTTCGACGACCGGCATTCCGACTATGAATTTTCCGGTGACGGCCTGCTATTCGCGGACCGGACGCCGAAACCCGCACTTCAGGAGGTGAGCTACTACTATGGCAAATACGACCGCTAAACTACACGTCGTTTATGGCGACGGGACCTTGGGCCTGCACGGCGAGGGGTTCCAATACATCTTTAGTTACGAACGGGGCGGCCTGGAGTCGCTCAAACGCAATGGTAAGGAGTGGCTCTACCGCGTGCCGAAACCCACGTTCTGGCGGGCCACGACCGATAACGACCGGGGCAACCACTTTTCCGAAAAATCGGCGATGTGGCTGGGGGCCGACCTGTTCAGTCCCTGCACGCACATCGAGGTGGCTGTAAACGGCCAGGACATTACCCTGCCGATTGCGCCGGAAAACAACCGCTATTCGGACCACGAGACCGCCGAGACCGTGACGCTGCGCTTCACCTACACCACGACCACGGTGCCGGCGACCACCGTGGTGGTAAGCTACACCGTGGACGCCACGGGCGCAATTCGGGTCCACACCCATTTCACCGGCCAGGCGGGCTTACCGGAATTACCCGCGCTGGGACTGCGGTTCGTGATGCCGACGGCCGCGCAGCAATTTAGCTACCGCGGCTTATCCGGGGAAACCTACCCGGACCGCATGGCGGGCGGCCAACTGGGCGACTACCAAGTCACCGGGTTGCCGGTCACGCCGTACATGGTCCCGCAGGAGTGCGGGATGCACATGGCGACCGAACACGCCACGGTGACCCGGGCCATTACGTTGAACAACGCGGACCCGGACACCGAACCGTTCAGCCTGACGTTTACGCAGGCCGACCAGCCGTTTAACTTCAGTTGCTTGCCGTACACGGCCGAGGAGCTAGAAAATGCGACCCACATCGAAGAACTGCCACCGTTACGGCGGACGGTCTTCACGGTCTTTGGCGCCGTCCGCGGTGTCGGCGGAATCGACAGCTGGGGCGCCGACGTGGAAGCTAAGTACCACCTGCCCGCCGACCGGGATTACGACTTCGAGTTCGTGATTGCGGGGACGCAGGAGTAAGACGAATTAAATTTGATAGGAAAAGGCGTTGCTTGCGAGCAACGCCTTTTTTAGGCCAACTGATTATTTTGAAGACGACAACCGGTAATAATTATGATAATTACGAATTTTGACAATGGGTGACATAGTTCTGGACGATGATTAAATGGGTACGCTAGAATAAAATAATTGAAACAAGTTGCTTAACCCTAATTCGGCTATAGAAGGGATTTATTAATTTGTACAAAAAATACGGTATTGGATTAGATATTGGAACCAGTTCAATTGGCTGGTCCGTGGTGGATGAGTACGGTCACATCATCCGGGTCAAAGGGCAAACCGGGTTAGGTGTTCGGCTTTTTCGGGAGGGGCAACCCGCAGCGGACAGACGAACCTTCCGGACGACGCGGCGCCGTTTGGGGCGGCGCCGGTGGCGGTTACGGTTGCTACGTGAGATTTTTGACCCATACATTGCCGCCCAAGATCCAAACTTTTTTGCGCGGCAAAAGGCGTCTGCAATTGCCCCGGGCGATTCGCGCTTCAAGGCCGTTTATCGGCTTTTTAACGACCAAACCGACCGGCAATTCTACGATAAGTACCCGACCGTCTATCATTTGCGCCAGAAGTTGATGACCGAAAAACGTCAGTTTGATATCCGGGAGATTTATTTGGCCGTTCACCACATCGTGAAGTACCGGGGCCACTTTTTAACTGGTGGTGCCGCGAAAAACTTTAAACCAGGGAAGCTGGATTTAAACACCTATTTTGCAACGATTAACGCCCAATTAGCGGCAATTTTCATGGATTCACAGGTGGAGCTTCCCCAATTGGATTGGGATGCGGTGGTGTCATTGTTGACCAACGACCAGGAATCGCCCAGTGACCGGCAGAAGGCGTTGACTAAAATGCTGGTGGCTCAGGGTGATGCGACGCAAAAACGGTTCTATACCGAGTTTTCGAAGGCCCTGCTGGGGTTGAAAGCTAAGCTTTACGTTTTAACGGGATTCGAGGGGGATAAGACTGACCAAAAGGCCTTAACGTTAAGTTTGGAGACTTTAGATGACCATCAAGATGATGTTACTCAGTTATTGGGGGATGAACAGCGTCAGTTGGTAGAATTATTGGCCAGGGTGCAGTCTGCAATCCAGCTTGCCATTATTATTCCCAACGGCAAGACGTTCTCTGGCCAGATGGTTCAGCAGTACCAAACGCATTATGACCAATTGCGGCTCTTAAAAGACTATCGGGAACAATTAACGGATCAAAAACACCGGCGGGCCCTGAAACAGGCTTACGCCGACTATCTGGCAAATGATCAAGATCAGGATGCCCTAGTCAAGGCGGTAGAGAAAGTTTTAAAGCAGAATCAGCCGCTTAGTACCGTGGGCGTACGGTTACAAACTGCCATTGACGCGGGGGACTTTCTGCCCAAGCAGCGAACCAAGGCGAATAGCGTGATTCCGCATCAAATTCATCAGCAAGAGTTGGACCGAATTATCGAAGCTCAGTCCGTTTATTATCCTTGGTTAGCTGAGGAAAATCCGGTGGCAGCCCATCGCAGCTATGCCCCATATAAGTTGGACGAATTAGTTGATTTTCGGGTTCCATATTACGTGGGGCCACTAGTACAGCCGCAAGCGGATAAAGCGGCTAAGGAAACCAAGTTTGCGTGGATGACGCGCAAGGAAGCCCAGTCGACCACGCCCATCACGCCCTGGAACTTTGAGCAAGAGGTGGACCGTAACGCCTCGGCGAACGCATTCATTCAACGGATGAAGACCACGGATACCTACCTATTAGGCGAGGACGTGTTACCAAAAAATAGCCTGTTATATCAACGCTTCGAGGTATTAAATGAATTAAACAATGTTCGCGTGGACGGTAAGCTATTGACGATTGCCGAAAAACAACGACTTTTTCAGGACCTATTTGTTGACCGGTCACAAGCGTCAGTCACCATCGCGCAATTACAAGCCAATCTCATCGCGCACGGTGCCGCTAAGGACCGGGTCGAAATCAAAGGGTTGGCTGATCCTAAGCGTTTCTTGAGCAGTTTAACAACGTATCACGATTACGCTCAAATCATTCCGGAAGCCTTGGAACAACCGGACAAGCGTGCCGATATTGAAAAAATCATCAACTGGTCGACCATTTTTGAAGATACGTCGATCTTTAAAGAAAAGCTGCAGGAGATTGCTTGGCTCACACCAGACCAGCGCCGCCAGTTAAGCCAAAAGCGGTACCGCGGTTGGGGGCAACTCTCTGATAAATTATTAACTCAGCTGCGCGATGCGACGGGGCAGTCCGTGATGGATTTACTATGGACTGAACCGAATAACTTTATGCAGATCATTCGTCGAACGGAATTTCAGCAGGCGATTGCGAGAGTGAACCAGACCGACCTGAAGCAACAGGACTTAGCGACAACAATCAATGATCTGTATACGTCACCGCAAAACAAAAAGGCGATTCGCCAGGTCTTATTAGTGGTCGCCGATATTCAAACGGCGATGCACGAAGTGGCGCCTAGCTGGCTATTCATCGAAGCGGCACGCGGGCCGGAACAGAATCCTAAGCGTAAGTTAGCCCGCCAACAGCAACTGCTAGAAGCCTATAAAACGAGTGCTAAAGAAATTGTTAACGAAGCCGTTAAGGAAAAGTTACTGTCGGCAATTGACGACCATCAAAAATTCGAGGATCAGGTAGTCCTGTACTTCCAACAAAATGGGCTCGATATGTATACGGGGAAGCCGTTAGACTTTGAGCGCTTGTCGAAGTACCACATTGACCACATTATTCCCCAGTCGGTGGTTAAGGACGATTCACTGGATAATCGGGTGCTGACCACGCCAGAGGAAAATGAACGAAAGGGTGCCCGGGTCCCCGGACCGTTGTACGCGAGTCAGCAAGGCCGGTGGCGGTTATTGCAACGGGCCGGCTTGA
This sequence comes from Levilactobacillus zymae DSM 19395, assembly GCF_001434115.1. Lineage (GTDB taxonomy): Bacteria > Bacillota > Bacilli > Lactobacillales > Lactobacillaceae > Levilactobacillus > Levilactobacillus zymae. Next base: position 64,886 of record NZ_AZDW01000058.1, read on the forward strand.
TTTCCCAACGGAAGTTGGACCACCTACTCTTACGGCCGGAGGAATTAGACCAACAGGCTACGGGCTTTGTTGCTCGGCAATTGGTGGAGACTCGTCAGGTGATTAAGTTGATTACCAATATTTTGAGCCAACAGTATGATCCGGAACAAACGAAATTGGTCTCGGTCAAAGCGGGATTGTCGCATCAATTCCGGACCAGGTTAAACCTACCCAAGCTACGGGAACTCAATGATTATCACCATGCGCACGATGCCTACTTAGCAGCACGAATTGGGACCTATTTGTTACAACGGTACCCCAATCTAGAACGGTTCTTCGTTTATGGGCAGTATCAGAAAACACGGTTTGACTTAAAGCGGCATTTTAACTTTATTGGGGAGATGTTGAAAGGCAAGCCAGAGGATGCGGTGATTGTTAAGGCACCACACTCGGAGACCGTTATTTGGGATAAGCAGGATGAAGTCAAACAGCTGAAAAAAATAATGGAATACAGGCATTTATTAGTTACTCATGAGGTTTATGATAACCATGGCGCACTATTTAATCAAACCATTCATCCGGCTAAAAATCCTAAAAACAGAAAGTTAATTCCGCGCAAAACCACTCAATCTACAGAACTGTATGGTGGGTATAGTGGTGAAACAACCGGCTATTTAGCCATCGCACGGACGGTTACTAAGAACAAGATAAGCTATCAAGTATTGCGGGTCCCGACGCGTTTGGTGGGGCGCCTGCAACGAAGTAGTGAGTCCGCACAACGACAGATTCTGACGGACTGGTTTGCACCTAGCTTTGTTTCCCGGGGTAAACAACAGCCGTTTGAAATTGTCTTACGCCATGTATTTAAAAATCAGACAGTGATTGATGATATTCATGAACAATCACATCGTTTTGGATTGAGATCAGATACTTATTATTGTAATCAGCAGCAACTGGTTTTGTCGCTAGAACAGCAAAGAATGATAATTGATCAGAAATTAAATAATACGAATAAGTTGATGGTGGTTTATGAAGCTGTTTGTGATCAAGTGGCGAAATATTTTCCACTTTATCGAATGAATCACTTTAAGGAAAGTTTGTTAGAGGCGGGCCCGAAATTAGCCGAGTTGCCAATTAATACCGTACAATCTAAAAACGGAAAATTGAAATTAGGGCAAAGAAGTGTCCTTCTACAGACAATGCAAGGATTACATGCTAATCCTGAGACAAAGGATTTGTCCATTATTGGATGCCCTAAGTATTTTGGAAAGTTGCAAGTTTCATCAGGTATTAAGTTAACTGAGAATGCCGTGTTAATTCATGAATCACCAACTGGATTATTCCAACGACGCGTTCGTTTAAGTGATTTATAGTAACTAAAAATGACCAACTCATTGGACTGCCAGTGAGTTGGTCGTTTAATTATGTATTGGCTCGATAACGAGCTCAAAAAGGAAAACTTGATACCGCAGTATCTTGTTTGATTTTAACACTGAGTGGTAAATCTAGAAGGTCAAGCAGGTCAACTTGACCACTAACAATATAGCATTTTTTGCCGCAATCGACAAGGAGGATGATTTTATGGGATGGCGAACCATAGTAGTGACGCAGCATGCCAAAATTTCGTTAATGACGGGTAACCTAGTGGTTCAGACGGATACGGACCGGTACCACATTCCCGTTCGGGACGTGGGAGTGCTGTTGATTCAGACCGTACAGGCCGTGATTACGGCGGCCGCTTTAGTTGCGTTAGCAGAAGTTCAGGCCAAGGTTATTTTCACGGGGCGGGATGGCCAACCAATTTGCACCACTACGGGAGATTACTCAAACGCACAATCGGCGGTGACGGTGCAAGAGCAGGTCGCCTGGCCCCAGGATCGCATGATGAAGCTTTGGACGCGAATCGTGGCGAGTAAGCTGCAGAATTAGATTCGAGTGGCGCAGTTTGTCAAAGCACCCATTGAAAATTTGCAACAGGAGTTGGACCAATTAGAATTTAACGACATCACCAATCGGGAAGCGGTAGTCGCTCGTCGTTATTTTCCGTTAATATTTGGGGATGATTTTTCACGGTCAGATTTAACCCCCATCAACGCAGCGTTGAACTACGGGTATGCCATTTTACTGTCAATCGTTGATCAAGCAATCGGTGTGCGGGGATACTTAACGTGCCTGGGAATTCACCATGTGCGAACGGATAACGCGTACAACTTAGGTTCCGATTTGATGGAACCCTTTCGGCCGATTATTGACCAATGGGTGTCGCAACAAAAAATCCGAGATTTTACTCCGGATATTAAGTATGGCTTGGTCGACTTATTAAACGTTGCCATGACTTACAACGGGCAACAGACGATATTACGAAATGCAATTCCTAAGTACGTGGGGCACTGTCTGGACTATTTAGCAGGAGCGGTGGAGACAATTCAAGTCGAGGTGGAAATTCCAAATGAGGTATCGAGTCATGCGCTTAATGGTACTGTTTGATTTACCGATGACGACCAGTAAGAATCGACGAAATTACCGGCAGTTTAGGAAAACGTTGATTCAAGAAGGATTCTTCATGATGCAATATTCGGTTTACGTGAGGGTGTGTGCCGACTCAAAAGCGGCTCAAGCCATCGAGCGCCGTTTAGCGCGCTTGGTTCCCACGGATAGTCTCGTGCAAACGGTGATGATGACGGAAAAACAATATCAAAATATGCACTTTATTGCGGGAGAACCCAGCCAAGACGTTTTGAATTCAGCGGCGAGGACGGTGATTATTTGAAGCTGACCTACTACAGTTATGCGCCGTTTGATGTTCCGACCGGTAGAATCACAGTGTTGGACACGGGGGCGTTAAACATTTATCACGATTTAGTCCGGGGTCTCAGAAACGATGAAGAGACGTTGCACGTCGCTACGGATGAATACGACTTAAAAGAAGTTAATCAGCTGTGTCGGTGGTATGGTGACCCGCTACTGGAGTTGGATTTAAATGCGGTATTTCAACGGAAACTGCAGGTACAGTTGTTGAAAGTCTTGTCTGACCAGCAGACGGTTCAATTGACGGATCAAGTTCAACAATTATTGACACAAATTCTGGGGGATAGTTATGTTTTGGATGTGCCGTTGGGGATTCCGGAGACGCCCGAACTAGCAAAATTAATGAAATTCAGTGGTCTCAAGATTGACGGCATAGCCGATATGGGGATTCATGGTATACTGGAAACGTTAATTAAGGTATTAGTTGAATTAAACGATCGGCACACGGTCGTGTTGACCAATGTTAGCCACTACTTACAGGTCGCTCAATTTAAATTATTGAGTAAAGCGGTGGCGGACGCAGGTTTACCACTCCTTATCATTGAATTCTCAGAAATCCGCCGTCAGCAAGTATTTGAAGATTGTGACTATCACTACATCGATAGTGACTTTGTTCTCTGGTAGCTGATTTAGTATGAGAGAAGCATTATAGAACAATGGTTTTAGATGAGTGGTAAATCTAGAAGGTCAAAAGCGACGCCGACACCATTAGCGCCATTCAAGCCGTTTTAGATGAGTGGTAAATCTAGAAGGTCAAAAGCAATCCGGTAAGAACATGGCCCGCCCGCAATGTTTTAGATGAGTGGTAAATCTAGAAGGTCAAAAGCAAGGACGACCAACCCGACGACGCGGCCATCGTTTTAGATGAGTGGTAAATCTAGAAGGTCAAAAGCAACTGGTTCTCGCGGCCGTAAGTGCCAGTTGTTTTAGATGAGTGGTAAATCTAGAAGGTCAAAAGCGGCCACCGTGGCCCGCGGGGCGGTAAGGCCGTTTTAGATGAGTGGTAAATCTAGAAGGTCAAAAGCCAATTTCACCGATAGCCAAAACCCACACTAGTTTTAGATGAGTGGTAAATCTAGAAGGTCAAAAGCAATGTCGGGATGTTCCTTGCACCACACGGCGTTTTAGATGAGTGGTAAATCTAGAAGGTCAAAAGCGGGCCTATGCCAGTCAGTCCGGCACGTCTAGTTTTAGATGAGTGGTAAATCTAGAAGGTCAAAAGCTTTGCGGAGTATCGCTATAGCGGCAAGTACGTTTTAGATGAGTGGTAAATCTAGAAGGTCAAAAGCGTCTTCGTCGTCCATGATGTCCAGGGCGGTGTTTTAGATGAGTGGTAAATCTAGAAGGTCAAAAGCGGTCGGTGGCGTCATTGGCGATGACCTTAGGTTTTAGATGAGTGGTAAATCTAGAAGGTCAAAAGCGATCGTGATTTCCCAGTCTTCCAGCGGGTTGTTTTAGATGAGTGGTAAATCTAGAAGGTCAAAAGCATGAAGATGATCGGCACGGTCAGGCCACCAGTTTTAGATGAGTGGTAAATCTAGAAGGTCAAAAGCGCCGGGGACCCGTCCACGCTACAGCCTGAGGTTTTAGATGAGTGGTAAATCTAGAAGGTCAAAAGCAGCGATTGAACCTAGCTATTCGGGTCTCAAGTTTTAGATGAGTGGTAAATCTAGAAGGTCAAAAGCGTCACGGCCAAGTGTAACCGGCCGGTGTCCGTTTTAGATGAGTGGTAAATCTAGAAGGTCAAAAGCATGACAACAACGACCATTGCCGTCGGTAACGTTTTAGATGAGTGGTAAATCTAGAAGGTCAAAAGCGTACGAGCCCCCACTGGGTGACGAACTCGTATTTTAGATGAGTGGTAAATCTAGAAGGTCAAAAGCGTAAAACCGCGCCCCTTGCAAGGCGCGCCCGCTTTAGATGAGTGGTAAATCTAAATAGTTACGCATCAATCACAAAGTCTTAAAGTAGTTCTAACTCTAGACCAAACGAAAGTCCCGCACTTCAAAATCGGTGCGGGACTTTCGTTTGCTCTAAAAATCTAACTCGGTTGATACGCCTGCGCCACCTCTTCGGCCGTGGGGTAGGACTTCTGCGTCCCACGCCGGGTGACCGTTAACGCCGCGTAAGCGTTGGCGTGGTGCAGCGCGGTCGGCACGTCCTCGCCCTGGGCGAAGTAGTGAGCGAATGACCCGATAAACGAGTCGCCAGCCCCGGTAGTGTCCACCGCCTGGACCTTGACGGCGTCGATCAGTTGGCAGTCGTTGGCGCAGACCCACAGCACCCCCTTGGCACCCAACGTGACCAGCAAGTTTTTGACACCCAGGTCAATTAGATGGTGGGCGGCGGCCTTAATTTCGGTCAGGGTCGTGGTCGGCATGCCGGTCAGCGTCGCAAGTTCCGTTTCGTTCGGCGAGAAGAAGTCGACCCGACTGACGTGCGCCAAATCCAGGTCGCGGTTCGCCGGCGCCGGGTTCAACAGGACCGGCACGTGATACTGGTTGGCCAGGTCAATGGCGTGGTAGTTGGTGGCCAGCGGGATCTCCTGTTGGAGCACGATGAGCTTGGTGTGTTGAAGCAGGTCGACGTGTTGGTCGAGAACCGCGGGCGTCAGTTCGCTGTTGGCGCCCTTGATGATCAGGATGCGGTTATCCGAAGACGGGTCGACGAAAATCGGGGCCGCGCCACTGTTCTTCTGGCCCACGCCCACACCGGTGACGTCGATGTGGTTGGCCTTGAAATTGGCGAGTTGCTGTTGCCCAAAGTTATCGTGGCCGACCATGGAGATGAAGCTGACGCGCGACCCCAACCGGGCCGCCGCGACCGCCTGGTTGGCCCCTTTACCGCCGAAACCCATGGCAAAGTCGGGCGCTTCGATGGTTTCACCTTCGACCGGCATCCGGTCCACGTAAGTGATTAAATCGATCATGTTAGAACCAATGACTAGAACATCGCTATCTTGCATATCTGACACTCCTCGTTTCAGTCTTCTCTTTTAACCTAGCACAAAACCGATTAAATGTAAACGCTTACAGAAAACGATTACAAGAAGGGCATGCCGTGAAAAGCCCACCGCGGTCTAGGCGTCGTGGTGGGCTGAGGTGACTGGTTGGATTTCGTTGAGATAAGTCCGTCCCCAACGATTGAGTGCCAACAGTAACGGCACTAAGGAACGTCCGGCGCGAGACAGGGAGTAGCTAGTCGGGGCTGCGGGGCCGTTGGTGGCGACCACCAGTTGGTCACGCACTAACTGGGTGAGTTGGGTGGTCAACGTCGCTGGGGGACAGGCCGTCAGGGTCCGCTGTAATTCGGCGAGCCGGTAGTCGTGGTCCGCCAAACGGTGGAGAATCAGGGGTTTCCAAGGACTATCCAGCAGGCTTAACGCCGTGTTTAGTGGGCGCAATTCCGTGGGTTGGGGCTGGGCGATGGTCGCGGTCATGGTCAGGACCTCCTCGTGAGTTTGGGGCCAGTGTAGCATGAACGCTAGGCAAGACGGGTGCGCCACCCCTCGAAACGGGGCACTAAGGACGGTTGCTTCTCTTATTAATTAATGGGTAATGATTTTAGCAGACAAACGGAATTCTTCGGCGGGGAGGTCGGGCTGGTTGATGCGAGCAATCAGTCGGTCCACCGCCGTTTTGCCGATTTGCGCGATGGGTTGCTTGGCCGTGACGATGGGCTGGGGCAGGAAGTCGAACCAGTCCTGATCGTCGAAGCTCCCCAGTTGAAACGGGGGTAGGTCGAGGTCGGGCAACTTATGCAAAACGGCGTCCATGATGGTGTTGTCCGCCGCCAACAGGCCGTCACAACGCTGGTTGATCAGCAGTTGGCGGGTCATCTGGGCGACGTTACTGTTATCGGTGCGGGCGGTGGCTTCGATGGCGGGATCGCGTTCCTGGCCCGCCGCAGCCAGAGCTTGGTGGTAGCCTTGGAGCCGTTCGGTGGCGGTCATCGACACGGCGCTGTTGATGATGCCGACGCGTTTGGCCCCACGGTCGATCAACTGAGTGACCAAATCCTGGGTGCCGCGGACGTTATCGACCAGGACCCGGTCGTACTGGGTCGCGATACCCGCGGGCGGCATCCGGTCGACGAACACGGCGGGCGTGTTGCCCAGCTGGGCGGCGTAGTCGGTGGGGCCCCCGGCGCTGGTGATGATCACGCCGGCCGCCTGTTTCTCCAGCATCAGGTTCAGGGCGCTGACTTCCCGGTCGTCCTGTTCGTCGGTGTTGACGATGAGGACGTCGTAACCGGCCTGGGCCGCGGCGTCTTCGATGGCCCGAATGATGTGGGTGAAGAAATTATTGAGGATGTCGGGAATGATGACGCCCAACGTGTTGGTTTTTTGGACCCGAATGCTCCGGGCGAGGCCGTTGGGGTGGTACCCGAGATTTTGCGCGATCTTTTGAATGCGTTGACGGGTCGCCGGTTTGACCTGCGGGCTATCATTGAGGGCCCGTGAAATCGTGGCTTCTGAGACCCCCGCTTCGGCGGCCACGTCTTTAATGGTTATTTTTCTGGACAACTTCAGTCACCTACTCCTTGTTAATTATAACTAATAATCTTTGATTGTAACTTCCCCGATAAATGATCCGATAATGTGGGACCCTATCTATCCTAGCGTTAAATTGGCGAGCCGGTCAACTAATTCATCCGCGGAAATTTGCCGGGGAGCCCGGTTGATTTTGCCCGTTAAGTAAAAAAATCGCAAAAAAGGCTTGCGTCCGCTGGGGGTTAAATGCTAAAATTATTACCTGTTGAGTCAGTGATGACGCAATTATTGGGCTATAGCCAAGTGGTAAGGCAACGGGTTTTGATCCCGTGATGCGCTGGTTCGAACCCAGCTAGCCCAATCAGGATAGTCGTTGAAGCCGAGTGCTTCAGCGGCTTTTTTTTGTGCGTTTTTTTAAAAATTGCGTCACGAACCGTGCCATCCTAGGCAGCGGGCGGCGGGTTTGCTACCCTAAGAGCATAGAGTAGGGGGAAAGTGACATGCAGAAGTGGCAGATTGGCCTGGAATGGGGCGTTAACGCCCTGGCGGTAAGCTTACCGTTAGCGTTGTTAGGCAACGGTTTTAAGGGCGTCATTGACCAGAGTCCGCTGCATCCGGATGCGGTCATTGTGTTGGGGAGCATCGGGTTAGTGGCCGTCAGTCTCGGTGGCTTGGCGGTTTACCATCGCCACCGCACACAGCGCTATCAGCGGTGGTTAGGTTGGGGATACGGCGGCCTGTTAGGGGTGGGCGTGGTCCTCGGTGACCTGGCGTTAAACCCACCGGACTGGCTGCTACGCTTACTGATTCCGGGATATTAATTAATTGATAGGAACTTTCGCTAAATTAACACTTTAGTCTGTTCACCATCCCCAATTTCGAGTATACTCAATGGGCAGAAAGTTTTAGGGGAGGTACGAGATGAAGACGATTCGCGAAAACGGTCTGGACGGGGTCTCCGGGCTCATTATCCTGTACGGGTTGGGGCTGCTCTGTCTGCCCGTGTGGGTGTTGACCGGGTTTCACCTGGCCTGGCTGATTGCCGCTGGGATTTACCTGATATTGGGGAGCATCTTTCTACATACCACGTTGGTGGGCAAGGCCCACATCTGGGACCGGTTATTGCGCGAGGTGCCATTGGATAAACACACCCGGGCGCTCGACATCGGGTGCGGGCACGGCCTGGTGATGTTCAAGATTGCCCAACGGTTACCGCTAGGGGGGCACATCACGGGCATCGATATTTGGCGCCAACTCGATCAAACCAACAATTCCCAGTCGGCGGTGGAACGGCGCTTGGCCGTTTCCGAATTGACGCAGGAGGCCACGGTGCAGACCGCCGATATGCGTCAGTTGCCGTTTGCCGACCAGGCGTTTAACCTGGTGGTCTCTAGCCTGGCGATCCACAACGTCAAACCCAAGGCCGGCCGCCTGCAGAGCCTGCAAGAAATCAGCCGTGTCTTGCAACCGGGCGGCCGGGTGGTCTTGGTCGACCTGGGCTTCTCCTGTCAGGAATACAAAGAAGCGCTCCAACGGTTAGGCTTCACGGACATTCACGTGAGCGGCAACGGTCCTAACGGCTGGTGGGGCGGTCCCTGGATGCCGACGCTGACGTTGCGGGCCACTAAACTTAACTGAATCATCGTGAGGCGCGGGTATCCGGGCCTCTTAGTCTATGGTACGATGAAAGCGTACCCATTACACTAGGAGGCTTCTGTATGTCCACTAAAATTATTCTCGATTGTGATCCCGGCCACGACGACGCGTTGGCCATGATGCTGGCGCTGGCCAATCCCGAAATTGACTTGTTGGCCGTGACCACCTCGGCCGGTAACCAAACGCCCGAAAAGACGCTCCATAATGCCATGCGGCTATTAACGCTGATGCACCATCAGGAGATTCCCGTGGCGGGGGGCAATCGGACGCCGCTGTTGAAGCCGCTGGAGACCGCGGGAAACGTCCACGGTAAGAGCGGGCTGGACGGTGCCGAATTGCCCGAACCCGATTTCGACGTCCAACCCCTGACCGCCATCGAACTGATTGCGCAAACGCTACGGGCTAGCGCCGACCCGGTCACGTTGGTGGTGACCGGCCCGATGACCAACATCGCGCTGTTCTTGCGGGTGTACCCCGACCTGAAAGCCAAGATTGCCCAAATCGTCTTCATGGGTGGGGCCATGGGGCTGGGGAACTGGACGCCGTCGGTCGAATTCAACATCTACGTCGACCCGGAAGCCGCGAAGATCGTGCTCAACGCTGGCATTCCGCTGGTCATGGCGCCGCTGAACGTGACCCACAAGGCTCAAATCATGAAGCCCGAAATCGAAGCCATCGGCCACATCGACAATCCCGTGGCCCACGCCTTTACCGGCCTGCTGAACTTCTTTGAAATTTATCACGAGAATCCCAAGTGGGGCTTTCAGGGCGCGCCGTTACACGACCCCTGCACGATTGCCTGGTTACTCCATCCCGAATGGTTCCAGACCGAAAAAATGGCCGTCGACGTGGAAACCGCGGGTGAGTTGACCCGGGGCGAAACGGTTTGCGATTACTACGAACTGACCGGTCAACCCAAGAACACGGAAGTTCTCCTGAACCTGAACCGCGAAGCCTTCATTCAACTGATTGCGGACTCGTTGAAGACCTTCTAGTTAGGAACTGGAATCTGAATTAGTTTAGACTTGAGAACCCTTTTAAAGTTAGTTAATCTCGACCCAAACAAAAAACGCGTAACCCTTACGGTTGCGCGCTTTTCTAGTGGTTAAACTTAACGATTATTTCGTCGCGTCAAATTGGTAACTGCCGCTGTAGAACGGTACCCGGTAAGCCCGGTAGGCGTAAGCCTTGGAGCCGGCGTTCTTCAGCGTGACGTTGAAGACTTGTTGGCCGGACTTGGTGACTTCGATGACGTTACTTTCTTGACCGCCATTCTTGAACCCGAAGTCGATCAAGACGTTGCCGTTGCTTTGCTTTTCGGCGTACCCGATGACTGGCGTGAAGTTGGTCTTACCCAACGACTTCCCGTAGGCCCAGGTCTGCTTGATAGTCATGTTCTTGGTATCCACGTGGTACTGAACGGCCTGCGAGTACTTGCCCGAGGTCTTCTTGTTCCCGTTGGTGACGGCAATGTTGTTGTCGTAGAGCAGGAAGTCTTCGCTGGAGGCCTTGGCGCCGTTCCCGTTGTTCAACAGGTAAAGGCCGTGTTGGCCCCCGGTGATGGTGGTGCCCTTGGTTGGCTTCAACAGGTATTGCCGGTAGGCTTTTGGCCAGGTCTTGGCCTTCTTCCCACTGTAGATCCACTTGATGTGGTCGGTCTTGTAGTCCAACTTCATGATCATGTCTTGGTTCCGACTGGAAATCACGATACTCTTGTCGTTCTTGTCGTAGTCGACGGCGTTTTGGTGCAGCCAATCGACCTTGTTGTCGCCACCCTTTTTGTAGGTGGACCACATCGACTTCGGCAGGAGTTTCTTCATATCAATGACCTTCACGATCTTCCCCGTATTGTGGTCGACTTCGATCATGGTGTCTTCCTTGTACTTGGACCCGTCGGACACGGTGGCTAAGAAGTTATGGTTGGGCAGTTCGACCAGGTCGTGGTGAATGACCGTGGTTTCGGTGTTGGCCTTGGCGGCCTTCTTGCTAACGCTGGAGGAGTCCGAACTACTGGTCTTGTTGGCAAACCCGTATTCCTTATAAACGCGGCCCAAGTAGTCGGTTTCAATCAGGTCGTTATACACGTCGGAGTCCACGTTCTTCTTGGACAGCAACATGATGTGCCCGTTGGACCACTGTTCGATGGTGTGTTGGGAATAGTTGGTGTCGTACCACCGAACGTTACCGTCGGCGTCAATGGCCAGCGGTTGTTTGGTGGTCCGGTTGAGGATGGTCAATTTATTCTTACCAATACTCATTTTGGACTTGTCGTTTTTGGTGACGGTCAGCGTGGCGTCCTTGATGTACTTAGGCAGCGCACCGGTCTTCATGGATAGGGTCTTGGTCTTGGTTTCTCCGTTTTTGTTGGTCGTGGTGATCTTGACCGTGTTGGTGGTGTCGGCGTACAGGCCAACCACGGGAACTTGATGGGACTTGGTGTACCCGCCCTTGACCGTGTTGGTGATTGAGGTGTGGTCGGTCTTACCCACGACCGTGTAGCTGACCTTCTCGGCGTCACTGGTGGTAAACGTGACTAACGCGGACAGGGGGGAGGAGCCGTAAGGGTTGACCTTCACGTAAGGATCGGTCAACGTGTATTTCGAGTTTTCGGCGGCAGCCTTATAGGTTGCCGTCAATTTTTTTTGTGCGTCTTGACGGGTGGTAATCACCTTGACGTCTAGGTTCTTCTTGATTTGCGCCGTGGTCAACGCGGTTTTGTTGTTCTTGATGCCGTACGACTTGGCCGCCTCGGACTTAGCGGAACAGCCGGCCAGGCCGACCGTGACTAGGGCGAGTGAGGCGATGACGAATCGTCGCCAACGCCGGTGAGTAGTTTGCAAATGAGCCATCTCCTTATAAAACTGCAATAAAAATGGGGGACTGGTGGCGTCAGCCACCTATCCCCCAAGATATGTAACAGTTCCAATATATCATGGCTGTAAAACAATAACGTTACAGAATTCTGATAAAATTCCGAAGAAATTGTGATGAAGTTGTGAAGTTCGGCCGGTATCCTGCCAAACGGCGGCGTTTTTCTTGATTTTGATGAAAACGGTTCCTAAGAAAATCATATTTTTCGCTTAGCAAATCATCAGGACCGCCCCCTAGAGCCCGTGCTATAACGGGGATACGCTGTTGCTGAGCCAACAGCCGCACTTTGACAAAAGAGGTGAGACCGTGGCCCAAAATCATCCCGCAACGCCCCGCCGCTACCTGCACGAGGTTGACCTCATGCGGATCATCTTCATTGGCGGGGTGTTGCTCAACCACACCACGACCGCGTTTGCTTCGCGGCTGGTCGCCACGAGTAATAGCCATTTAGTTCTCGAAATGACGCACTTGATGCTCCATTTTACCCGGATGGGCTTCATGTTTATGAGCGGCTTGGTCCTAGTCTTGAACTACTACCACCGCGACCCGCACTGGTGGCACTTCTGGCGCAAACGGTATCTGAGCGTGGGCGTTCCTTATGTGGGCTGGAACACCATCATTCTGTTAGTCGTGACGCTGGGGGCCGGCAAGGCGATCGACTGGGCCGCCTACTGGGCGCACCTGGGCAACGCCGTGCAGTACGGGAACGAATATTACATGTACTACATCTTAGTGACCTTCCAGCTTTACCTGATTTTCCCCCTGCTGGTGGGTCTCTTCAAACGATTTCCCGACCGGCACCTGGCCATCCTAGGCTTTAGTGTCGTGATTCAGTTCCTACTACTCATTTGGCTCAAGTACTGGTTCCCCCAGCTTGACCGGAGTAATTGGTGGTACCTCTTTCGCTACTACGGCAACAACGTGCTGGTCTATCAGGTGTACTTCGTGGCGGGCGCCTTCGTGGCCATCCACTACGACGACGTGGATGCCTGGATTCAGGCCCACCACCGCTTGTTAGGCTGGACCACGTTGGTGCTAGCGCTGGGGACGATTGGCCTGTATTTCGGCGACCAAAACGTCTTACATCTCAGCTTGGGGGCGACCCAGTCGGTCCATCAACCCTACATCATGGTCTACGACCTCTTCATGATTGCCTTTGTCTTCTGGCTCGGTCGGCAATACGCCCATGCCCGTGAGCATGGCTTGCCGGTCTTTCTCGATCAGTCGATCAAGGCCCTAGCCAAGGTTTCCTTTGGCTTATATCTAGTTCAGACGCTGCCGTTACTGGTTCTCGACGGCGCGTTAACGCAAATCCACCTCCCGGCTTGGGCGTTGTTAGCCCTGTTACCGGTGGGCTACGCCTGGGTCTTAGGCGGTTCATTTGCGATTGCTTGGTTCTGTTACCGGGTTCCCCCGTTTGGCGCCCTCATCGGTCGACCGCAGTGGCACCCGTGGAAAGGAGTACATGCTTATGTCCAAAATCACGTTAAAACTCACCCAACAATTACAGCAGGCGACAAGTCAGAAACTCATTAAAGACACCACTCTGGAACGGTGGTTTACCGGTGGCGACCTGGCCGCCGACGTCGATCAGCTGACCGACCACCTCCGTAGCCTCGAAGTGGGGCACGGCGACGTGGTGCTGGTCTGCTTACCCAACACGGCGGTCTATCCGGTCTTGACCCAGGCCATCTGGGAGGTTGGCGCGGTGATGCACCCGATTGCCGCCAAGACCCCGGCCGCCGAGTTGCAGGCCGCCTTAGCCGAACACGATTACGCTGCCAGCGTGGTAGCGGCCGACCTGGTCGACGCCGTGACGGCGACGCGCCAGACCACGGTCGCCCAGCTACAGCTCAACACCGCACCGACCCTGAGCCTGATTCGTGACCTCGACGTGACCGGTCATGCGGCCGCCACGCCGACCGAAGAGGACCTGGCGTTGATCCTGAACACGTCGGGGACCACCGGTAAACCCAAGCGGGTGGGGTTGACCCATAACCTGTTGCGGCATGGCGCCGAGCATGACATTGCCAGCCACCGCCTGACGGCCCACGACACCACCATGATCGTGATGCCGCTGTTTCACATCAACGCGCAGGTGGTCTCGGTCCTGTCCACGCGGTTGTCCGGCGGGAAAATCGTGATTACCCCCAAGTTTTCGGCGCACCGGTTCTGGCCACAGGTCCAAGATAACCACGTGACCTGGGTCTCCGCGGTCCCCACAATCTTAAACATCCTCTTACTCAACGCGGCGGCCCGGGAAAGCTACACCGGCAAGACCCATCTGCGGTTCGTGCGGTGTTCGTCGTTCTCGTTGCCCCTCGATAAGCTGACCCAGTTCGAACAAACCTACCACACCCGCATCTTGGAAGGCTACGGGATGACCGAGACCGCCAGTCAATGCACGCTCAATCCGTTTGACGCGCCCAAGGTGGGGTCGGTGGGCAAGCCGGTCGGCACCGACGTGGCCATCCTGGTCGACGGCCACCTGACCCACGCCAGCCGGACCAGTGGTGAGATCGCCGTGCGTGGCGACCACGTGATCCACAGTTACCTGGACCCGCACCCGGATTCCTTCTATCAAGGCTGGTTTCTGACCGGTGACCTGGGGTACTTCGATGAAGACGGGTACTTATTTATTAATGGTCGAAAAAAGGATATTATTAGTGTAGGTGGTGAAAAGGTCGCCCCCGCCCACGTGGAAAACGTCTTGAGTCAATTGCCGTTCGTCAAAGAAGTCACGGTGATTGGGACGCCGGACGACCTCTATGGCGAAGCGGTCACCGCGGTGGTTATTAGCCAACCCGGGGACCAAACCGACCAACAGCGGGCAATTTTAGCACAGGCTCAGGCGAACTTAGCGCCGTATGAACGGCCGAAACGCGTCCTGTTCGTGCACGATTATCCGCGCAACGCCACCGGGAAAGTCGTACGGCCCCAACTACGGCGGCAACTGGCCGCCCAACGGAGCGTCGGCTAATCTGATTGAAGGATCGTGACGACATGACGCGAGTAGTAATTGCGGCGGATTCATTTAAGGGTAGTGCCACTTCTACGGAAGTGAATCAGTATTTGGCAGCGGGCGTTAAACGAGCGGCGCCGGACGCCGAAGTTCAAACGGCGGCGATTGCCGACGGCGGTGCGGGCACCGTCAAGGCGGTGATTGACGCGGTGGGCGGCCAACTGATGACCACCTCGGTGTTGGGTCCCCTGGGTAAGAACGTGGACGCGCAATGGGGAATGCTAGACGACCATACGGCCATTATCGAAGTGGCCGCGGCCGTGGGCTTGACCCTGGTCGGGGAGACCCTGGTGCCGGTCTCGTCCAGTACCTACGGCGTTGGGGAATTGATCAGCGCCGCGATGGATCAGGGTGCCACCACGATTTACGTGGGCTTGGGCGACAGTGCCTCCACGGACGGTGGGGCCGGTATGCTGGTGGCCCTGGGCGCGGGGCTCATCGACAATAACCAACAAAAGCTCGACCTGGGTGGCGGGAGCCTGATGCGCTTAGGCCACGTTAGTTTCCGCGGCCTGGACGAGCGCTTAAAGCACACGACCTTGATTGGGCTGACCGACGTGACCAATCCGTTGACCGGTCCGGAAGGGGCCGCCGCGGTTTTTGGGCCGCAGAAGGGTGCCCAGCACGAAATGATTGCCCGGTTGAACCAAGGCTTAGCCCGGTTACGGACCTTCGTGCCGATGCCAGATGGGCTGGCGGCGAGTCGCCAACCCGGTGCCGGGGCCGCCGGTGGGACCGGCTTTGGACTCTTGGCCCTGGGCGGTCAACTCAAACCCGGTGCCAAGACGGTGCAGACCTTGACCAAGCTCGACGACCAACTCGCCACGGCCGACTTTGTGATTACCGGCGAAGGGCGGGCGGACAGCCAATCGCTGACCGGCAAGGCACCGATTGCGGTCGCTAACCTGGCCCAAGCACGGCACTTACCCGTCGCCTTGGTCGCCGGCAGCGTTCAGGGCAGCCTGGCTAAGATCCAGGCGACCGGGGTCCACGACGTCATCGTCTCGACGCCGGAGGGCATGACCGTTGCCGACGCCATGGCCCAAACACCCGACTTGTTGACGCAGGCGGGGGCTAAGGCCATGTTGACCTACTTAGCAGAACATTAAATCGACATGAAAATAACCCGGGAAATGGTAGTTAAATTTCCCGGGTTATTTTGGGTTGACAAACTGAATGAATAAATATATTATTCATTCATTGACAAAGGAGCGTTTAGCATGGAGAAACAACAACAGCTACTGACCGCGGCGTATCACTTGTTTAAAACCAAGGGATTCAAGGCCACCAGTATTGCGGAGATCGCCGCGGCGGCCCAGGTCGCAGTCGGCACGTTTTATAACTTCTACGATTCTAAGGCGGCCATTTTTTTACAAATTTATACGGCCGAAAACGAGCGGGTGAAGGCTAACATCATTGCGGCCGTCGATTTAGACGCTGACCCGTTGCCGTTAGTCCGGCAGGTGGTCCACGAGATCATGGTTCAATCACAGGATAATTTGATTTTGCAAGAGTGGTTCGACAATCCCAAGCTCAACGCCTTGATCGCGCAGACGGCCCCGTCCGCCGTGGAAACCAGTCTGGTCTACACGACGTTTGTTCGGTTGCTCGACCGGTGGCAAGCGCGTGGTTTATTGGCCCCGGGGATGACCCAGGCGCGCGGATTAAGCCTCTTTAACGCCGTGGTCGTCGTTGATTTTCACCAAAGCGAAATCACCACGACGGACTATGCGCAGGTCTTGGACGATTTGATTACGGGCATGTTAGCGGTGATCTTGAAATAGGTCATCGTCTTTTTAACGCTAAAAATGAATGAATTTAAAATATATTCATTCACAACTGGAGGAATGCATTATGAAAAGAGTGTTACGGGTGCTTTTAAGTGGGTTAATCGTGATTGGATTGGGGTTGGGCGGTCTCACGTGGTGGGCGGTCAGTGCGCAAAAACGGCTCAACGTGAACATGGGGACGGTCAAGTCGTTGACCACCCGGCGAATCACCGTGCAAACGCCCCGACAACTACAACTGACGGTGCGCACGGCGGTGGTCCACATCCAGGCCGGGTCCACCCCGCAATTGCGGTTGGCAAACGTTAGCCGCGGACAGTATCGGGTCACGCAGCGAAACGGTGTTCTGCGTTTGACAGAAACGGCGGCGGGAAAGCATCAGTTAGAGATTGGTCGCTCGCCGTACATCACGTTGACGGTGCCCCGGGCCACCTTAAAGGTGGTGCGCGTCAACTAATTGAACGGCACGCTAAACTTGACCCAGTTGACCGTCGACCATCTGGAAATCCACCATCAAAACGGGACAACGACGGGGACGGCTTTAACGCTTATGGGCGCTAGTCGACTGGTTAAAACTAACGGACGCACGACCTTGAAGCGTCTGCAAACGTCCGGGCTGGTGGTGACGGTCAAGAATGGCCAATTCAAGCGTAACGGTCAGCGCCAAAAGACCCCGTACCACCAGGTCGGCCAAGCGCCACTGGTAATCACCAGTGGCTCCGGGCAAGTGGCGGTGAGCGAGTGAGACCAGCCATGGTTTTCGTTGGCGGAAGTGCTAAAAAAGGCTTCTAGCGGCGTGTAGCCGGAGATAGAAGCCTTTCGCAAAATCGATTTAATTAAAAACGCGGGCGATTCCCGCCACGTCAGACCGTTGGCCGTTCTTAATGGGTTGGACCATGATCCGGGGTGGCCAGCTCTCGATGACCCGGTTGTGGCCGAGATACAGGGCCACGTGCCAGATGGTGCGGGTCCCAGGTTGGTAATAGAAGACCAGGTCGCCGCGTTGCCGGTTACGGTAGGCCACGTGCTTGAACTTCTTGCTAGCCCAGAGGTTCCGGGAGTTCCATTCGTTGCCCGGGTAGGCGTGGTGAATCGCACTGATCGGCGCCGGGTTGATTCCACCGGCGTATAACGCCTGCATGACTAGGCCGGAACAGTCCGTCCCGTAGCTGGGTTTAGACGAGGAACCGACTAAGTACGGGTTACCCTTGTACTTGTAAGCCTGCTTGATCATGGCCTCGATGTGCGCGGAGCGGCCGTTCCAGGCGTGGGCGCCTAGAGGGGCCACGTAACTGTCGATGCTCTTGAAGCTGGACTTAGAGAAGCCCAACTTGACCCAGGTCTTTTCGTTGACGTTCCCCGTAACCTTTAAGCCATGTTTACGTTGGAAGGCCTTGACGGCGTTGTAGGTAGCCTGATTGTACTTGTTATACCCGTTAGCCGTGCCGAGGCGCCGCATGATTTTCCAGGTCTTGATGCCTTCGTAGTTACGCTTGACGGTGTAACCGACCTTGCCGTAAGGCTTGATCTGGTGGTAGTTGACCTGGTAGTAGCGCTTGGGATTCTGGTAGCCGGCCGTTTTGGCGACGAAGGCCTTATTGGCCGTGACGTACTTACCCGTGTTGGTCTTGAGAACGGGGGCCTTACCCTTTGGCGTGACGACCTTGGAAATCTTGGCGTAGTGGTCCGCCTTAATGGTCTGGGCCTTCTGGGTCCGCGCGGCGTTCTTATAGTAAACGACCGTTTTCTTGGTCCGGATGATTTGGGGGTTAGTGGTGTAGTAGTCGCTCTTAGCGGCCGCGGGCGTGGTGATGAGACTCAACCCGCATGCGGCGGCCAAGGCGAGACTGGCGGCCCCGATGACTGATTTATGAAACACGTGAATTCCTCCTCTGGAAAATAGATTAATAACCTGAAACTTGAAAGTATGAAGACAGACTGATCCCTTGGTATCACAGGACATATTTT
>NZ_AZDW01000014.1 GCF_001434115.1 Levilactobacillus zymae DSM 19395
AATCGAGAATTTCCTTCCTGTTTTCTTATAGAATTCGAGTTATGTCCCAAACTCTTCATAACTCGTTTTAATTTAGTTTATTCGACTGTGACACTCTTGGCCAGGTTCCGTGGCTTATCGACGTCCAAGCCCTTGTTTAAGCTGGTGTAGTAAGCCAACAGTTGGGCTGGCACTACCGTCAATAACGGCATCAACATTTCGTCGACGTCTGGTAAGACCAGCGTGTCGCCGTCGATAGCCAAGCCTTCGCGGACAATGGTCATGGTCTTCGCCCCCCGCGCCATAGTTTCTTGCAGGTTGCTCCGAGTCAAACCGGCCGTCTTCGACTGGGTGATGAAGCCAATGACCGGCGTGTCCTTTTCAATCAAGGCAATCGTCCCGTGCTTCAATTCACCAGAAGCAAAACCTTCAGCTTGCACGTAAGAGATTTCCTTTAACTTCAACGCCGCTTCCAACGAAACCGCGTGGTCGATTCCCCGACCGATGTAGAAGGCCCGGTTAGACTTCATCAGGTAGTTGTTGGCGAGGTCTTCGATCTTGGCCTTTTCGTCGACGATGGCTTGCATCCCCGTAGCGACCAACCCTAATTGTTGGCGAATGTTGAAGTTTTGGGCCACGATTTGACCGTTAACTTCACCCAACGCCTTCGCCAAGATGGCTTCCAGCGCGATTTGGGCGGTGTAGGCCTTGGTCGACGCCACGGCGATTTCTGGACCGGCGTGCAACAGCAACGTGTAACTGGCTTCACGGGATAACGTGGAGTTTTGCACGTTGGTGATGGTCAAGCTAGGGTAGCCCGCGTCGTTGACGTTGACTAGCACTTCACGGCTATCGGCCGTTTCACCGGATTGCGTCAAGAAGATGAAGAACGGCTTGTCCGCTAACATCGGTTGTTCGTAGGCAAATTCGGAGGACACGTGGACTTCCGTTGGAATGTGGGCCAAGCGTTCGAATAACCGCTTGCCGACCAAGCCGGCGTGGTAACTGGTCCCGGCCCCGATGATGTAGAGCCGATCAGCGGCTTGCATGGCCTTGATCAACTTGTCATCGATTTGGGGTTCACCGTGTTCGGACAAGTAGGTTTGGGCCAACTTCCGCATCACGTTGGGTTGTTCGTCGACTTCCTTAAGCATGTAGAACGGGTAAGTCCCCTTGTCGGTTTCGTCGGCGTTCATGTCCACGTGGTAGGTCTTACGTTCAACGGGGTTCCCGTCGGCGTCTTGGATCTTCACGTCGTTAGGCGTTACCGTAACCACTTCGCCGTCCATGATTTCCAAGAAATCGTGGGTCTCACGTAACATGGCCATGGCATCAGAGCAGACCACGTTAAAGCCGTCCGCAACCCCGACCAACAGTGGGCTCTTGTTCTTGGCAACGAATAACGTGTCGGGTTGTTCGCGGTCCATCAATAAGAAGGCGTACGACCCCTTCAAGAGGCTCAGGGCCTTTAAGAAGGCGGACTTGGCGTCCAAGTGGTCTTCAACGGCGAACTTATCGATCAATTGAACGACCACTTCGGTATCCGTTTGACTCCGGAAAGGCACGTCGCTTAAGTATTGCGCCTTGATTTCTTGGAAGTTGTCGATCACACCGTTGTGAACCAGGTAGAACCGGTCGTCGTTGGAGAAATGTGGGTGCGCGTTATCCACGCTGACTACCCCGTGGGTCGCCCAACGGGTATGGCCGATCCCGGTCGACCCGTGAACGTCCGGCGTAATCTTTTCGCGTAATTGGGAGATTCGACCCTTAGTCTTCACCAGGTAGTCGTTGTCCTTCTGGTCGTTAACGTAGATACCGGCCGAGTCGTACCCCCGGTATTCCAACTTTTGTAGTCCTTCAACTAGGATTTTAACGGCATTATCGTTGCCCGTGACACCAACAATTCCACACATAAATAATCTTCCTTTTCTGGAGAGCGTTCTGAAAATCACGCCTCGATTAGTTTTAATGATGAAAATGAATGAGTTTTCTTGAAAATTGGTATAGACTGAAACAATTTGAAAACTATTCCTGAATGACTATACTTTACTGCCTTCTCGTGGGGTTGTCAATCTAAATAGTTCGAAATGGTCTATCGTTGTTTTAATATTTACTTAAGGTCGTACAGTCGCTGCATGGTTAAGCTGCTCAAGCGCTGATTTCCCGGCATTTACGGGGAACCGACCTGTCACCCGTTGTCAGGTCAATCAAAAAAGCCGCTGCCACCGGCAACGACTTTTCCGTAAATTTCAACTTATTCTTCGACGCCCACTTCGGCCCGAACCACGTCGGCGATTCGTTCCACGTAGGTGGCCACGGATTCCTTGGTTGGCGCTTCCGCCATCACCCGCAGCAACGGTTCCGTCCCGGAAGGCCGAACCAGCACCCGACCGTCACCGTTCATTTCTTTTTCGACGGTGGCGATCATGGCCTTGACCTGCGGGTTATCCATTGCGGCCTGCTTGTCAGCAACCCGAATGTTGACTAACTTTTGTGGGTAAGTCGTGACATCGGCGGCCAATTCGGACAACTTCTTGCCACTGGCCTTCAAGATGTGCAACAGTTGGAGGCTGGTCAACAGACCGTCCCCGGTGGTGTTAAAGTCCAAGAACACGATGTGACCGGACTGTTCGCCCCCCAGGTTGTACCCGGACTTGAGCATTTCTTCCACCACGTAACGGTCCCCGACCTTGGTCTTGACGGACTTCAAGCCGTGCGCTTCCATGGCCTTGTACATCCCCAGGTTACTCATGACCGTGGTCACGATGGTGTCCTTCTTCAACCGACCGTGTTCGGCCATGTACTTCCCACAGATGTACATGATCTTGTCGCCGTCCACGATGTCGCCGTTTTCGTCGACCGCGATGCACCGGTCGCCGTCACCGTCGAAGGCCAACCCGATTTGGGCGCCCTTTTCAACGACAAACTTTTGCAGGTTTTCCGGATGGGTGGACCCAACTTGGTCATTGATGTTGATGCCGTTGGGCTTGGTGGCAATCGTGTCGAAATCCAGGTCGAAGTCGGCGTACAACCGGGAGACTAACCCACTGGTCGACCCGTTAGCGGCATCGACGGCGATGTGCAGGCCGGCCAAATCATCGGAAATAGTTTGTTCCAAAAATTGGATGTACTTCTGGCTGCCTTCGGAGTAGTCTTCGACCGTGCCCAAGCCGTCCGTGGAAGGCCGCGGTTGGTCGTCGGTTGGCGAATCCAGTAAGGCTTCGATTTCTTCTTCCATGTCATCGGACAGTTTGTAGCCGTCGTTACCGAAGTACTTGATGCCGTTGTATTCGGCTGGGTTATGCGAGGCCGTGATCATGACCCCGGCAGCGGCGCCCTGCGTCCGGACCAGGTAAGCCACGGCCGGCGTGGTGATGACGCCCAACCGTAAGACTTCGATGCCGACGGACAGTAAGCCGGCAACCAAGGCGTTTTCCAGCAATTGCCCGGAAATCCGCGTATCGCGCGCCACAAGGACTTGGGGATGCTTGTTTTCGCTATCGGCGTGTTGGGTCAAGACGTACCCGCCGTAACGGCCCACTTTAAACGCTAGTTCTGGCGTCAATTCTTGATTCGCAACGCCTCGTACACCATCAGTTCCAAAGTATTTCATGACAGAATTCCTCATTTCTCAATTTTTTAAATGACAGTTTAATTAGCAGTCGCCTTGACCGTGACCCGAATCGTCGCCGGATCAAAGGCGGTCACTTCATTGTCGTTGGTGTCTAACGTCACGGTCTTAGTGGCCGTACTCTTGACGTCGCTCACATCGACATCGACCTGCGCCGTACTCAGCGCTTTCAGTTGGGCCGCACTTCCGAAGGCCTTCACCTTGGTCGTCGAACTGCTTAGTTTATACGTCGTCCCGGACGAGCCATTCTTGGCGTTCAGCTTGACGTTGACCGTCTTGCTGGCCCCCTTGGTGATGGGCAAATTGACCGTGGTAGTCGACGGCGTCAAGATCACGTTGACCGTCTTGCCCTGCTTATCCAGTGCCTCAATCACGGCCTGACTGTTGACGGTCTTCTTGGTGTTCTGCGGGACGGAAAGTTGGGCGATCACCTGGCTGACCCGGGAAATCTCGTTGGCCGCCCCGGTAGCCTTCACGTTAGTCACGTCGGTCGTGGGTTTACCCGCGGTATAACCTGACGCGATATTTTGCTGGTTGAACCGGACCTTCACGGGGAAGGAGACCGTTCGCCGCGGCTCGATGTCCACGGTAATCTTCGCTGGTGAGATCGACGATTCAATCTCGTGATTCAACCCCTCTTGGTGTAACGACACCTTGTGCTTGCCCGTCCCCAGGTCGCTCAACGAGGCATAGACCTTGAAGTTCTGAGTGTTAGCCGTGGTGGTGACCAAAGCTAACGGGCCGCGCAAGGTCACCTTGACCTTCTCGGGATACCCCGTAACGAAGTACTTATTACTATTCACGTTTAATTGGAGGGGTACCGACACCGTCATGGTCTTGGTGGCCGTTAACGACGTCTTGCCGGAATTAGTGGTCTGCTGACTACTCGAGGACTGGGTACTGTTCACGTAAAAGAACAGTAAAATCGCCAGGATTAGCGCCAGAATGCGGTAGATCCACGCCGTATAGTGTTGATTTTTCATTAGCGGCGCCCCCTATGCAGGCGTTGGTCGATCCAATCCAACGCCGTTTCTAAGATATTGTGGTTCGTTGCGGCTTCTTCGTTGACCAGTTCGTGCTTCAAGAACTTTAAATAGTCCTCCTGGGTCAACCCGCGCAACAGTTCGTTGTTCTTGGTGATGGAGACTTCCCCGGTCTCTTCAGAAATCACGATAGTCAAGGCATCGGTGACTTCGGAAATCCCAACGGCCGCCCGGTGTCGGGTCCCCAGTTCCTTAGGAATCAGGTTACTTTCCGACAACGGCAGGTAAGCCGCCGCGACTGCAATCCGGTTATTGCGAATGATCACGGCCCCGTCGTGTAACGGCGTGTTGGGGATGAAGATGTTGATTAACAATTCACCGGTCAATTCGGCATCTAATTTGATACCCGTTTCGATATAGTCTTCCAGCCCCGTGTCCTGCTGAATCGTCATTAAAGCCCCGATTCGTCGCTTAGACATGTACTGAATGGCTTTATCCAAACCCGCGATCATCCGGTTAGCAGCTTCGTTTTCGTGCCGCATGCGCACAAATAACGAGCCGCGGCCCAGATGCTCCAACCCCCGGCGAATTTCGGGTTGGAAGATGATGATGACCGCAATAACCCCCCAGTTGATCACTTGATCCATCAACCACGAAACCGTGTTGAGGCCAAAGTAACTACTAATTACTTTGACCACCAGAATCAAGATGACGCCCCGGAAAAGTTGAATGGCCTTCGTTCCCCGTAACATGACGATCAGTTCGTAGATCACGAACCAGACCACCAGGATATCCAAAACGTTGACCAAATTACCTAACGTTAGGAGATTTCCCCAGTTCAGGTTCATTTGACTTTCCCTCCAAATTGAATTCAGAATTCATTATATCACGCCCCTTGACCTTCCGCCGCAATTCCCCCCAATGTCCCGGAAAACTCGGTCAAATTTTAGACATTCCGGGCGGTTTCGCTTCCAAAAGTGCTTGTTCGGCCAATAAGTTTACAAAATTTATTAAGGTCACCCGCAGTCTGTCAGTCCGCTTTTAATTTCTGGTAAGATAGAAAGCATATTGTACTTCGAACGGCATAATTCGCTGTAAAATAGGAGTAAAGATTGAAAGGGTTGGGTGATGGCTTATGAATCGGCGTGCCAAGTGGGAAATTCGCGGCTTCTTTATCTTATGGCTGCTATTTCTTTTTTTCCGCGCTCACGACCCCTTCTCGTTTCTGGTGTTAAACACCTTTCTGGGGTACATCCCCATTGAAATCAGCTTTCACTTAGGGCGCAAGCGCTCGGCGTGGCTGTTCTGGCCAATGGTCATCATCTGGTTGCTCTTCTATCCAAACGCCCCGTACCTGTTGACCGACCTGTTCCACTTATCGCTACTTCAGCCGTACGCGGTCAGCGGGCTGTTGCGGGTCACGCCTCACATCTGGATCTACTTTACTTACCTGATTACCAGCGCCCTGTTCTGTGCGTTCCTGGGCTTCTGGAGTCTCAACTTTGTGAGTCAAAGCATCTCGGAGCGGCTGGCTCGTGGAAACAACATCGTCCGGTTATTCGTGGTTTTGACGTTGACCTTCCTATCGTCGGTCGGGGTCTACATCGGCCGCTTCCTCCGCATCCATACCATCTACCTGTTCTTAAATCCGGAACAATTCATCAGGCCCTTAATGAACATGTGGACGAATGATTTATGGATATTCGTGATTCTGATGACGTTCATCCAGCTCTTCTGTTATTGGATCTTACATCTGATTATGACCGCACAGAAACCCACCACCATTTAAATGACAAACGAAGAAGCCACCAACGAATAATTTCGCTGATGGCTTCTTTTTTGGTGCTATTTTGATGCCCACAGGTGTGGGAAATACCAGTTAGCCAGATAGCATCTGGCGCCGAGCTGGGAATCATCCCCACACCGTGTGGGGAATACTTCTGAACGAGATAAGCCGGTGTCAGCTCCTCAGAATCACCCCCACACGTGTGGGGAATACTAGCAGGAGCGCCCGCGTCACCCAATACACGTTCGGAATCACCCCCACACGTGTGGGGAGTACCTGTCGCAACTAAGGGCGGACGCCTATCCCTGAGAATCACCCCCACACGTGTGGGGAATACTATGTGGATCAGAACACTGGTCGATATGCACCGGAATCACCCCCACACGTGTGGGGAATACCATGATGCTGCGTGGTAAGGCACTGGCCGGAAAGAATCACCCCCACACGTGTGGGGAATACACTAAACGAATCCCGGTTTAACAACGTTTAGGATTGCACCAATCGCCGTTTTTTATTAACTTGCCGACGGTGGTTCAACCCGTTAATCGCCCTCGTCACTACTCAAGGACATGACCAACACATTTTCCGCATAGTTGACGTATTGCCGTAAGCGCGACGCCATGGCCCAGGAAATGTTGCCCGCCTCAAGCAAGTTCTGAATTCCCGTCCGTTCGGCGCTCAACGCCCGGACCCGCAATTTATTGAATTGGTGTTGGTACTCCTCTTCGTGTGACGGTGCGGCGGCCGCCTTGGCCCGCTCGATCCGGTTACGGTAGTGGACAATCAGGTGATAAATCGCCTGGTTATCGAACTGCGTTTCGTCCACGTCCGTGCGTGACAGATACTGCGACAAGGTCTTAATGGCCGCCTTCGCCGTTTGCCGTTCAATCAGGTTACTCTCAGCGTGAAGCCGGTCCGTGTCTTCGGAATGCAACCAGTACGCGGCGTTTCGCCAAAGGTGCTTGAAGAACAGCAACCAGTAATGTAAGACGCTAGGCATGGACCGCCCACTGGCTTGGGTGACCCGGCTTTCCAGGCGTTCGATACGCCGTAAAGCACCCACGTAGCTGGTCTGGGTGATTTTAGCCCCCTGCCGCAACTCCTTGAGCTCCGCGCGTTCACCCGCTAAGGCCACTTCGCGGAGTTTGAGTTCGTCGTTTAATACCTTTTGCATGGTGTCGTCCGCCCGGTAACTCATTTCTAAGCGCCGGATCACGAACTGGTAATCCAAAATCAAATCGTAAGCGGCCCGTTGATTATTCGGGCGCCGCATCTCTTCAATCTTGGAAATCGCCAGCCGCATGATGTAGGCGCGAGCCTCGTCCTCACTAATCTGCCGGACGGGTTCTTCGGGATATTCGTCTTCCTCGTCGTCCAGGTCCAAATCGTTGTCGATGTCGTCACTGACGCTGGCCCGGGTCTTTAACGGTTGGCCGTCCGTCGAAATCAGCGGCAACATGATGGTCGCTGCCACCAAACTGATGATAATCACCCCGGACGCCACGAACAGCATCAGCGCACGGGTCGGAAAGCCGGCCCCACTGGCCACCGTTAACGGCACGGATAGGACCCCGGCCATGGTCACGGCCCCCCGGACCCCGGAAAGCCCCGATAAAACGGCCATCCGGAAACTAGGGTGTTCGGTCGTGGTCTTGCGAATCCGCTGGAAGAGGATGTAACCGTACGTCCAGACGGTTCGTAAGACCACGATGATGACCCAGGTGCCCAGCGCAAACAGCATGGCTTCGCCGGTGTTGAATTGACCGCCCTTGATGACCTGTGAGGTCGCCACGGGCAATTCAATTCCCAGGATCACGAACACGATTCCGTTCAACGAATAGATGATGATGTCCCAGACCTTTTCGGTCACCAGCTTAAGTTCCGGTGAATCCTCCACAATCTGGCTTTCACGGGCGTGATACAGTACCCCGGCCGTGACCACGGCGATCACACCGGACGCGTGAGCGATTTCTTCGGTCACCAGGTAGACCACGAACGGCGTGGCAATCTGCAGCACCGTGTTAAAGACCACGTCGTCGATGCCCTGCCGGCGCAAGACGTCCATCAGGAGTTGAATCCCGGTCATGATGATCAGACCGGCTAAGAAGCCGACGATACTGATGTAAATAAAGTCGCTAGTCGCCGTTTTCAGGGAAAAGGCCCCGGTCACGGTCGCCGCAATGGCGTATTTAAAGGCAATCAGCCCACTGGCATCGTTGATCAGGCTTTCGCCGCTGACCAGATGCATCAGGTTTTCGGGCAACTTGACCTGTTTCGAGATCGACTGCACGGCCACCGGGTCGGTGGGCGACAAGATGGCGGCCAAGGCAAAGGCCACGGTCAACGGCATCTTTGGGATCAACCAATAAATCAGAAAGCCACCCAGAATGGTGGTTAAAAAGACCAGCCAGATGGCGTTGGCAAAGATCGGTCCCCGCAGGCGCCAGAGTTCTCGCCGCGGGAAGCGCCGCCCATCGTTATACAGCAAGGGCGCGATGAAGAGTAGTAAAAACCAGTCGGTCTCCAGTTCAATCTGGAATTTCCAAATCAGGGCCACAACTAGGCCCAACGCGATTTGAATCAAACTGACAGGAATAAAGGTGAGGTAGTGACTAATGATGTTGGAAAGTAAAACTAACACAATGAGCAGAATCACTGCTTCAAGTATTGGCAAAGAAGGTCCCCCTTTCTAAGCGTGTGGTTCTTCGCCGATAATCCGAACTTCGGTCTCCAGGTGAACTTGATCGCGGTCCCAGATAACCGTTTGAATGTGGTGAATCAGTTCCAAGTAGTCGGTCGCCGTGGCGTGGTCGATATTGACGATGAAACCCGCGTGCTTGGTCGAAACCTGCGCGCCACCCCACTTGAGGCCCTGCAGGCCCGCTTCTTGGATCAGCTGGCCCGTATAATGGCCCTCGGGGCGCTTAAAGACACTCCCGCAGGAAGGCAGGTCTAACGGCTGCTTGGCGGCTCGTTTGGCATTCAGGTCGTCCATTTGGGCCTGAATCGCGGTCCCGTCGCCCGGTTCGAGCGTAAAGGTCGCCGTCAACACGATGTCGTGGTAATCCTGAATCGAGCTGTGCCGGTAGCCAAAATCCAATTCGGTTTGCGTCAACGTGCGAATCTCACCATCCGGGGTTAAGACTTCCGCCGCCGTCGCGACCTTGGCAATCTCGCCACCGTAAGCCCCGGCGTTCATGAAGATGGCCCCACCGACACTACCGGGAATCCCCGCCGCAAACTCCAAGCCACTGAGACTGTGAGCTTGGGCGACCTGGGTAGTCTTGATCAACGCGGCTCCGGCCGCGGCCGTCACCGTGTGGGCGGCGTCATCGACCGTGATCTGGTCCATCTTGGTCAGAATCATGACCAGGCCCCGAATCCCCCCGTCACGTACGATCAAGTTGCTGGCGTTGCCAACCACCGTGATGGGTAACTTCAATTGGTTGGCGTAGGCCAATAACGACTTGGTCTCCTGAACGTTGGTCGGAAACGCCAAAAAGTCGGCGGGTCCGCCCGTCTTGGTGTGCGTGTAGTGGGCGAGTGGTTCGTGACGCAAAATTTCTACGGCTGGAAAGGCCGTTGCAATATCTTCCATGATTTACGATTTCCCTTCATCTTGAAAAATTTCAAGCCGGTGCGCCGGAATTTTTGCTCACCCGGCGGCCAAGTCTCGTAGCCCGTCACCGTAGTGGTGCGCCCACCGACCGACATGCTGGCCTTCTCCGATCGTCGTGAGGTGACGAATTGCTCGGAAAAACCCAGTAAAGCATAAGAATAGTTTAGCATGGATTTTCACAAAACGACACGCGAAACGCCTGAAAACGGGCGAAAACTCATTTTCTGGTATACTAGACATATTCGTTGGAGGTGTTTTTCGTGAAATTTATTTCGTGGAACGTCAATGGTCTGCGGGCCATTGTCAAAAAGAACTTTATGGCAACGTTTCAAGACCTCGATGCCGACTTTTTCGGCATTCAAGAAACCAAACTACAAGCCGGGCAGATTGATTTAGACATCCCCGGATACTACCAATACTGGAACTACGCCGAGCGCAAGGGCTACTCCGGGACGGCGCTGTTCACCAAGCACAAGCCCTTGGCCGTCCATTATGGCATCGATGCGCCGGACTTCGACCACGAGGGGCGGGCCATCACCCTGGAATACCCGGACTTCTACGTCATGACCTGTTACGTGCCGAACTCCGGGACGAAGTTGAAACGCCTGGACTTTCGCATGGGCTGGGAAGACGCCTTTTTGACTTACATCAATCAACTCAACGCTAAGAAGCCGGTCATCTACTGCGGGGACCTCAATGTGGCCCACGAGGAGATCGACTTAAAGAATCCTAAGAGTAACCACCATAACGCCGGCTTTTCCGACGAGGAACGCGGTAAATTCTCCACGTTGCTGGCGGCTGGTTACCTCGACACGTTCCGCCACTTCTACCCGGACGCGACCGGCCGGTACTCCTGGTGGAGCTACCGGTTCCACGCCCGCGACAACAACGCCGGGTGGCGGATCGACTATTTCGTGACCAGCCAACGCTTGCAAAATCAGCTGCAAGACGCTAAAATCTTAGACCAGGTCATGGGGTCCGACCACTGTCCGGTCGAACTCGACGTGGCCGATCTCACCGTTTAATTTTGAAAGGAAGATGCCGTCGTGAACTTTGTCGCCATGGACTTTGAAACGGCCAACGGCAAGCGCTACAGTGCCTGTTCGTTGGCGTTGACCATCGTCCGTAATAGCCAAGTCGTCGATGAATTTTACTCACTGATCAAACCCGATACCGACTTTTTCTGGCGCAACGTCCAGATTCACGGGATCCACGAAGCCGACGTGGCAAACGCGCCCACCTTTCCCGAGGTCTGGGAGCACGTGGCGCCGTTCTTCCAACGCGACCGGTTGGTGATCGCCCACAACGCCCCGTTCGATAACGGCGTGTTGCGCAGCAGTCTGGAACACTACCGCCTTCCCGCGGCCCGGTACCTGACCCTAGATACCGTCAAGACCAGTCGGAAGTTCTTCCCGGAATTTCCCAATCACAAATTGGATACGGTCTGTGAACAACTCAACATCGACTTGCACCATCACCACAATGCGTTAGACGACAGCTTGGCGTGCGCCAACATCCTGTTGTACGAAGCCAACCACTTCGGCACCCAGCCGCTCAAATCGTTTATTAAGGTGAATGCTTAGCCATTAAGATTGGGGCAAAAGGCGATTTGCTGACTTACGGAGTTCAGCGGAGCCAGCTGCCTTTTGGCGCACGTTTCAACATCAAATGTTCGAAGAAATAAAGGAGCTTGGGATTTTTATCCCAAGCTCCTTTATTAGTACTGTCATGAAATAGGCTCCGCAGTCACCGGGACCTCGCCGCTAATCTTCATCCGCCAAGCCCTGGTCGTTCAACGGGTAGACCATTTCCACGGCCGTGACCTGGTTACCGGCATCGTCCGTGACCGTTTCGGGCGGCGTTTTGGTCCGGGTGAAGCCCAACTTGGTATAGAGCTTCACGGCCGCCACGTTACGGGTCTGCACGATCAGGCCGACCGCGGCCAACGAACTGGCCGTTTCGGCCCAGTACAACGCCTCGTCAACCAGCGCGGTCCCGATGCCCTGGTGCCAATAGGCCTGCTCCACGGCCACGCCCAGTTCGCCCACGTTGCCTTCGTGCGTCGGCGAGACCGACAGGACCCCAATCAGCTGGTCTCCCAGACTGGCCACCAACAGGAGATGCGCCGGGCTGCGTTTGATCTGCTCGATCTGTTCCCCCTCCTGGTCAACGCTGATGGGATCATCGGCATCGGCGAGGGTAAACGTATCGCTTTCTTGCTGCAGGCGCTCCAGTAGTGTCAGTAATTGAGCAGCATCTGCGGCGCCCGGTAAACGAATCGCCACGTCCTCACTCATGGTGGGTCGCCTCTAAATGCTCAACTAGGCGTTCGAAATGATCCCCGTGGGGTTCGAAGGTCAGGGTGCGCTGGGTCTCGCCCGCGTCGTCATCACGTTTGAACACGATACGTAAGTAATGTTCCGGCAGTTCGTCAGCAATGAACTGGGACCATTCCACCACGTTCACCCCGTCACCGTTAAAGTATTCTTCTAAGCCTAGTTCGTCCCCGCTACCGTCTTCCAAACGGTAGACGTCCATGTGGTACAGTGGCAACCGGCCGCCCTGGTACTCGCGGATAATGGTGAACGTGGGACTCTTCACATTGCGTTTGATGCCTAATCCGGCCGCTAAGCCCTTGGTAAACGTGGTCTTGCCGGCGCCCAAATCACCGTCGAGTAGGATTACGTCTGGGGCCTGCAACCCGGGCGCCAACTGCTTCCCGAGGGCCATCGTCATTTCCGGACTTGTGACTGTCAATTCTAACATTTCATTAACTCCTTTATGCCAACACTTATTTAACCGGCACCGCGCCTGATGATGAGCGCGGGAAGTTGCCTGGTACTCGTTCATTTCTTCATTTACAACGTCAGCCTAACTAGGCATGAATCGAATTCAATACAAATAATACCCGGATTGCCGTTAAAGCGCAATCCGGGTATTCGATGACTTCGTGAATCGTTAGTTTAATGCTTGAGCGGCCGTAATGATAGCGACCTTGTAGACGTCTTCTTCGTTGCAACCACGGGACAGGTCGGAAACCGGCTTGTTCAACCCTTGCAGGATTGGGCCAATGGCTTCAAAGCCCCCGAAGCGTTGCGCAATCTTGTAACCGATGTTCCCGGATTGGAGTTCTGGGAAGACGAAGACGTTGGCGTGACCCGCCACGTCCGAACCCGGTGCCTTTTGTGCCGCAACCGTTGGGACGAAGGCCGCGTCAAATTGGAGTTCACCATCGACAGCCAAGTCTGGGGCCGTTTCGTGGGCGATCTTCGTGGCTTCTTGCACCTTGGTGACCATGTCACCCTTAGCCGAACCCTTCGTGGAGAAGCTTAACAGGGCCACCTTAGGGTCAATGTCGAAGACCTTGGCGGTGTGGGCACTTTCCACGGCAACTTCGGCCATGCCGGCTGCGTCTAGCTCAATGTTAATCGCACAGTCCGCAAAGACGTAGCGTTGGTCGCCCTTTTGCATGATGAAGGCCCCACTGATCCGCCGAACGCCTTCCTTGGTCTTGATAATCTGTAAGGCCGGGCGAACGGTGTCGCCAGTGGCGTGAATCGCCCCGGAGACCATCCCGTCGGCTTGGTCCATATACACCATCATGGTCCCGATGTAGTTGGGATCCTTCAACATCTCTGCGGCCTGTTCCGGCGTGTTTTTACCGTGCCGGCGTTCAACTAGAGCATCTAACATGGCCTTGTGTTGGTCGGCCGGGATGTTTTCGGGATCCAGTAACGTCAGTTGGCTCAAGTCGATATCGTTGGCCTTGGCCGTTGCATCGATTTCGGCTTGCTTACCCAAAACGATGGCCTTGATCAGACCGTCGTGAGCTAAACGACTCGCAGCGCCTAAGACCCGCTTATCGGCCCCTTCTGGGAAAACGATGGTTTTATTTTTACCGTTGATTTTTTGCTTAAGACTATCAAAAAGTTCCATAGGTGAAGACCTCCATAAAATGTCCTACGAATCAATTCTCTTTATGCTTACGCGTGGTTAGATTGTGAAGCGTCGTCGGCACTGACCGTTGCCGGGAGTTGCCAATCGATGGGCGTTTCACCTAATGATGTTAGTGCGATGTTGGTTTTTGAAAAGGGACGGGACCCGAAGAAGCCGCGGTTCGCCGATAACGGACTCGGGTGCGCTGACTTCAAGACGATATTGGTCTTGGTATCGATCAGCGCAATCTTGTCCTGAGCGGCACGACCCCACAGGATGAAGACCACCGGCTCGGCTCGTTCGGAAAGTTTCCGAATGGCCGCATCGGTCAGTCGCTCCCACCCGTGACCCTTATGGGAGAAAGCCGCCCCGTCACGCACGGTCAACACCGAGTTCAGGAGTAAGACTCCCTGATCGGCCCACTTTTTCAAGTAGCCGTGATTGACCGGCGTACAGCCGACGTCCGTCTGGAGTTCCTTATAGATATTCAGTAACGACGGTGGAATCTTGGTCCCCGGCATCACGGAAAAACTACACCCGTGCGCTTGGCCCGGATTGTGATACGGATCCTGACCCAAGATGACGACCTTGACCTGACTAAATGGCGTCCAATCGAACGCGGTAAAAATGTGATACATGTCCGGATCAATCCGGTAGTGCTGGTACTCGTCGACCAGAAACTTGCGCAGGTTTTGGTAGTAGTCCTGCTCAAACTCCGGCTCTAGTACCGGCCACCAATCATTATGAATAAACGGTTTCATTCCCAACACCTCAGCTTTTATTCTATCATATTGCCTAGCGAAATGATATTCCCGAACGCCAAGTCTAAAACATGTTAAAATAAAGAAAACATCCGTGACGTTTCACGCCATAAATTCGTTGTTGGAGGTGCCCCATGCGTCAACTGTATCTCAACCAAGCCGCCCTATCGGCCCGTGCAACCACGGTGATTCGCGATGCTGACAATCAATCGCGCTACCTCCTGGTCGGCAAATGGGGGCTGCGGGCCGACGTCTTAACCGTTTACTTAATCGATGGCTCACTGGAAGCCGAAGTCAAACAAGAATCGTTGGGACTGTTGCCCCGCTTTCGGTTGCTGTACCACCGCCAACCCGTTGGTCACGTCAGCAAAACCTTTGGCGTGATTCGCGAAGTCCTCTTTGTCCGGGGGCTCAACTGGGTCATCATGGGTAACCTGAACAGCGGTCGCTTCCGCATCTTTCACGGGCGCGAATTGATTGCCAACATCGCGCCGGTCTCAGCGGACGGTCAGACCATCTCGTTAGAAGTCGACCAGCCCGATCACGAGGCCCTGGTAGTCTGTCTGGCCGCCATCCTGGACCGCTGGGCCAAGCACCAGCAACGCGGCCTCAATCCCCTGAAAAATCGCGGGTGGACGCCCGGCTTATCGTCGGAGGTCACGCCCTTCATCACGCATCAACGGGGACCCAAAGGCGAATAATTCATTGTGCAGATAACCCAAAAAGGGTCTGGGACAAAAGTCTCAGGCCCTTTTCCGTCTCCGAATATTTGGTGTCGAAACGTGCGCCAAAAGGCAGCTGGTTCCGCTTAACCCCGTAAGTCAGATAATCCAAGTTCGGGATTATCCGCCTTACGACGTTAATGCTCACCAGCTAACCGCCTTTCGTCCCACTCTCTTTTTAGTGGTTTTAATAATGTTTCATGACCCGGGCAATCTGCCGGTCTTGTTCGCGGCGCTTCAGGGATTCACGCTTGTCGTACTCGCGTTTCCCGTGGGCAACCCCAATTAAGACCTTCGCAAACCCGTGCTTGAGATAGACCTTCAGGGGGATCAGGGTGACCCCTTTATCCTGCGTGGCCAAACCCAAGCGCTTGATTTCCTTCTTGTGGAGCAGTAATTTTCGATTTCGTAACGGATCGTGGTTGAACTGGTTGCCTTGCGCGTACTCACTGATGTGTACGTTCATCAACCAGGCTTCCCCGTTACGAATCTGGGCGAACCCATCTTGTAAGGTGATTCGCCGTTCCCGCATCGATTTGATTTCGGTCCCGGTCAACACCAAGCCCGCTTCGATCGTTTCGGTCACGGTATAATCATGCCGGGCCTTGCGGTTCTGGGCGAGTTGGTTATCCGGGGTCTTTTTCGGTTTCCGTTTAGCCAAAGGTGTCCACCTCGCTTAGTGTCGGTTCCCGTTTTGCGAGTTCCGGTGTTGCCCACCGCCATGGTTGCTGTTGCGGTGGTTATTCCCGGCGTTCCCGCGGTGGTCCGAGGACCGGTGCGTGTTATTGTTATTCGTGTTGCGGTGACCAGCGCCACCGTTGTTGCGGTTGCCGCCGTTGCCCCCATTACGGTGGTTACGGTTCCCGCCATTACCGCCGTTGTGACCGCCATTCCCGTGTTGGTTGTTCCGGTTGCTGCCGAAGCGACCGCCGCCACGAGAGCGGTGTTCCCGGTGCGGCAAGAGGTCGCTGACCGGAGCGTCTTCAGGGTTCAACAGTTCAAAGTCGATTTCACTTTGTTCCTTGTCCACGTGAATGACCTTGACCCGAATAGCTTGACCGATTCGGTAAGTCCGCCGCGTATTGCGACCAACCAAGGCCAGGTACTTTTCCACGTATTCGTAGTAGTCGTCTTGCATCCGGCTGATGTGAATCAGGCCTTCGATGGTGTTCGGTAATTCCACGAACATCCCGAACTTCATCACGGAACTGACGACGGCGTCAAACTCTTCGCCGACGTGGTCCGCCATGTATTCGGCCATCTTCATGTCGTTCGTATCCCGTTCGGCATCGATTGCCCGCCGTTCCATTTCGGACGTGTGGACCCCGATTTCTTCCAGGACCGGTGCGAAGACTTGCTTCGACGCATCGTTGATTCCGTGATCTTCGTAGTAATGAATCATCCGGTGCACCATGGTATCTGGGTACCGCCGAATTGGCGACGTGAAGTGGGTGTAGAATTCCGCCCCCAACCCAAAGTGTCCCAGGGATTGGTCACTGTACCGCGCTTGCTTTAAGCTCCGCAGCATCATGACCGAGACCATGGCTTCTTCCGGCTTACCAGCAACCTGCTTTAAGATGCCTTGCATCATCTTTGGCCGCAAGTGGTTCGGGTCACCCTTGACGTTGATCCCGAAGGCCGTCAAGAATTCGAAGAAACTGCGAACCCGGTCGCCATCTGGCGTTTCGTGGACCCGGTATAAGAACGGCACCTTGGCGCGGAAGTAGTGTTCCGCGACGGTTTCGTTCGCAGCCAGCATGAAGGATTCAATCATCCGTTCTGCCAGACCCCGCGTCCGTAACTTCACGTCGATTGCGTGGCCCTTGTCGTCCACGATGATTTCGGCTTCGCGGTCATCAAAATCAATGGCCCCCCGGTTCTTCCGGTGCTTGAGTAAGATTCGGTGTAAGTCGCCCATGTCTTCAAACATCGGGACTAATTCCTTGTAGCGGTCCATGGTCACCGCATCGTGGGCTTCCAGGATTTGGTTAACGGCCGTGTAGGTCATCCGGGCCTTCGAGCGCATCACGGACGGGTGAATCCGGTGCTTGACCACGTTACCTTCTGGGTCGATTTCCATGTCACAACTCATACATAACCGTAATTCGCCCTCATTCAGCGAGCAAATGCCGTTGGATAACCGCCGGGGTAACATCGGAATCACCCGGTCGGTCAGGTAAACGGACGTACCCCGCTTGTAGGCTTCCTTATCGATCAACGAGCCTGGCGTCACGTAATGCGACACATCGGCAATGTGAACCCCTAAGTGGTAGTTCCCGTTAGGTAGCTTCCAGACGGTCACGGCATCGTCCAAGTCTTTAGAAGACTCACCATCGATGGTTACCAAGTTTTGGTTGGTGACGTCTTCACGCCCCTGCATTTCTTCGGGCAGGACGTGATCCGGAATCTCGTCGGCCGCTTGCATCACGTCTTCCGGAAATTCGGCCGGAATGTTGTGTTGGTAAACGATCTGTAAGATGTCGATTCCTGGGTCGTCGACGCTCCCGATGACCTGTTTGGCAATCCCCACCATGGCATCGGGATGCGCATCATTAGGGTATTCCGTGATTTCGGCCGTAACGACTTCACCGGGCGTTGGCTTCAAGCCCACGGCGGTGATGTAGAACTTGTACTTGAGCAACTTCTTGTCCGTCAAGCGAACTTGGCCCACGTAACCGGCATCGTCGTCGGTCTGCATGAACTCGCCGACGACCTGTTCGTAATGCCGTTCGACGATTTCGGTAACCTTACCTTCGGGGCCTTTGCCCGTGCGGGGGTCGCCGGCCCGGACAATTTCAATCTTGACCGTGTCGCCGTTTAAGGCTCGCATGGTGTTGTCCGGCGCGATGTAGGCATCGGGTTCCACCTTGTTTTCGTCGTACGCCACGAACCCAAAGCCCTTGTCGTTACCGTGGAAAATCCCGGTTAAGACCTTTTGGCTGGGGTCCAGCTGAAAATGCCCGCGGTCGGTGACTTGAACTAAGCCATCCCGTTCGAGCTGCGCGAGTTCCTGGACAATCAGCTTAAACGCCGCTGATCCGTGATAATGGAGGGCATCCGAAATGTCCTCAACGGTATAGGTTTGATCCGCGTGTGCGCGGAAAAACGCTGTTAAATCTGCTTTTAAATTATCTTGCACTATAAATTCCTCATTGTTTTTCAAAGATTGGGTGTAAAAACGCTAAAATATCCGCCTCGAGTGCGTGGTGGGCCGAATTAACGGTCAAAACGTGCCCGGCACCGGCGTAATTATGATAATCGATTTGGTCGGCGGGATAGGCCGCTGCCAGCCATTGGCCCGAGCGCGGGTCGATCATCTGATCGGCGTCGCCCTGCGCAATGAATACTGGTTGGTGGATGTCCCGTAAATGGGTGGCCGTGGTGTCTGCAAAGGCCTGAATCGCCGTTAACTGGGCGGTCAGGTGGTCTTGCAGCCATGCCACCTTGTGATCCTGTGCCGCGCCCACAATATTCTGGGTGCGGTACGTGGCGCGCGCCATCTCAATAAACGCGGTCGGAACGCGCGTCTGGCCCCGAAAGATCACGGGGGAGGCAATCGTTCCGCCCCCCACTAGTTGCGGGTCTTCTAGTAACGCCCGGGTGGCAAACAGGCCGCCCAGCGAGAGACCAAAGATGGCAATTTGTTGGTACCCACGTTCTCGTAAGAAAGCAATCGCGTCACGGGTGTCTTGCCACCACTGCTGCGGGGAGCCGTCCCGTAAAATATCGGCGGGATCCCCGGTCGCGTGCCCCGTAAAAATGGGTGCGAGAACCGTATACTGCTCGCTTTGCAATTTTCGTGCTAGCAAGCGCATGTCGTTAGAGCTACCCGAATAAGCGTGCAATAAAATTACTGCGTGAGGGCCCTGCTCAAAGAAGAGCGGGACTGGTTTTCGAATCATGTCAAACCACCGCTTTCCGCTATCGAAGATAGTCTGTACTGCGATTCTGCCGGAGTCATTTTCAGGCCCACGGCAGTTTTAACTAAAAAGCCCCCTGCTAATAAAACGGACAGGAGGCTGACATCTCTAATGTGAAGATAGATATACTAAAGCCATTGCCAGCGCAAAGAAGATGATGCCTAAGACGACGGTCACTTTTTGCATGAAGGCTTCGAACCCTCGCGGCTTTTGCTTTGCAAAGAGGTCGTCGGCACCACCGGACAGTGCTGACAACGCATCGTTCGTCTTAGCAGGCTGCATCATAACCGCAATGATAATTAAAACACTGACAATTAGAATACAGGTCATTAAAAAATTATACACAAATTTGCCTCCTACCTACCGAATAGGTCTAACTATACTCCCCTTAATCTATCATAATCGGCCGCTTTTTACCAGCCCCAGGCCCAAAAAGGCCCCTCAGGCGTCCAGTCGACGCATTTGTTGACGAACATAGGCCCGATTATGCTGATAGGTCAAAATAATCAAAATATCGCCGGCCCGCAGCAAAGTATCGCCGTGCGGAATC
Source organism: Levilactobacillus zymae DSM 19395 (assembly GCF_001434115.1). Lineage (GTDB taxonomy): Bacteria > Bacillota > Bacilli > Lactobacillales > Lactobacillaceae > Levilactobacillus > Levilactobacillus zymae. The sequence goes on from NZ_AZDW01000014.1 coordinate 19,888, forward strand.
ACCTGACGTTCCCCCCGTTGGACACCGACCAGCAAGGCCCCTTGCGGCCATTTAATGTCACGGACTTGGCGTTCGACCAGCGGGGAGTCGCCCCCCACGGGATATTCCACCCGGTCGGTCAACCCGTGGGCGTCGGGGTCCGCCGGCGTGACTAATTTTTCTAATAACGCCTCGTAAATTGGCGCTCCACCCAGCACGTCAACGGTGATGTAGGCCACGATGGCTACCACCGCCAACGGCAATAGGTGTTGCAAGCTGCCCACCATTTCGGTGATCAGCAAAATCGCGGTGAACGGCGCCTTCGAAATCCCGGCAAAGTAACCCGCCATGGCGTAAATCATGAAGTTAGCGATGAACGCCGCGGGTAACCACCCCAGGAGAACGAAGCTTCGCGCCCCCACGGCCCCCAATAAGGCTCCCAATGTCAGGATCGGTAAGAAGATCCCACCAGGCAACCCGGAACCGTAACTGATCATGGAAAAGACCAGCCGCAAAACAAAGTACCCAATTAATGGAACCAGTAGTGGCGTGTGCTGGGCAAACGAAACAATCATTTGATTACCCCCACCCAGCGTTTCCGGCCAGAACAGGCCAATCGGAATCACCAATAGAAACGGGATGATGCCGTTCAGGTGCGCCGGTAACCAAGTCAACTTGGCGTACAGTTTGCCGCCGTTAAGCGTCCCCCACTGATACACAACCCCCAGCAGGCCCAGCCCCACGCCTAAAATCAGGAGCAGACCGTAATACTTGAGGGGTAACGCGTGTTGGTAAGCGATATGTAAGACCGGCGTTAGCCCAAACACCTCACTGGAAATGAAGTCGGCCACCACCGCACTGGTCAGCGATGTGATCCAGACTAGCGTGGAAAAACTATGATACACCTCTTCTAGGATAAACAGCGTCGAGGCGATTGGCGCGTTGAAGGCCGCGGACAATCCGGCCGCCGCACCACCGGCAATCAGTAGCCGACGTCGACGGCCATCAAAGTTGAACCGTTCGGCCATCCCCTGAGCGACGGTCCCGCCCAGCTGAATCGACGGGCCTTCCCGTCCCAGAAACAGGCCGGAGCCGATGCCTAAGATGCCGCCCACGAATTTCTTCCACAACACGGGCCACCAAGGATAATCCAATTCTCCGGCCAGTTGGCCCTCAATCTGGGGAATCCCGGACCCCTTGATCATGCTAGTGCGCTTGACCAGGTGCCCGATAAAAATCGCCACTAAAACCAATAAAATGGCCCAGGGCAACAACCACATTGGGTGTCCCCCGAGCCAACCATACATGGCTTGCATGAGTTTGAGGAGTTGTTCGATACTTAATCGAAACGCGCTGACCACGATTCCCGCTCCGATTCCAACCAATCCGCCGAAGCCGATTGCCTGGACTCGAGTAAAATCGTGACGCGTCGTTTGTCGTTGCTGTTGCATGTTTCGTGTTCCTCCCCGTTTTTCTGTCTACGTTTTAGTGTAGCACAGAATTTCGGAAAGCTTAGTGCAAACGTCGATAAACCCACGGGCTAGTTAGTGTCGTTCCCAAAAGTAACCACCCTAGTCCGGCCCACCGATTCGGCTGCCCTGCCGTTTGGGGTAACCGTGAAGTACGGTGGGAAGCGGCAGTCTTAGCCTTAGTCGTTATTCGCACTTTAGTGACTGGCATATGGTGGCGCCGATGAGCGTGCGGGTGACGGTGCGCCGCGTGCCGGGACTTCGTGGGCGTCTGATTATCCGCATCGCCTAGTTCGGCCACGTGATTGAATTGGTCCGGCCGGGATTGGGGCCGGGAGTCCGTTTCCGCCACTAACGGCATTGCTAAGGTTTCCTGTAGCGCCGAATGGGGTTTGGTGACTGGGCGTCCCGGCGACAATACCGGGCGCTGCCCACTATCAGCGGTCACTGGTCCTACCGGTTGGGGTATCGCGGGGGCCGGATTTGCTGGGCCCCGGTGTGGCCGCCTTACCGGGGATGGCTGAACGGCGGGCGGCGTTACTAGCGTTGATGACGCATGACCCGAGCCGTTATGGTGCGGGCCCGCCGGTGCGGTAGCTCCCGGCCCAGTCGGCTTTTTCTGGGACTGCGGGGCTGGTTGACTTTGGTGCGGTGACTGATGTGATTGCGGCGGTGTGAGTTGCGGCGTTTCCGGTCGCTGCGGGACTTGTGGTTGATCAGTCGTAGGCTCAACTGGTTGGATTGGATGGGTTGGCCTCTCTGGCACTTCCCCTGGTTGGACCGGTCCCGCAGGCCGTTCCGTTGTGGGCTGTTTTCCTGGCTGACCCTGCGGTTGCGTGGGCGTTGGCCCGACCACGACTGGACCCGGTTGGGGTTGGGGCTGAGGCTTAGCCGGTTGCGGTGTTGCTGGCTGGGGATCCTTAGGCACTGGTAACGGCCGCTGTGTTGGCGATTGCGGGCCGTTAGAATTCGGCTTCCCTGCAGACGATTGCCCCGGGTGCGGCGCCTTATCGGCGGAACCATCGGGCATCGGTTTGGGGTTGATTGGCTGACCACCATCATGGGCACCGCCGGACTGTGATGGCCCGGGTTGGGGCCCCGGTAACGTTGGTGCTGGTGGGACCGGTTTTGTCGTGGTCGTGCCCGGTTGTTCGTTAACATGGGGAACTTCCACGGGCGGTTTAGAATTAGACGCTCCCTCCTGCGAGCTAGTTTCCGTTGACGGTGGCGTCACCACCGTCACGTGGTCTGAAGGCAGCTGTGGAACTCGATGAGCGCCTAACTTATCAATCTTTCTGATTTTAATATGCCAAGCACTACTAGAATTCATTACCGGCCGATAGGCATCTTCCGGATTTACTAATTCATACCCATCCGGTAGCGGTAAAACCGGCCATCCCCCCGCCGCATCTTTAACCGCGAAGTAAAGAATTTCCGAGCCGACCTTCTCATGATCATCAACATCGACAAAGATAACCTTCTCATCAGCCATTTGTTTACTGGTATAAATGACGTCCGTAACCTCACCTTGAATCGTTTGGTGCGGATCATAATCAAAATTCTTAGAACCATCTATCAGTTCCGATAACTGGGGGACCGCCGTATCCTCATCCTGATGCGTCAACACCGTTTTATACAGCCTGGTCTTGTACCCGCCGCCCCCAATGTCATTAGCCTTGATCCAATAATTGATGATCCGGGCATTTTCTAAATTATCCTGAGTCGGTCGTTGACTGGCGGCCCGGGCCACCGGTTGTCCCCAACTCCCACCGGCGACTAATACGCCGGCCAAACATAACCATCGTTTCCATGTCATTGTTCTAACGCCTCCCTTTGCCCTTACTTCCGCAAAGGAAGGTGTTTTTGTACGAAAAAAATGGCGTTCCCTCATCACAAGGAAACGCCATTTTTAACATTTAATTAGATTGGATTACTTGTTGATGATGGCTTCACGCGCATCTTGGTCCAAGTTGTAGAAGGAGTGAATCCCCTTGTATTCGGACGTCTTACCCAAGTTGTCTTCAATCCGCATTAATTGGTTGTACTTCGCGATCCGTTCGCCACGGCTCATCGAACCAGTCTTGATTTGACCAGCGTTCAAAGCCACAACTAAGTCGGCGATCGTCGTATCTTCAGTTTCACCAGAACGGTGAGAGATAACGGCCGTGTAACCAGCTTGCTTAGCCATTTCAACGGCTTCAACGGTTTCCGTCAAAGTCCCGATTTGGTTCAACTTGATTAAGATGGAGTTGGCAACGCCCATCTTAATCCCCTTAGCCAGGTAGTCCGTGTTGGTAACGAACAAGTCATCACCGACGATTTGGACCTTCTTGCCAAGACGCTTGGTAGCCATTTGCCAGTCTTCCCATTCGTTTTCATCCAATGGGTCTTCGATGGAAACAACTGGGTACTTGTCAACGATGCCTTCAAGCAAAGTAACGAATTCTTCAGCGGTGTAGCTCTTGCCGTCACCCTTTAATTCGTACTTCTTAGTGTCAGGGTTGTAGAATTCGGAAGAAGCACAGTCAAAGGCAATGGCAACATCCTTACCTGGAACGTAGCCGGCTTGCTTGATAGCCTTAACCAAGATTTCGAATGGTTCTTCGTTGTTCTTCAAGTCAGGGGCAAATCCACCTTCGTCACCGACGGCAGTAGAGTAACCTTCATCGTTCAAGATAGCCTTCAAGTTGTGGAAAGTTTCGGAACCCATCCGGATGGCTTCCTTAACACTCTTCGCACCAACAGGCATGATCATGAATTCTTGGAAGTCAACCTTGTTGTTGGCGTGCTTCCCACCGTTGATAACGTTCATCATTGGCGTTGGTAAAACGTGACCATTGAATCCGCCTAAGTAGTTGTACAGAGGCATTTCTAATTCGTCAGCAGCGGCCCGTGCAGCAGCTAAGGAGACACCCAAAATGGCGTTGGCACCTAACTTGCCCTTGTTTGGCGTACCATCTAAGTCGATCATGGCTTGGTCGATACCACGTTGGTCCGTAACGTCATAGCCGACGATTTCCTTAGCAATCAGCTTGTTAACGTTGTCAACGGCCTTGGTAACACCCTTACCCATGAAACGGCTCTTGTCACCATCACGAAGTTCAACAGCTTCGTGTTCACCAGTGGAGGCACCAGAAGGAACGATCCCCCGGCCCATAGCACCAGCTTCGGTGTAGAGTTCAACTTCAACAGTTGGGTTACCACGAGAGTCTAAGACTTCGCGTGCGTAAATATCAGTAATCAGTGACATTATATTCTCTCCTTATGAAAGTTTGACTTCACGGGAACAAAACGCCCATCCCACGTTACATTCTATAAGTTTAACATTGAACTTTCAATTATATTTTGTTAGTTTTCCAAATTTTGATAATTTGCGAGTTGAATAAACGAGTCTTCCGCCAGACTGGACCCACCGGCTAAGACACCGTCGACGTTGCCGCGGGCCATGAGCCCCGCGATGTTATCCGGTTTCACACTGCCCCCGTACAACACCCGAACGCCGTTGGCTAAATCATCCGAATAAATATCGGCCAAAGTTTGGCGAATCAAGTAACACCCTTCCTCGGCCTGGTCGGACGACGCGGACGTCCCGCTACCGATGGCCCAGCTGGGTTCGTAGGCCACCACGATGCGCGCAGCGTCCTCGGCGCTGACGCCCTTCAGCGCGGCGCTGACTTGATTGACCACCCAGTGAATCTTTTCACCAGATTCTCGCCGACCCATGGTTTCGTCACAGCAGACAATCGGCGTCATACCGTTACGAAAGACCGCCTGGACCTTCCGGTTGATCACGTCGTCCGTTTCGTTAAAGTACCGCCGGCGTTCCGAATGCCCACAGATGACATAGGGAATCGCCATCTGGTGGAGCGCCTTAGGGCTAATTTCTCCCGTATAGGCGCCCTCGTCTTCGTAGTAGCAGGTCTCCGCCGCTACGCGTAACACTTGGTCAACGTTGGCTTCGAGCATGGTCTCCAAGAACAGTGCCGGTGCCGCAATCGCCGTTTCCACCTTATCGGGTGCCGGTAACTTTCCCTGCACCGCGGTGACAAACGCACGGGCTTCCGCAACCGACTTATTCATCTTCCAATTCCCTGCAATCAGTGGTATCCGCAACCTAATCCGCCCCTTTAACATAAAATTACTTACGCTTCATCATCTTACCGGAATTCTCGGCAATCTACCAGTAAAAGCCCTTTCAGTCTGGCCTAATCAAAAAGCCGTGATGCTGCCACCACGGCTTCTTGTGTCTTGCGTTTACTTGTCAGAAATAGCCGCAATCCCTGGTAACGTCTTACCTTCGAGGTATTCGAGGGAAGCCCCACCACCAGTGGAAATGTGGGATAACTTGTCAGCCACACCGAGTTGTTGAACGGCGGCAGTGGAATCCCCACCACCAACGATGGTCTTGGCATCACTTAACGTGCCCAAGAACTTACCGATTTCCAACGTTCCTTCGGCGTAGTTACTCATTTCGAAGACACCCATTGGGCCGTTCCAAACAACGGTCTTGGCCGTCTTCAGAACGTCTTCGAATTCTTTGATGGACTTTGGTCCGATATCTAAGGCCATGTAGCCATCAGGAATATCGCCATCGACCGTCTTGTGCGCAGCGTCGTTGTCGAACTTTTCGGCAACCACGGAGTCAACGGGCAGTACCAGCTTGTCGCCGGCCTTGTCCAGGATTTCCTTGGCCAAGTCGATCTTGTCCTTTTCAACTAAGGAGTTCCCAATCTTCATACCCTTAGCAGCGTAGAAGGTGTAGGTCATCCCTCCACCGATCAAGACCTTGTCAGCCTTGGACAGTAAGTTGTCGATCACGCCGATCTTATCAGAAACCTTGGCACCACCTAAGATGGCGACGAATGGGTGTTCTGGATTGTCGACGGCGCCACCGATGAACTTGATTTCCTTTTCCATTAAGAAACCAGCAGCGGTTTGGGCCATGTTGGACGCAATGCCGACGTTTGAGGCGTGAGAACGGTGGGCCGTCCCGAACGCATCGTTAACGAAGACGTCACCCAGTGAAGCCCAGTACTTGCCCAATTCAGGGTCGTTGCCGGATTCACGCTTAACGTATTCGCCGTTCTTCACGTCTTCGTAACGGGTGTTTTCCATGACTAAGACGTCGCCATCGCTTAAGCCGTTAATGGCGTCTTCCAGTTGTTGACCTTCCGTGGTTGGGACGAAAGTGACTGGCTTGTTTAACAAGTTAGACAACCGTTCTGCGACTGGCCGCATGGACAGACCTGGCTTGTCGTCTTCCTTCTTAACCCGACCCAAGTGGGACAGTAAGATGGCCTTACCACCGTGTTCGATGACGTACTTGATTGTTGGCAATGCTGCCACGATCCGGTTATCGTTACCGATCACACCGTCTTTGATGGGGACGTTAAAGTCGACACGCATGAGGACTTTTTTGCCCTTTAAGTCTAAATCAGAAACCGTTAATTTCGCCAATTTAGAAAATCCTCCTTCAATTGATAACCAAAATGATTACTTTCACAATATACAGCACTTACCGGCGAATTTCAAAGGACTTCTCTTAAATTCACCGTGGCAAACAAAAACGCGTCGAGGAAGACCCTCCCCCGCCGCGTTCGTGCGTAACTTTTTATGACGCGCTTAATCACGCGGCAACGCTTTGATTAAAGAGTTGCGAACCGTAATAAAGTACGAACCATGTTGCAAGTGAAGCCCCATTCGTTATCGTACCAAGCAACGGTCTTAACCAATTGAGTGTCACCGGCAGTCGTAACTTCCGTTTGAGTTGGGTCAAAGACGGAACCATGAGGGTCGTCGATGATATCAGTGGAAACAATTTCGTCAGCGTTGTAACCGAAGGCGTCGTTGTTTTCAGTGTGCTTCTTGATAGCGTCGTTGATTTCGTCAGCAGTGACCTTCTTGTCAAGGACAGTGACTAATTCAGTCAAGGAACCATCAACGACACCGACACGTTGGGCATGGCCTTGTAACTTACCTTGTAAGTCAGGGATAACCAAACCGATAGCCTTAGCGGCACCAGTGGAGTGAGGAATCGTGTTGACGGAAGCCGTCCGGTTGTTCCGCATCTTCTTGCCACGAGGGCCATCCAAAATCATTTGGGTAGAAGTGAAGGCGTGGATCGTGGTCATCGTTCCGGCCTTGATACCGAATTCTTCGTTTAAGAAGTAAGCCATTGGTGCCAAGCAGTTCGTGGTGCAAGAACCGGCAGAAACAATGACATCGTCCTTAGTCAAGACGTCCAAGTTAACACCAGGAACAACGGTCGTGATAGGACCAGCTGGTGCGGAGATCAGAACCCGCTTAACACCGGCATCGATGTGAGCGTGAGCCTTTTCTTCGGAAGTGTAGAAACCGGTACATTCGAGAACGAAGTCAACCCCATCGTTCTTAACCCAAGGAATGTTTTGAGCCTTTGGTTCAGCGTAAACAGGGTATTCCTTACCGTCAACCACAATGCCCTTGTCCGTGGATGAAACTTCGCCAGGGAAACGGCCATGAGTTGAGTCGTACTTCAGTAAGTAAGCTAACATGGAAGGCGTCGTTAAATCGTTGATAGCGACAACTTCGATGTCATCAGAGTGAAGTTCGTGAATCCGCTTGAAAGCCAAACGACCGATACGGCCGAAACCATTAATACCAATCTTTACAGTCATACTGTGATTTCCTCCTTCAGGAAGCAAAACAAAGATATTTTTTAAAAAGCAGTACAGTTAAAGTGTATCACTTTTTTAAAACAAAGTCAGCAGCTCCTTGATCCGTAATCAACCAAGTTTGAGCTGGCGCTAAATGCATGTACGCCTGAATCGCGGTCCCCTTTTCGGAGCCCCCCGCCACGGCGATCACCAAGGACTTGGTGGCCAAATCGGCGATACCTAGACCAATCCGGGGTAACTCGCTGACCACGTGGCCTTGCGCATCGAAGAAGACCCCAAAGGCCTCCCCCACCGCATGAGCAGCGTTCAGGTTGGCAATCACGTCCGGCGCGATATTGCGCCGTTGGGCCATCGCCAACGCCTGACCGATGCCGTGAACCACCACGGTGCTCTGTTCAATCAACTGGAGCACCGCGTGAATGGCGGGTTCTGCAAATAACGACTTGTAAGTTTGGACGTTGAGTTGCTCAGGGACGTACAACGACCGGAATTGACCGTTAGTCCGTTGGGCCATCTGCGCGCTCACGGCGTTAGCCTGAATCTCCGGTGCTTCGCCGATACCCCCGCGGGCGGGAACGAACAGCAACTGCCGTTGATTACTCAACGACGGCGTGAGGCTCGCCGCCACGGTGGCCATGGTGTGGCCGCCCATCACGGCGACCGTACTGGCCCCCGTGGGGAGTTGATCGGCCAAGACACCCTTAGCGCCCTGAGCCAGGGCACTTAACGACCCATTGGGCTGCGAACTGTCCCCCGCCACAATCGTGCAGTGGGCGATGCCTAACCGCTGGGCTAGCTCGCGTTCCTGTTGTTGCCGCCCAGCGAGCGTCGCCATCACGGGCGTCAGTCCCGTCAGGAGTCGCTGCCCGTCCGGCGTGATCTGCATTCCCCGGACCGTCATCTGAATGAAGCCCAGGGTCGCTAACGCATCAGTAGTAGTCCGCACAGTCCGCTCGGTGCAGGCGAGTTGGGTGGCCAGCGTTCGCCGACCAACCGGTTGGAGCTGAGCAATCCCTCGTAACACCCGAAAGCGCGTGGTCAGCTTACTGACCATCTGGGGCACGATTGCTTCGACCCATTGCCATTCGTCTTGCATCCAACTTACCTCCTAGTGGGACACTAGTCGACCAGGGTGGCAAGAATCCGCCCACCTAAGCCAAAAAAATATCGGTCAACGTCTCGCTAACCTAACTTACTGTGCCATTATAAGCCCCGACCTGACGAAATAGCAAGTCTTTCCCCTCGAGAAGTTGGGTGGTGTTTCTAACGGCACGTAGCCTTGGCTAACCAACTACCGTCACCGGGTTAAGTCAACCAACAAAAAAGGCCGGAACCTTCGTCCCGACCGCCGAGTAATTGCTGTGATGCGCCCGGAGGGAATCGAACCCCCATTTCAAGAACCGGAATCTTACGTGCGATCCATTACACTACGGGCGCATAGTTGCTGTGCTCAACAACACTTAACTACTATAACCGATTTTGCATAAAAATACAAGGTCCTTTTTAAATTATCCGGTTTGACCCGCTTCCTTTTCCCCAGTTTGCCGCCCGTTTTTTCCATAAAACATGCTATAATAACCTCGCGCAGTGTTAAGCGAAGCGGTCCCCACTACGGGTCTGCCACTAGCACTACCCGTAGCAGCAAGCACCACCATTACTTTATGTTGGGAGTCTACCGGACCATGACGCACGAAAAAACGTTTCGCCTGGTGATCGATGCACTACTTATCGCCATCGTATTACTACAGAATATTCTACCATTTTTAGGCTACATTCCCTTCGGCCCATTCAGTATGACCTTGATTGGGTTGACCGTGATCGTCGCGGGGGTCGCCTTGGGTCCCGGTGATGGCGCCCTGATTGGGGGGGCCTGGGGATTAATGACCTTTATTCGGGCCTTCGCATGGCCGACTAGTCCCGTGGCGCCACTAGTGTTCACGAATCCGCTGGTCTCGATTCTTCCCCGCCTATTAATGGGGATTGCCGCCGGCTACCTCTACCGGTGGGCCCGCCATCGACGTCACTGGGGCATGCACCGCTCGATGCGCTTAGCTGCCGCCTGCGCCGCTCTGGTCAACAGCCTGCTGGTCCTCGGTCTGGTCTATTTCTTCTATCAAACTCCGGCCGTGGCTCACGCCTTCGGGGCGACGGGCAATCAAACGTTAGGCTACGTGCTGATGATCTCCCTTCTAACCAACGCCGTGCCCGAACTGATTTTGGACGTCCTGGTCGCACCCGTCATTGCGGTACCCCTCCGACAACATTGGGACCGCATTCGACCTAAAGCTAAAACTAAAGCTTAATTTTCAGCCACCGGCTCTGCCGGTGGCTTTTTTAAGTTGTTTCACCATGAGCTTTCCCGTATAGAAGACCACCAGTGGTTAAATTTCTTCCCGGTTTGGTTAAATTTAGCCCTAGCCGGTGACGACTTATGTCTTCATACTTAATCCATTAAGGAAGTGAACCATGATGTCTCGCACCAATTCTCAACAATTAGCCGCTATTCTCCTGGCCTTAGACCACTTTTACGATCTCTGGCACGACTCCGCTTCGGCCCTGCACTTACGCGAGTACACAACGCTACAAGCCGTCACACCGCGCCACCACATCGTGCAGTGTCGCGTTTGGGCCCAAACCGACGGCTCCCAGACCGTAAACCTTCCCGTCGTGCGTTTCGATGACGGCGAAGACGTGGTCATCCTGCACTATCCCGCCGCCACGCTAGCGCAGTTGCCCTCGGTGATCACCACGGCGAATGCGACCTACGTGGTCACGTTGGTCAACGAGCTCATCCGGCTAGTCGATCTGGATACCCAGCTTTAGCCATTAACTTGACCAGCGAACGAAACGCTGGCAATTGCCAACCTAAAAGTTGATTCTGAAAGCTAAAAAAAGCCGCCACTCAATTGAGTGACGACTTTTTGTGATGCGCCCGGAGGGAATCGAACCCCCATTTCAAGAACCGGAATCTTACGTGCGATCCATTACACTACGGGCGCATAGCGCTGATGTCCTTAACAGAACATTAACCACTATACCCGACTCACGTTTGAAATTCAAGGGGTAATTTTAGATTTAAACGTAGATTACGGTCAGTCCCGATAACGACAGTCGGCCCTGGATCACGACCGTGGGCCCGTCGCCGGGGGTGTGACTGCCCTTCTCCTCGACGCCACCCAGGCTTGAATCGACCGCAATCTTCACCGGCCAAGTCCGGGGAAGGTACAGCTCCGCGCCGCCCAACGATACGTCGAGATTAATCACCGCGCCGTTGGGATTCAGCCGGACATCATCGCAGTACAGCTTGGCGTCGCCCATCCGGACCCACACATCGGCGCGTTGAAAATCCTGCGACTGTAAGTACCGGATGCTACTGCCCATGTTCACACTGACCCGCGTCTGAGCCTCGTCCGTGGTCATCCGTTCCGTGGTTTGCCGCCCGTGATGCCAATTATTTTGCTGATGATACTGATAATGGTAATTAAAGTAATGGTGCGGATTCAAAATTAACGACAACCCAATGGTCACCAGTAAAGCCACGCCCAAGATGGTCCACGGCCCCAGCGCCGTGATGCCTAACGGCTTGGCAAATAAAATCGCTAACGCCGCCAGGCCAAAAACCGTCCCGGTGATTCCCCGGTGGGCCAGGCTAAAGACCACAATGGCCACCATGAAAATGCCAAATAAGATTCGCCAAAACCCGAACTGATACGGCAGGAGGCCCAGCTGACTTAAGACCAGCACCACGGCCCCCACAATAAAGAAACTCCCCCAAAACCAACGTCGACCCGTATTCATCCTAATTGCCCCTTTCGTTCTAATGCCCGTTTAACGTCACCGTAATAGCGACGGGACACGTATAATTGCTTATGTGACTGCTGAAATTTGACCAAGTTCCCCGTTAGCGACCTGGTCAGTGACGCCACCTGATTACGGTTCAAAATGGCGGATTTGGATGCCCGGATAAATTGATCGGGTAATCGTTCGGCCAACTGATACAACGGTTCACGGGTGGTATAAAGTTGGTCAGCCGTGTGGACCGTGACCTGGTGGCCCGCCGCCTCACAGAATAGGATGGTCGCGATGGCAACGCGAACCTGCCGCCCCCGGTGACTGAGCGTCAGCTGTTGGGGTGTCACGGCCGCTTGAAGCGCGGCCACCAGTTCCGCCGTCCCCGCCGTTTGGGGTGGCACCCGCAGGACCACTTCCGGCGTGGTTAATTTTTCGTCTTGTTCGATGCGGACCCGCACGGCCATCCCTCCTTTAATATCTCTAGTACACCATAGCCGCTCTGCCTTGTAAACACGCCGCGCACAACGGGGTTCGTTCGCGACCCAACCGGTCATTTTGCGGTGATAGAATACGTGACGTTTAGCCATTTTCTGTTATGATGGGGCTAGTTAAATGGTTCTGGGTCATCAGTAAGTCATTTCGTTTGACCTATTCTGACCATAGCGGTACACTGACAACATGTTAGCAAACTGCTAGCCATTCTATGTAAATTCAAAGGAGGCTATCTTGTCATGAATTTAGTACCAACGGTTATCGAACAATCATCCCGTGGCGAACGGGCTTATGATATTTATTCACGACTTTTAAAAGACCGGATCATCATGTTATCCGGCCCCATCGAAGATGACATGGCCAACGCCATCATCGCGCAATTGCTCTTCTTGGATGCCCAAGATTCCACTAAGGACATTTCCTTGTACATCAATTCCCCTGGTGGTGTCGTTTCTTCCGGGTTAGCCATTTACGATACCATGAACTTCATCCAATCCGACGTGCAAACGATCACGTTAGGGATGGCAGCTTCCATGGCGAGTGTCTTGGCTTCCTCCGGGACCAAGGGCAAGCGGTTTGCCTTACCACACGCCCAAGTCATGATTCACCAACCTTCTGGTGGTGCTCAAGGTCAACAAACCGAAATCGAAATTGCGGCGCGTGAAATCTTGAAGACCCGGAAGTTGATCAACCAAATCTTGGCAGACAACTCCGGTCAACCAATCGAACGCATCAACAAAGACACCGAACGGGACAACTACTTAAGTGCCCAGGATGCCGTTGATTACGGTCTGATCGACCACATCATGACCAACAGTTCCGAACAAAAGAAGTAATCTTCGCGAACTCCTTGCGATTAAAAAAACGTTCTCGTCAATCGACGGGAACGTTTTTTGTTGTTCACAACTGCGCTCAGTTAGTTTAGTTTTTAAACGAATGAATCGGTGCCGGGATGTGACCCCCCCGCGCGATGAAGGCTTGGGGTTGGCTGGCGTTAATTGGCATTACCGGGGCTCGCCCGAACAAGCCCCCAAACTCGACCTCGTCGCCCACACCCTTACCCGGTGCCGGGATCACCCGCACGGCGGTAGTCTTGTTATTGATCATCCCAATCGCCGCTTCGTCGGCAATCATGCCGCTAATGCTGGCCGCGCTGGTGTCACCGGGGATGGCAATCATGTCCAGGCCCACGGAGCAGACCGCCGTCATGGCCTCGAGTTTCTCGATGCCCAAACGCCCGGCCCGCACGGCGCGAATCATTTCGGCATCTTCGGAAACCGGGATGAACGCCCCGGATAAGCCGCCCACGTGTTCGCAGGCCATCACGCCACCCTTTTTAACGGCATCGTTGAGGAGGGCCAAGGCCGCCGTGGTTCCCGGCGCACCCACGCTTTCCAGACCGATTTCTTCCAGGATCTCGGCGACGGAATCCCCTTCATTTGGCGTTGGGGCCAACGATAAGTCGACAATCCCAAACGGCACACCCAGGCGCTCGGACGCGATACTGCCCACGAACTGCCCCATTCGGGTGACCTTGAAGGCTGTCTTCTTGATTTGTTCGGAAACCACGTCGATGCGTTGGCCGCGCACCTGTTCTAAGGCTCGTTTGACCACGCCGGGACCGCTAATACCGACGTTGATGATGCGATCGGCCTCCCCGACGCCGTGGAAGGCCCCCGCCATGAAGGGATTATCCTCCACGGCGTTGGCAAAGACCACCAGGCTCATGCAATTGACCGGGTCGATGGCCGCGGTCTGCTTAATGATGCGGCCCAGTTCGCCCACCGCGTCCAGATTGATGCCGGCCCGCGTCGAGCCAATGTTGACCGAACTGCAGACCCGACTGGTTTCGGCTAAGGCTTGCGGAATCGAGGCAATCAGCTTGCGGTCCCCACTTTGATAGCCCTTCTGGACCAGCGCGGAGAAGCCCCCAATCAGGTCGACCCCGATGGCTTCGGCCGCCCGTTCCATGGTTTGTGCGTAGGCCACGTAATCCGCATCACTACTTGCGGCCGCCACCAACGCGATCGGCGTCACGGCAATCCGCTTGTTGATGATGGGAATCCCGTATTCCGTTTGAATCTGACCAGCCACCTTGACCAGGTCCTTGGCGCTGGTGGTAATTTTATCGTAAATCTTCTGGCGGGCCTTAGCCCCATCGCTATCGATACAATCCAACAGGGAAATCCCCATGGTAATCGTGCGAATATCCAGATTTTCTTCATCAATCATTTGAATCGTTTCGAGAATTGACCGACTCTCCATCTGCCCGCCCCCTATAACTTTTGGATGGCGTCAAAAACCGCCTGCCGCTGAATGCGAATCGTGAGGTCGTTGGCCTGACCCAGTTGTTCCAACAATTGCTTGGCTGCCACAAAGCTTAAATTAGCCTCGTCCCACTCACTTAGTAACATCATGGTGAAATTCTGGTCCATGATAGTTTGCGAAATATCGACAATGTTCATGTCGTGCTGGGACAGTTCGTTAGCGACCGCCGCCACGATGCCCACGTGGTCGTGCCCGATCACCGTAATAATTGCTCGCATTAGTTGTACCTCCAACTCAATATTTGTTAGCTATTATGATAGCACGGCTGAATTGAAAGCGCACTCACTCTTTTGCCACGCTTGTCGCTAAAAAGGCCGTTTCTCGGGGATTGATTCCCGAGAAACGGCCTTTTGGTTTTAGTCATAATTTGGTCCCAACGCTGGGATTTCGCCCGTAGGCTGGCGCCATCTGCGGCCGCTGAAACGTGCTTTTAGGGGACAGCCAGTTCCGCTTAACCCCATTTCGGCGATTAGCCAAGCCCATTCAATCATTGGTATCTCGCCCGTAGACTAGCGTCATCTGCGGCTTCTGAAACGTGCGACTGACGGGCAGCTGGTTCCGCTTAACCCCGTTTCGACAACTAGCCAAACTCATTCAATCATTGGTATCTCGCCCGTAGACTAGCGCTATCTGCGGCTTCTGAAACGTGCTTATCAGGGGCAACGGGTTCCGCTTAACCCCACTAACGGAATCATCCCCCAAAATCGGGGATAATCCCGTTAGTGGCCTTAATGCTCGCCCGCTGACCGCCCCTGAACGCACTCTACGCCTCACGCAACTGCTTGGCGTAATCGTTGATCTTTCGTAATCGGTGGTTGATCCCGGACTTCGAGATTGGCCCACCCGGTACCAGGTCGCCCAATTCCTTGAGACTGACCTCCCGGTGCGCCAGACGCGTTTCCGCTACCTCGCGTAACTTGGTCGGCAGTTGTCCCAACCCCACCGTTGCCTCAATGTATTGAATATTATCAATTTGACGCGTCGAGGCGTTAGCCACCTTGTCCAGATTGGCGTTTTCGCAGTTGACCAGTCGGTTGACCGAATTGCGCATATCACGCATGATACGGACGTCCTCAAACTTCAACATCGCCGTGGTGGCCCCGATCAACGACAAAAAGTCGGCAATCTTTTCGGCCCCCTTGAGGTAGGTAATGTAGCCACTGCGCCGTTCAATGGACCGGGCGTTGAGGTTGTACTGGTTCATCATCTTGGCAATCATCTGGTTATGCTCCTCGTACAAGGAGTAGATTTCCAGATGGTAGCGACTGGTTTCGGGATTGTTGACCGACCCGCCGGCCAAAAAAGCCCCCCGTAAGTACGACCGCATCTGCAGGTCGGACTTGAGGATGCTTTCCGGGACGGATTCGGAGAGTTGGACGCCGTCGAAGATGCCGAGATCCGACAAGACTTCGGTCACGCCCGTTTTGACCCGCACGATGTACAGGTTATTTTTCTTGAGCTTCATTTTTCGCCGCACCAGTAATTCGCTCTCCAGGTCGTAGAACTGCTTGAGCAGTTGGTACATCCGGCGCGCGATGGCGGGATTTTCCGTTTGGACGTTCAGGACAAAGTGGTGGTTCGCCAAGCCCAGGGCCCCGTTCATCCGAATCAGGGCCACCAGTTCGGCCTTGGCATTGTCCCGGTGAACTTCCAACGTGGTCAGCTCTTTTTTGACTTCGCTGGCATAAGACATGTGGTTAAGACCCCCGATCGATACGGTAACGCGGTTGGCCAATCAGGTTCAGCAGTTCGCTGACCACCTCTTGACCGTTATGAAACGCCCCGTTATCGCGTAATTGTAAGAAGTCCGTCGAAATCACCCGACAACCTTGGTCGCGGAGACCTTGGAAGTCGTGACGGACCGGCTGAGACATTTCGTCCCACCGTTGATAGTCGATGTATTGGTCGGGCACCTTGCGGGTGTTGACCAATACCGTGTCAATAAAGTTCGTGTTTAAATGCTGGTTCAAGACCCGCACGTGATCGGCGTCGGTAAAGTTTTCGGTCTCACCTTTTTGCGTCATGATATTACAGATGTAGACCACCTCGGCCGGGCTTTCCCGGACCGCGTTGCCGACGCTTTCGATCATCAGGTTCGGTAGGATACTGGTAAATAAACTCCCCGGTCCCAGGACGATTTGATCGGCGTTCATGATGGCGTCGATCACGGGCTGGACCGCGTGGGGTTGCTGGTGGTGGTCACTGGTTTCGACCCACACCCGTTTGATCAGTTTGTGCGCCGCCGTGATCTCCGATTCCCCACTCAAAGTACTGCCATCGGCAAACTGGGCGTGCAATTCCAGCGGTTCGTTGGCCGCCGGGTAGATGTGGCCGTTGACCCGCATCAGTTGGGACAACTCCTGCACCGCATCGAAAATACCGCCCTTCATCTCGGACAGCGCCGCGATAATCAGGTTGCCGATCGCGTGACCGGCAAAGAAGTCGTCGGTGGTTTCGAAACGGTATTGAAATAGGTCTTTATAAATGTCGGGCACCTCGGCTAAGGCCACCATCACGTTACGAATGTCACCAGGTGGCACCACGTTGACGTAATGGCGAATGATACCTGAGGACCCGCCGTCATCGGCCACGGTCACGACCGCGGTGATGTCGACGTTTTGGTCCCGCAGGTTCCGTAAAATGACGGGTAACCCGGTTCCCCCACCGATCACGACAATCTTCGGCCGGTGGGTATGCATAGGATCTCTCATGAGCGGTTAGCGGACTCCTTTCTCTTCTCGATGTCGCGGTGGGTCACGTGGACGGGGTACTGGTCCCCGAGCGCTTGCCCGATGCGTTGGGCCAAGGCGACCGAGCGGTGTTGCCCGCCGGTACACCCAATGGCGATGGTGAGGTTAGCCTTACCTTCTTTTTTATAACCCGGCATGATGGATTGCAGCAGACCCAGGAAGCGCTGATAAAAAGCCTCGGTCTGGGGCTGCTTCATCACGTAATCGTAGACCGGTTGGTCCAAGCCCGTCTGGTCCCGTAACTCTGGTAAATAGTACGGGTTAGGCAGGAACCGCACGTCCATCACGATGTCGGCGTCGATGGGCAAGCCGTACTTGAACCCGAAGGACATGACCTCGATGTGGAACGTCTGGGTAGTTTCGGTTTCGTAGTTGTGGAAAATCTCTTCGCGGAGTTTGCGCGGCGTAATCTTGGTGGTGTCGATCACCAACTGGGCCGCCTGCCGAATCGGGGCTAATAGCCGCCGCTCGCGTTGAATCCCCTCCATGACCCGGCCGTTACGGGCCAACGGGTGGGAGCGCCGGGTCTCCTTGTAACGGGAGACCAGTTCTTCGTCGGAGGCGTCGAGGAACAGCACCTGAGCCTGCATGGTCCCGTGGATCGCCACGTCGTTTAGCATCCGCACGATTTCGTCGTAAAACGCCCGCGACCGTAAGTCGATCACCAGGGCAATCTTGTTGAGCTTACCGGATTCACGCACCAAGTCCCAGAACTTGGGCAGTAACGATGGCGGTAAATTATCAATGCAGAAGTAGCCTAAGTCTTCAAAACTTTGCATGGCCACGGTTTTACCGGCCCCACTCATCCCGGTAATGATTACCAAATGTACCTGTTCAGTCATGTGTGTCACCCTCTCTACCGAAAAATCGTCTTTCTGCAGTATAGCACACCGGGCGTGTCTTTCCTAATATTTGCCAGAATCCGCCGAATTCAACGTTCAAACTGGCCGGATAGCCACCAAAAAAGGCCCGACCCATCGGCCCGACCTTCATTTACAAACTTATTGGCGACTCCGCGCGATGGCGATCCAAATCGCGTTCACCCCGAAGACCGCGAAGAACACCGCAATCAACGTGTTGAGCGATAGGGCCGCGACCACCGGGTTAATAAATAACATGATCCCGATAATCAACGTCAAGACGTCTAAAATCATCGATACCCAGAAGAAGCCCCCACCAAAACTCCGCAGGTGACTCCCCACGATGAGCCGTTCGATCGAATCAAAGATAAACCACAGGGCAAACAAGTAGCCCAGCGTGACAATGGCACTGTTCATATCGAAGAAGAACACCACCGCAATCAAGATATCCAAGATGCCGAAGACCAGCGCGAAGTTCGCGCGAATCCCCGTGACTTCGTGTAATTTACGGTAGCCCGCAATCGTGGTCAACCCACTCAAGAGCGCCATGACCGCAAAGATAATGGCTAAGCCCGTCAACCCAATCTTAGGTGAGCGGAACAGACCATACGCGGCAACGATGAACAAAATGCCGAGAATGAATTCGCCCCAATCAAAGCCCCACCGGGTCCGGTTCATATTAAACATGCTGTGACACTTCCTCTCACAAGTTCAGTCGTGTGTGACTGGTTTTATCCATTGTACTGGTTTTCCAAATTTCCTACAAGTTAAGGGGCAACGCTAAAGGCGCTCACCCCTAATCACACTAGGAATGAGCGCCTTTCTAACAATTTCATAACATGGGACTAACCTAGAGAATCCAACAATTCCGGCGCAGTCAGAAACGGGCGGGCACGGATTCAAGCCCCACACACACCGGATCTTGAAGGCCGACCTTTGTCTAGGCCAGCACAACAACACACTGGCCAAGACAAATTTCGCCCCTGAGCCCATTTCTGACTACCCCTCCAGCTCACACTAGTCATCAAAACCATTCAAACAGATTTTCTTCAACTAGTCACAATCATTTTGATCAGTACGCTAATTTTAGACTAACCTGCTGCCAAGTTTCCCTTACTGCTTCGCCGTTGGCTGGTCTTCTTCGGTCCGTTTCCGGTCGCGTTCTAGGACGGGCTTGAGGTACTGACCCGTGTAGCTGTTGGCGACCTCGGCCAGTTCTTCCGGCGTTCCCGTGGCGACCACGTTTCCGCCGGCTTCCCCACCCTCGGGACCTAAGTCGATCAGGTGATCCGCCGTCTTGATAACGTCCAGGTTATGTTCAATGACCAGCACCGTGTTGCCCTTGTCGACCAAGCGGTGCAGGACCTCCAGCAGCCGTTTGATGTCGTCGGTGTGTAGCCCGGTCGTGGGTTCGTCCAAGATGTAAAAGTTTTTCCCGTTCTGCTGCTTGTGCAGTTCGGAAGCCAGCTTCATCCGTTGTGCTTCCCCACCGGACAGGGTCGTGGCGGGTTGCCCCAACTTGACGTACCCCAAACCAACGTCCTGGATGGTTTGCAGTTTGCGGGTAATCTTGGGGATAGCGTCGAAGAACTTCAGGGCTTCGCTGACCGTCATGTCCAAGACGTCGGCGATGTTCTTCCCCTTGTATTCGACTTCCAAGGTTTCGGAATTGTACCGCGTCCCGTGGCAGACTTCACACGGCACGTAGACGTCGGGTAAGAAGTTCATTTCGATCTTCAAAATCCCGTCGCCGTGGCAGGCCTCACAACGGCCGCCCTTGGTGTTGAAACTAAAGCGGCCCTTCTGGTAGCCCCGCAACTTCGCGTCGTTGGTCTGCGCAAACAGACTTCGAATATCATCGAAGACCCCGGTATAGGTAGCTGGGTTACTCCGTGGCGTCCGGCCGATTGGACTCTGGTCGATGTCGACCAGCCGCTCGATGTTCTTCACGCCCGCGATACTCTTGTATTTCCCGGGTTTTTCGGAGTTATGGTTCAGTTTCTGGGCCAAGGCCCGTTTCAAAATCGTGTTGACCAACGTAGACTTCCCGGAACCCGAAACCCCGGTCACCACCACGAACTCGCCTAACGGAAAGTCGACGGTGATGTCCTTCAGGTTGTTTTCCGCGGCGCCGGTCAGCCGAATCGACTTGCCGTTACCGGTCCGCCGTTCGAGCGGTACGGGAATGTACTTCTTGCCGGAGAGGTATTGGCCGGTCAAGGACTTCCGTGACCGCATCACCTGCTTCGGCGTTCCGGCGGCCATCACCTGGCCCCCGTTTTCCCCGGCCCCCGGGCCAATGTCGACAATGTAGTCGGCGGCGCGCATGGTGTCCTCGTCGTGTTCAACCACGATCAGGGTGTTGCCCAAGTCACGCATCTGTTTGAGTGAGGCAATCAACCGGTCGTTATCCCGCTGGTGTAACCCGATCGACGGTTCATCCAGGATGTACAGCACCCCGGACAGGTTCGAGCCAATCTGCGTGGCCAGCCGAATCCGCTGAGCTTCCCCACCGGACAGGGTCCGCGCCGAACGACTCAACGTCAGGTAATCCAAGCCCACGTTGCGCAGGAAGGTCAGCCGGTCCCGGATTTCCTTTAAAATCGGTTGGGCGATGACGGCATCCTGTTCACCAAAGCTCAGGTCCATGAAGAAGTGCAGTTCCTTGTCAACGGGTAAATCGGAGACCTGCCCGATGTGCTGCCCGTTAATTTTGACACTCAGAGCCTTCTCGTTCAGCCGGTAACCGTGACAGGTGTGGCAGGTCAGTTCGGTCATGTACTTGCGCATCACGTCGCGGGTAAAGTCACTATTGGTTTCGTGGTAACGCCGGTTGATGTTCGGCACGACCCCTTCAAAGGCCACGTCCACGTCCCGCACGCCACCGAAATCATTTTCGTAGTGGAAATGGAACTCTTTACCTTGTGAGCCGTACAGTACCAAGGCCTGGTCCGTCTTTGACAGGTCCTTGAACGGCGTATCCATGTCCACGCCAAAGGCCGCGCAGGCTTGTTCCAGCAAGGCCGGATAGTACTGCGAGCTGATCGGGTTCCAGGGCTCTAGGGCCCCTTCTTTTAACGTCTTAGTCTTGTCGGGCACCACCAGGTCGAGGTCAACTTCTAACTTGACCCCCAACCCATCACAGTCGGGGCAGGCCCCGAACGGTGCGTTAAAGGAGAACAACCGCGGTTCGAGTTCCCCGACCGTAAAGCCACAGACCGGGCAGGCGTAGTGTTCCGAGAACACCATGGGATCACCGTCGATCAAGTCGGCGATGGCGTACCCGCCACTCAACCGTAAGGCGGCCTCAAACGAGTCAAACAGCCGGGAGCGAATCCCCTTCTTGACCACGATTCGGTCGATCACGATGGCAATGTTGTGCCGCTGGTTTTTGTTTAATTCCGGCACGTCGTCGAGGTCTTGGGTCTCCCCGTCGACCCGAACGCGCACGAAGCCTTCGCGCCGAATCTTTTCAAAAATTTGTTTGTGTTGGCCCTTCTTGTCCCGCACGATGGGCGACAGGACCTGTAACTTGGTCCGTTCGGGCAGTGCTAGGACCTGATCGACCATCTGTTCCACACTCTGGCTGGTGATCTTGGTGCCGTCGTTAGGACAAATTGGCGTCCCCACCCGGGCCCACAGCAGGCGCAGGTAGTCGTTGATTTCGGTCACGGTTCCCACGGTCGACCGTGGGTTCTTCGAGGTGGTCTTCTGGTCGATGGAAATTGCCGGACTTAACCCGTCGATCGAGTCAACGTCGGGCTTATCCATCTGGCCCAGAAATTGCCGGGCGTAGGACGAGAGACTTTCGACGTACCGCCGTTGACCTTCCGCGTACAGCGTATCGAAGGCCAACGAACTCTTCCCGGAACCGGAGAGGCCACTAATGACCACCAGCTTGTTCTTGGGAATCGTCACGTCAATGTTTTTTAAGTTATGGGCGCGTGCGCCGTGAATCACAATTTTATCGTTGTTCAAATTCGCCTAACTCCTTATCACTAGTCGCCAATCTCCGTCTTCATATCCATGATGGTATCCCGTAATGACGCCGCTTGCTCGAAGTCCAATTTCTTGGCCGCCGCGCGCATCTCGTCTTCCAGGCGGGCAATCAGCTTTTCTTGATCGTCCTTATCCATGTCCTCGAAGTCGTTGGCCACAAAGTCATCGCTTTCCCCGCTGTCGTCACTCTTCTTGGTGACGGCGATTAGGTCCCGAATTGGCTTAATAATCGTCTTGGGCGTAATACCGTGCTTTTCGTTATAAGCCATCTGAATCTTCCGCCGCCGCGCCGTCTCGTCAATGGCGGCCTGCATGGATTCGGTGACACTGTCGGCGTACATGATGACCGCCCCGTGCGAGTTTCGCGCCGCCCGACCGATGGTTTGAATCAACGACCGTTCGTTACGCAGGAAGCCTTCCTTGTCGGCATCCAAAATGGCGACCAACGAGACTTCGGGAATGTCGATTCCTTCCCGCAACAGGTTGATGCCGACCAACACGTCGTACTTGCCCAAACGCAGGTCCCGCATGATCTGGGTCCGCTCCAACGTCTTGATGTCGGAGTGCAAGTAGGCCACCTTGATGCCCAAGTCCTTGAGATAATCGGTCAAGTCTTCGGCCATCTTCTTGGTCAACGTGGTAATAAACGTCCGTTCGTTGGCGTCGATGCGTTTGTTGATTTCGCCCACCAAATCATCCATTTGCCCCATGATGGGCCGGACTTCAATGGTCGGGTCGAGTAAGCCGGTCGGCCGAATGATCTGTTGAACCACGTGGTTGGTCTGGGCCTCTTCGTAGGGTCCTGGCGTGGCCGACATGTAGATCACTTGGTTAACGTGCTGTTCAAATTCACTGAGTTTTAGCGGCCGGTTATCCAGCGCACTGGGCAGCCGGAAGCCGTAGTCCACTAATTGTTGCTTGCGGGCCTGGTCCCCGTTGTACATCCCCCGGACCTGCGGCATGGTAACGTGTGATTCGTCGACCACCAGCAAGAAGTCCTTGGGGAAGAAGTCCAGTAACGTGTACGGCGGTTCGCCGGCCTTACGACCATCCATCCAGCGCGAATAGTTTTCGATCCCGCTGGTGTAGCCCATTTCCCGCATCATTTCGACGTCATAGGTGGTCCGTTGCTTCAAGCGTTGGGCCTCCAGCAACTTACCTTGGCCCTCTAGCTCGGCTAAGCGGTCTTTTAACTCGCCCTCGATACCGGCCGTGGCCGTCGCCATGATGTCGTCGTTGGTCATAAAGTGGGTCGCCGGGAAGATGGCAACGTGTTCTCTGTCGCCCACGATTTCACCGGTCAACGCGTCGACTTCCCGAATCCGGTCGATCTCGTCGCCGAAGAATTCAACCCGTAAGGCCCGTTCATCCCGAGAAGCCGGGAAGATTTCGACTACGTCACCGTGGACCCGGAAGCGGCCCCGTTGAAAATCGTAGTCGTTGCGTTCAAATTGAATGTTGACTAATTTCCGGAGTAACGCGTCCCGTTCGATCTCCTGACCGACCCGTAACGAGACCACGTGGTTCTTGTATTCCGTGGGATCCCCTAATCCAAAGATGGAGGACACGGAGGCCACCACGATCACGTCGTTACGTTCCAGCAACGAACTCGTGGCCGAATGCCGTAACTTATCGATCTCGTCGTTAATCGAGGAGTCCTTTTCGATGTAGGTGTCACTAGACGGCACGTAGGCTTCGGGTTGGTAATAATCATAGTAACTCACAAAATATTCGACCGCGTTGTGGGGGAAGAACTGCTTGAATTCCCCGTACAGTTGGCCCGCTAACGTCTTGTTATGCGATAAGACCAACGTCGGTTTATTCACGTTCTTAATCACGTTCGAGATGGTGAAGGTCTTCCCCGTCCCGGTGGCCCCCAGTAAAATCTGGGCCTTTTCGTGGTCGTTTAAACCCTGGGTCAGCGCCTTGATGGCTTGGGGTTGGTCCCCCGTTGGTTGATAATCCGAAACCAGATCAAACTTCCGATCAGTCTGTCGATCGATCATGGCATGGTCCCTCCTTACCCGTTAAAAAATAGTTTTCAGCGAAAAAAATGGGAAACCTTCGCTTCCCATCACGTTCAAATATTCTACCACACCGAACATACTTTCGCTAGTTTGCCGCTTGGTCAAACTTGTGCTGATAAATGGTCACGTTGGCCGCCCGTTCGCCCCGCACCACCGTGGTGGTCTGCACCTTAGTCAGTCCTTGTTCCGCCCAGAAGGCCGGGGCTTGCCGATCCCCCATGAAGACGCTCAATTGAAGCTGCACGGCATCGGCGGCCCGCAGGGTTTGTACCAGACTCTGGTACAGCTCCCCTCGCCGTTGCGCACTCAGGGACTTGTCCGGTAACCATAACCCCAACCACACTAAGCTTGGTAGGGGGTAGTCGACGATCAGGTCAACGATCAGCACCAATTGGTCCTGTTCAAACACCCCGAGATAGGTTTTCTGGTCACGCGTGGCGTTCACCGGTACGTCGTCCACGTCCTGGATGGCTTCCTGACGGGTCACCGGGTGATCCTGGAAGTGACCGAAGTAGTCCGGGTGTTGTGCCTGAAACTGATAAATCAGGTCATCGTCGGCGTGGGTCAGTTCCCGCACCGTGGCGTCGGTCAATCGTTGGTTCCAAACCGTTGCTAATTCCATATTTTTAGTCCTCCGCTTGCGTTAATAGGTCGTTGGTCAGCGTTTCGAGCTTCTGTCGGTCGCTAAAGTCCGCCGACAAAAGTTCGGGCAAGACTTCCTTTAAGAAATACTGGACGCAGGCCAGCTGCTTGAATTTCAGAATCGTGGCCAGGCTTTCGCGGTAAATGTCGGTGTAGACCGGCTCCGGGTTCCCCTTTTGAATCTCACCGAAGGATTCGTACAGCAGGTCGACCTTATCGGCCACGGAGAGAATTTGCCCCTCTAGGGTGTCGTCCTTGCCTTCGCCCAAACGCCGGGCATAGGCGGCCTGAAATTGCTTGGGAATTTCGTTATGAATGAAGTTCGCGGTCAATGACTCCTCCACGTCAGCTAACATTCGCCGCAGTTCGGGCGTGGCGTACTTGACCGGCGTCTTGATATCGCCGATAAACCGCTCCGTATAGTCGTGATTCAACGCCTTTTCGTACAGCGAACGCCAATTGATTGCGTGACCGGCCTGTTCTTCGACGTCGCCCAAGAACTGCGCCACTTCGGCCACCTTGAACGAATGTGCCGCCACGGAATGTTGCTCAAACTTGAAGTAGCCCGGTGCCCGGTTGATGGTTTCCAGATCACTGAGACTCTGTAAAAATTGATTCATGCCCATTGCACTCAACTCCTTTGGGGCGGGGAATGCCCCCACCCAACATCTTAATTCTATCCTAGGCGATGTCCGCCGGGATTGCAAAAGTTCGGTGAGTTAAATTTTAAAAATCAGTCGGTGCCCTGGTCAGCCAAAAAAACGGAGGCGCCGTCTTGGCCGTCTCCGTTTCGTGGGTTGCTTAAATTAATCTTGCGTTGCCGCTTGGGACTTGAGCGTTTCCAGGTAGGCGAACGCGGCTTGTCCCGCCGTGCCGCCTTCCCCGACCGCCGTGGTGATCTGCCGCAAATCCTTTTGCCGCACATCCCCAATGGCGAACACGCCCGGAACGGCCGTGGCCATGTGATCATCGGTCTTGATCCAGCCCGCGTCATCGGTAATCCCTAAGCCCTTGAAGGCGTCGGTCATCGGTAAGGTCCCCACGTAAATGAAGACCCCACTCGCGTCGAGATGACCCTCTTCACCGGTCTGGTTATTATGCGTTGCCACTCCGGTGACCTTCATCTTGTCGCCTTGGATTTCCGTGACGTTGGTGTTCCAAACGAATTCGATCTTCTCGTTCGCAAACGCCCGGTCCTGCAAAATCTTTTGGGCCCGGAGTTGGTCGCGCCGCACGACAATGGTGACCTTAGACGCGATACCGGCCAAGTAAAGGCCTTCTTCTACGGCTGAGTCGCCACCACCGACAACCACGACTTCACGGTTCTTGAAGAACGCGCCATCGCAGACCGCGCAGTACGAAACCCCACGGCCACCGTATTCATCTTCACCCGGCACGCCGAGCTTCTTGTACTCGGAGCCGGTCGCAATCAACACGGCCTTGGCAGCGTAGTCCCCATCATCGGTCTTGACGACCTTGTGATCACCGTGATCTTCAATACGCTCAACGCTCCCGTAGGCGAATTCTGCGCCAAACTGGGTCGCGCCATCGTACATGTCCTTGGCCAAGTCGGGACCTAAGACGGACTTAAAGCCGGGATAGTTTTCAATCGCAGCGGTGTTGTTCATCTGCCCACCGTAGATTCCTCGGTCGAGCATCAGTACGGATAGGTTGGCCCGTGACGCGTAGAGCGCTCCAGTCATCCCACCGGGTCCGGCACCGATGACAATTACATCGTAAGTCTTCAAGTTAACAACTCCCCTTCATCCTGATTTGCTTGACCATTACTTTACTAGGAAAAAGTAAGTTTGTCACCTATTTTGACTTCGGTTGGTCTTCAGCATCGAGCCGCTTGCCCAGTTCCTTGATGTATTGGCGTAGTTGCGCCTTGGTTTCGGGGTGTTGCAAGCCGTATTCAATGTTGGTTTGCAGCCAACCGAACTTGTTGCCGACATCGTAACGTTTGCCCGTGTATTCGTGGGCGAAGACGCGTTGGGTCTTGTTCAGGTTGTCGATGGCGTCGGTCAATTGCAGTTCGTTACCCAGGCCGATCGGCGTATTTTCTAAGGCTTCGAAGATTTCCGGCGTGAAGAGGTAACGACCAATGATGGCCAGGTCACTCGGCGCCTCGTCCGGTTGTGGCTTTTCCACGAAGTTCGTGACGTTGTACAAGCCCGGCATGGTTTCTTCGGAAGGGTTGATGACCCCGTACTTGGCGGTGTCCTTGTGAGGGACCCGCATGACGGCCAACGTTGAGGCACCCGTCTGGTTGTACCGGTCGATCAGTTGCTTGGTCAACGGCACCTTGCTGTCCGTCATGTCGTCGCCCAACATGACCACGAAGGGTTCGTCGCCGATAAAGGCCTTGGCCGTTAAGACGGCGTCGCCCAGTCCCCGTGGGTAAGGTTGCCGGATGAAGTACAGGTTCATACCCGTGGTCTCTTGGACCTGCTTGAGCATCTTTTCCTTGTGCTTGGCTTCCAAGTTGGCTTCCAGTTCGGGGTTGGAGTCGAAATGGTCTTCGATGGACCGCTTGGACTTGCCGTCCACGACCACGATGTCTTCGATTCCGGAACGCCGGGCTTCCTCGACGATGAACTGGATCGTTGGCTTATCAACGATCGGTAACATTTCCTTGGCTAACGCCTTGGTGGCTGGTAAGAAACGGGTCCCGAGACCCGCCGCCGGGATAATAGCTTTTCTAACTTTTCTCATAAGAGCTTAAACCCTCCTCAAATTTTGACACACAACATTTTAAAACTCGGACCGACCCTCACGTTGCATCAGGTCGGAAATGGCCGTCTTGATGTCCTTGCCTTCGTAGAGCACCTGGTAAATGGCCTCCGTGATGGGCATCGAAACGCCCCGTTTTTGCGACAACTCGTAGGCGGCCTTAGTCGTGGCGAGTCCCTCGATCACCATCCCCATATGGCTGATCACGTCGTCCAACTTTTCACCGCGGCCGAGTTCGTCACCGGCCCGCCAGTTCCGCGAATTGGTACTGGTGGCCGTAACGATCACGTCGCCGACCCCGGACAGCCCAATGAAGGTCATCGGGTCCGCCCCGAAGGACGTCCCTAACCGGGAAATTTCGGCCAAGCCCCGGGTCATCAGCGCCGCCTTAGCGTTGTCGCCGTAACCTAACCCGTGTAATGCCCCGGCTCCTAAAGCGATGATGTTCTTTAAGGCCGCACCAATTTCCACCCCAATCACGTCGGAGTTGGTGTAGACCCGGAAATACGGCGTCATGAACCGCTTTTGCGTGTGCTTAGCGGCTTCCGGATTAGCACTGGCCGCCGTAATCAGTGTAATGTCGTGGCGTGCCACGTCCTCGGCGTGACTCGGCCCGGACAAGACCGTGACGGACTTGCGGTTAGCGGCCGGAATCTCTTCTTCCAAGATCTGCGAAATCCGCTTGTAAGTCTTCTGTTCGATCCCTTTGCTGGCGTGGATCAATTCCGGCTGTAAGTGCTTAGCGGCTAAAATACCGGCCACTTCATGGGCCACGGACCGCACGGCCTTAGTCGGTACTACGAACAAGATGGCGTCCACCCCGTCGAGGGCGCTCGCCATATCGGCGTAAGCCACCAGGGACTTGGAGAACGTAAAGTTCTTGATGTAATGACTGTTGGTGTGCTGGGTGTTTAATTCTTCAACCTGCTTGGGGTTGTAGGACCACAACCGCACATCGTGCCCATTTTCGTCTAAGACGCTGGCCAAGATGGACCCCCAAGAACCGGCACCCAGAACGGCAATTTTCTCTGACATAGTCTAGATTCTCCTTAATTAGAAAGTTTGGTTCGTTCACGGAACGGGTTACCGGCTAAGTAATCCGTTGGTGGCGTATTCTGACGTCGCCGGTAAACCCAAATAATGGCGGCGCCCACAAACAAAATCACGGATAAGAGTTGGGACACGCGAATCACGTTGCCCAACATTAAACTATCGGTCCGCATCCCTTCAATAAAGAAACGGCCCAACGAGTACCACATCACGTACCCCAGGAAGACCTCGCCCTGCTTGAAGAGTTGGGGATAGTGCCGCAAGCTCATCAGGACCACGAAGCCCAGTAGATCCCAGGTCGACTCGTACAAAAAGGTCGGCTGGCGGTAAGCCCCGTTGATGAACATCTGCTCCACGATAAAGTGCGGCAGGTGTAAGCCCTGCAAGAACGACAGGCTGGTGATACGCCCGAAGGCTTCCTGATTCATGAAGTTACCCCACCGCCCGATGGCTTGGCCCAAGATCACGGTCGGTGCGGCCACGTCAAGCATCAGCCACACGGGAATGAATCGTGAACGACAGAAGAAATACACCACCAGTCCGGCCCCAATCAGCGAGCCGTAGATGGCGATCCCCCCGTCCCAAATGGCGATGATCTCGCCGGGATGTTGACTGTAATACGGCCACTGAAAGGCCACGTAGTACAACCGTGCGGCAATGAGCGCCGCCGGTAGGGCCCATAAAATCATATCATAAATATCGTCGGGATTGATGCCCCGGCGCCGACCTTCCCGCACGGCCAGTAATACCGCCAGGATGACGCCGGAGGCAATGATCACCCCGTACCAGTGGACCTGAATGGGCCCTAAATGCATCGCAATCGGATTTAGGGCGGCTAAAAATGGTGTTACCGTCATTGCGTCCCTCCATCCTTTTGGGAATTTTGTTTGATCAAGCGGTTCAAGTTATCGTCAAAGACCTTGGTGGCGTCGTAGCCCATTGAACGGGCCCGGAAGTTCATGGCCGCCGCTTCGATAATGATGGCGAGATTCCGCCCGGTCTTGACCGGAATGGTAATCTTCGGCACCTCAACGTCAAAGAACTTCTGACTTTCGGTGTTGTTACCCAAGCGGTCGAAGTGGTTATCGTCGTGCCAGAGTTCCAGGTGAACGATCAGGTCAATGTCGGTCTCGCTCCGCACGGCCCCGGCACCGAAGAGGTTCATGACGTCGATGATTCCGATGCCCCGGATTTCCAACAAATGGCTCAGGATGGCCGGCGCGGCCCCGACTAGGGTCTGTTCGTCTTGTTGGTAAACTTCCACGCGGTCGTCGGCAATCAGCCGGTGGCCCCGTTTGACCAGTTCCAAAGCGGTTTCACTTTTGCCGACCCCGGAATCACCGGTAATCATGACCCCGACCCCGTAGATGTCGACCAGGACGCCGTGAACGGACTGCCGTTCGGCGAGCTTGCCTTCCAAGAAGTTGGTCATGTTACTCAGGACCCGCGACGTGGTCAGCTTGGTCCCCAGGATGGGAATCTGGGCTTCTTCGGCGGCCTGTTTTAATTCCTCCGGTGGGTCGAGCTGGGTCGACACCACGAACGCGGGGGTTTCGGGCTGACACATCTTTTGCATCACGTCTAATAACTGTTCGTGACTCATTCCCTTGGCGAACGAGGTTTCCGTGATTCCCAAGAGTTGAATTCGTTTGGCCGGGTAATAATTAAAGTACCCCGTCAATTCCAATCCGGGACGCGAAATATCGCTGGTCGTAATTTGCCGATTAAGGTCATCCTGACCGGAATAGACGTCTAATCGATTAGCCTTGACCAGGTCGGCGACTGTAACGCTTTCTGGCATGCGTGTTTCCTCCTAACTACATCATCTCATAAAACATACCCTAATTTTAGCACTTTAATGGGGCTTCTCCTATCAAATTCAATTCGTTACCGCGGCCGCTTTAAGAATCGTTGACCGGCTTAAGATAGCGCTTACTTAATGGTTCAGCCCTTACCCGGGGCTAGACACCCTACCCCCGGGCAAAGTGGTCACTGATAATGGCGTTGAACAGGGACATCACGATGGCGACAATCAGCGTCACGCCAAACGACGCAAAAGCGAAGTTACTCCCCACGAACCACGCGGTCAGTTCCAACATGATGGCGTTAAGCACCACACTGAACAGGCCCAGCGTCAAGATGGTAATCGGTAGCGACAACACGAACAAAATCGGTTTGACCACCGCGTTTAAAATCGCGAGCACCAAGCTGGCTAGTAGCGCAATTCCCACGCTCGACACGTAAAACGCGTGCTGGTAGCTCCCCGCCAGCGAACTCTGGAAGAAGCCGGCTAACGCCAGAAAGATCAGCGCATTTACTAAGATTCGGGTCCAAAACCGCATTTACTCACCGTCCTTATGGTGCACGTCGTGTTCGGTGACATCGTGAATCACTTTACGGTCGGCTTTAGGGTTGGTTTGTTGGCCGCCACGCCCGAAACCGAAGAGGTCACCGAAACTGGTACCGGTTGGTTGCGCGTCATCCAAGGGAATAAACGTCATTAAAATCACGTAGACCAATAGGCCCAATACCACGTGCATGAACGGAATGGAGATGGTCACGATTACGTAGATCAATCGCAATAGGTTGGCATTCCAACCGAAGTAATCGGCGATTCCCCCCAAGACCCCGCCGACTAACCGGTTGGTCCGGGAACGCACGAGTTTTTTCTTTGCTGCCATTGTCATGGCCTCCTTTAAGTCTGATTAAACTTGTCCTATTGGGAAAAGAATAACGAAAGCGGCCACTGAAAGCAAGTTTTCAGTGACCGCTGGTTTAAATCTTCAAATTTCGGTAAGAATTACGGACGGTGCTTCCTAGTTTTCCGTACCTTCACTGGCCGAGTTCAGTTCCACAATCTTACCGGAACGCAGGTAAATGATCCATTCACACACGTTGGTCACGTAATCGCCAATGCGGCTCAGGTCCTGCGCCACGTTTAAGTAAATCGACGCCCCCGTTTCAAAAGTCGCGTCCTGGCTCATCGCCCGGTAGCTCAAGTTCCGAACCTGGTGATTCAGGTGATCGAGTTGCCGGTCCACGTCAGCCAACGACCGGGCTTCGTGGTCGTCCTTATTCACGTAGGCCGCCAGCACGTCTTGCACCATCTTGGTGGTCATCTGGCCCATCTCAGCCATCAGCTGCTCCAGTTCCGGCACCTTTTGCTTTTCGCCCATCTTAATGGTCGAGTGGGCAATGTTGCGGGCGTGGTCCCCGGCGCGTTCCAAATCGGAAACGGCCTTTAAAATCGTCACGATTTCTCGTAAATCCGTGGTCACGGGCTGATACAGGGCAATCATTTCGAACGTCTTCTTCTCTAACGCAATTTCTCGTTCGTTGATGTCGTGGTCGTGGTCGATGATCGATTGAGCCGTGGTGGCGTCGCGTTCGATAAACGCGTTCACCGACTTCTGGATCACCTCGCTGACCAGCATCCCCATTTCCGTAAAGTCTGCATCCAATTCTGCTAATTCGTCATCAAATAACCGGCGCATCGGTCTACCTCCTATTATCCGAACCGACCACTAATGTAGTCTTCCGTTTGCTTCTTGGCTGGGTTCATGAAAATATTTTTCGTCTGATCCACTTCCACCAGTTCGCCGTTCATGAAGAAGGCCGTTCGATCGGCAATCCGCGAGGCCTGCTGGAGGTTGTGGGTTACTGTAATAATCGTATAATCGTGGCGTAAATTCAAGAGGGTCGCTTCAATTTGACTACTGGAGACCGGGTCCAAGGCACTGGTCGGTTCGTCCAGCAGAATAATCTCCGGTGACACGGCCAGGACCCGCGCGATGCAGACCCGTTGTTGTTGCCCCCCGGACAGAGCCAGGGCGCTTTCGTGCAAGTGGTCCTTGACTTCGTCCCACACGGCGGCCTGCCGCAAGGACTTCTCGACCACGGCGTCCAACTTTTCCTTATCGCGTTCCCCCGCGATGCGCAACCCGTAGATCACGTTATCGTAGATGGAGAACGGAAACGGGTTAGGTTGTTGGAACACCATGCCGATTTCCTTACGAATCTGAACCGTGTCGGCGTTGGGCGCGTACAGGTCTTCCCCTTTGAACTGTACGGTCCCCGTGATGGTGACCCCCGGAATCAAATCGTTCATCCGGTTCAACGTCCGCAGGTAGGTCGACTTCCCACAGCCGGACGGGCCAATCAACGCCGTAATCCCCTTTTCGTCAAAATTCAAATTAATTCCCTTCAGGGCTTCCTTACTCCCGTAATACAGGTGTAAGTCCTGGGTCGTTAAAATTTCCTTACTCATTCTTCCTCGCTCCTCGCTAACCAAAGTTCCCCGAAACATAGTCACTGGTGACCTGAACCTGCGGATTGGTGAAAATTTGGCTGGTAGTGTCGTATTCCAACACTCGTCCTTGATTAAAGAACGCCGTATATTCACTGATCCGCGCGGCCTGTTGCATGTTGTGCGTCACGATAATGATCGTGTAGTGCTGCTTTAGCTTTAACAACGTGTCTTCCAGTTGACTAGTCGACACGGGGTCCAGCGCACTGGCGGGTTCGTCCAACAGCAACACGTCGGGTTTTACGGCGATGGCTCGGGCGATACACAGCCGCTGCGCTTGACCCCCGGACAAGGCTAAAGCACTCTTGTCCAGTTCGTCTTTGACCTGGTCCCACAACGCGGCTTGGCGCAGCGAGGTTTCCACGATCTCGTCTAACTTATTTTTAGCGGTGATCCCCCGCAGACGCAAGGCAAACGCAATATTATCGTAAATCGATTTGGCAAACGGATTCGGCCGTTGAAACACCATGCCGATGCGACGGCGCATCTCGTAGACGTCGATGTCGGGTTGGTTGATGTCCACGCCCCGGTACATGATCCGCCCCTTGACCGTGGCGATGCGGTCGTTCATCCGGTTCAGTGACCGTAAAAACGTCGACTTGCCGGACCCGGACGCCCCGATCAACGCGGTGATCTGGTTGCGCGCAAACTTAAGGTCGCCTTCGGACAAGGCCTCCTTGTCGCCGTAAAAAACGTGGAGGTCTTCCGTCGACAACACAATGGGATGCTGGGCATCGCCGGGTTGAACGATGTGTCGTTCCGGCGTGGTGCCCGGCGTGGCAATATCACTACTCATAAACATACGCGTTCCTCCTTAGGCCGACGTTAGCCGTTTGTACAGCCGCTTTCCCAGGTACCGGGCGGCCAAGTTGAAGAGCAGAATGGCGATCACTAAGACCGCGGATGAGCCGGACGAAATCGCCTTGGCGTCCGGCATGATGCCTTCCGAGTTGATCTTCCAGATGTGGACCGCCAGCGTTTCGGCGGGGCGCATCGGGTTCAACGGACTGGAGATGTTGAAGGGATTCCAGTCCATGAAGTTTAACGCGGGGGCACTTTGGCCGGCCGTGTAAATCAACGCAGCGGCTTCCCCGAAGACCCGCCCGGCACTTAAGATCACGCCGGTCAGGATACTGGGGACCGCGGCGGGGAGAATCACCCGGGTGACGGTCTCCCACCGCGACAGGCCTAAGGCGAGGCCCCCCTCCCGTTGCTTATCATCAATGGTGTGCAGTGAATCCTCGATACTCCGAGTCAACAACGGTAAGTTGAAGAAGGTCAGCGCAAAGGCCCCGGATAGAATCGAGAAACCTAACCGTAACTTCACCACGAAGAACAGGAACCCGAACAGCCCAACTACTACGGAAGGCAGCGAACTGAGGATTTCGATCGCCGTGCGGACCAGGTTGGTCACCCAGTTGTCCTTGGCGTATTCGTACAGGTAAATCGCCGCCCCCAACGCGATGGGAAACGAGATCAACATGGCTAAAATCAAAAGGTAAAACGAGTTAAAGAGTTGGATGCCAATCCCGCCCCCCTTTAAGAAGGCTTTGGCGGGCGTGGTCAGAAAGTGCCAGCTGACTTTGGGCAGGCCGCTGACCAGGATGTACCCCACCAGGGCCAGTAAAATCAGGACCACGAGTCCGGCGATGCCGTACAGCACGCCGATGGCAATTTTATTTTGCACTTTAGAATTCATATTATTGGAGACGCCCCTTTCGACCAATCAACCGGATGATCAGGTTGAAGACCAACGACATCAGCAGTAAGACCAGGGCGAGCGACCACAGGGCGTTGTTTTGTAACGAGCCCATCACGGTGTTCCCAATCCCGGTGGTCAAGACCGACGTCAACGTCGCGGCCGGGTCGACCAAGGACTGCGGCATCAGCGCCGCGTTCCCGATGACCATCTGGACCGCCAACGCTTCACCGAAGGCCCGGGCCATCCCGAAGACCACCGCCGTCATCAGTCCCGGCGTGGCCGCACGCAAGACCACCTTATAGATGGTCTGCCATTGCGTGGCACCCAACGCCAGCGACGCTTCGCGGTAGTACCGCGGTACGGCGCGCAAGGCATCGGCACTCATCGACGTGACCGTGGGTAAGATCATCACGAACAGCACGCAGGTCCCGGACAAGATCCCGAACCCACTACCGCCGAAGACCGAGCGGGTGAACGGTACGACCACGCTTAACCCGATGAACCCGTAAACGACGGAAGGAATCCCCACCAGCAGTTCGGTCACGGGTTGTAAGATCTTAGCGCCCCGGTTCGGCGAGATTTCGTTCATGAAGACCGCCGTCCCGATGGCAAACGGCGTTGCCACAATGGCCGACAGCACCGTGATCAGAAACGAGCCGACGATCATCGACAGCGCCCCGACTTCGGGTTTGCCGTGCGCGTCCGTTAAGCTGGGATTCCAATTCTTGCCACTGAGGAAGTCCCAGAGATTGACGTGATTAGTGGTAAACGTGGCGAGCCCCTTGGAGGCCACGAACCCGATGATGGCGACCACGACGGCCACGATGAGGATCAGGGCGGAAAAACTCACGACCCGACCCCAGATTTCTAGCTTGGCCGCCTTGGAGCGGCGCTTTAATTCTTGTTCTAATTGTTCGGGTGATTTGGTCATGAGTGGGTCCCTCCAATCGGCGTAACCTGACCGTTAACGTCCCGCGTCACGTGCATCTGACTGGGTGACAGGTAGCCTAATTGGCGCACCAGCGTCTTTTGAATGGTCGGGGATTGCACGTAAGCGATAAAGTCCTTGGTCAGTCCCGTGGGTTGCCCCTTGGTGTACAGATGTTCGTAGGACCAGATTTTCCAGTGGTTATCAAGCACGTTGGCCTCGGTCGGCGCCACGCCGTTGAGACTCACGGCCTGGACCGCCTTGGTCACGTAGGAGAACGCCACGTAACTAATGGCGCCCGGCGTGGTCTGGACGATTTGCCGGACCATCCCCGAGGAATCCTGTTCCTGGGCGGTCTTCGCCTGGTGCCCGGCGATGCCGAATTGCTCGAAGGTCGCCCGGGTCCCACTACCTTGGGCCCGGTTGATCAGCACGATGGGCAGGTTTTTACCACCGACCTGTTTCCAGTTGGTGACCTGACCGGTAAAGACGGCCGTCAATTGCTTGGTGGTCAAGTGCGTGATGCCGTTCTTGCGGTTGACGATGGGCGTGATCCCGACCACCGCGACCCGGTGATCGACCAGACCCTTGGCCCGGATGCCCTTTTGTTCGGCCGCAAACAGATCGGAATCCCCAATCTGGACGGCGCCCTCCTGAATCTGACTCAACCCGGTCCCGGTTCCCCCACCCTGCACGTTGATAAACGTGCCCAGGTGGTCGGCCGTGTATTGTTCGCCAGCCGCTTCAACTAGGGGCTGTAGGGCCGTGGAGCCCACCGCCGTAATCGATCCGCCGGCCTGACTGACCTGGCGGGTCTGGTACGCAAAGATTCCCAGGGCTACTAAAATTGTGAGGAGTAAGCCCTGTAACCATCGTCGTTTTGTCATCCCGTTGTCCCTCCTATACCGACCGGTGTGGCCACCGCCGGTTCTCTCAATTGTCAGTATAGCGGGTCTTTGTAAATGTCATGTAGACGTATTGTAAAGGTTATGTAAATGTCCCTCAAAACGCCGATAACGCAAAAAAGCCGACCCGTCACGTCGACTTTACCTGCCTGTTCAATTAATGACGTTGGTGGCCGTTAGCCCGTAGCCTCGGGCGTTGTCGCCGGTGTGGTCCGCGGAAAGGTCAACGTCACGGTGGTCCCGACACCCAGTTCACTTTGCAAATCCAGCTTACCATTCAAGGCCTTCACCAGTTCACGCACGATGGCTAGCCCTAAGCCGCTACCGCTCACCCGTTGATTCGAGTGGGAGACGTCGGCGCGGTAAAAGCGTTCGAAAACGCGCAGCTGGTCCTGCTGTGAGATGCCGATCCCGGTATCGGCAATGGTCAACGTCCAACTGGTCGCCGTGGTGGCCACGCGCAACGTGACACTCCCCTGGGGGCGGTTGTACTTGATGGCGTTACTCAAAATATTTTTCACGATCTGGTCTAATTTACGCTGATCGGTCGCCGCGACAAAGTCTGCCGGAATCTGGTTATGGAGGGTGACCTGGTTGACCGCCGCTAAGGGTTCCAGTAGGTGAACCTGGGCGGCGAGTTGCTGGCCGACCGGTACCTGGTTGATTTCCACGGCGTTGCCCGATTCGATGTGCGAAATCGTCAGCACGTCGTTGATCAACTCCACTAGCCGGTCACTTTGCTGGTCGATAATCTTTAAGAACTCGACCAACTTTTCCGGATCGTCCTTGGCCCCCGCCAATAGCGTCTTGGCAAATCCGGCGATCGCCGTCACCGGCGTCTTGAGTTCGTGCGAGGCGTTGGACACGAAGTCCAGTTGCATCTGTTCGACCGCGTAGACCTCGGTCACGTCGTAGAGCAGGACCAGGACCTGGAAGAAGTCTTGTGAGGTAGCCGTGTAGACCACCTGCACGTCGACGGTCCGCTCGTTAGGCGTACCCGGTAACTTCATCACCCGGTGTTGAGTCTGCCGCTCGCTTAAGGCTGTGTTAATCAGGCTCGCTAATTCGAACTGCTGCACGTCCTGGGTGAACGGGTGCCGGCGCGGTGAAATCTGTTGTTGTAAGAATTGCTCCATCGCCGGGTTGGCCAGTTCGACCTTGCGGTACCGGTCGATCACCATGACGCCGATGGGCAAATAGTCCAAGAGGGTCGCAAATTCTTGGTTTTGCCCGGCCATCTTCCGGCGGAGCTTGCGCTGGTGCGTTTGTAAATAGTTAATCTGCAACGCCAACTGGTAAAACGGATCGTGCGGCGACAACAGGACGTGAGCCGGGGCCTCGGCGTGGCGCATCTTTTCGACCTTGCGGGTCAGAATGGTGATGCGTTGTTGGGCCCACCGTTGATACCACAGCAGTCCCCCCCATTCAATCAGGGCAAACGACCACCCAATGATGAGGGCCACCCCAAAGCTATCCGGGCGCAGACACCAGACCAACAACGTGTTGATCAGTAGGAACACCACCCCGCTGACGCCCAGCATCTGCTTACTCATGGGGCGCCTCGAACGTGTACCCAAAGCCCCGTACCGTCTTTAGGAGTTGCGGGTGCTTGGGATCCGGTTCGATCTTTTCGCGTAAATGGGAGACGTGGATGTCGACCATCCGCGTCTGCCCACTATAGTCAAAGCCCCAGACGCCTTCCAGCAACTGCTCGCGGCTCCAGACCTTGCCGGGACGCTTGGCAAAGAAGAGCAGCAATTCAAATTCCTTGGGCGTGAGATCGATGGCCTGCTGGCCGCGTTTGACCTGAAACTTGTCCTGATCGATGCTCAGACCAGCGATGTGGATCACGTGCCCGTTGTCCACGGGGGCTTTCGGCGCCGCATCGTCGTGATACCGCCGCATGACGGCCTTCATCCGGGCCAACACCTCGCGCGGACTGAACGGCTTGGTAATGTAATCGTCGGCACCGAGTTCCAGGCCGACCACGGTATCGAACTCACTGGTCTTGG
Organism: Levilactobacillus zymae DSM 19395; assembly: GCF_001434115.1. Classification (GTDB taxonomy): domain Bacteria; phylum Bacillota; class Bacilli; order Lactobacillales; family Lactobacillaceae; genus Levilactobacillus; species Levilactobacillus zymae. The sequence continues at coordinate 58,518 of NZ_AZDW01000014.1, forward strand.
CCGTGATCATGATGATCGGCGTCTTGATTTTTTCCTGCCGCAACCGCTTGGTGACCTCGACCCCGTCTAGCTTCGGTAACATCAAATCTAACAAAATCACATCAAATTGTTCGTGTTCCGCCAGCTTTAAGGCCTGTTCCCCATCAATGGCCGTGACCACCTGATAATCCGCTTGTTCCAGATTATATTGTAATAGCGTCACAATCGCTGGCTCGTCATCCACGACTAGCACTCTACTCATGATTTACCCCTCCTGATCTCTGAATAGAACTATTCCGATTTCGTGTGGTGCCCCGGAATAAATGGCCGTTTCCGTTACTTTTAAGTCGCCTGCCATGTTACGGACCCGTAAATGGCAGTAGGTTGGATTGATTAACAACGCCTCGTAAAAGGCGGTTTCACTGTTAACCGCACGGTGGTTACATTCCAGAATAATGTCTCCCGCCGCTAGATCCAGCTTCATTGCGGGCGTGCCCGGTCGAATCGCTAAGACCCGCACCCCATCGTCTACTTGAGAATACCAAAAGGATTGCCGTTGGTCATAACGTTTTGCTCGCCATAAACAACCCCCGTAACAAACCAGCAGGATGACTAAGACCGCTGGTAAGTCTTGGGGCCGCCAGAACAGCCAGCCCATGGCTAACAACGCCAGACCGGCCAGACCCACCAGATGATGCGCTAGGCGTTGGTAGACCACCTTAGGCTGTTCCCGAAAGACCGTGAACCGCACCCCCAACAGCAAGGGTAAGATCATCACGGCAAAGGAATGGCCATGAAGCGTCAGCATCGGCCAGAAACGCCAGGTGCTACTGAACCAGTCGCCCGGAACCAGCGTGACTAACGGGACCACCAAGAGTTCGCGCCAGGGATAACCAGCAATCCGCTTGCCCCGTTGTTTGGCGTAAATCCGAGGACTGGCAAACCGACCACCGTAATGGACGATCCAGTGCCCCAAGGCTAAGAAGACCAGCACCAACAGCCAAGCAAAGCTGCCAGCTGGCACGGCGCCCCAACTGAGGCCCAGAGGTTTCAGGTCGATCGCCGGGATGAGCTGGGGTCCCAGATAGGTGGTCACTAAGGTACTGACCACTAAGAGGGTGACCGGTAACAGCGTGGTCGGTAGGGTGATCAACGACACGAAGGCCAAAGCCTCGTAGACCAAGACCCAGACCAACGGTAAACTGACCCCCACGATCAGGTTGACTACCGATAAGCCCACGCCCAACACCAGGCCCTGCGTCAACATGTGCCGCAACTCATAATGGTCGCTATAGACCGCGCTACTAAAGTCATGTCGTTCGCGCTTGATGCGCGCACGACTGGTCAACCACGAGCGCAGAATGGCTAACCACAAGAGGGGCTGTAAGAAGAAACTGCCCAAGACGAACAATGTCCGCATGAAATCGACACCTTTCCAAAAAATAGCTGATTTCAGTATAGCATTAAACAAAAACGGGTAACACGTCATTCGCGTTACCCGTTCAATCATTATATTTATACTGACCCGTCACTCACTCATCGGTTCAGCCGTTAATCCGGATTCTTTTGACTCAATTGCCACTGCAGGTAAGCGTCGATAAACGGATCGAGGTCCCCGTCCATCACCGCTTGCCCCTGCGAAGTTTCGTAATTGGTCCGGTGATCCTTGACCATGGTGTAGGGATGGAAAACGTACGAGCGAATCTGGGAACCCCAACCAATGTCTAGCTGCACGCCTTCCAGCGCCGCCTTTTCCTTGGCCTTCTTCTCTTCTTCTAACTCGTATAATTTTGCCCGTAACATCGCCAGTGCCGTTTGCCGGTTTTGCAGTTGTGACCGTTGGGCCTGACTCTGCGTCACGATGCCCGTCGGCAAGTGGGTGATCCGCACGGCCGACGAGGTCTTGTTGACGTGTTGGCCCCCGGCACCGGACGCCCGGTAGACGTCGACCTTTAAATCGGCCGGGTTGATCTCTACGTCCACCGAGTCGTCGAGTTCGGGCAAGACGTCCACGGACGCAAACGACGTGTGCCGCCGTCCCGCTGAATCAAACGGTGAGATGCGGACTAACCGGTGCACCCCTTTTTCGGAGCGCAGGTACCCGTAAGCGTTGTGCCCGGTAATCAGTAACGTGGCGCTGCTCAGGCCCGCGACTTCACCGGCCTGGTAGTCCAACACCGTCACCTTAAAGTGGTGCTGCTCGCCCCAGCGGGTGTACATCCGCATCAGCATCGAGCCCCAGTCTTGGGATTCGGTGCCCCCCGCGCCGGGATGGATTTCCAAAATGGCGTTGTTGTGGTCGTACTTCTGGTTCAACAGCAGGTTCAACCGGTATTGCCGCAAGGCGTCTTGGACCTGCGCAAAGTTCTGCTCGAAATCGGCCTGCATGTCCGGGTCGGGTTCCTCGCTCAACAGTTCCACGGCCACGTCCAAATCATCGACCTGGTCGGACAGGTGCTGGAACTCCTCGACCTTTTTCTTCATCTCATTGGTTTCATCAATTAATTTTTGGGCTTTCTGGGGATCGTCCCAGAAACCTGGTTCGGCCATCTGGCCCTCGTTGACACTGATGCTTTCGTTTAGGGCATCAAAGTCAAAGCGACCCCCTAAAGCCGGTCAGTTGTTCGTGCATGGTTTGAATGGCGTGTTTGGCATCCGTTAATTCCATCGTATGGGCTCCTTTTAAGTTATTTTAAATTCTCTCAACTCAGTGTACCATCAATTTCCCGAGACATAACAAAACGAGGTTGGAAAATTTCCAGCCCCGTTTCGGCGGTCATTCAAACTTACCGCGTGATATTTTGACGAATTTCAGACTTCATGAACAACCGGGTAGCGTCGTATTCGATGTCGGAGATCATTTCTTCGAACATCCGGAACCCGTCTTGTTGGTATTCAACCAACGGGTTCAACTGACCGTAACCCCGCAACCCAATGGACTGCCGTAATTGATCCATGGTGTCGATGTGGTCCGTCCAGTGGGAGTCAACCACCCGCAGGATAACCACCTTTTCGAATTCCAGCATCTGGGCTGGATCGTAAAGTTGCTTGGACTTTTCGTCGTAGACCTTATTTGCCAGATCCATGAAGTAGTCCACGATTTCGTCGGCGGTCTTGTCCTTCAAGTCAGCCAAGCTGATTTGGTCGGGCGAAACCATAGCCGAAATCCCGAAGTCTAGTAAGGTATCCAAGTCCCAATCGGCCTGGTCGCCCTGGGTGTGTAAACTAACCACCCGGCTGACCGTCCGCTTGATCATTGGCATCAAGACCCACTTCAAGGACTTGTCTTCCTGGATGATCTGGTTCCGTTCACCGTAGATGACGTCCCGTTGTTGCCGCATCACATCATCGTATTGCAAGACGTTCTTCCGGGAATCGTAGTTATTCCCTTCGACCCGCTTTTGAGCAGATTCGACTTGCTTGGTGATCATCCGACTCCGAATCACGGCGTCTTCACCGTCCACGTTCATCCGTTGCAAGAAATCCTTGACCCGGTCGGAACCAAACCGCCGCATCAAATCATCTTCCAAGGACAGGTAGAATTGCGTCATACCAGGGTCACCTTGCCGGCCCGAACGGCCCCGCAGCTGGTTATCGATCCGCCGCGATTCGTGACGTTCGGTCCCAATCACGGCTAACCCACCAAGTTCAACCACGCCGGGGCCGAGTTTGATATCGGTCCCCCGCCCGGCCATGTTGGTGGCAATCGTCACGGCGCCCCGTTGACCCGCGTTTTGAATAATGTCGGCTTCCTTGGCGTGGTTCTTGGCGTTCAAGACCACGTGCGGGATGTTTTCGTTATCCAAACGTTGGGACAGGTATTCGGACGTTTCCACGGCCACGGTCCCAATTAACATCGGTTGACCCTTTTCGTGGAGGTCCTTGATTTCCCGGACAACGGCGTCAAACTTCGACTCCAACGTCGGGTACAACACATCGGGATGGTCGATCCGAACGACCGGTTTGTTGGTCGGCACGGAAATAACTTCCATGTTGTAGATTTCCCGGAATTCTTCGGCTTCGGTCTTGGCCGTCCCCGTCATCCCGGCTAACTTAGCGTACATCCGGAACAAGTTTTGGTACGTGATGTTGGCCATGGTCTTGGTTTCTTCTTGAATCTCGACGCCTTCCTTGGCTTCAATGGCTTGGTGCAACCCGTCAGAGTAACGCCGGCCTTCCATGACCCGCCCAGTAAAGGAATCAACGATCAAGACTTCACCGTCCTGGACCACGTAGTCCTTATCCCGCAGCATGATGAAGTTCGCCCGTAAGGCTTGATCCATATGGTGGGTTAGCGCCGTGTTGTCCGTGTCGTATAAGTTCTTCAAATTGAAGTACTTTTCGGCCTTTTCAATCCCCGTATCGGTCAACGAGACCGTCTTGGATTCTAGGTCGATCTTAAAGTCTTCTTTTTCGTGTAAGGTCTTCGCAAACCGGTCCACTCGCTTGTAGAGTTGACTCGTGCCCTCGGATTGACCAGAAATAATCAACGGCGTCCGGGCTTCATCAATTAAGATGGAGTCCACTTCGTCGACAATGGCGAAGTTTAATGGCCGTTGGACCATATCTTCTTTGTAAACCACCATGTTATCCCGCAGGTAATCGAACCCGATTTCCCCGTTGGTGGAGTAAGTGATATCGGCATTGTAGGCTTCACGTTTTTCATCCGGTGACTTTTCGGCGGAGTTCAATCCGACCGATAGGCCCATCCAGTTGTACAATTCACCCATTTCGGTGGCATCCCGGGCGGACAGGTATTCGTTAACCGTGACCACGTGGACCCCTTTACCGGCAAGGGCGTTTAAGTAAACGGGCATGGTCGCGGTCAAGGTCTTCCCTTCACCGGTCTTCATTTCCGCAATGTTCCCTTCGTGAAGCACGATTCCCCCCATGATTTGAACATGGAATGGGTACAAGCCTAAGACCCGGCGTGCCCCTTCACGACAAGCCGCGAAAGCTTCGGGCAGTAAATCGTCCAAGGTTTCGCCGTCTTGATAGCGCTTCTTAAATTCAGGCGTTTTAGCCTTCAGATCTTCGTCTGAGAGCTTTGAATATTCATCAGCGTAAGCGCCAACCTTATCCGCTAATTTACTGAGGCGTCGCAAAGTTCGTCGATCGCTTTCGACCCATTTCTTTAAAATGTTTGCCATGTGAGAATTCCCTTCAGTACTTCGTTTAATTAATCTATTTTAAGTTACCCATTCTTTTGCAATAAATCAACCTACATTTTAACACTAACATCGGCAAGATGAAACTCTTCTACCCAGTTAACGAAAGCTAAACCGTTTTCAATTGCCAATCCACCATAAAAATTGCAATAATACCGAACATTGGCGACCTTACCAACCGCGACCCGCCGACTTAACCACAGAAAAAAGCCCAGGACCACCGTCCCAGGCTTTCACGTGTTCAATTAAAATTAGTCTTCGTCGTTGGCTTCGATCAGCCCGTAACGGCCATCGTTGCGCCGGTACACGATGCTGGTCCCATTGGTTTCAGCATCTTGGTAGATGAAGAAGTCGTGCCCTAACATATCCATTTGCAGGATGGCTTCTTCGTTATCCATCGGCTTCAATGAAACCCGCTTAGTCCGAACGACTTGAAGGTCACTGCCTTCGGTCTTTTGGTCGTCATCCGGCGTAGCGTTCGGGGCAAAGTCTAAGTTCTTGTAGCCCTTTTCACGTGACTTACGGTTAACCTTGGTCTTGTACTTCCGGATTTGGCGTTCCAGTTTATCGGTGACCAAGTCAACACTGGCGTACAGATCTGGTGAGGTCTCCTCTGCCCGTAATGTCAAGTATGGGAGTGGGATCGTTACTTCAACCTTAGCCGTCTTGTTTTGGTAGACCTTCAGGTTGATATGCGCAATTGCCTCAACATTGTTATCGAAATATTTCTCTAACTTGCTGATTCGCTTTTCAACGTAATCCCGTATTGCGTCAGTAACTTCGATGTTTTCACCACGAATATTAAATGTGAGCATAAAACTTCTCTCCCTTCAGCCAAGAAATCACTTGGCTTGCTCAGCACTCGAAGGACCACTCTTCATAGGTGCTTTGCTTACTATTATTATAATAGAAAGCGCTACGATAGACAATTATTCTAACGAATTAAAATTCGGCCTAACGCGCTAAAGTCAAGCTAGTAACCGCTTTCGCGCCCCCCAAATAAATTTGAGCCGCAGCGTGGCGGAGGGTCCGACCCGTGGTGTAGACGTCATCGAGTAACAGAACGTGTTGATTTGGTAAAATTTTCGTAGCGTTCGGGGTCAATTGAAACGGTTGCGGGGTCCGTAACCGCTCCTGGCGGGTCTTGCTCGATTGGGGCCGGGGTTTGTGGGCATCATCGACGGTCAAGACCTGTTGAAACGGCTGGTCGGTCAGCCACCCGGTCACTTGATTGAAGCCTCGGGTCAACCAGGTCCCCGCCGTCACGGGAATGGGGACCAAGAGGTCGTAAGTCTCCTGGGCCAAGGCTTGACGAAGATAGGGTTGCATCACCACCCGCAACCGGTAATCGCCCTGAAACTTATACTGTTGCATATAGGCTTTCAACGTCGCATCGTAAGGAAAGATGGCGTGGTTGACCCAGGCATCCCCCCACCGCGCACAGTCGTGGCAGACCTGCGCCGTAGTTTGCTGTCGCGCACACCGGGGACACTGCGGCGCGTGGAGGGGCCGCAACCGGGCCCGACAAGCGGCACACACCTCGGGGGCGACTAGCGGCTGCCAGTGCCACAGCGTCGCCAACGTCACGGACGGGGTCACCGCCCGACCACACCACACACAGGTCATCATGGTCGGCGCCCGCCTAACCGGCGTCCTCGCCGATTGAGGGCATTGATCATGGCTTGCGCCCGCTGAATGGTGCGGGGCTGACTGGTGGCGTAGCACAGCACGTCGCCACCCGGATGGTCCCGCTGGCGGCCGACCCGTCCCGCAATCTGAACCAACGCCGAAGTGGCAAACACCGGATCGTCACCCCCCAGGATCAGCACACAAACGGCGGGAAACGTCACGCCCCGTTCCAAAATGGTCGTGGTCAAAAGACCGTTAACGTGGTGGTCGCGGAAGGCCTGAACCTTGGCCTGCCGTTTCGGGTCGGCGGCGTGGACCGTCACCCCACCGGCCAGCCCGGCGTGTTGCAAGGCGGCTTGGACCCGCGCCAGATCCTGAACGTGCGGCACAAAGAGCAGGTACCGTTGGTGGGTTTGCTGGTAGCGGCGCACCTGACGAATCAGTTTTCCCGGCAAACGTCGTTGATCGAGCTGCCGGCGCCAGTCCCCCACCAATTTCACCCGCAACGGCGGCAACAGATACCCGTGATACCGTAAGGGCAAATAGGTCACCGCCAACTGGTGACGCCGAATCTGCCGCTGCAGGTCTTGCCCCGGCGTGGCCGTGAGGTAGAGGTGACTGCCCGTTGGCTTCTGGGCCCGTTGAATCGCGAGTTGGAGGAGCGGGCTGGTCGCGAGCGGAAAGGCGTCGACCTCGTCCACGATGAGCCAATCAAAGGCGGCCTCAAAGCGTAGGAGCTGATGGGTGGTACAGATGGTCAGGGGACAATAAGCGTAGGGCACCGGTTGGCCCCCATACAAAACAGTCTGGGGCACCGCGATGGCTTGGGCCAGACGCGGGGCTAGCTCCAAGCACACGTCGACTCGTGGTGAGGTCCACGCGACCCGCCAGCCTTGTTGTAAGGCCCAGGCTAACGCGGGAAAGCCAATTTCCGTCTTCCCTGCCCCGGTCACGGCCCAGAGGAGTTGGTCCCGTTTGGCCTGGGTGTGACGTAACACCGCTTGGGCCGCCGTCTCTTGTTGGGGGCTCAGTTGACCCTGCCACCGCAACGGCGAACTGGTCAACGTTGCGAACTGATTCGGCTCCGGAATAGTGTATAATTTAGTGTGAGTCGTCAGGCGCCCCAGGTTCAAGCAATGACGGCAATACGGAATCCCGTGCGGTAATTGGTCGGTTGGTCCGACCCATTGGTGACAGCGTTGGCATTGCCAGCGACCGTTGACCTGTCGGAGCGCGGGGATGTTATGCCCCCCAGCGGGCGCCTGAGTTAACGGTAAACGACGACCAAACAATTGGCTTTTGTCCATGAGCTTTCTTCCCTTCGTGCGTGCCTTTAAAGGGAAGTCCGGGCAACGTCGCCTAAATTTTGAAAAAAGGGTGTTTTCAATGGAAACCGATTATTTAACCATTCAAGCGGCCGGTCACCACGAACTAGAAATCAAAAAATCCCGGTTTATCGCCGACCTCGGCCGGGCAACCACGGAGGCGGAGGCCCAGGCGTTCTTGGCCGACGTCATCGCGCGCGAACCCAAGGCGACCCACCATTGTTGGGCCTACGTCTTGGGCGATCACGACCAGATTCAACGGGAAAGCGACAACGGTGAACCGTCCGGAACCGCCGGCGTTCCCATTCTGACGGTCTTGCAACGCAACCACCTGCACAACACGATTGCCGTGGTCACCCGGTATTTTGGCGGCATCAAATTAGGCGCCGGCGGGTTGATCCGGGCTTATAGTAACGCCACGTCGACCGGTATCGAGGCCGTGGGCGTGGTCAAGCGCGTTCGCCAACGGGCCATTCAGATCACGGTCGACTATCCTAACTACGATCGGTTAAGCCACTACCTGAAGGAAAACGACCTTACCGTCCTGCAGACCCTCTACACCTCGGCCGTGCAGGTCACCATCGCCGTGGACCTGGCCGCGGTCGAAGCCACCCAGCAAGACATCACGAACTTTCTCAACGACCGGTTGACCATGACGCTGGGCGCCGTGGACTACCACGAAGTCCCCGTCGAGATTCACGCCAGCAGCCGAGGTGACGATTAACCAAACTCCCAATTACCCAAAAGCACCGCTTCTCGCACAAGACGTGAGAAGCGGTGCTTTTTAGCTTAATCTGAAGTTTTAGACGTAAATTGCTTCACGATGCGTTTGATCCAATGTAACAGCGGTTGCCGGTTCGACCCGACCAGCCCGATGGCTTCGACGAAGAGTTCCAAGCCAATCATGATGGCAACGGTCAACAGGACCGAGCCCCAAATCGTCGACAACGGGTACAGCAACGCGATAAACGAGAAAATCAAAGCAATCCCGTAAATCACCAGCACTGTTTGCCGGTGAGTCAAGCCCAACTGCATCAACCGGTGATGCAAATGGTGCTTATCGGCGTGAGAAATCGGCTGCCGGTTCAAGATTCGGCGAATCATGGCGTACACCGTATCCGTAATTGGGACCCCCAGGATAATCACGGGGATGATCACGGAAATGAAGGTCACGTTCTTCAAGCCGTACAGGGAGAAGCACGCGATCATAAACCCAATAAACTGGGCCCCGGTATCGCCCAAATAGATTCGGGCCGGGAAGAAGTTATAAGGGAGAAACCCGACCATGGCGGCGACCAACGCAAAAATCATGATGGCCACCCAGGTGTTGGCCACGTTCAAGAAGAACAGGCCGGTAATCCCGGTGGTGGTCAATGCGATGATCGACACCCCGGTCGCCAGGCCATCCAACCCGTCGATCAGGTTGATGGCATTGATGATGGCCACGATCCATAACAACGTGATGGGCAAGGCCAACAGTCCCAGATGCCAGGTCCCGATAAACGGTAACGTGATGTAGCGCATCCGGACTTCTGCGATGAAGTACACCTCGAGGGCCGCCAGCAGTTGACCAATCACCTTTTGGTGCGGTTTCAATTCATAAACGTCGTCAATCATCCCCTCGGCCACGATGATACATTCACCACCGAAGAGGCCCCAGAGCTGTTGGGTCGGCATCTGGTCGCGCAGGAGAAACATCGTCGAGAAAGTAAACGCGATGAAGATGGCCAAACCGCCCAACGTTGGCATGGGAATCTTATTCACCCGCCGCCGATTCGGCTTATCCACCGCCCCAATCTTAAACGCGAACCGGCGAATAAACGGCGTTAGGACCGCGGAAATGATCATGGTAGCAAATAAGCTAACAATAATCTCAAATTTCATAAGTTGTCCTCTTTCTATTCTGCAGGTGACGGGGAACGTAGATTGCCAGACCGTCCCCTAGTCCCCACGCCGTTAATCCTATCCCCAACGACGCGGGCCCTTACCCGTACAGATTCTTCATGTGTCTTTCGCTAATTATACAAAGCTACGAAATCAAACACAACCGCCATTTAAAATTGATCGCAAAACCCATTGGTTGGTTCGGTTAGTTAATCAAAATTCACAATCTGCTCAAATTGGTTACTAAATGAATGATTATTCAACAATGTCACTTCTTTGATTTTTCAAACGAATAAATAGTAATGATGGTACACAACGTTTGAGCATAAAAGTAATTATATCAGGGCTTTAGCTTGTACTAGAAACTTAAACTTCATATAATGAATTTGCACGAGGGGGAAAGTCAAAAGTGTCTCATTTTTAGTAATCTGTTCTACTACATTTTCTTGTGAAAAAATTATATTCGTGCCGCTCAACGGTTACGGACCAGAAGGGAGATTTTTTAATTGACTACTCAAGATAAAGTAACACCCACGACGCCAACCGAGGCGACCGAGACCCCATCCCCCATTTTAATCCAGATGGGGATCTTCGCGGCCGTGCTGTTCGTTTCCAGTCTGATTTCGCCCCTCTTTCCCGCCTCGTTTCCCGTGCCGACACCCGTGATCGGGTTGGTTTTACTGTACGTCCTCTTAGCGACCCACATTGTTAAGCTGCGCAACGTCGAAAAGTTTGGCGACTTCATGATCAGCTTAATCGCCTTTCTCTTCGTACCATCCGGGATTCAACTCGCTGCCAACCTCGACATCTTAAAGGCTGAAGGGGTCCAAATCGTTCTGGTCACCCTGATTGCGACCATTATCCTGCTGGTGGTCGTGGCCTACACCACGGCGTTGTTTATCCGCATCGCGAAAAAAGTCTTTCATATGAATACCGATATCAACAACTGACCGCCTCCATTAAGAAAGGAAGAACATTATGATTAATTTAGCAGTGACCCCGCACATGGCGGTTTGGGGCAAGTGGCTGGGTGACGCCCTGGGTACCAATGCCGCCGGTGCTTCCGCTGGGAACGCCATCTTCGGGATTTTTCTCTCATTGGTCGTCTACCTCATCGGTCAGTGGTTGTTTAAGATTGGAAAAGGATTCTTTCTCTTCCAGCCCCTTTTCGTAGGGATGGTCCTCGGGATCTTTATCCTATTCTTACTCGCCAAAGCCTTTGGCACCACCACGGCGACCTTCTACAAGTCGGCTTACCTGCCGGGCGGAAACATTATCTTCTGGTTCTTAAACCCCGCCACGATTGCCTTTGCCATTCCCCTGTACCGCCGAAACGACATCGTCAAGCGTTTCTGGCCGGTCATCATTCTGTCGTTGATCGTGGGGTTAGTCATCTCGTTATTCGCCATTTACGGCGTGGCTAAGCTCTTCCACTTAAACGACGTGGGAATCGCCTCCATGTTACCACAAGCGGCCACGACCGCGATTGCAATGCCAATCGCCACGGCCATCGGGGGCAACGCCGCAATTACGGCGATGGCCTGCATCCTAAACGCGGTGATCATCTACGCGTTGGGTGACTGGTTGGTCAAGTTCTTCAAGGTCAACAGCGATCCTATCGGTGCCGGCCTGGGGTTAGGAACCGCCGGCCACACGGTGGGGTCCGCCAAAGCGTTGCAGTTAGGCTCCATTCAAGGCTCCATGGCCTCGATCGCCGTAGTCGTCATCTCCATCGTGGTCGATGTCGTCGTGCCACCATTCGCTTCATTGATGGGACTTCATTAGCCACCGTCAGTCATGATGATAGTTTAAGCTTCATCTTAAACAGCGCACCCGAACCGAGCCAAGTGGCTGAGTTCGGGTGCGCTATTTTAACCTTATTTAAAGAAGATATTAACCCCAAAATAAACGATGACTAACCCCATCAATGGGGTCAACCACTTGTTCAGCTTCACCATGTCCAGCTTATGGAGCAACAACGGGGTGACGACCGCCCCCACCACGGAACCGATCATCAGCGTGATGCCCGCGGTCCAAGCAATGGTCCCGGTAAACAGGTGGCTGATTGCCCCGACGATGGCCATCACACTCAGGACGTAGGTTGACGTTCCAGCCGCGCTCATCGCGGATAGGCCCAGGATCGATAAGCCCGCTACGGTAGGCCCACCACCGGTCAGGCCCCCGATACCGACCATCATGCCGCTTAGAAAGCCTAAGCCCACGGCCAAGCCTAAACGCGAGCGGCCCGTTGGCACCTTCTTGGCGTGACGTAAGCCCCGAATCACCACGATGGCCCCCATCACCATCAAGAGGGTCCCCACGACCCAATCATAAATTTTAGTGGGAATAAACGGGGAGATCCCCGTCCCCAAAAAGATTCCCGGTAGGGCCGCTAAAATCATCCGGTTCCCCAGGTCGAAGCGAACGTTGTGAATCCGCATCTGGGTCGCACAGCCGAACAGCAGCGCGGGAATCGCGACAATCAATGACGTGGGCGCCGCCACGGCGGTCGAAATCCCAATCTGACTCGTTAGAACCCCCAGATATAACGGGGCCCCACCCCCACCCATGACACTGATAAAGGCACCAATCAAAAAACCATAAATTAGAACTAACATCGCGTTTGCTTCCCTTCACAAAAGTCTCCACCTTCTATTTAAGTGGAACCGGTTCCACTTGTCAACCCCTAGCGAATAGTGTACCTTAGAGTTAACCGATTTAGAAAGGACGACTGATGTGTATGCGTCGCGATGCTCGCGCTAACCGAGAAAAAATTTTAACCGTCGCCACCACCCTGTTTGCCCAACAAGGGGTGGCCAACGTGGGAATGAAGGAACTGGCCGAAGCTGCCCACATCGGGGTCGGGACCCTTTACCGGAATTACCCGAATAAGGGAGCCCTCTGCATGGCGTTGATTCGTGACGAGATGGAACGGTACACCACCCGGGAGAACGCCTACCTCGACACCACCACCGACGATCCGCAAACCCAATTAGTCACGATTCTTCAGGGCTACTTGGACGTCCGGATCGCTCACGAAGACTTTTTTGCCATCATTGAAAGTGAGACCACCCCGTTAGAATTTACGCAGCTTTTACAAACTCCCATCTACCACGACCGCATCGCGTTGTTGATTCGCGTGCTCCACCGGACCCAACCGGAAAGTTCGGCCGGCTACCTCCAATTTGAAGCCGATACGGTCGCCGCCATGCTACGAAGCCGGGTGTTTGCCTTTGAACGGCACCAACGGCACCTCTCCAGTCAAGACCTCCTGACTTACATTTTAAAGCTCCTAAATCAGTGACCGCGGCCACCGATTCCGCCTTACCCATCATCCCCTAAACTATCTCGTGACACTTCGGGAGGAGTCCATCTTGTATTCGGGGGGTAAACCCCATATAATGGACCCATACCATTGAAAAGGCTTACATTAATTAAGCGCCATTCTTGCCATTATTTGAATCGTCCGCCGGTCTCGCTTTCGAAAGGAGCGTTTCTTATGCCTACTCAGCCCAACAAGCCAGTAGCCACCCCCGCAGAAAAACCGGCCGCTCCCATTTTGATTCAAATGGGAATCTTCGCGGCAATTCTCTTTGTGTCTAGTCTGATTTCCGCTCTGTTTCCGCCCGAACTGCCGGTACCCACACCGGTGGTCGGCCTGGTCATTCTCTACGTGCTGCTGGCTACGCACGTACTGAAACTCTATCAGGTCGAAAAGCTGGGCGACTTTCTCATCAGTCTAATTGCCTTTCTCTTCGTACCTTCGGGAATCCAAGTCGCGGCTAATCTGGATATCTTGCGCACGCAAGGAATTCAGATCTTTATCGTGATGCTGTTGGCCACCATCATTCTTTTAGTCTGCGTGGCGTACACCACCAAACTGATGATTTGGATTCGCCAACACGTCTTTCACGGGGACATCTCCGTGGACGCCGACGTCGATGGTGACGGCTCATGATGGCCCTAACGGCAACACCGCAGATGGCCAGCTGGGGCCAATGGCTGGGGGACGCCCTGGGGACCAACGCCGCCGGAGCCAACGCCGGCAACGCCCTCTTCGGCATCTTCCTCTCCCTGGTCGTGTTCTTGATCGGTCAGTGGCTGTTCAAAATCAGTAAGGGATTCTTTCTCTTTCAGCCGCTCTTCGTCGGGATGGTCCTAGGAATCTTAGTCCTCGCCATCCTGGCTCACCTCTTCGGGACCGACACGGCGACCTTCTATCGGTCGGCCTACCTCCCGGGCGGGAACATCATCTTCTGGTTCCTGAACCCCGCCACGATTGCCTTTGCGATTCCGTTATACCGTCGTAACGACGTGGTCAAACGGTTCTGGCTGGAAATCCTGTTGTCCCTGGTCATCGGGACCAGTATCGCGCTGGTCTTGATCTACTACGTGGCGCGGGCCGTGGGGATGGACAATACGGGTATCGCGTCGATGCTACCGCAGGCCGCGACGACCGCAATCGCCATGCCGATTTCTGCCGCGATTGGCGGGAACCCCGCCATTACCGCCATGGTCTGCATCCTTAACTCCGTGGTCATCTACGCCTTAGGTGACTGGCTGATCAAACTCTTCAGAATCAGTCAGGACCCCATCGGCGCCGGGCTAGGGCTGGGAACCGCGGGCCACACGGTTGGGTCCGCCAAAGCCTTACAACTCGGGTCCATTCAAGGGTCCATGGCCGCCATCGCGGTGGTGGTCATCTCCGTAGTCGTCGACGTGGTGGTCCCGATTTTCGCCATGTTGGTTGGCTTAAAATAAGGCACTCAGAACATCACCCGAACTCCAAAAAACAGGAAGAAAGTTCTCAGCTTGTGAGAATTTTCTTCCTGTTTTTATCCATTTAATTTCCAATGAAACGAAATAAGCAACCGCATCTGTTTGTTGCTTACCAGATTAAGGTAACGTTCTGTGAAAATTCGTGTTGGCGGGTATCCACATCGTGCGCGTGCCAACCGTTGGCTTGAATTCGGTCGGCCAACTGCCGGTTTCCCTTAAGAGCGGACTTTTGCAAGTACGGCGTCCACGAACGGGCATCCCGAACGTCTTCTTTGACCCACTTCTTTTCCAGTAGCGCCCAGTTACCCACGTAGTTCAATCGGTCCCCGACTTCCGTTTCGTTTCCAATCTGGACCAACTGGTAATTATCTTCCTTAAACACGTCGCGATACAATTGATCCCCCAGGTCCTCATACTCTGCTCGGTAAAGTTCCGCCAGAAGGTAAACCAACGTCCATCTTTTAGCGCCCCGCTGACCACCGGCTTTTTCCAAAACACTAAAGCTGGCTTCCGTTGCGGGATCACTGGGCAACAGACGGTTGTTCAATTCCGCGATGATGTCATCGACCGAAGTCAGTTCCAGGTCCCAGATCTTACGCGCAACATCCGAAAATCCGGTTTCCAATCTATTCGTTCCGTCGTTAATAATGGTCCGGTGCCGCACAAAAATCGCCAACAGTTTATTGGCCACTTGCAAGATGCCCGTTTCCGAATACTTCTTATAGACCATTGCCATCAGTACGGGATAGTAGAGTTTTACCCGTAAGCGACTCAGGACGTCGAGCGTTTCGGTAATTTGCTTATTTTCAAAGTAATCATAGTGGTTCCTAGGTGTCATTGGTGATTCGAGCACGGTATAGAGCGGTACCAGCTTTTCCAGATCTCTCAGAAACGCCTGGGCGCTGTTCACGTCATTGATCTCCGTACTGATTTCTCGGTACAGCTTGGGTTCTGGCACGATGCGCTTCTTTGACGCCCAGTAAGTCCGAATGAAACGAGTGATTTTATCGCTGTTATCGTCCAGTGGCTTGGTCAGCCGATTCCACTGGTCGTTCCCCGCCTTGATATTTACGTTATCGCCCATCAATGACATCAGGTGGTTCTTAATAATATCGGAGGCCCGGAGATCCTTGCCCCGACTATTCAGCGTCTCGAAGATGGTAAAAGCGTCCAGTTGACTGGGAGCCGAAATCATCACGATATAAAACTTATTCATGAACGCGTCAAAGGTTCGTTGTAACCGTTCGATTCGTGTGTCTACCGTCTTTCCTTCTTTATAGGAGGCCTTGATCCACTGAACCATCTCCTTGTACGCCCGCTGCATATTTTCCTTCGGTTCTGATGTCAGTTTTTCGTTGACGGCCTTGTCGACGCCGTTGGTCAGGTCATGAAAGTAGTTCTGCAAATCTTGCGCTTGATTGGCCGAAGCCTGCTGGACGATGAGGGAAGGATGTTCCTTGCCCCGCACGGCCTTATCGACCTGTTGGCGAATATCGCGTAATTGATCCCCCATCTCTAAAATGGCTTCGTCCTGGCTTCCCCGTACCTTGTCCCGGTAGATTTGATTGGCGACGTCTCGAATTGCGGCCATAAAAATCGTACTAGTCGTTAACCGTTGCTGACCATCGATGATTTCCTGGTCCCCGTGTTCGTTCTTATACGTCACGATTTGACCGAAGAAGTGACTGTTATGTCGCCCCTCTACCAGGTCCTGGAGGTCCCCCCAGAAATCCTCGACTTCGTGGGCCCCCCATGCATAATTCCGTTGATACAACGGTACCACGAAGTTATTGTCGTTAAATAAGTTTGCCAGTCGAAAAACTGACGGCTGTGGAATCTCTACAAATTCTATTGGCATCTCGTTCCCTGACCTTCCCCGTTTAGGTATGAGGCACACGCCTTAAGCACTGGTACCCCGGATGATTCTTTCTTCTTTATAGTACCAAGCGCATCCTGGCCAGATCAATAGCTGATCCCCGTTCAACGCAAAAATCACCACATTTCTCCGCTCAATATGGTGGCTGCCACTCCAGCCCGCAACCCGGTTAACCAGCAAACCAACCCAAATATACTAAAAATACTAAGCTTAGAGGCATAGAAGTTACCCGACGGGGTGCTCCTATG
>NZ_AZDW01000059.1:0-26899 GCF_001434115.1 Levilactobacillus zymae DSM 19395
GCATAGGAGCACCCCGTCGGGTAACTTCTATGCCTCTAAGCTTAGTATTTTTAGAGTAATTGGTTAAATATAAACCGTTTTCAGCCTGTTAATTAATACCAACTAGAATTTTTCGGTTGAAATACTAAGCTATTCGTGTATAATAAGCATTACAATAATATTGTGTGCAACTTAATTGCACATTTAAAATTAACGATTGTTGTTTAGAGAAAAGGAGTTGCCAGTATCACTAGTCAAAAGCAGAACATCTCGATTGAAACTTGGACCCATGAGCAGTTGACCCTCTTAGGGCATGACGCGAACGCGTGGCACTTATTTGCTACCTCGGCGGAACAGGACGTTTTTCTGTTTCAAAATAACACCAAGGGTCTGCAAGTCAGCGTTTATCAACATCCGAACGGTGACTATGAACTGGGCCGTATCTGGGCCGTCTAAAATTGAAACGTGTTGAGCGGCGATGACTTTCCCCACGGAAAAGGCAGCGCCGCTTTTTTGCTGCAAAAAACGCCACGGCGTAAAGGCCGTGACGTTGAGGGTAATGACAAGAATTTTAGTACCAGTGGTGACTCTGCCAGAATTTCTTGGCCTTGGTCCAAGTCCCGTAACGACCGGCCACGTACTGGTTAGCGGTCTTTTCCTGGTTAACGGCGGAGTAGTTGCCGTGGAGGTAAGACTTCAGAAGTTGGTAACGACCGTAACAATTTCCGTTACGTGCCGTGTAGCTGTACCGAGATTCGTGGTAGGCGATCCACTTCTTGGCGGCCTTTTGCTTCTTGGATAACGAGGCGTTGATCGCGGCGATTTGTTTCTTTTGCTTAGCGGTTAATTTCGTGGCCGCTTGAGCGGTGACCGTTGCTTGTGTGCCCAGGCTAGCCGTGACATCCGTCGCCATGCCGAAGGAAAAGCTGAATAGTAATAAGAATGCTGCAAATTTTAGTTTAAGTTTTGACATATTTTTAATAACTCCCATATCTGTTGTTCGTTACTTAGTAGCTTAACCGATGAATGTTGCAGTTTGATTAACAGGGAGTTACTACGGTATTAAGCCGATATCACAATTCTGGCGGCCCAGTGACCAGAAAGCGGTCTATTTGGTTAATTTTACGGAAAATTAAGGGTCAGAATTAATCCCGCTAAATGGTGGTCTGACGGGGATAGTCGTTGGTTAGCTGACCGGTAAAATCCCGTATATTACAAAATAACGGCGGCGGGGCGTGGTCATTTACCCCCCAATTAAAAAAGTCAGCGTGCCGGGCACACTGACTAACGTGATTTCTGGATTAAAGGGACCAAGCGGCTAAGCCCTGGGCCTGGTAGAGACTAACGGCGGCGTCGACTTGTTCCTCAACGGAGCCACTGGAGATGTGCATGTTTTGGAAGAGCCCGTACGCGCCACTGGACGTGTTCCGGACGTTGGGTTGCCAGTTGGATTCCCGTTGGATGATGGTGTTCCAAGTCGCGGCCGGGACGCCGGTCCGTGAAGCCATCTGATCTAAGACGTAGCTTTTCAGGTTTGATCCGGTGTAGGACGTGGTTGTGGTCGTTTTAGCCTTAGTCGTGGTCGTGGCCGTGGTTTTGGCGGTCTTGGCCTTCGGGGTGGTGCTCAGCGTTAAGGTCTGACCGGCGACCAGGGCGTGGTGTTGAATGTGGTTGGTCTTTTCGAGGGTGGCCATTGACAGGTTGAACTTTTGGGAGATGGCCCAGACCGAGTCGCCGGATTTAACCGTGTAGGTCTTAGTGGCAGCGTCGGCGTTGATCGAACCGAACAGGAACAAGCTGACGGCGGCAACGGTAGTGGTCATAAAAGTTGTAATTAATTTAGTCAAGAGACACCCTCCTATAGGTGATTGGTGAAGTCGTAAGTTCAGATGAGTCGTTGGCGGAACGCCCGCCTTTAATGTCTCCGAGTTTACCGGGGTTGTGTTACCGCCGTGTATCGTCCAGATTAAGAACTGACGGCAAATTTCGGTTAATTGTCATTAGTTTGTCATATTCGATGATTAAATGGTCGAGTGGTCTAACCAAATGCTGGGTGAACCGGTGAAATTGCAGGTCGGGAAAGCGCAACCGGTTAGTGGCTAAAGGACTTAGTTGCGCCGCATGATTACTCAAACCAGAGGGTAATGGAAGAGGGCGAGTGTCTTTTCTAGACGGCATCGTTCTATAGTAGAAGCGGTAATGAGTGGGTCCGTCAGGGTTTGGACTAAGGAGATGAGGTCCCTTAAGGGTCAAAGGATGTGAGATTGAACCAAGGGAGGAATGTCTTATGCGGAAGTTGGTTACAACCATCGTGGCCGGCATCGTGGCGTTGCTCGCCGGATTGATGTTGACCACCCCCGTGACGTCGCACGCGGCCGTGACCGTAAGTGGTCTAGCTGCTGGGGATGCGACGGTCACGGATTCCGCCGGAAGTACCGTCACTAGTAATTCCGAATTTAGTAAATGGGAAAATTACGAAGTTAGTTATAATTGGTCGATTCCAGACGACGTGTCGATTGCTAATCAATCGGCTTCGGTAGCCTTACCAAACGGATTAGTCGCGGCGAACGATACTACGATTCCGTTGACTGCCGAAGACGGGACCGTCATCGGGTCCTTCACCATTAAAGCCGGTGAGACGACGGGGACGTTGACCTTTAACGAGGCCGGCGAAAACGCCCGGAACCGGAAGGGCACGTTGCAGTTCTACGTTAAAGGGACGACCGATACCAAGCCGACCGACAACAATTGGAAAGTAAATAAGGTTGGTTGGGTCGGCAGTAAGGACCCAGACGGGACGCCAACGGCTCTGACCTGGAACGTGGCCTTTAACGCGGGCAGCCAAAACATCGGTACCGTGACCGTTACGGATACCTTAGGTCCGAATCAAACCTTTATTCCGGGTAGCGTGACGGCGAATACCGGGTCCTACGATGCTAGTGGAAACTTCGTCAGCAACGGGGGCAAGTTGACGCCGACCGTTTCCCAAAGCGGCCAAGAGATCACCTTTACCTTCGCCAATGTCACCACGGCCGTGGATATGACGTATCAAACGAAGCCAAACATCACGGGCGGCAGCCAGACCTGGACCAACACGGCGTCCTCGAATGGTAGTTCCGTCACCGCTAACATTGCTTACGGTGGTAGTGGTACCGGTTCCGGTCAAGGTTATGGTAGCGTGGTCTTGACCAAGACCGGTACCGACGATGTGGTCTTACCCGGTGCGGAATTTGAGTTACGCGACAGCACAGGCAAGGCCGTGCAAACGGGATTGGTCACGGACGCCAACGGTCAGATTACGCTTAACCGGTTGGTTCCCGGTGACTACACGTTAGTCGAAACGAAGGCGCCAGCGGGTTACGACCTGAACACCGAAGCCATTCCGTTTACCATTACGGAAGGCGCTACGGCGGTCGGTCAGTTACACGAAACGGATCAGGCTACGGCGACGACCACGCCGAGTGAACCCGGCGATGGTGGCAGTACGGTCACGCCACCAACCAATCCAGGCACTACTAACCCTAGTGAGCCTGGCGAAGGCGGCGGCACGGTCACGCCACCAACTAACCCAGGGACCACTAGTCCAAGTGAACCTGGCGAAGGCGGTAGTGGTGTGACGCCACCAACCAATCCAGGCACTACTAACCCTAGTGAGCCTGGCGAAGGCGGTAGCGGCGTCACGCCACCAACTAACCCAGGGACCACTAATCCGAGCGAACCTGGTAACGGCGGTAGCGGTGTAACGCCACCAACGAATCCAGGGACTACTAATCCGAGCGAACCTGGTAACGGCGGTAGCGGCGTCACGCCACCAACTAACCCAGGGACCACTAGTCCTAGCGAACCTGGTAACGGCGGTAGTGGTGTGACGCCACCAACGAATCCGGGCACCACTAATCCAAGTGAACCCGGCAACGGTGGTAGCGGCACCACAGCCCCGACCACGCCAGGGACCACTAGTCCGAGTGAATCTGGCAACGGTGGTAGCGGCGTTACGGCACCAACCACCCCAAGTCCAACTAGTCCGAGTGAACCAGAAACGACGAGTCCTGCGGCACCGGCAACCGGTGCGACGCCTGGTCAGCCTGGTAATGCGGGGAGTTTAACCAACGGCGGGATGCCCGCAGCTGGTGCCACGACTGGTGCGGCTGCGGCTAACGCGGGTACTGCGTCACCCCAAGGTCCAACTGGGTCGTTGGGGACGACGGCGAGTGGTACCTTGCCACAAACCAACGAACAACATTCGGGTTGGGTCGCCGTGGTTGGCCTCTTAGCCTTAGTTGGTCTGGGGGGCTACGCGCTGTACCGGAAGTTGCGAGCCTAATTGAACGTTGAATTTAGCGGGACAATTGCGAAAAACGATTGCCCCGTTTTTGTTGCCAATTTAAGGTAGAAAAAATATTTTTAGAAAGTTACTTTTTAGGCTAAACTAATTTCTCCTGCACGGACTCGCTCGCGGACAATTCAATTGAGAGGGTTTTGAACGATGCGCAACCGGTTGTAAAACCGACGGCGGGGGCTCTTGACGCTAGTCAGTCAAACCAGTTGCGCCCGAAAAAGTTGGTTAAACGTGCCATGCGCGGAGGCCCCCATTCGTTGGGGAGTGGGTAATTTTATAAAACGGTTTTCTATAATTCTGGTGCCAAACCATTGTTTTGCGCGATTAATTGCTTTATAGTGGACTTGTGAAGAATTTATTAAAAGGAGATGTGTGGTATGGCAATTACCATTTCGGCTTTGAAAGAGGCGCCGGGTGAAAACCGGGTCGCCCTGTCACCGGATGTTGTCCGCAAGTTGGTCAAGAGTGAGTATCAAGTCTTGATCGAAAAGGATGCGGGTCAACAAGCCTTCTACCAGGATTCCGCGTATACGGATGCTGGTGCCCAGGTGGTGGACCGGAAGACCGCGATTGAAAAAGCATCGCTTATCGCGACTATCGATCAACCCGGCGACGATGTCGTGGATCACTTGCAGGCGGGCCAAACGTTATTGGGACTATTGGCACCGCTTACAGATTTGGAATTTGTCAAAAAGTTAGCGGCCAAAAAGGTTAACGCAATGGCGTTCGAACTTCTGCCGCGGACGGTTTCCCGGGCGCAAACGATGGATGTGTTGAGTTCGCAAGCCAGTGTCGCGGGGTATAAAGCGGCCTTACTGGCGGCGGATAAGTTCACCCGGTACTTCCCGATGATGATCACCGCTGCGGGGACCGCCAAACCAACCAAGGTCTTGGTCTTAGGGACCGGGGTCGCAGGGTTGCAAGCGATTGGGACCGCTAAACGGCTGGGCGCCATGGTTTCCGGGTACGATATTCGGCCTGCTTCACGGGGGGAAGTTGAATCCTTAGGGGCCACGTTCCTGACCACGTCCGTCTCGGCGACCGGTGAAGGCGGTTACGCCCGGGCTTTGACGCCAGAAGAAACCGCTCAGCAACAGAAAGAATTAGCGGGCTTCATCGCGGAAAACGACGTGATCATCACGACCGCTCAAGTGCCAGGTCGGCGGCCACCGCTGTTGGTCACCCAAGATTCCGTGGATAACGCTAAGCCGGGGACCGTCTTTATCGACTTAGCCGCCAGTGAACTGGGTGGTAACGTGGCCGGTTCCAAGGCTGATGACACGGTCACCACGCCGAACGGGGCCCAGATTATTGCGGCCGGCGACATGGCCAGTCAATTACCAGCTTCGGCGTCCGACATGTTTGCCAAGAACGTCCAAGCCGTGATCAACGACGTCACCAAGGACGGCGAACTGGTCTTTGACGTTGACGATGAGGTCGTTGGCGAATTATTGGCCACCTATCAGGGTGAAATCATTAGTAGTCGGGTACGGTCCGCGATGAAGTTACCGGATCGTCATCCCGCAAAGGCAGAAGACGCGGCCGATGAGGCTCAGCCGGATGCCGCCGATGACTCCTCCGAGAAATCCAAGACTAAAGGAGCTGATTAGTCATGAGTGAAGAGTTATTTACGAATTTAGCTATTTTTGTACTTAGTCTATTAGTCGGGTTTGAAGTTATGAGTAAGATTCCAGCCACGTTACAAACGCCCATGATGTCGGGTGCCAACGCCATCCACGGGGTCGTTGTCGTGGGGGCCTTCGTGATTGCGGCGGAAGCCAATAGCTGGCCATTTTACATCTTGGCTTTCTTGGGTGCCTTCTTCGCGGCGGTCAACGTCGCTGGGGGTTACACCGTCACCGACCGGATGCTGGGGATGTTTGACCGCAAGCCGGCCGCTAAACAAGGGGAGGCTGATCACAAATGAATGCATTACAAACAGTGTCGTCATTGATTTACCTGATTTCAGCCGTCTGCTACGTTCTCGGGGTACATATGATGCGGTCACCAAAGACCGCCCGGCACGGGAACGGCTTATCGGCCATCGGGATGTTCTTAGCCGTTATCACGATTATCGTCACGATCATCGTGGAAGGCACCATCGACAGTGTCGGTTGGATTGTCTTAGTCTTGGGCTTAGCGCTCGGGATCCTTTACGGGGTGGTCAAAGCACGCAAGGTGCCAATGACCGATGTGCCTCAATTAGTTAGTTTGTTTAACGCCGTTGGGGGCGGGGCTGCCGCCGTCATCGGGATCTTCGATTACCTGCTGAAGGGTGACGGCGCGGCTCTGAGCCTGGCCTTCTCCTTACCCGTCTTTCTGGACGTGGTCATCGGGGGGATTACCTTCTCCGGGTCACTGATCGCCACGGGGAAATTATCCGGGCACGTGCCTGGTAAACCCATCACCTTCCCCGGTGCACGGCTCTTAAACATCATTGTGGTGGTCGCCATCTTGGCCTCCGCTTGGTTCATGATGGCTTCCCCCACCAACGTGTGGTACGTCATCTTAGCCTTAGTCATGAGTTTGATTTTCGGGTTACTGATGACCTTACCAATTGGTGGGGCCGACATGCCGGTCGTGGTTTCCCTGTTGAACGCCTTCACTGGGTTGGCCGTGGCCTTTGCCGGGTTCGTTATCAATAACCAAGTCTTGATCATCGCCGGGGCCTTAGTCGGGGCCGCTGGGACCATCTTGACGCTGCAAATGGCCGATGCCATGAACCGGTCCGTGGCCAACATTTTGGCCGGGGGCTTCGGGACTGGCGACAGCGATGCGAACAGCGCCGCCGATGCCGTACCCGTCGACGTCAAGGAAACTTCTGCCGATGATATTGGTTTGCAATTGGCCTACGCGCACAACGTCATGATCGTGCCTGGGTACGGGTTAGCCGCCGCCCAAGCGCAACACGAAGTCGCCGAATTGGCGAAGGTCTTGACGGATAAGGGCATCAACGTCGACTACGCGATTCACCCGGTTGCTGGGCGGATGCCAGGGCACATGAACGTGCTGTTGGCCGACGTAAACGTGCCGTACGAACAGATGAAGCAACTGGATGAAGCCAACCCGATGTTTGAAAACACCGACGTTTCGCTGGTCATTGGGGCCAACGACGTGACCAACCCGTTAGCGCGGGAGAGTGGTAACGAAATCTCCGGGATGCCGATTCTGGACGTCGACAAGTCGAAGTCCGTGGTCGTCATCAAGCGGTCGATGAGTACCGGGTACGCCGGGATTCAAAACCCACTGTTCTCCATGGACAACACGCAAATGTTCTTCTCCGATGCCAAGAAGGGGTTACAAGACATTGTGGCCGCTACGAAGCAGTATCTGGAGTAGAATCTAAGTACCAGTTAGTTTAGAAGTGAAAACGACCCGTCATCCGGTGAGGTGACGGGTCGTTTTTAGATTAGTGGGCGTCTAGAATTTCACTTTTGACCTTTAGAATGATAACTGAAAAAAGGCCCCGTTCATCGGTCATTCACCGGAAACGGGGCCTTTCGGTCGTGCTTCTTCTATTCTGCAGGTTGTTGTTGGGCTTGTTTAGCCAGTTGCGCCGTTCGTTTGGGCGCTTGTTTCTCAAGTTCTTGGGCCACGGCACGTTGGGCCTTAGCGGTGATTTGTCGCCGCTGCGCCGCGGTGGGGTGGCTGATGGCCGCCAGCTGTTGCTTGACGATTTTGGCGACCGTTTGCCGTTCGGCGCGCCGGACCCCCTTGGCCTGTTCCTTGGCCGCCGCCTTGAGCCACTGCGTTTGCTTAGGCGTGAGGGTGACCCACCGTTGCGGCAAGTCAAAGGTGTTCTGCTGCTCAATCAGCGTCGTGTGGCGCCCGGGATAGGTAAATATCGCTCGCCAGAACTGGGAACGGAACTGCCAGCTGGTCGTGGTGGTGGTCAGCGTGGCCGTGGTCGTGTGGCCAATCTTGACCCGGTTGCGAGTCTGAGCCGTTGCCGCGGTGGTCTGTTGCCGGTTCGTGGTGGTGGAACGGTAAGTATAGACCCGCCGACTCGCCGGTTCCTTGGTGGGCTGGTAGACCAGCACGTCTAAGGGGTCGGTCGATGCAATCGGTGAAATGGTGCTGGTGTGCGTCGTGGTGACCCGGTGCATCCCCCAGTGCTGTTTGGCGTTGCCTACTAAGCCAACCGTAGCGCCCAGGAGGATCACCAGGCCCAAACAGCCGACCAGAAGTCGGACCAGACGGGTCGTGGGGACGAAGAAACCGCCCAACGTGAGGAGAATTCCCAGGACTAAGCTGATCAGGACCATACGATGACCTCCCAAATGAGTTTGGCGTGCTCTCAGTCGTGATGAGCTACCGGTGGCAACTCCTGATTAACGCCATAGTTTAATCTAGATGCATTATAAACTGTTTAAAGCAGAAAATAAACTGTTTGCATCAGTTTATCTTAAAAAGTTAGCGGTGTATACTAGAAAAAAACGGAAAGTGGGCGATGACATGGTGAAACGACGGACGTTAACGCGCGAAAAGGTGTTGACGCAGGCCGGTCAATTAATTGCCGAACGGGGCATCGACCAGTTGACCATTCGCGAGGTGGCGGCGGCTTTAGACGTCCGACCGCAGTCCATTTACAACTATGTGTCCAGTTTAAACGAACTGATCGATCAGGTGGGGTTACGCTTCGTGACCGACCTGGAAAGCCGCTTGCTGACCCAACTGGTGGGCTTGGCCGGGGACCAGGCGTTGATGGTGTTTGCCCAGGAAATGCGGCGGGCTTGTCATCGCCAACCCAATCTGGCCTGCCTGTTGTTGGACCCGCACCAGTTGACGACGCTTAGCCGGACCCACGCGGCCTTGGTGACCCTGTACCAGCGGCTGTTTACCAGCCTCCACTTGGAGGAACAGGGCCAGGCGCGCTCGGCGGCGGCCACCCTCTACCGGTCAGCGGTGTTCGGGTTTATCGTCCAGGAGCTCGGTGGTTTCTTACACGGGACCCCGACGCAATTAGACCAGCGCTTCGACCAGGTGCTGCAATTGGCGATTGCCCAGTTACCCATCTAACCAGTTACTGGATTATTTTTCGCAGGGGTGGTTGTACTTCCTGGGTGGAGCGGCTATGCTAAAGTGGTGACTTTAGCCAAGGAGGACAGAAAATGAAACTAGCAATTATCGGGGCCAAGGGCAAGACCGGGCGCGCCGTCTTAGAGTTGGCCCAGGAACGGGGACTGACCGTGAGCGTGGTGGCCCCACGGCTGCGGGTGCCTGCCGGCGTTAAGCTGATCCCCAAAACCGTGTTTGACCTGACCACGGCGGATCTCCAGGATTTCGATGCCGTTCTGTGTGCCTACAGTTCGGTGCGCAAGGCCAACTATCCGCGGGTCAGCGAACACCTGACGACCATTCTGGCCGACACGGGCACGCGCCTAGTGATGGTGGGAGCCGGGTCGACCTTGTATACCACCGACCATCGCACCAAGACGGTGGCGGAGACCCTGCCACGCTTGACGCGTAACGCCAGTCGGCAACATCTAGCGGCCCGGAAGATTCTTCAGGGGAGTACGGCGCACCTGAACTGGACCTACGTGGCCCCGCCGATGTCCTACTTGCCGTCGACACCGACCACGGGCCGCTACCAGGTCGGTCGCGATGTGTTACTTTACGACCGGGCGGGGGATGCGGCCATCAGCTACCCCGACTTCGCCTTGGCGCTGGTCGACGAACTGCAGCACCCACAAAATGAGTGTGCGCTGATGACCGTGGCGTGGCCGTAAACTGAACAAATGATTGAAAACGCCCACCGGAATTGGGTTGAATCCAATTCTGGTGGGCGCTTTGGCGTTTAATTGATTAGATTGATTGGTCCCGGTCTTGCGGGCCGGTGACAAAGACCGCCACGCAGCCGAAGCCCGTATGACAGGCGATGGTCGGGCCGATGGGACCGATTTGCAGGTTGGCTTGCGGGGCCTGAGCCAGAATCAGGTCCCGGACCCGCTTGGCGGCGTCCCAGTCACCACTGGTCGCAATCAGGACGGTTTGCTGCGGGTCGTGGTCGAGTGCGGCTAACACCTTGGTGCTGAGCGCGGCCAGGGCGTGGTGCCGGGTGCGAATCTTGTCGACCACCCGCAGTTTACCATGCGCGTCCACGTCCAAGAGCGGTTTGATCTGAAAGAGCGTGCCGACGGTGGCACTGGCCCGTGAGATGCGGCCACCGTGATACAGGAAATTTAAATTATCGACGGTGAACCATTGTTGGAGACGGAGGCGGTGACTGGTCAGCCAGGCGACGGTCTCCGCCAGAGTCGCGCCGGTCGCTTGCAGGCGGCTAGCCTCTAGAATCAAGCGGCCTTCACCGGCACAGGCGGCTAGGGTATCGACCACCTGAATGTCGGCGGTGGGAAACGTTTCGAGGAGCAGGTCGCGTGCGAGTTCGGTGTTGTGAAACGAACTACTGAGGCCACTGGACAGGCCCATGAACAGGATCGGCGTCCCGGCCTGCACGTAAGGCTTGAAGAACGTCACGTATTCGCCCACGTTGATGGCCGCGGTGCTGGGTTGGACGCCCTGTTGAAGTTGCGCGTAAAAATTTTCGAGTTGCTGGTTATCGTCGAGATCACTGGCGATGGTGTGCCCGTTGACCGTGAAATGAAACGGAATCACGGCTACGTGGTGTGCGCGGAGCGTGGCCGTCGATAGGCCGCATTCGGAATCGGTCAAAAGTTGAAACATCGTGGATCACTTCCCGTCTTTAGAATCACTTCCTAGTTTATAGTTTTCAAGACTAGCTGTAAACGGGTTGCCCTGATTCTGTCTGGTTATAAAAACCATTATAGTAACTGACCCACTTAACCGGAACCGCCGCTATCATTTAAACAGGTGGAACGGGGCCTTGGTCAACCCGCGGTCGAGGGCCACGTACAGGTACCGCGCGGCGATGGACGAGTAGGGCTGCCACTTGCGACACTTCTTCTGAACGGCCATGGCCGTGTAGTCGGTGGTCTTGTAGACCCAACCGTACCCCTGCAGGAAGGCCACGTCTTCGTAGGGAAGGACGTTGGGGCGGTCCAGAGAGAAAATCAAATACATCTTGGCGGACCAGTTACCGATCCCCTTGATGGCGGTCAGCTCATGCATCACGGTGACGTCGGGAAGTGTGGCGTACCGCGCAAAGTCGACGGTTTGATCCAATACGGCGGTAGTCAGGTTACGAATATAGGTGACCTTCGAGTGGGAGATGCCGATGCTGCGAATCGCGTCGTCGCTGAGTTGCGCCACGGCTGGGGCGGTAATGGTCCCCGCACACTGGGCTAATAGGCGGTGTGTCAGGACCGCGGCGACTTTGTTCGACAGCATCTGCCCAATAATTTGGCTCACCAGAAAGCCGTAACCGTTGTCGGCGAGCCGGTACTCCAACGGCCCGACCATCTGAATGGCCTTGGCGAGGTGCTTGTCTTTGGCTTGTAAGTATTGGATGGCCGGGGATTGGTCGTCCAGGCGTTTTAGTTCACTCATCCGCATGTCCTCCTTAACTTGCTTCTAGTATACGGTCATGCGGTCCGTCGGGGGTGGCAAAAGACCTTTGGTGATACCAATAATGGTTGTTGGCGACGGTTTATCGCGAAAGTCGTCACGGGCGCTAAAAGACCCGACCGGGAAAATCAAGACCAACGCAAATATAATTTTTCCGTTATTCAGTCCTGCGTTCAGCAACTGTTCGTCACGGGGCTATGCTAGATTAGTTTTGAACAAAATAATCAATACGGTGTTGTTGCTGGGTAATCAATTGGCGGTTTAGCAGTGTTTCGGCAAACGTTGTTGATTTAACAAAGCAGACGGGAAGTTTAAGCTCTTACGTATATTCATGCTACGTTGTGGGTGTTAGGAGAGAGCGATTGGAGGAATTAGATATGCGTAAATTTTGGAAAATCTCTTTGCTAATGGTTGCCGGTCTGGCGACTCTATTCATGGGGCCACCAATGATTGGGCAAGCTAAGGAGCTTAACGCGACTGGCTTGGATGCCGATAGTGCGGTCATCAAGAACAGTCGGGGCAAAGTCTTGACCCATACGGAAGTCTTACCGGAGGATCAGGCCTATACGGTCAACTACAAGTGGCGGTTACCTTCCTATACCCCGCTTGAAGCCGGGGACACCATGACGGTCACGGTGCCCGCAAACGTAAAGATTCCGAAGGACGACAGTTTTGAAATGACGAACCTGTACGGGAGTGCCCCGATTGGTCACTTCTTCATCGCGGCGGGTTCCCATACCGGGACGGTCACGCTAAATAAGTTAAACAGTAATTCATTTAACCGGCACGGCTTCATTCGGTTGGATGTCGTTGGTGCGGGGCCCATCACGGAACCGGAAGAACCTGGGACCACTGAACCGGGTGTCACGGAGCCAACGGAACCCGAAGAGCCTGGGACCACTGAACCAGGGGTGACGGAGCCAACTGAACCTGAGGAACCTGGGACGACTGAACCAGGAACGACTACGCCAACGGAACCTGAGGAACCTGGGACGACTGAACCAGGAACTACGGAGCCAACTGAACCGGAAGAACCTGGGACCACGGAACCAGGTGTCACGGAGCCAACTGAACCCGAAAAGCCTGGGACTACTGAACCAGGAACTACGGAACCAACTGAACCCGAAACACCAGGAACTACGAATCCTAGCGAACCGGGAACGACCACGCCAACGGAACCTGGGACCACGGAACCTACGAATCCGACTGAACCAGGGACGACGACGCCAGGCGGTTCTGGTGTAGCGCCAACGGAACCCGAAGAACCTGGTGAAATAATTCCAGGCGGTGGCGACGGTGCTGGTGGGTTTGAACCCGGGAATCCGGGCACCACAACCCCAACGGAACCAGGGACGACTGAACCTGGCACGACCACGCCTGGTGGTGCCGGTGCAACGCCGACGGAACCCGGAACGACTACGCCAACGGTGCCAAGCCCAACTGAACCTAGCACCACGACGCCGGGTGGCGCTGGTGCAACGCCAACGGAACCCGGAACCACGGAACCCGGGTCGACTGAATCTGGGTCAACCGCACCCGTAACGGGAACGACGCCAAGTGACCAGACGCCCGCAACGGCTGGTCAAGGCGCGATGCCGGCTAATGGCACCACGGCTAACGGTAACAACGACAACGGGTCGACCGAATCAGGCACGACCGGTGCAACGGCCCAAACGCCAAGCTACGATGCCAACGGTCACCACGTCACGGCTACGAAATTACCACAAACTAACGAAAAGCATTCCCCAGTGGCTGCGGTCATTGGCTTAGTCGCTTTGGTTGGTTTAGGAATCGTGCCGTTCAAGCGGTTCTTCTAAATTAAAGTGTGACGAAAAACGATTAGCTGATCAGGATAACCTGGTCGACTAATCGTTTTTTTGGTCTAAACGCTTTCGATGAAGCTTTCCATTAACGGAATGGCAGCCCCCGTAGCGACCGGGTGGTTCAACACGGACCCTAGCCGCAGGTATGGCCGGTCTTCGGGGAAGGCGGTCAAGTTGGCGATGCGTTCCTTGAGTTGGGCCAAAGTTTGGTCGTTGATAAATTGAAGCAGCTCCCCGGCCACCACGATGCGGTTGTCCAGGAACATGTGGAAATTATTGATGGCTTCGGCCAGGTAGTCCAGGTAGGTCTCCCAGCGGGCCCGGTTGGCCTTGTTTTGCGCCAGACTAGCCATGAAGTCGTTTAAATTCTCGTTGTCGTGGAGCAGCGAACTGATCGAAACGTAGGTTTCAACACAGCCGTGGCGGCCGCAGTAGCAAAGACGGTCGCTGTTGGCCACGAAGGTCACGTGTTCCATGGTACCGCTACGCCCCTGTTCACCGGAATAGATGCGGTCGTTGATCATGATGGCCGTGCCCAAATGTTCTCCGATGGACAGGTAGATGGTGTCCTTGTGGTCGTCGGATTTACCGTGTTCCGCGTAGGCCACGCAGTCGGCATCGTGGAAGAACGAAACCTTATAAGGAAGAAATTGCTCGAACCGGGCGGTCTTTAACCCCGTGCAATCCAGAATCTTCCCGTAGAGAACCGTGGTTCGGTCGTAGGAAATCAAGCCTTGAATCCCGACGCCCAAACCGATGACTTGGTCGTCCACCAGCCCGCAATCCGTGGCGAAGCTCTTGATCCAGGTGGCTAATTGTTGGAAATAGTTATCGTCATTCGAGTAGTCCAACAGTAATTTGTCGGACGCAATCTCGGTTCCCTTTAAATCGATGGCGGTGATGGTCACATAATTCTTGAACATTTCCAGGCCCAGGCAGACCCGCTTGCGGGCGTAGACCGAGTAGGCGACGGCTCGCCGCCCGACCTGGGATTTGAACTTGCCGTCATTGCGGATTAGGTCGTTGTTCATCAGGAGTTTCAAATTATGGGTCACCGTGGGGAGACTGAGGTTTAACTGAATGGCAATTTCTTGTTTGGAAATTTTATCTTGCTCGTAAATGAGTTGAAAAACTCGCGAATAATTATTGGTGATATCGTTTGCCATGTGTGCGCCTCCAATACCGCCATTATACCTAATCACAACTTGTTTTGTAAAACCGAAGGCTTGTTTTATAAAATAGTTTTCTAAAACTCTTGACAGCGGTTACATCTGGATATATGATTAAGGAGCATTAAGGAAAGCGATTTTACAAAACGTTTTAACGTTTTTGCTAAACGCGCTTTAATGACACTTAAATTAGTTAATCAATTACTTAGGAGGCAACACTAATGGGTATTCTAGATAGAATGTCACTCAAAGGTAAGAAGATTTACGTGACCGGCGGGGCGCAAGGATTAGGTAAATCCATGGCCACTGGTTTAGCAGAAGCTGGGGCCGACCTGGCCATCGTGGACATCAACGCTGAAAAGTCACAAGCTACGGCCAAAGAAATTGCGGACGCCACGGGCCAAAAGGTCATCGCGGTACCAACCGACGTCACCGATCCCGACCAAGTGCAAAAGATGGTCGAAACGGTGGTTAAGGAATTGGGCGGCTTAGACGCTGCGTTCAACAACGCCGGCATGTGCTTAAACATTCCTGCCGAAGACATGTCCTACAAGGACTGGTTGAAGGTCGTTAACTTGAACTTAAACTCCGTCTTCCTCTGCTCGCAAGCAGCTGGTCGTTACATGTTAAAGAATGGTGGCGGTTCCATCGTGAACACGGCTTCCATGTCCGCACACATCGTTAACCGGCCACAACCACAATGCTCGTACAACGCCACTAAGAACGGGGTTATCCAATTATCCAAGTCCTTGGCGATCGAATGGGCCAAGAAGGGCGTGCGGGTGAACACCATTTCCCCAGGTTACATGGGTACCGACTTGACGTTGAGCTCACCTGACTTGAAGCCATTGATCAAGACCTGGAACGACTGGGCACCACTTGGTCGCTTAGGTCGGCCAGATGAATTACAAGGAATGGCCGTTTACTTGGCTGGTGACACCAGTTCATTCAGTACCGGTGACGACTACTTAGTTGACGGGGCCTTCACCGCTTGGTAAAGCGTCCGCGTTAACGACTTGAAGGTGGCGATCGTGCGACTATCGTCACCTTTGCGTTTCTCCAGGTGTGTGATGGACTGATCAAATGGTCGGTTCGGGCGGAAGCTACACACACCTATAGCTTTGAAAAACGGCATTGCCGAAGGAAGGTCTACTCATGAAATATTTAATTGGAACGGATATTGGGACGTCAGGCACGAAGAGTATCTTGATGGATACGGCAGGTCACCTGATTGCACAAGACTTGGAAGAATACGACGTACTCACGCCTAAACCACTGTGGGCGGAACAATGGCCGAGCGTCTGGGTCGATGGCTTGAAGAAGTCCATCCAAAAGACGGTCGAAAAAGCTGGCGTGGACCCTCACGACATTAAAGGGGTCGGCATCAGTGGCTTGTACGGGGGCTCCGGGATTCCCGTTGACGAACACATGAAGCCGGTTCGGCCTTGCCTGATCTGGATGGACCGTCGAGCCGAAGACGAAGTTGCCTGGGTCAAGGAACACATCGACGGCGACCGGTTGACCGAAATCACCGGGAACGACGTGGTTGACCCGTATTACGGCTACACCAAGATTCTCTGGATCAAGAACCACGAACCCGAGAACTGGAAGAAGACGCGGATGTTCCTGCCACCTTCCAACTACGCGATTTACGAATTGACCGGTAAGGTCGCCATTGACCACACCGCCGCCGGGAACCTGGGTGGGTTCTACGACGTCAACACCAACACCTGGTCTAAGGAAATGCTCGATGCCATGGGCGTTCCCGAAAGCATGATGCCGATGCCAATCGTCGATTCCACGACCATCGTGGGTGGTCTGACCGCCGATGCCGCTAAGGAATTGGGCTTACTGGAAGGCACGCCCGTGATTTCCGGTGGGGTCGATGTCGGTGCCGCGAACGTCGGCATGGGCGTCTTCAAGCCCGGCAAGTACGTGGCCGCCATTGGGCAATCCATGAACGCCGCGTTGGTCAGTGAAAAGCCGATCAAGGGTCAGGGCCTGATCGTTTGGCCGTACCCGTACAAGTCGGAAAACTTGGTCTACAACTTCTCCGGGTCCGCTACGGCCGGCGCCATCACCAAGTGGTTCCGGGACACGTTCGCCCAAGAAGAAGTGGCCGCACAAAAGGCCGGGGGCGATAACGCCTACGTGGCTTTGAACAAGGAAGCCAAGAAGTTGAACATCGGTCCTGGGAGCGAAGGCCTGGTCGTTCTGCCATACTTCATGGGTGAACGGGCCCCAATCTGGAACTCCGATGCCAAGGGCCTGATCTTCGGCTTATCGCTGGTCCACACCAAGGCCCACATCTACCACGCCTTTCAGGAAGCCGTCTGCTACGCATTGCGGCACAGTATCGAAAGCACGGGCCGCGACCTGGGTGATTACATCATCATCGCCGGTGGGGTCACGAACTCCAAGGACTGGGTCCAAATGTTTGCTGACGTCACGGGTTACGCCGTTCGGACGCCAATCGAAGACGCCGAAGCTAACCTGGGTGACGTGATGTTGGCCGGTATCGGCACGGGCATCCTCGATGTTGACGACGTTCAGAAGTGGCAGGTTCTCGGCGACCCAGTCGAACCCGACGCTAAGCGCCACGCCGTTTACAACCAGTACTACACCATGTACCGGAAGCTGTACCAGGACTTAGTCGGAGACATGCACGGTCTCACTAAGCTTGCTAAGCTAGACGCCAACGTGGCCAGCGATAAAGACCCCGTTAGTGCCAAATAAGCTTCGGTTCCCACTCGCATCTTTTTAACTTCATTCATAAAACCCTAAATCAATAGGCCTCATCCGGACGTGCTGATCCGGATGGGGCCTATTTTTAGTCGGTCTGGGGGGGTAAGTTGGTGGGCATTGGGCGGTCGTGACTTCGTGATTATCGAGTCCTAGTTGAAGCGGTGGAGGAGCGGAGACCGCTGGTTACGCTCAGGCGAGCGATAGTAGACTTAATTCATCAGTACTTAGTCGAGCTTCAGGGGCCGCGAATGCTGTCTGGCAGCGCTTCTCAATGAGTTTGAACATTGGTGTTGAGGGAGATAGGACTTAGAGAAAGTATCGTTATAGTAGCTTTAGTGGGTTAAACTAGTGGTGGTGACGGTGCTGAGTGTTTTATTTGGAGGCTTAAAATTTCTTGTGTGAGTATTGATTCTTTTACATAATAGAAAACGGATCAAGCTATGAAAATGGATTTGAATGATTTAGATAACCATATTCAATGTTACTTACATTTGGGCAATGAGGATAGGGATGATATGTTGCGGCAAGTTAATCCATAATAAATATCTAGGAGATTGAAAAATGAAAAAAATATTAAAACTGGTTATTGTGACGGCAGCAATTATGTTCGGAATGGTAGTGACGACCCAGACAGCATCTGCTGATTATTTCGCTAATGCTCGAACGTTCTATGACTATACTCCGGTCAAATCCCGTGGTTATTGGGAGTCCACGAAGTCCCAGAAAATTCCCGGTGGGTTTGAGCGATATGTGGTGAAAATCAGTAAGAAAAAGATGACGTCACGGTATATGGTCCATCAAAATATCATGGGCACCCGTATCAGCAGGCAAGACCATCCAATGCACCCATTTATTGAATTCGGTTGGGGGAAAGCCGGTCACAAAAGTTATTGGGTCACCGGTGAGAAATATAAGGTGGTGAAAGGCCACTGCTATGATTTAGTTGCCATGAGATTTACATTTACGGGTAAGGGATACAAACATTTAACTATCAAGTTTGAAAAAACAAACGAATATCCGAAAACGATGCATTTGAAAAAAATCAGTAAAGCAACCTATCAAAAAGCTATTCGCGAATACTAAACCGTATTAAGAGGAATCCGGAATCAGTGTCGGATTCCTTTTTTGTAGTTCACTGGGTGTGTCAAGAATCTTGTGCAAACATTGATTCATTTCGTTTTGAGAGCCGGCGACCAGATGGGACTGAACGAATACCTCCTGTAGCGAGGGAAAACCGGGGATGATCTAACCCCCGTCTACTGAGCGCCTTAATGAATTGAGGATAGTTGTTAAGACCACCGACAAAACCGGTTAGCAGCGCTTGAGAAAGGCTAATTTGGCTATTCTACCAATAGTAACGTGATAACTAGATTGGCCCTAAAAGCCGCCACCCAGCTCACAGACTGGATGACGGCTTTTAGAAGGTTAGATAGATAAGGAAAGGTGGTTCAAAGTGAAACCCAGAGATTAGTTGTGCGAGTCGGCCATTTGCGTGGACGAAGTCACGTGGGTGGCTTGCTGCGAATCGTTTAAGGTCGACTTAGGCGTCGTGGCGTCCTGTTTTTCCAAACGCTTGCGCAGTTCCTTAACGATTTCGGCGTGCTTAGCTTCGGTCAGCGTGACCTTGAAGAAGAAGATCACGGCGGCGATGATCAGTAGCACGATGGGGATGTAGAACATGAAGGTGTTGAACTTGAAGACGCCAGCGGCCGAGATATCACCGGGCTTGGCGTTACCCGTCATGCCGACGGCGACGGCGACCAGGCCCACGACCCCGTTGGAGGCGGCCCCGGCTAATTTATCGATCAGTGGCCGGATAGATAGGGTCACCGATTCGTTTCGCGTACCGTTGACCAGTTGCCCGTATTCGACACTGTCGGTGATGGTCATGAGCGTGGCCAAGAAAATCAGCGGGTACGGGAAGAAGTAGAAGGACACGGCGACCAGCACCATGGCCAGATTCTGCCCGGCGAACAAGAAGATGACGTAGCCAATCAACATGAAGGTGATGCCGGCGATGTAGATGGCCTTCCGGTGAATCAGGCGTTCGAGTAACGGGTAGATGGACACGGAGAGCACCCCGAGGACACAGGTGATGACCCCGACCCAGGTATAAGCGGCCACGTTGCCCAACCGGTAACGGAAGTAGTACATCAACAGGGATTGGGTGACCACGTAGCTAAAGGCAAACAGGAAGTAAGACGCCGCAATCCACAGAAGTTGGGTGTTGTTCTTAATGGCGTTGAAGATGGCCTTTAAGTTGGTGTGCTGCGTGTTCTTCCGAATCAAGTTGTCCTGCTCCTTGATGTTCAAGCAGGTAATCAACGCCCCGCCGGAACACAGTAAGGCCACAATCAAGACGTAGCCGAACCAGCCGGCGTGGGTCTGTTGACCGTAAGGGATCTTCGAGAACACGTGGGAGAACAATAGGATGGCGGGCGTGATGATCACGATGACGATTTGGGCGCCCAACGTGGAGCCGAGCCGTGAAGCCGTTCCGAACCGCGTCCGCACCTTGGTGTCAATGCTGATGGCGGGTAACATCGACCATAAGGCAATGTCACTGAACGAGTAGAAAACATCGATCACTAAGAAAGTAACCGCTAACAAAATCAGGTACAGGGTCGGGTTGTTGAACGCCAGGCCACCGTAATCGGAGAACAGAATGATCAGGCCGATGGAGGCCACGATGGAGCCGGCCATGATCCACGGCCGGAACTTGCCCCAGCGCGTTTCGGTGTTATCGACGACCCCACCGATCATTGGGTCGAACATGATTTCACCGATCCGGATGACCACGACGATTAGGGTCACCAGGCCAACCATCTTTTCGTCGGCCCCGCCGGTGAAGAGTTGACTGGTCAAAAACATCATGAAGTAGATACTTAACGTGTTGTAGAAGGCATCGTGCCCGAACGTCCCAAACGCGTAAGCCAGATACTGTTTCATTGGAAAACACCCCTCAGTTAGATTTGAAAGTTATTTTAAAAAATACTTTTATAAAACGTCTTGACGAATAAAGTATATATTGTGTAACGGCTTTCTGCAAGCGTTTTCAACTAATTATTTTCTTCACAATTTGGAGGTTAGTCGGCGAATTGAATGCGGCATCGGTTTTGGTTAGGAAAGGATTTAGTGCGGGTTTACTAAAATAGTGGGGGCCGCAACTGCCCGGAATTTCGGGACTGGACCGGGCTGAAATTGGTGGCTACGGACCGCGCGGGTGATTCTCAATGGGGAAATTGGTCTAACCAAAATTGGGCAGAAAAAAACGACCCGGACTAGTGGTGACTAGTCCGGGTCGTTAGGGATTAGGCGTCTTCCAGGACGTGTTTTTTGGTTAACTCGAAAATCTGGATAACGTGTTGGTCGGTCACTTGATAATGCATCTCGCGGCCCACCCGGACGTTGGTGACCAAATTGAGTTGGCGCAAGGTCTGCAGGTGGTGAGAAACCGCTGATTGACTGATGTTCAAGCGGTTGGTGATTTCCCCCACGCTCAGGGAGTGCTGTGCGATCAACAGGATGATCCGCATTTTAGAGGGCTCACTGATTGCTTTAAAAATGGAGAGGACCGGGCGTAACTCACTGTCGCTGGGCAGTGCCGGGTCCATCGATGAATCGGTCGTCATGCTGAAACCCCCAATGGTTTAAAAGTTGGGCCGACTTCATTTAAACATTAGCAGGCGTAAGCCATTCAGGATCACGAGCAGGGTACTGCCTTCGTGAACCACGACGCCCCAAGCGATGTTGGTAATGCTTAAGAAGTTGAGCACCACTAATAATACCACGATTGCGAGTGCAAAGATAAGGTTTGTCCAGATGATTTGGTTCAACCGTTTGGAGAGCCGGTGCGCGTAGGTCAACTTGGACAGGTCGTTTTGCATCAGGACCGTGTCGGCCACGTCGATCGCCACGTCGGTTCCGTCGCCCATGGCCACGCCGATGTCGGCCTTGACCAGGGCGGGGGCGTCGTTGACCCCGTCGCCGACCATGGCGACCGTGGCGTACCGCTGCTTTTGTTGGTCGATGATGGCGGCCTTGTTCTCGGGTAAGACGTTGGCGGCGACCTCGTCTACGCCCAGGGCGGCCCCCACGGCTTGACCCGTGAGTTGGGCGTCACCGGTGATCATCTGGGTGTGAATCTGGTGTTGTTTGAAGTAGTCGATAGCCGCTTGCGATGCCGGATTTGGCACATCCATCAGGGCCAGTAACGCCTGGACCTGGTCGTCGACGGCCACGAATATCACGGTCTTGCCGGCCACGGCCAGCGCGTCACATTGCGCTTGAAAGTCGGGGGTCACCGCCGCAAAACTCGTCGGTTTCCCGATGCGGACGGTGTGACCGTCGA
Source organism: Levilactobacillus zymae DSM 19395 (assembly GCF_001434115.1). GTDB lineage: Bacteria > Bacillota > Bacilli > Lactobacillales > Lactobacillaceae > Levilactobacillus > Levilactobacillus zymae. Next base: position 21,892 of record NZ_AZDW01000059.1, read on the forward strand.
TTGCGCTTTCCAGGCCCTTACCCAAGTGGTTGGTGACGGTCACGTCGAGCGTTTGGGTGGGCGTGAAGTGTTCGACGATGGCGGTCGCTAAGGGATGGTTACTTTGTCGTTCCATGGCCACGATTTGGTTGGTGAGTTGCTCGGCGTTGACGCTCGGGGCGAACGCCACGTCGGTGACCGTGGGTTTCCCGGCCGTCAGGGTCCCGGTCTTGTCGAAGGCCACGGCTTGTAACTCGGCCAGCTGGTTCAGGTAGGCGCCGCCCTTGAAGAGCACGCCGTGTCGGGCCAGGTTCGACAGTCCCGATAAGGTCGCGGGGACCGCGGCGGCGGCCAGCGCACACGGCGAGGCCGAGATCAGAAAGACGATGGTCCGGTAGACGCTCTCATTGAGTGACCAGTGGAGGAACAACGGCCCCATCAGGAAGACGACGGGTAACAAGACCAGTACGGTGGTCACGTAGAGCGGTTCGAAGCGTTTGATCTTAGTAGCGGTCTTCCCTAAGGACTGTTGGGAATCCTGAACTAATTGTAAGATTTTAGCGAAGACCGTGTCCTGAGCGTCCTTGGTGACCACCATATCGAAAGTCGAGTCGCCGTTGATGGTACTGCCGAAAACGGTGGCGTCGACGGTCTTTTCCTGGGGAATACTTTCCCCGGTGATGGCGGCCTCGTTGAGCGTGGCCGTGCCCTTCACGATGGTGCCGTCAGTGGGCACCTGGCCCCCGTTAAGGACCTGCAGGTGGTCGCCCACGGCCAGGTCGGCGACGGGAATGACTTCGATGGCCCCCGTCGCGGTGTAACGCCGGGCTTCTACGGGATTAAGGTCCAGGAGCGCCGTGATTTCTCGTTGGCTCTTTCCCTCGGCGTATTCTTCGAGGAAGTGGGCACCGGCGAAGATCAGGATCAACAGGGCGGCCTCCTCGAAGCTGCCAATCAGGATAGCGCCGATGGCGGCCAGGGACATTAAGATGTGAATATTGGGGGCAAATTTACGTTGGGTGCGACTATCAGTCACCGTTTCGACCAGACCCTCAGCCACGATATGGTAACCGGCCAGCAACGTGGCGGCGAGAAACCCTAGCGGCCGGCCCAGGCCGGGCAGGAAAAAACTGAGACCGAAGACGACCAGGCCGGCGAGGTAGGCTAACGGGGCGATATTTTTAGGTTTCATGGGGATTTCCTCCTTTTTGATATCTATTTATGCTCATATGTTAATTCATTTATATCATGAAACCGGTTAATTTGCAACTCAAAAAAGCGCGCAGGGATCGAAATCCGCTGCGCGCATCGTGTTTGGTTTAGAAAGTGACGGAATTAGTGAGGGGCAACGCCACGCTGAAGACCACTAGACTGATCAGCAGGGGTAGGCTGTATTGCCGAACGTTACTGAGGAGGGAAAGCCCCCAGTTCTTGAAGTAACCGCCGCCCTTCTCCCAGTGGTTATGCTCGATAATGTCACTGGCCATAAGAATGGCCGTGTAGAGCAAGGCCAGAAAGGCGCCAACGAAGACCAGGTAGGCTAGCATGACCAAGAAGTTGCCGGTCATGAGGACGGTAATGAATTGGTAAATGGCGACGACCGCGATGGTCAGGCTAATAAAGGAAAGTAACGTGATTGGCCACCGCATGGGAATGGTCGAGAAGACCAGGAAGAGGACGATGACCCGTAGCCCCATCAGAACGCTAGCTAGCCAGCTATCGAGCGTTAGGGCGTGGAGGCTGATGACGTGGGGGGTAATCATGTGGGAAAAGCCCAACGCCAGAAGGATCACGAATAGGAACACGCACCACCCCATCAGAATGCGGGTGGTGAACCGAGAAATATGTAATTTTGCCATGGTAAACTCCTTCAACGGCTCGTAATGGCCGGAACTGATAAATTTCATCTTACCCATAAAGATAGGCTATTGGCGGGGGGTCGTCAACTTTTGCCTGATAATTGGCGGGGGAACGGGGAAGGTAGTTAGGCACAATAACGATAATGCCCTGAAACCGTTACCATAATACTTTAAATTTACCGTGAATTCGGGTACGATAGCGGTGAAGGAGGTGGTGGCATGCCAGTTGCCACTCAAGTGGTGCACCTGATGGGGACCGTCATCACGTTGACCATTACCCATCCGCAACCGCAGGCGATTTTGGCTGAGGCCGTGCGCCGCTTGAAAGTTTATGAACACCGGTTCAGCGCGAACGACGAGACCTCGGAACTGATGGCCATTGCCCATCAGGCCGGGAAAAGGCCGGTCGCGGTGGACCCCGAATTATTTGATTTGATCCGCATCGGTCGTGAGCACAGCGCCGAAACGGCCGAACATTTAAACATCGCCATCGGGCCGTTGGTGCAGACCTGGCGCATCGGGTTTGACGACGCCCGCAAACCCAGTGATGCTGAAATCCAAGCGGCCTTACGCCTGACGGACCCTACGGATATTCAGCTGGACCCCCAGCACTTAACGGTCTATCTGCGCCGCGCGGGGATGACGCTGGATTTGGGTGCCATCGCCAAGGGCTATATTGCGGATCTGCTGCATACTTATTTGACGACCGTGGGCGTGACCAGCGGGTTGATCAACCTGGGTGGCAACGTGGTCGTCTTCGGGCCGCAGCCGAAACACGCCGACCAACAGTGGCGCATCGGAATTCAAGACCCCGCCAAGCCCCGTGGCCAGAACCGGTTAGTGGTCAGTGTCCGGGATAAGTCGGTGGTGACATCGGGCATCTATGAGCGCCAACTACACGCAGATGGTCAGACCTACCACCACGTTTTGGACCCGGTGACTGGCTACCCGATGCCCACCGAAATTGCCAGTGTGACCATCATTTCGGCGCAATCGATCACTGGTGAGCTTTGGACCACCCGATTATTCGGCCAATCCGTCACGTCCTCAATGGCGCTATTACGCCAAACACCGGGGATTGAGGGCATCATTATTACTCGGACGGGTCAAATTTATTCCTCAATTTTGTGAAAATATTGCTATAGTATATAAAAGCGGTTACAATAGAAACAAGCGGTGCGAATCGCGAATTCCCCTAAGTTAAAAGGAGCGGTTTATAATGAATAAATTTGTGGCAATGGTTGGGACCAACGCAAAGGTGTCAACGAACCGAACGCTACTCCAATTCATGAAGCAGCATTTTGCTGACCAAGCAGAAATCGAGCTCATGGAAATTGCTGACCTCCCGTTATTTAACAAACCCGAAAACAGTCCAGTTCCCGCACCCGTGTTGGCCATGGCCAAGGCGATCGATGCGGCCGATGGGGTGATTATCGCCACCCCCGAATACGACCATGCGGTGCCATCTTCGCTGATGAACGCGCTGGAATGGCTGTCGCACCGGGTGCACCCGTTCGTGGACAAACCCGTGATGATCGTGGGGGCGTCGTACGGGTCGTTGGGGTCTTCGCGGGCACAAGCGCACCTGCGGCAAATTCTGGATTCACCGGAATTACGGGCGCGCATCATGCCGAGTTCCGAATACCTCTTGGGGCATTCGCTAGACGCGTTTGACGACCAAGGAAACCTGAAAGATGCCGATAAGGTGGCCCAATTAGACGGCCTCTTTAAGGACTTCCAGACCTTCGTGACGGTGTCGGGTCACCTGAACAACGCGAAGGATCTTAATCAAAAGGATACTAAAAACTTCGACTGGAATAAGCTATAGAAGGAGCGGAAAAACACATGAAATTAGTAGGAATTGCTGGCTCAGTGGCCGATAAATCGTATAATCGGATTCTCTTAAAGTACATGGCGACGCACTTTAGTGACTTAGCGGATATCGAAATGTTGGATATTAAAGACGTGCCGCTCTTTAACGAAAGCGATGACCAGACGGAAAGTGACGCGATCCAATACCTGAAGCGCAAAATCGAAAGCGCCGATGGGGTGATTATTGCCACGCCGGAACATAACCATACCACCACGGCCAGCCTCAAGAGCGTCATCGAATGGCTGTCTTACAAGATTCACCCACTAGATGGCAAGCCAATTATGATTGTTGGGGCCTCCTACTACGATCAGGGGTCTTCCCGTGCTCAATTGAACCTCCGGCAAATTCTGGAAGCGCCCGGCGTCAACGCGGTCGTGCTTCCCGGAAACGAATTCTTGTTGGGCGAGGTTAAAAACGCCTTTGACGAAAACGACAACTTAAAGGACGCTGGGACCGTGAACTTCCTGCAATCCACGTTACAAAAGTTCGTGAAGTTCGTGACGGTGATCAACACCATGAAGCACCCGCAAGACACGGGAGCCGAAAGCGAAGACTTGGGGGCGACCGGCAAGATTTCGACCACGGTCGAGGGCGTGGATATGGCTGCGCCGGACTGGGTCGAACAGGCCGCCGAGAAGACCCACGCGGCTTCGGGCAACGACTACGTCAAGCTGGACCGGGGGTTATTAACGGTCGATCAACTGAACGCCTTCCTCAACTCGATGCCGCTTGAATTGACCTACGCCGATAGCAATAATCAATTTATCTACTACAATAAGATGGCGCCGGCCGAAAAGATGTTGGCTGCGCGGACGCCGGATCAAGCGGGGAACCCGTTATCGATGGTGCACCCGAAGAATCCGCGGGTTATCAAGCACGTCAAGGAAGTTATTCACGCCTTACGGACGGGGCAGGTTCCAGAAGTCAGCATGCCGGTTCCAGGCAACAACGCGGACAAGTACGTGGTGCACTTCTACCGCGCCATGCACGACGAACAGGGCAACTACATGGGAGTCAACGAATACGTCCAAGACATCATGCCGACCGTCAAGTGGTACCTGGCCAAGACTGGTCAAAAGCTAGAGGGGAACCCCGATGCGACGACCAGTGCGTCGGTTGATGATGCGGCGCCAGCAGCGGACACCACGTCGAGTGCTTCCGTGGACGACGCGGCGCCCGAACCAGCACCTCAGGCGGCGCCAGCCACCGATGCGGACTCCAGTGCGTCCATTGACGACTAGTCACTTAACGAAATAGCCTCTGGGGGACCCGTCCGCCGTTTTTTGACGGGGGGGGG
>NZ_AZDW01000059.1:26952-29508 GCF_001434115.1 Levilactobacillus zymae DSM 19395
GGTCGGTACCGGTGGGGGTATCTCGCCGCGGCGGATTTGTAAAATCTCGCACAAATTGAGCGTGAATTTAGCTGAATTTAAATCGTTTAGGGCTGAAAATCCCGGAAATTCGACTGATAAAAAATATTTTTTGAAAAAGGAATCACATGATTTTTCACGTCAATCGAGCTAGAAAAACGAACGGCGAACGGCCTAGAGCCGCAACCGATTACGTTTTAAATTAAAATTTGATTAAAGCGCTTAAATGGACTGATAAAAAATTCTAAAACCGCAGGGGTCTTATAAAATGTGATTGACAACCCCTCGGGGAGGCGGTACATTATACGTGTAAATTGAAAGCGCGAACATGATAACTAGTAGATTTCATCCGGTTACATAGAGAGCCAACGGTTGCTGGGAGTTGGTTGATCGGTCGAGTCGAATCCATTATCTAAGCGCATGGTCCCGAACGAAGGGGTCACGGTGAGGCGTTATACTCGTTGAGCGCATCTTCATTTGGATGCGAAGTTGGGTGGTACCACGTTGACTAGTTAATCAGACGTCCCATGACCTGTAGATATGCAGGTCATGGGGCGTTTTTAATATCATCATTTTGGAAAGGGAGTTCTGTCTATGTTAGATCCTAAATATGTTCGTACCCATGCTGATATCGTAAAAACCAAGTTACAAACTCGGGGCGTTGATCCTAACGAAATCGATGAATACTTAACGCTTGACCAACAAAATCGTGATGCGATTACCAAGGCCGAAACGTTAAAGAAGCAAAAGAACGATCTGAGCCGGCAGGTCAGCCAAGCTGATCCAAAGTCCGACGAAGGCCAAGCCTTGATTCAAAAGGTCAAGACCTTAAATGGTGATATTAAGTCTACGGAAGCTGCCCAAGAAGAAGTGGCCGAACGGTTACACTACTTGGCAGTTCGGTTCCCGAACCTGCCAGCCGATGATATTCCCGTTGGGCCCGACGACGCCAGCAACGTTGAAGACCGCAAGTGGGGCACCATTCCAACCTTTGATTTCGAACCAAAAGCTCACTGGGAATTGGGTGAAAGCCTAGGCATCCTGGACTTCGAACGGGCCGCTAAGGTTTCTGGTGCACGGTTTGTCTACTATAAAGATGCCGGTGCGAAGTTGGAACGGGCCGTCTACTGCTTCATGTTAGACCTGCACACGCAAAAACAAGGCTACCACGAAATCATTCCACCATACTTGGTTAACGCCAAGACCATGTTTGGGACCGGTCAATTCCCGAAGTTCAAGGAAGACGTTTACACGGTTGAAACCACTGGCGAAACCCTGATCCCAACGGCCGAAGTTCCGTTGACGAACTACTACGCCAACGAAATCTTGGACGAAGATCAATTACCAACTTACTTCACGGCGATGACCCCTTGCTTCCGTTCCGAAGCCGGGAGTGCTGGTCGCGACACCCGGGGCTTGATCCGGATGCACCAATTCCACAAGGTTGAAATGGTGAAGTTCTGCAAGCCTGAAAATTCTTACGATGAATTGGAAAAGCTGACCGACAACGCCGAAGAAGTCTTACGCGAATTGAAGCTGCCGTACCACGTGATCACGTTATCCACTGGGGACACCGGGTTCTCTTCCGCTAAGACTTACGACGTGGAAGTTTGGATGCCAGAACAAAACGTTTACCGGGAAATCAGTTCTTGCTCTAACTGCCTGGACTTCCAAGCACGGCGGGCGATGATCCGTTACCGGAAGGCCGATGGGACCGTTGATTACGTCCACACGTTGAACGGCTCCGGGTTAGCCGTTGGGCGGACGGTTGCTGCCATCTTGGAAAATTATCAACAAGCCGACGGAACCGTTAAGATTCCAGAACCTTTGCAGAAATACATGGGCGGCATGACCGTTATTAAATAAAATTATTATGAGGATAATTTGTTATCAGTCGACGAGAGCTTCTGATACGGATTAATCTAATCTCTAGAGCGACATGACTTTAGAGAGTTATCAAATAATGGCAAAACGATTGTTTCTAATCGTTTTGCCATTATTTTTTAATTTAAAAATATTTTATTCTAATGATTTAACTTTATCTTAATGCAGAGATTTTATATTGATGATAATATTCTATTTGTAAAGTGATAGGGCTTACATGGTTAGGAACGTGACGTCAATCACAATTCCGGATGACTAACCCGTAAGTTTGGTTACGGATACTACATACCACATACCACTTAGGAGGAATTATCATGCAGATCATATTAGGGGTACTGGTCTTACTGGCCGTTATCGCCGTCATGACCCTCTTCACCTTCAAAGCGCCAAAAGGTAAGAAGGCCGTTAGTGCTCTTTCCGGGGCCGCTTGTGCCACGTTCCTGCCACAGGCATTCTTGAGTTACGCCATTGGTGGGGTCTTCCACATCGACTTTGTTAAGCAAATCGGGGACACGATGGGTTCCATGGGTGGGTTAGCCGCCGGTTCATTAGTGCCGTTAGCCTTCGGAATCAGTCCTGTATTTTCCATCTTATTGGGTCCTGAATTATTCACCAGAAACTCCAAAATCCCCATCAAACACATGATTCAAGTGC
>NZ_AZDW01000015.1 GCF_001434115.1 Levilactobacillus zymae DSM 19395
TTTGACTTAGATACCAAGCTTTCTTGGGAACTATTAACGCTCTTTCCTCACGCTCAAATCATTCGTGAAATTGGCGACCTTAATGAATTAGAAAACAGAATATTAGCAGCTCATTTTAAGGGGATCGGGCCCAAACGAGCCCACGACGCTGCCCGAAAGCTGTGGAAGTTAGCCGCTAAGAATGGTGATGCGGTTTCGCTTAGCTCCGATAATACACGCCAAATGAAGGTTTTAGCAGAGCAGGTCTTGGCATTAGAAACTGCGCAGGACCAGCAGGTCTTGCGCATGACGGCGCTCGGTAAATCCTTACCTGAGTATGAATTACTTCAAACAATTCCAGGGATTGGCAGTAGTACCGCCATTCGATTAATTAGCGAATTGGGTGATATCCGTCGTTTCAATACGCGTCAACAACTAAATAGTTATGTGGGTATCGACATGACGGAAGTCGACTCTGGCGACCATCAATCAGCTCGACATATCACGAAACACGGCAATCCACACGCACGTCGAATTCTATATTGGACAGTGATTCTTATGATTAACCCCAAAATGGGTAACAATCACATTCGCGACGCATACGAAAAAAGACGAGAAGCCTCTTCTTCGAAGAAGAAACTCATCGTCCGTCAGATGGATCGCCTTATCAAAACAATCCTATACCTAATAAAAACGAATCAACCTTACTCCTATGAGCTAGCACCTCAATCGAAGTAACATTCGTTATATCTATAGTACCAGCCTTGAAAAAAAGTTGAAACCTTCAAGGCTTATTTAGCTGGCTTAAAATCAATAAAATAACAGGAATAGGGCATTGGTTCAGTGACGAAAGACCCCGTCACCGAACCAATGCCCTAAGTTTCTTATCATGAATCGTTGATTTAACAACATTTCCATTGACAAGACGTAGAAA
>NZ_AZDW01000016.1 GCF_001434115.1 Levilactobacillus zymae DSM 19395
TCTTGTCAACAACTTTTTTCAATCAATTTTGAATATATATTCAAAATTTAAATTCAATTGAGAAACGCTGTTGCTCTCGTTGACAACATAAATCATTGTATCAGTTGGCCTAGCTAACGTCAAGCATAAATTTCAATTTGTATGTCTATCCATAAACTTGATTTTTATGCACTCGGTTGCTTTGCGACAACAGATAATATCATATCAAGCATTCCCCATCCGGTCAAGCACTTTTCCCAAAAAAATTAAAATAAAACGGCGCCCTCCCCTAAATGGAGAAAGCACCGTCCAATCAACGATAACGGGGAACCGGCCGTTGCCGATTCCGCGCAGTCAATTTCGTTAAAAAGTCTTCAAGTAGTGTCTGCATCGTTGCTTCATCAGTCGCGTCCGTCAACGCCACCTTAGTCCGTGCTGCGTGGGGAATCCCCTTCAGATAGTAGGCCACCTGATTTCGAAAATCCCGCGGACCATCTTGGGGCCCCCTAGCGACGCACAGCGCGTGCAAGTGTTCCTGGGCCCACGCAATTTTCTGCTCCGGGGTCGCTTCCGGTAAGAGTTCTCCGGTCTGCAGGTACTGATTTACCCGTTTCAACAACCACGGGTTCCCCATCACGGCCCGGCCAATCATCACGGCATCCGCCCCAACCTCGGTCAACATGCGCTTCGCGTCTTCCGGGGTCCGGACATCCCCATTCCCCATAAACGGAATGGTCAACCGATCGGCCACCTGCGCTAAGAGGTGCCAATCAGCTTGGCCCTGGTACATCTGTTTCCGAGTTCGCCCGTGCATCGCCAGCGCACTGGCCCCCGCTCGTTCGGCAGCCAAGGCATTCTCCACCGCATACAGGTGGCGGTCATCCCAACCCGTGCGCATCTTGACCGTTACCGGCTTATGCACGGCCGCGACCACGGCACTGACCATCTGATAAACCTTGTCGGGGTCCAGGAGCCATTTCGCTCCCGCTTCCGTATTCACGACCTTATTCACGGGACAGCCCATATTGATATCAATAATGTCGGCTGCCGTGTGTTGATCCACAAATTGCGCCGCCTGCACCAACGTTTCCTGGGTGCCGCCAAAAATCTGGATACTCATCGGGTGTTCATGTGGGGCTACGGCCATCATCGCTAACGTCCGTTGGTTATGGTAATGAATCCCCTGCCCCGAGATCATCTCACATTCGACCAGTCCGGCACCAAATTCCTTACAGATCACCCGAAAGGCTACGTTGGTCACGCCTGCCATCGGGGCGACCACGACCCGGTTGGGAATGGTCACGTCCCCAATTTGCCAAGGTGTGTTTAACATTACTTAGCCTGCGCTTTCGCGAGAATATCCCGAAGCTCATCCTCGGAGAATTCGTACTTGTTGCCACAGAAATGGCAAACCGCTTCCGCCCCGTGGTCTTCGTCGATCATTTCTTGGATGGCTTCTGCCGAAACGGAAGCCAAAGCCGCTGCAAACCGGTCCTTCGAGCAATCACACTTAAATTCAACCGGTAACTTCTGCAGGATCTGAATCTCTTCATCCTTAAAGAGCAGGTTCAAGATGTCTTTCGGCTTCTGCCCGTCCAAGAGCAATTCCGAAACCATCGGCATTTCCTTTAACCGTTTTTCCAACCGGGCGATGGCCTCGTCCGTGGCGCCTGGCATGACCTGAATCATGAAGCCACCGGCCACCTTGACCGAATTATCGGGTTCCACGAAGACCGACACCCCCACGGAACTCGGGATTTGTTCGGACTTCGCCAGATAATAGGTAAAGTCTTCGCCTAATTCTCCCGAGATAATGGGGACTTGTCCCGTATACGGTTGGCTCAGGCCTTGGTCTTTGGTGACCGTCAGCATGCCCTGCGTGCCGACCGCCTTCTTCACGTCGATCTTATGCTTGGCGTTCAAGGGTAAACTGGTGTGGGGGTACTGTAAATACCCCTTCACCGTGCCGTTAGCGTTCCCGTCGACCACGATAGCGCCCACGGGCCCGTGCCCGTTGACCTTGACCGTCAGCTTCTCGTCCCCCTTTAAGAGCGACGTGGACAGTAACATGGTCCCAATCAACGTCCGCCCCAACGCGGCCGTGGCGGCACTCCAGGTGTCGTGGCGCCGTTGGGCTTCCGCCACCGTGTCGGTCGCATCGACCGCGTAGGCGCGAAACATCCCGTTGGCCACTAAGCTTTTAACTAAATAATCTGCCATTCTCTGCTTCATTCCTTTCAGCGACTGTTTTCATCATGCCCTACCATACCAAAAAAACCGTTATTTGCAAACAAGAAAGGGACCGGAAATAGCTTCCAGTCCCCTTCAGTGGGCGATTATTCAGGATCATTCGACTGATGGTCGTCCTTCGACGCGTCATCAGTAGCTGAGCTAGCCGCAGAATCCGCTGCAGAAGATGGCTGTGCGTCTTCCTGAGCGTCACTGGCCGCAGACGAGGCTAACTTAGCCTCGGTATTGGCATGACGAGCAGCTTCTCGGCGTTCCAGTTCGCGCTTAGATTCTTCGAACGTGGCCGCCTTTTCGCTAGGAAATTCGTCATTGCTGTCCTTTTCCGGCATCTTCCCGGTGTTAAACAAACTGAGAATTTGCTTTTCGTCCAGCGTTTCGTATTTCAGCAAGGCTTCCGCGATAATCTTGTGTTCAGCTTTATGCTCTTCCAGAATCTTCCGGGCAGTGTCGTGGGCTTCGTTGATGATCCGCCGCACTTCGCTGTCAATCAGATTGGACGTGTGTTCGGAGTAAGCTGGTTGGTTGTAGTAGCCGGCCCCAGCAAATGGTTGGCCGCTGCCACTTTCCAACGCCACCGTTCCGACGGCGTCACTCATCCCGTACTGGGTGACCATGGCCCGCGCAATCTGCGTGGCTTGCTCGAAGTCATTGGAAGCCCCGGACGATTCGGAATGGAAAATCAATTCTTCGGCCGTCCGACCACCCATTAACCCGGCAATCTGTTCCATGGCATCCTTCTTGGACATCAGCATCTGATCTTCCCGTGGCAACATGATGGCGTACCCGCCAGCACGGCCCCGCGGTACAATCGTGACCTTGTGGACCACCCGGGCATCGTTGAGGACTAACCCCACGATGGTGTGCCCGGCTTCGTGGTAAGCCACCGTCTTGCGTTCTTGGGGACTGACCACGCGGTCCTTCTTGGCTGGCCCGGCGATGACCCGGTCTTCGGCTTCATCTAAGTCAGAAGCGTCCACTTGGGTCTTGTTACGCCGTGCCGCCAACAAGGCAGCTTCGTTCAAGAGGTTTTCCAAGTCGGCCCCGACAAAGCCGGGCGTCTGCTTGGCAATTTCCTTTAAATCAACATCGTTGGCTAACGGCTTGTTCTTGGCGTGAACCTTCAGGATGGCTTCCCGACCCTTAACGTCTGGGCGACCAACCAGAATCTTCCGGTCAAACCGACCTGGCCGTAACAGTGCGGGGTCCAACACATCGGACCGGTTCGTAGCGGCCATCACGATGACCCCTTCACTCCCGGTAAACCCGTCCATTTCAACCAGCAATTGGTTCAACGTTTGTTCACGTTCATCGTGGCCACCGCCCATGCCGGCACCCCGTTGACGACCAACCGCATCAATTTCATCGATAAAGATGATCGAAGGTGCGGCCTTTTTGGCCTGTTCAAACAGATCCCGGACACGGCTGGCCCCGACCCCAACGAACATTTCCACGAAATCCGAACCGGAAATCGAGAAGAATGGAACGCCGGCTTCACCAGCCACGGCCTTCGCCAGCAACGTTTTACCAGTTCCTGGCGGGCCCTCTAGTAAGACCCCGGATGGGATCCGGGCGCCTAACGATACAAACTTACGCGGATTCTTCAAGAACTCGACCACTTCGACCAGTTCTTGCTTTTCCTCCTCCTCACCAGCGACATCGGAGAACCGTACTTTGTTCTCTTTACTGTCCGCCGGCTTGGCCTTGGACTTCCCAAAGTTCATGACTCGGCCATTGCCGCCGCCTTGGCCGGCTTGACCCATCATCATGTAGAAGAAGAAGAAGAAAATTACCAATGGTGCTGCATACACTAAGAGGTTGAGCCAGAAACCACTGGATTCTTCCGCTTTGGTATTCATCTTGACATTGTGCTGCTTGGCGGTCTTGTCAATCTCAGAAACCGTCGAGTTATTGGTCAAGACTTGGGTGCTAAAGCCAGTCACAGCGGTGCTTTGTGACCCGCCAAGACTGAAACCGGTATTCGTGGTCCGCTTTTGCGCGTTCCGGTACTCCCCGGTAATCTTGTAGACGCCCCCAGAAGGCTGAATAGAGAAGCTCTTAATCTTATTCGCATTCAGGTCTTTGACGAACTGACTCGATTGGATTTCTTGGGATTGTGAGTTGGTGTTATTACCATTAAACAGATAAACCACACCAATGATCAACAAGAAGATCACAATGTAAAACAGGCTGTTACGGAACAGTCCATTTCGTCGATTATTCATGTCGTGCCTCCTTACTCACAGTTCCCAGTCTAACCACAGACAGGAACGAAATTTAGAGCTTATGCCCTTTAACTAAATAAGATGTTATCACAATTGACTATCGTTGACTAATTATTTATCTGCGTAAACTTCCGGCTTCAAAACACCGACGTATGGGAGGTTGCGATATTTTTCTTCGTAGTCCAAGCCATAGCCGACCACAAACTCACTCGGCACGTTAAAACCAACGTAGTCCGCCTTGGCTTCAACCACTCGGCCACTGGGTTTGTCCATCAACGTGCAGACCTTGATCGACTTGGCGTTGCGGTCCTTCAACAGGTCCTCTAAGTACTTCAACGTCCGGCCCGTATCGATAATGTCTTCAACTAACAAAATGTCGCGCCCACTGACGTCCGTATCCAAATCCTTCAACAGGGTAATGGTTCCGGTTGACGCCGTCCCACCGTGGTAACTCGACACATCAATAAAATCAATTTCAGCGTAAATGTCCATGTCCCGAATGACGTCCGTCATAAACAGGATGGCCCCTTTTAACACACAGATGATCAGTGGGGTCTTCCCCTGGTAATCTTCTGCCAGCTGGGTACCGAGTCGTTTGCAGGCTGCGGCAATGTCTTCCTCACTATATAGGACCTTTTCAATATCGTTATTCATGCTGTTCCCCTTTCGCCAATACAGGCTGTATGCCAATATAATAGTTTGTGGTGTGTTGCCGTGGTGGTAAGACCGACCACTTGACGCCCAGAGCCGCCAACACGGTTCCCTGGGCGGTGACTAAAACGGCCACTTGCGACCGTTGTTGCTGCGGGACTTTTGCGTTGATCAACGCCCGCCGCACCGACTGGTGGTGGTTCCCGGCTAACCGCAGTTGGTCACCGGAGCGCCAGGAGCGAACGGTCAACGGCCAGTCATGCACCGTTAACCCCACCGGATGTAACTGCGGCGCCGAGTTAGGAGTTGAAAAAACGCCCAACAACCAGTTGTCCCCAACCGGTTGCCATTGGTTCAAGTCTACCATAAAACTAAAATCACTCACGGATTTTTTTCCGAATTTTTCGGCTTTTTTCACGTAAAATGTCCGGTACTCTTTGCTGACCTGCCACCCGCCCCCTAAGGATACGGCCCCGGTCGCCCGTTGCCGGTTGGCCAACAGGTGTAACGCCTGGGTCAGATGGGCCGGCCGGGCACTGACCGCGGGGGCCACCCGCTTAATCAGTCGGGTCAACAAGAGTCGTTGTTCCGCGGCTGGTCGCGCCAAGAGCGGGGCAATCTGACCGGTCACCGGTTGCCAACTAGTGACCAGCATTGCCAGCGTCGCATCCAGGGCGCGGTCCGCCACCGTTAGCACCGCCGCCAATTGTTGGCCGTAATCGCCAAGATGGTCGACGACCTGGGGATTTTCGCGCGCCAGGGCGGGCAAAATCTGGTGACGGACCCGGTTGCGACTGGCGACTAATTCTTGATTAGTCGCGTCCTCGTACCAGGGGAGCTGGTGCTGTTGGGCGTACTGCCGCAGTTGGGCCTTGGTGAAGGGCAATAACGGGTGAATCACTTGGCCCGGCGGTAAGGGGCGACTAGCCGCCATCCCCGTGAGTTGGTCGAGTTGCCCGCCCCGAATCAACTTCAGGAGAATGGTCTCGGCCTGCTCGTCGGCCTGATGGGCCGTGGCCACCCAGTCCGCGCCTTGGACCCGCAACTGTTCGGCAAAAAAGGCGTAACGAAATTGCCGGGCCGCGGCTTCCGTCCCGTGAACGGGATGGTCGGCGACTGGCCAATGCTTGACCACCAGGGGTAACCCGTGTTGGGCACACCACCGGGTCAAAAAGGCCTCTTCCTCACGACTCTGCGCCCGTAATTCGTGATTGACGTGCACCACCGTCAATTGGGGACGTTCGGCCGCCGGCAAGTGACTCAGCAGAGCCAACAGGACCATCGAGTCGACCCCCGTTGACACGGCGACTAAGCCGTGCTGCTGGGGACCGCCCCACGCCCGGTCGTGCCACTGCTGTCGAAAGTCCGCTGCCAACGTCATGTTCGTCGTTCCCCCTTAAATCTGGATAAACAAAAGGGCCGCAACGCGTGCGGTCCTTTCTTCATTACTAAACGTTAAAATCGACGTTAGCTCCGCCGACCGCCACGACCGCCGCGCTTCCCTTCGGTATTGCGCTTGATCGTTGCTAACCGGTCCTCACTTTGTTTCAAGAACCCGGACATCATGTCGTCAAAATTCTCTTTATGGTTCGAGTGATGGCCGGCAAAGCGACCGTTAGCTGAGCCATGGTGTGACCGCGACCCGTTATTCTCAAATCGCCGACCGCCATGGCCATGATCACCGTGGTCGCCCCCATTATTATGGAAGTTTCCCCGGTGTTCATTCCCACCACGATGATCGTGTTCGCGGTGGTCGTTATTGTGTGGTCGATGCGCGTGTTCGGATGCGGGGTGATCCTGTGCTTTACGGATCGACAACCCAATCTTCCCATCATTGCCCACGGTTAACACCTTAACCGTGACCTCATCACCTACGGATAACACGTCGTGGATGTCCTTCACGTATCCGTCAGAAATTTCACTAATGTGGACTAACCCGGTCTTGTGGTCACCCAAATCAACAAATGCGCCAAAGTTCGTAATTCCAGAGACCTTTCCGGAAACCTTAGCTCCAACCTCGATTGCCATAAACAAGAAGTTCCTCCTTAAAATAAGTGCTTTCAGTATACCACAACTCAAGCCAATCCCAAACTGCCAAAATCTTGAATTTAACGCGAATTTAGCGGGGTTACGCCCACGTCGCTTTTTCAGAAAACTCGGGACTGTTTCCCCCTTACCAGTTCGTGATTCACGATTATTTTCACCTGGAAATCACTTGACCTGACCACTATCTAGTCTACCATGTTTCGTCAACATTCCTCTATAGAGAATCGACTTCGCCGCAGTTATCCCGGCGGCGCAACTAATCTCAAATGGCTAAAAAATCCGCAAGTCCCAGCCACTAGCTGCCGACTTACGGATTCTGAATCACTTGGCCGTCACATCACTCGCGTGGTCACCGGGCAGACTGTAGATGGTCTCCCCCGTTTTCGAGTAATAGTACTTTGACCGAATTAACTGGCCCAAGTAATCTTTGTTATTTAACTGTTTGACTTCTAATTTCAGCTTGGCATTGGTCTGCTTGGTCTGGGCCAGCTTCTGTTTACTGGTCGTGACCTGCTGATTCACGTGGTGCAAACTGGCGTTGGTCCGCACGAGTTGAATACCGAGGATCAACGCAAACACCGCAAAAACGGCTAAGATTCGGGCCATCCGCCGCACCCGGCGCCGTTTAAGCCCGTGATGCGTGTGCTTGGTCGCGACCTGTTGCCGAGCCAATCGTCGTGTGTACTCGTTTTCTAAGCGTTGCACTTTCGCCGTTTGCGGTTGTTTGCTATCCGCCATATCGTTCACCCCACTGAACTTGACCAAATTAGTTAACTTGAGTATAGCAACTTTCAAATTAACCGTCTAGCGGGTTAAGCATAATGTAAAACATTCGTCATATTCAATCGTCGAGCCACCCGACCATGCGCCGCTGAATCCTCTTCCCGAAGATTTAACGGGTGGGGCGAGATTCTTGTGACTAGTCTGGCTCAAAACTCAATCACCGATCAAATAACTACTTAGTTATCGTCTAACTCGGAAAAACACATTCAAGTTACCGTCATAACGAGTGTAAGCTGGAGGGCCAGTCAGAAATGGGCTCAGGGGTGTCGTTTGTCTTAGCCGGCGTTTTTTTGCCGGGTTAGACAAAGGTCGGTCTTCAAGACCTGGTTTACGGGCTTGAAGCCGTACCCACCCCGTTCCAGCCCGTTTCTGACTGGCCTGGAAGCGTTGAAATTCACTAGGTTGGCCTTTGACTAGTCTTTGCGAAAGTCTTGGGCGTAGTCTTCCTTGACGATGGTGTACATCCGTTCGGCGTCTTCCTTCTTGGTGGTTTCCAGTAAGGCATCGACCTTGACCGTCAACGTTTTGTTCCCGAACTTGATGACTAATTCGTCGTTGGTCGCCACGTTACTCGACGACTTAGCGACCTTACCGTTCACTAAGATTCGGCCCTTGTCCGCGATTTCCTTAGCGACCGAGCGCCGCTTGATGATGCGAGATACCTTTAAGAATTTATCTAAACGCATATTATTTTCCTCCATGTTGGCTAATTTTTTGCCAGAACCGTAATAGTGTCGCCGCGTGGGGCAGCGTCAGCCATTCCCGAACGGTCAGCAACCGACAACTCAACGCGGTCACTAAAAAGAGACCTACGCCGACCCCAATCACCACAATCAGGGCGGCTCCTACGGCTAAACGACTGGTGTACACCGCCGGCCAGGCCCACTGAAATAACCGGACCAGGCCCCGGACGCCGAGGGTCATCACGACCAGACAGGCCAGTAGTTTTCCCAGAAACGACCAGGTCCAAATTCCCGACCGTAACGTGGCCGCCGACCCAAACCAGATAACTAACGCCGTCACGCCCAGACTCAGGACGGTCAACGCGCTGGCTCCCAGTCCCCCGAAGGTTGCGACCGCCCAGTGGTTAGCGACCGCCTTAACGGCCAGCCCACTCAGCAGGGCCACCACGGTCAACCGGTACTGGTCCCGACTCTGAAGCACACTATTATAAGTTTGAATCAATGTCGCGAGGATGATACTCAGCATGTAGACCGCCAGCATCCAGGCCCCCTGCGCGTTACCGAACAACAGCCGGTCGACCCAGGGCATCAGGCTGACCAATCCTGCGGTCGCGGCCGCCGCAATCACCAGTGCGATGCGCATCATGGTGGTGGTCAGCCGTTTGAAATCACGTAACCGGCCGCGGTTCAACGCCGCGGTCAGCGCCGGTAACAGCGACGTGGCAAAGGCCACCGCCACCACTAAGCCCAGTTGGACCAGCGGTTGGGCCCGGTCGTAGACCCCCTTGAGGTCCTTGGCCGCTAAATCGGAAAGCCCACCAGCGACCAGACCGTTCTTGACGGTAAACGAGTCGACCAGTTGCAGAAGGACCATCATGGCCGTCAGTAAGCAGAGCGTGCCGCCTTCTACTAGTAACCGTCGGCCCACGTGGGGCACCGGGGTCACGGGTCCCGTCAGCGGTTCGCGCCAACGTGGCAAGACCACCCAGGCCGCCACGGCCGCGATGGCTCCGCTACTCATGGCCCAGGCGCCCATCCGATAATCGGACCACCCGCGCCGGGTCGCCAGCACCGCCACCGTCAAGATCACGACCACCCGGACGGTCTGTTCGACCACCTGGGAACGCGCCGTGGGCAGCATTTGAAAGCGTCCCTGATGATACCCCCGGTTCACGGACAGGTCGGGCATCAAGAGAAACATCCAGGCCACCATCCGAATCAGTGGCGTTAGCTGGGCATCCCCCATCCCCCGGGCTAACCCGGGCGCTCCCACCTGTAACCCAATAAAGATCACCAGGGCTAACCCCCAGGTCCAATGATAAATCTGGCGCGCGACCCGTTGTTGGCTGGGCAGGTCGGGCGCATCCGCGATGAGTTTGGAAATAAACACGGGCAACCCACTCAACGCAAAGGTCATCCCAATGCCGTAGAGGGGATACACTTGTTGGTACACGTAGAACCCCGTGTTGCCGACTAAGTTCTGGAAGGGTACCCGGTAAACGGCACTCAACACCTTGGCGATAAACGCCGCGATCGACAACACTAGGGCGCCGCGCAGGGTCGTATTTACGTTATGGTGACCCATAGGCCGCCTCCTTCTTCCCCGATAGGGACTAGCGTGACGACCCGCAAGCGACCCGCCACCGAAATTCAAGCCCCCATTGTACCGCACCAGCGCGCCGCTGCCAACTAGCACTCGGGACGTGGTGCCTTATGGCTTATCCTGCTCCGAATCAGCCGGCTGCTCGGCTTTAGGCGCCACGGCTGGCACCACGATGTCGCGGAGTGCGGCGATAAACTGCCGCAATTGCGGCAACCAGTCGTCGACCGTCATCTTCGGTTGGATCACCAGTTTGACGTGCAAGCGGTCCTCGTTGATGGTGACCGTGGCCTTCAGCTTGGTGGCAGCCAACGCCTTGAAGACGTCCTCGCCACCTAACACGTCGGTCCCTTGCTTGGAGATGGTCACGAAGATGTCGCCGTTGACCCGGCGAATCTTGTCGATCAACGCCAAGTCCGCGGCTAATTTCAACTGACCGATCGTCAGGAGCTGACCGACCGCCGCCGGATATTCGCCGAAACGGTCGATCAGGTCGGCCTGAATCTCCGCCACCTCATCGTCACTCTCCAGTTGCCGAATCCGTTTGTACATTTCAATCTTCTGTTGTTCGTCTTCAATGTAATCGCTGGGTAGGTAGGCTTCCACGCCCAATTCCACGGTGGTGTCAGTCTTGGGTTGCGTGTGTTGCCCACGTTTCTTGGCCACGGCGTCACTGAGCATCTGCGTGTAGAGGTCGTACCCCACGGAGTTGATAAACCCGTGTTGTTGCTTCCCCAGCAGATTCCCGGCGCCCCGAATGGAGAGGTCCCGCATGGCGATTTTGAAGCCCGAGCCCAGTTCGGTGAAGTCCTTGATGGCTTCCAGCCGCTTCTCACTGACCTCGGTCAACACCTTATTGGGTTGGTAGGTGAAGTAGGCGTAGGCCACCCGGTTACTCCGGCCGATCCGCCCCCGCAATTGGTACAGTTGCGACAGGCCCATCCGGTCGGCATTTTCCACGAACAGGGTGTTGGCGTTGGGGATATCGATCCCGGTCTCGATAATGGTCGTGGTGACCAGCACGTCGTATTCGCCGCGCAGAAAATCAAACAAGACCCCTTCGAGTTGGGCCTCGGTCATCTGCCCGTGAATGTAGCCGATTTGGGCTTCGGGCACTAAGGCCTGCAACTGACTGACCGTCTTTTCGATGTCGTCCACCCGGTTGTGCAGGTAGAAGACCTGCCCGCCCCGTTGCATTTCGCGCCGAATCCCGTCCTGAATGGCCCCCGCGTTTTGTTCCATCACGTAGGTCTGAATCGGGAACCGGTTAGCCGGTGGCGTTTCGATCACCGACAGGTCCCGGACGCCCAGCATCGACATGTGCAGGGTCCGTGGAATCGGCGTGGCCGTCAGCGTCAAGACGTCGACGTTGGCCTTTAACTGCTTCAAGCGTTCCTTGTGCTTAACACCGAACCGTTGTTCCTCATCGACCAAAACCAACCCCAGGTTCTTGAACTTCACGTCCTTAGACAAGAGGCGGTGGGTCCCCACCACGATGTCTAATTGGCCGTCCTCGAGGTCCTTGATTGACTGGTGGATCTGCTTGGTGGTCCGGAACCGCGAGAACATCTCGACGGTGATCGGGTAGCCCTCAAACCGGTTGACCATGGTGTCGTAGTGTTGTTGGGCCAGAATAGTCGTGGGAACCAGAAAAGCCACCTGTTTGCCGGCTTCGACCGCCTTAAAGGCCGCGCGTAGGGCCACTTCGGTCTTCCCGTAGCCCACGTCACCCACTAACAATCGGTCCATCGGCCGGGGCTTTTCCATGTCGTGCTTCACTTCGTTGATGGAGCGCAACTGATCGGGCGTCTCGGCGTACGGAAAGCTGTTGTCGAAGTCTTCCTGTAAACTATCATCGGCGGGAAAGGCGTACCCCTTCTCGGCCGCCCGTTTGGCGTACAGGTCAACCAATTCGTCGGCGATGTCTTCAATCTTGGCCGCGACCTTGCGCTTGGTCTTGGCCCATTCGGACCCGCCCAGCTTGTTGATGCGCGGTTTCTTGTCCTCGGACGACACGTACTTTTGAATCAGGTTCAGCTGGGTCACCGGAATGAATAACTGCGCGTTGTCTTGGTAATCGATGGTCATGTAGTCCTGGTGGACCCCATCGACCGTTAACGTTTGCATCCCGATGAACTTCCCGATCCCGTGATTGACGTGTACCACGTAGTCGCCGGGTTTCAAATCGGTATAGCTCTTCAACCGCTCGGCATTAGCCATGCTCTGCCGCCGCGGTCGTTTCTTGGTGATCTTCTGGAACATCTCGGCTTCGGTGATCACCACCAGCTTGGCTTCGGGGAGTTCAAATCCCGTCTGCAGGCGTTCCGGCACCAGCTGGGTCAAGCCCGGCTGGAGGTTCTCGCGCTTAGTCAACACGACTTGAATCTCGAAGTCGTCGAGCGTTTTTTCGATCTTCGCGAGCCGTTCCTCGTCTTGGACTAAGAGGACCACCGTTTGTCCCTGCTGATGCCAGCGGTCGATTTCGGTCTTCATCACCGGTAACTGACTGAAGAACTGTTGCATCGCGCGGGTCGTCACGTTGGTGATCTCGGTAAACCGCAAGCTCCCCATCCCCTTCTGGAACAGGGATAACATGATTTGGGCGTGCCGGTCGTCGCGAACGATGGGACGCAATTCGCCGCCAAAGGTCTGCTTGGCAAAAATCTGGTGGTGTGCCAACTTGTCGGTCGCCCAGTTGGCTTCGTCTTCTAGGAGTTGGCGTTCGCCGTCCTGGAGCCGCGCATAGTCGCCAAAGAGCACCGTACCGGCCGCGTCCAGGTAGTCTAAGATCTGGTGATGGGCCGGGAACAGGTAATCGGCAAATTCCAGCAATTGCGGATCGACCGACCCCTTCCGCAGGCCGTCGATCAGGGGTTGCACCTGATTGGTCAACGTCTCGGCGTCTTCAGCCGTTAACGTCGCCGTTTGGGTCGCCAGCTCCTGCGTGAGCTTCACGGCCCCAGCCTGGCGTTCGTCACTGGTCAGGATAAAGTCGGTCGCCGGTAAAATCTCGACCTGGTCGACATTTTCCACGCTTCGCTGGGTCGCCGGGTCGAAGTACCGTAAGGAATCAACTTCGGTATCGAAGAAATCGACACGCACCGGGTAATCCGCAGCCAACGGGTAAATATCGACAATGGACCCGCGGACCGCGAAGTCCCCGGGTGCCGCTACTAATTTTTGATGCGTGTAACCCATTGCAAAGAGCTGCTTTTGCAACTCCTCTAAATCAAAGTCGTCGCCGACCTTCACGTTGAACCGAGCCGCCGCAAAGTTCTGCGGGTCGGGCAAGAAGCGCCGTAACCCGGATAACGCGGTGACCACCACCACGGGCCGGTCGCTCTGCAGGGCGCGCAAGGCGTCGATGCGGTCCGCCCGGTATTCCGGCGAACTGGTCGCCACTTCCGCCGCTAAGAGTTCTTCGACCGGAAATTCATATAGTTCGTCTTCTCCCAGCAAGTTCGCCAAATCATCGACCAACTGCCCCGCGTGATACAGGGTATCCGTCACGTAGATCAGTGAGCGGTGTTGATCATGAAGGAGACTGGCAATGAGGAGCGTTTCGGCCGAGCCGTTTAGCCCGGTCACCAGTTGCCGCTGGCCCGGGGCGATTGCTTGGCGAATGGCCGCGTAAGGTGCCGTTTGGGTCAAAAATCCTTCTAAATTCACTCGAATAACTTCCTATCTTAGTTGTACCGGTTCATCAATTGGGCAAAGTCCATCCCGGCCACCCAGTCTTCCAGCGCGGCGACCGCGTGATCGCTTGCCTGGTTAAAAACTGGTTGCTGATCCGCCGTGAAGCGCCCCAGCACGTAATCCACCACGGTGTGTTGTTGGGGATGCGCGATGCCGACCTTGATCCGGGCAAAGTCCTGGGTCCCCACGTGGGCAATCAGACTCTTGATGCCGTTGTGCCCGCCCGCGGAACCATGATTCCGTAAGCGAATGCGCCCCAACGGCAAGTCCATGTCATCTTGCACGACGATCAGGTCTTCCACGGCTACCTTGTAGTACTGCATTAACGGGTGTACGGCCCGGCCCGATTCGTTCATAAACGTGGTCGGCTTCACAATCATGACCTTTTCGCCGTTGATCATGCCCATGCCGTAACGGGCGTCCATCTTCCGGGTCGTCAGGTCAATCTGGTGGGCCTGCGCCAAGGCGTCGACCACCATGAAACCGGTGTTGTGCCGGGTATTATCGTATTGGGGACCAATGTTTCCCAAACCAACAATCATTTTCATTTTAAAATAATTTCTCCCTTATTAATCATCAATTTCCAACCAGAAACAAAATAGCCGGACGACCACGTGGCCGTTCAGCTGGCTGTTTAGCTTAACGTTCTGAGTTCCTAGTCAACCGTCATCAGTATAGCATAGTCCCCTAGCAACTTCACTCCTAGCGACCAGGCTTAGCCATTGGGCGCCAAAACAATTCAATTTGTGAAATTTGCTCGGCTGGGTCGTGGCCGCTGGTTAAGTTACATGTTATACTTACATTTGGGTATTATAGCGTACCTGGATGTCAAAATTTATTTAGGAGATGAAGAATTTGACTACTAAGAATCATCAAAAAGTTGTTTTAGTCGGTGACGGTGCCGTTGGCTCGTCTTACGCCTACTCAATGATGAACCAAGGTATTGCCGAAGAATTCGTAATTGTGGATGTTATTAAGGAACGCACTGAAGGAGACGCCTTAGACCTTGAAGATGCTCAAGTCTTCACGGCACCTAAGAAAGTCTACTCCGGTGACTACTCCGACGCCAAGGATGCTGACGTGGTTGTCATCACCGCTGGTGCCCCACAAAAGCCAGGCGAAACGCGTTTGGACTTGGTTAACAAGAACTTGAAGATCTTGTCTTCCATCGTTAAGCCAATCGTCGACTCCGGTTTCGATGGTATCTTCGTCGTTGCTGCTAACCCAGTAGACATCTTGACCTACGCTACTTGGAAGTTCTCTGGCTTCCCAAAGGAAAAGGTTATTGGTTCCGGGACTTCTTTGGACACGGCTCGGTTACGGGTTGCGTTGGCTAAGAAGATCGACGTCGACCCTCGCGACGTGAACGCCTACATCATGGGTGAACACGGTGACTCCGAATTCGCCGCTTTCGACGAAGCTTCAGTTGCCGGCAAGCCTTTGAAGACGATTGCTAAGGAAAAGGGCATCTCCGACGACGACTTAGCCAAGATCGAAGACGACACGCGGAACAAAGCTTACGAAATCATCAACCGTAAGGGTGCAACCTTCTATGGTGTTGCGACCTGCTTAATGCGGATCACGCGGGCAATTTTACGCGACGAAAACGCCGTATTGCCTATCGGGGCTGCTCTGAACGGTGAATATGGCTTGAACGATATCTTTATCGGGACGCCAGCCATTGTCAATGCCAGTGGTTTAGCTGGCGTGGTTGAATTACCACTTTCCGCTAAGGAAAAGGACTTAATGGCCAAGTCTGCTGAAACCTTAAAGAAGGTTACGGCTGACGGTTTAGCTAACTTAAACAAGTAATCACTTCAGATTACGGTAAAAAGGTCATCCCGCGGGATGGCCTTTTTTGTGTCACGATTTGTCTTGGTTCCAATTTTTAGCCGTTCTGGCGGTGCCCAGAACTCTCGGGGGTAACGCCCTCATTAGGGGAAAGTGTCCCCCAACAATTCAGGCCGTTAAAGTTTTTAAAAACCGGTAATTTCCCTGTAACGTCAACGATGAAACCCCTCTCAAAAATTGCTTTTCCATTGTCTTTTAAGGCTATTTGAAGTAACCTGATGATATGATATCGGTGATTGAACGAGTTGTCGCGCAAGACCTTAATTGGTCGTCGGGCTGATTGATCAGGGGATTGGCTGATCGGTCCGGTGGTGACGCGTCAGCTCGTTAACTTACCTATTTAGACCCTTGGGTGCACTGATCTCATTAATTTTGTCATCGGAAACGAACTTACGTTCACAAGGGGCTTCACACTATTTAATCCAGGAGGTGAACCGGGTTGCTCTGCGAAGGTTAAACGACCGGAGCAGCTGACCCGAACTTAATGAAAAAGCGAAAAGCAGTCGTTATCGGCATCGTCACCGCCTGCGTGGCGGTCGGTGCAATCTACGTCGGACAAGCACTCCACTATTCGTCAGCCAACGTCTTCTTTAAAGATACCCAAATTGCTGGCGTCAACGTCGGCGGGAGCACGGCCAAACAAGCCGCGACCAAGTTAAAGGCCGCCATGCAAGATCAGCAACTGACCTTAAAGGACGGCAAAAAGACGGTCGCGTCGTTTAATACGCAGCAGGCCGACCTCAAGGTAACGTCGACCAAGGCCCTCCAACAACTGATCAACAAGCAAAACGCTTGGAGTTGGCCGACCCACGTGACGACGGCCACGGCGGACAGTATCAAGCTCAACGCCAGCAACGAGAACCACCAAAGTATTTTAGCGCTGGCTAAGCAAATCACCACCAAAGCCAACCGGACGCGGACGGCCTCCAAGGACGCCTCGTTCACTTACCAAGACGACCAGTTCCAGGTCACCAAGGAGACCAACGGAAATCAGTTGGATACCGCCAAGGTCGCCAGCTCGATTACCGCGGCCATCGAACAGGGCCACACCACGGTCAACGTCGACCGGGACTACATCAAACCCCAGGTCACCACGACCAGTGCTAGTTTCAAGACGGCCAAAGCCAAGGCCGAAGCCATCACCAAACAAACCTACGTTTATAAATTGAGTAACCATAAGATCACCCTGTCCGCGAAGACGCTGGGTAATTGGTTGACCCTGAAGAATGGCCAACTGACCACCAACCAAACGGCCATCAAGCAATACCTGACCAAGCTCAGTCATCAGTATGGCACCATCAACAAGACCCGGACGTTCAAGTCCACGAAGCGGGGCACGGTCAAGGTCAAGGCCGGCCTGTACGGGTGGAGCATCAACGTTAAAAAAGAAACGCCGGCGCTCAGTAAGTTAGTCTTGGCGGGCAAGGGCATGAGTCGCACGCCCGTCATTCAGGGTTCCGGGTACCACAGTAACGGAACGGATATCGGCAACTCCTACGTGGAAGTCGATAAGACCAACCAGCATATGTGGGTCTACAAGAACGGTAAGGTCGTCGTTTCGACCGACGTGGTCACCGGCTTACCAACTACGGCCCACCACACCCCGACCGGTGTTTGGGTCATCTGGAGTAAGCAACGGAATACCACGTTACGGGGCCAAAACGACAACGGTTCCAGCTACGCGTCGAAGGTCAAGTACTGGATGCCAATCGACGATACCGGTGTTGGGATTCACGACTCCTCGTGGCAACCACAGTACGGGGGCACCTGGTACAAGAAACACGGTTCCCACGGTTGTGTCAACACGCCACCTTCTCAAATCGCCTCAGTTTACGCGAACGTCAAGGTCGGCACGCCCGTCATTGTCTTTTAAAATTTAATCATTTTCTCAAAAAACGGTCCGTCGCGCTTCTGCGATTGGCCGTTTTTTGGGGCCGCCACGGGCCGCGGATTGGTTGACCAAGCGGGAAAACGACCGCCAAAACTTAAGGTTGCATTTACCACCTTTATTAAAAATAAACTACCTAATAATCGCCGAATATGGTATCATTAGAAAAGATTATGAGAAGTTTTCTAATTTTAGGAGGTCATCTGCTATGTTGCTTAAATCCCTAGTGAAACCGAAGGAACGCTTAGTGACGGTTCGCGAGGATATTACCCTGGAACAGGCCTTAAAAGTCCTTGAAGATTCCGGGTACCGTTGTGTGCCGATTCTAGATGAAACGGGGCAAATCTTCCGGGGAAACATCTACAAGATGCACATTTACCGCCACAAATCACGGGGCGGCGATATGCAGTTACCAGTGACGTCCCTGTTGAAAAATGCCACTAAATTTATTTCCGTCAACGCTGCTTTCTTCAACGTCTTCTTCTCGATTAAGGACTTACCTTACATCGCGGTGTTAGACGACAAGAACGCCTTTTACGGCATTCTGACCCACACCCGGTTGATGGACATGCTGTCCCAATCCTGGAACGTGAACATCGGTAGTTACGTCTTGACCGTTGTTTCGGCGGGCGAACGCGGCGACCTAGCCGGCATGGCAAAGGTCATCACCAAGTACACCTCGATTGCCAGCGTGATCAGTTTGGACGCCCAGGAAGGCGAACTGGTTCACCGGACCATGTTCACCCTGCCTGCCGAAGTCGACGAAGAAAAGCTCGACCGGATTGTCCACGCACTGGAACGCAAGGAATTCCACGTGCCCGAAATTGAAGATTTACGCCACGAAAATTAAACATTTCCGTGAAAACGGGCGGCTCCCCCGAGGGAACCGCCCGTTTTTTGAGCCACCAACACGCCAAAAAACGCGCAGCATCACTGCACGCGCGTTTGTCGATTACTATGTACTTTTTTAGTTGGTCGTTTCTTCCGGGACCGATCCGCCAGACCGATGCTGGTGGCCAGTGCCGCGTCAACCGCGGCCATGGTCTTAACATCTAAATGTGTCACCTGATCTTTTAATCGTTGCTTATCAATCGTCCGGATTTGTTCAAGCAAAATGACGGAATCCCGCTCAATGCCGGTATTGTCCGCCGAAATGCCGACGTGCGTCGGCATTTTCGGTTTCTCAATCCGGGCGGTGATTGCCGCCACGATTACGGTCGGACTGTAGTGGTTCCCCACGTTGTTTTGAATAATCAACACGGGGCGCATGCCACCCTGTTCCGAACCAACGACCGGTGATAGATCGGCGAAGAATACGTCACCGCGTTTAACTTCAACACGGGCCATGGGCCGCCATCCCCTATCTTATTGTATTAATGTTGCGTCATGCGAAATTGAGTCAACCGGCGCTCCGCTTCTTCCTCGCAGGGCGTAAAAGCCCGCGTCAAATCACGATTAATCAACGCCATTGCCTGGTAACCAATAATCAAGGCCAACTGCTGCGCATCCGCCGCCGGTAGGGGCACTAACGCCTGTTGCCGAACATTCCGAGAGATCTGAACCCGAAACTTGGGGTGAACTGCTTGCTGAGAACGGATCATGGTAACCCTCCTAGTGGTTAATCGACTCTTCTCATACAGTTTACCACGAATCAGTTACCCTTGAAACGACAATCCATATAAATTAATTGAGATAGTGCCGGGGCAAGCGACTGGTGAAGCCACACGCGATTTCGTAATGAATCGTGCCACAGTAGTCCGCCACGTCCTGTAACGTAATTTGCTGCCCGCCATTGGCGCCGACCAGGGTTACCTTGGTGCCCCGCACGTAGTTTTGCGGTAACCGAATCATCAGTTGGTCCATGCAGACCCGCCCGACGATTTCACAGAATTGACCGCCGACCAGCACGTGAAAGCCCTGTAACCGGCGTTCGTAGCCGTCCGCGTAACCAATCGGAACCGTGCCGATCCATTCATCAGTCTGCGCCGTGTAGGTCGCGCCGTAACTCACGGATTCTCCCGCGTGTAACCGCTTGGTGTACACCAGCTCGCTGACTAACTGCATTGCGGGGCGTAACGGGTAAGGCGTTTCCGGAATGGCCGTGCCAGACGGGTTCAGGCCATAACCGGCGACGCCAAACCGGACCATGTTGTCGTTGCAGGCCGCGTGCCACAGACTGGTCGCGGAATTCGACACATGTACGTACCGGGGCCGGAACGGTAAGACCGCCGTTAATTCTTGCCACTTCGCGACCTGTTGTTTGAAGTACGTGTCGTCCGGATCGTCGGCCGTGGAGAAGTGGGTAAAGATCCCTTCAAAGTTAAAGTCGTCGACCTTGACGCCCAGAAAGTTCAGCGCCGCTTTTAAGTCGTCGGTAGTCCGAAACCCGATGCGCCCCATCCCGGTATCTAAGCCCAGGTGGACGTTGAGTGGCCGATTATGGTGCGTGAGTTCCAGGTAACGACTGGCTTCTTGGAGCCACTTCAGATCCGCGACTACGGTCGAGACCCGGGCCTGGGCCATTAAAACGGCATCTTCCGGCCGGGTGACTCCTAAGACCAGAATTGGTTCGTCAAACCCGGCGGCCCGTAATTCCAGGGCCTCGTCTAAAATGGCCACACAAAATCCCGTGGCCCCCGCATCCTTGGCGGCTTGCGCGACCTGCGCGGCACCGTGGCCGTAACCGTTCGCCTTGACCACCATGAACAGTTCACAATCTGACTTTAAGCGTTTAACTTCTGTTTGAATGTTGTGCCGTAGGGCTTGGCGATCAATCACCAAGCGCGTTGGCCGATGTTCCCCTACTGCCATTAGGATTGCCCTCTTTCTAGAATAACCTGTGTCATGACCACGCTCGCGGTGTGGGAAATCGACACGTGAGCCATGCCCCCAAACGGGTGAAACTTGACGACGGGACGGCCCGCGGCGTTATCGCGCACCTCGAGGTCTTGAAACCCGAAGTCGCGCCCGATTCCGGTCCCCAGAGCCTTCCCATAGGACTCCTTGACCGACCAGCGGCCCCCCAGATACTCGATGGCACGCTGACCACTCAATTGCTGATAATCGGCTAGCTCGCCGGGTGTTAAGACCCGCGTTAAGAAATTGGGATACTTGGTCACCACTTCCTTGACCCGCGCTAAATCCGTAATATCAATGCCGGTGCCGTAAATCATGGTATCGCCCCCTAAAACGTCTAAGCCATATTTTAACACAGCAGCGGATTGATGGGTGGGCCGTTTAACTGGTTAGCCTAAAATGTTACCAAATCGCTAGGAATCCCGTGGCTAAGGTGCTGAGCGGCCACATTAACGTGAAAACTTTTCACGTATCCCCGCCATTTTTCGGTTTGATTCCTTGCCGACCCTAGGCGCTTAGCGGGGCAACCCCCAGTTGACAATCCGGGGGCTTCCGCTAGAATTAGCCCTATACTATAACCCAAGCATAAGGGAGTTGGCTTGAATGCATAAACTTATCGGTATCACGGCGGACGTCTTCTTCACCCCCTCGTCCGTCATCAACGAAAACCACGCCGACTTCGTTCCCCGCGATGCGGTCAACGCGGTCCTGGCGACCGGCGGGATTCCCGTTAGTCTGCCCCACTTACCGGCGGACCAAGTGGACGGTCTGCTCAGTCGACTAGACGGCATCATCTTCACCGGCGGCCCGGACATCGACCCGACGCTGTTCGGCGAGGACCCGGTCCCGGCGTTAGGCCTCACCTACCGGCCCCGTGACCTGTTCGAAGTTGCCCTGGCCCAACACGCCGTGGCGCAGCACATCCCCATCTTAGGCATCTGCCGGGGAATGCAAATCATCAACGTGGCCTTAGGCGGGACGCTCTACCAGGACCTCGCCACCCAGTACCCCAGCGACTACCGGATTCAACACCACCAGCACGCGCCGGGGAACCTACCGACCCATCACGTGACGGTGAGTCCCTCGGCCCTCCAACGGGCGGTGGGTGCGCACCCCTTCGTTAATTCGCGGCACCATCAGGCCATCAAGACCCCGGCGCCGGGCGTGCGGGTGGTGGCTCGCGCCAACGACGGCGTGATCGAAGGCATCGAAACGCCCAACGTCAACGTACAGGGCGTCCAGTGGCACCCGGAAAACATGTGGGCGGAAGACCCGCGGCAACGGGCCCTGTTCCAAGCTTTCGTGGACCGGTTGAAATAGTCTTTAAATAATCTGGCATCACTAATAGGGGACCTTCGCAACTTGCGAGGGTCCCCTATTAGTCTGGTCTAAATTTATTTAATGAGGAATACCCAGTTCGGCGATCACACGCCAACCGGGTAGCCCTTTTCTACCGTTTCGTTTGGGTCACCGGTGCCCGTTTTGCCCACACACACCGGTCAAACTCTCTTCACTTTAAGGTCATCCCTAGACTAACTTTTGGGCGACCAAGCGTTCCGCGATTTGGACCGTGTTCCAGGCCGCGCCTTTTAACAGGTTATCGGAGACCGCCCAGAGGTTGAACGCCCCCGGATTTTCCAGGTCGGCGCGAATCCGCCCCACGAAGGTCTCGCGCTTGCCCGTCGCGTTGATGGGCTGCGGGTAAACTTGATGGGCCGGGTCGTCTTGTAAGACCACCCCGGGCGCCGCCTCGATGGCCGCGCGCAGTTCGTCGACCGTGGCGTCTGGATCACCGGTATCGATCCAGATGGATTCCCCGTGACTGATTGGGACGGGGACCCGCACGCAGGTCGCCGTGACCTTGATGTCGGGCGCGTCCATGTCGTCTAACATGATCTTCTTGGTTTCGTGAATCATCTTCCACTCTTCGTGCGAGTAGTAATTATCTTCCAACACGTCGATTTGCGGCAATAAGTTAAAGGCTAACGGGTAGTGCTTGGGTTCCCCCTTGGTCGGGAAGATCTCCGCTTGCATATCCTTGTGATCCAGGTAATCCTGCGCTTCGCTGTACAGTTCGTTCAACGCGGATTGGCCGGCGCCGGAAGCCGCCTGGTAGGTCGACACGATGATCTGCTTGAGCCCCACGGCCTGCCGAATCGGTTCTAGGGCCACCATCATCATGATGGTCGAACAGTTCGGGTTGGCGATGATGCCGTGATGCCGCGGTAACACGTTTTCGTTGACTTCGGGGACCACCAACGGCACGTCCGGTTCCATCCGAAAGGCACTGGTGTTGTCGACACAGACGGCGCCGCGCTTGACGGCTTCGGGCAGAAACTTCTTGGACACGCTACCGCCCGCCGAGGCTAACACGATGTCGACCCCGTCAAACGACTCCGGCTTGGCTTCTTCCACCGTTACCGGCTGACCCTTAAACGTCAGCGTCTTGCCCGCCGACCGTTGGGAGGCCAATAACTTTAACTTGGCGACCGGAATCGTTGAAGCGGCTAACTGTTGAATCATCCGCGTTCCCACGGCACCCGTCGCGCCTAAAATTGCCACTGTATACCCTTCACTCATAAAACTGTCACCCTTTCTCATTGCCGCGCTTCACTTGCTTTAAGCGTGTTGTGTTAACTTCTCCGTAAAGACGGCCAAACGTTCCATGGCCGTTTGAATGTCACTCATTGATGCCGCGTAGGAAATCCGGAAATAGCCTTCGCCGCTCTCGCCGAAACAGTTCCCCGGCGTCACACCCACCTTGCCCTCTTCGGCCAACTTCTCGGCAAATTCAACCGAACTCAACTGAAATTCGGCTGGAATTTTCGAGAAGGTGTAGAAGGCCCCGGCGGGTTTTAAGGTTTGATACCCCAAGTCGTTAAGCTTGGCCACCACAAAGTCGCGTCGTTGTTGGTAAGCTTCGCGCATGGGTTTAGCGTCATCCCGACCAGTGGTCAATGCCGCTAGCGCCGCGTACTGGGCCGGATTCGACACGCTGGTCACGGCAAACCCGTGGACCTTGGTGGCGTTAGCGATAAAGTCGGCTGGGCCCACGAAATACCCCACCCGGTAGCCGGTCATGGCGTGGGACTTGGATAACCCGTTGACCAGGATGCTCTTGCCCGGCAGGAGTTCGGCCATCGAAACGTGCGGCTGACCGTACGTCAATTCAGCGTAAATTTCGTCGGTCATCACGTACATGGACTGGTCGCGGACCACGTTCGCAATCTCTTCTAGCTGTGGTCGGGTGTATTCGAAGCCCGTGGGGTTGCCCGGGAAGTTCAAGACCAGTGCCTTGATGTTCTCGGCCCCTTCACGGTCGATCACGGCCTGTAAATGTTTCCCGGTCAACTGGAACCCGTCGGCCGTGGTGTCGATTTCCACCGGAATCGCCCCGAAGAGCTTGACCACCGCCATGTATAACGAAAACGTTGGCGTGGGGATCAGGACCTTGTCACCGGGGTTTAAAATGGCACCGAACGCCGCGAAGATGGCTTCCGTGGCCCCGACCGTGACCACGACTTCACTTTCGGGGTCGTAGTGGACGCCGAACCGGTCGTCCAGGTAATCACTGATGGCCCGCCGCAGGGGTAAGATCCCCTTTTGTGGCGCGTAATGGGACTTATTAGCTTGAATGCTCTCAATGGCGGCCTGCTTAACGTGTTCGGGCACGTTAAAGTCGGGTTCGCCTAACGTTAACTTGATTAAATCAGGAATCTTCGCGAATTTCTGGGCGAAGTACCGAATCGGGGAAATCCCGATGGGAGCTACGGTTTGGTTCACGATATCCTTGACGTTTGCATCTAATTGGGGCATGCGCCCTCACCTCATTCATTAAATTTTAGCTGGTGTGGTTCGGTGTTGGTTATTGTCGGGCTCACTGACCCAAAACGATAAAGCTAACCAGCATGTTACTAGCATACCCTGAAACCGTTCACTTGTCTGCGTTTTCACAAATTGTTCATTTTTCTGCCGGAGCAGCGCCAGACCTGCTGACCTTAAATCAACTGTTCCAACCCCACGATCAGCTCGTCACGCGTCATGACCGCGTCTAAAGCCAACCGCACGCCGGTCATGAACGAGGCCCGGTCGGTAGTACTTTGCTTGATGGTCAGCGTTTCGCCGGGGCCGCCAAAGATGGCCTCCTCGTCAGCCACGAAACCGGGTAAGCGAATCGCGTGGATCTTGATACCGTGGTAATCACCGCCGCGGGCACCCAACGGGTCTTGTTCTCTGGGGTTCCCTGGTTCGTCGTGACCCTGAGCATCGTAGATCAACTTCGCCGTGTTCAACGCGGTCCCGGATGGGGCGTCGCGCTTATCGTCGTGGTGGTATTCCACCACCTCGGCGTGGTCGAAGTATTTGGCGGCCAGCTGGGCGAACTTCATCATTAAGACGGCCGAAACACCAAAGTTAGCAGCGATGATCCCGCCCACGTGCCGTTGATTGGCTAATTGTTGCAGCTCGGCGATCTGAGCCTCGCTCATCCCGCTGGTCCCGATGACCGGGCGAATCCCGTGCTCAATGGCGAACTGAGTGTTGGCAAACGCTCCGCTAGGCGTGCTGAAATCGAGCCACACGTCGGCGCCAATCGTGATTTGATCGAGCTGGTTAAAGACCTGTACGGTCGGAGCCAGGTCGTACGTGGCGGGCGTCAAATCCGTCACGGACGGGTTATAGACCCCGACCAGTTGGAGTTGCGCATCCGCTTGAATCATGGCCAGGACCTTTTGCCCCATGGCGCCGGTAAAGCCGGACACAATCGCTGAAATCATTCCTGAACCTCCTCTTCGTCACCTAACGCCCGGTACAGCTGGGCCTTTTCGTCCGCCGTCAACGCCTGAATCGGCAACCGACAGCCGCCGACCTGGTAGCCCCGGTCGTTTAAGACGGCCTTGACCGGAGATGGGGACGGGTACATGAACAGGGCCGCCATCTTAGGCGTCAATTGCCGCTGTAGCGCGCCAGCGTGCTGAACGTTGCCGGTCGCTAGACTGTGGTACATCGCGGCCATCTGGTCACCGTAAAGGTGGGAAGCCACGGAAACCACTCCGGTCGCCCCAATCACCTTGGCAAACAAGGCCTGGGCGTCCTCGCCGGTGTACACCAGAAAGTCCTGCGGCGCGTGTTCGACGATATATTCCAAATCACTCAGCGAGCCACACTGCTTGATGCCCGCCACGTTGGCGACCTGGGCCAGTTCCACCACGGTTTCCTTGGTCATGGTGACGCCGGTCCGACCGGGAATGTTGTAAATGATGATGGGAAGCCCCGCCGTAGCCGCGATGGCCTTAAAGTGGGCAATCATCCCCCGTTGATTGGGTTTGTTATAGTACGGTACGACTTCCAAGGCGTAGTCGATACCCGGAATCTGGGCGACCTTTTGGGTAAAGTCGATGGTCGCCTGGGTGTTGTTACTCCCACAACCCGCAATGATCATGGCCCGACCGGCCACGATTTTAGCGAACCGGGTGTAAAGTTCGAGTTTCTCCGCTTCGGTCAACGTAGGGGTCTCTCCCGTAGTCCCCCCAATAACGAACCCGTTAGTCCCCGTGGCCAATAACCGGTTGGTCAGGTGTTCTAGGGCCTCGTAATTGATGGCCGTTGCGTCAGCGTTAAACGGTGTGATGATCGCCGTGATTAAATCTGCTGTTTTCACCATGTCCACTCCTTTTTAAGCTTGCATACGATATTCTAAAAATCCGGTCATGGCCGTCACGCCCGCCATGATGGCCGCTTCGTGCGGTACAAAGTTGGCGGCGTGAAGCGCGCCGGGACTGTCCACGCCCAACCAGAACATGGTCCCCGGAATCTGCGCGAGCAGGTAGCCGAAATCCTCGCCCGTCATGGCCGGTCGCGTCTCCTGAAAGGCCACTTGCGGTGCGTGTTGCATATAGTCGATGAAGCGTTGGGTCAATTCCGGATTGTTTTCGACGGGGTAATACCCGCCCTGATTGAAGTCGACGTCGATGGTCGCGTTGTAACTGGCGGCCACCCCGTTGGCGACCTCCTGGACCCGTTGCCGGATGCGCAACAGCATCTCCTGGG
The DNA here is from genome assembly GCF_001434115.1 of Levilactobacillus zymae DSM 19395. Lineage (GTDB taxonomy): Bacteria > Bacillota > Bacilli > Lactobacillales > Lactobacillaceae > Levilactobacillus > Levilactobacillus zymae. Next base: position 26,554 of record NZ_AZDW01000016.1, read on the forward strand.
TCAGTCCGCGAATCGTGCCTTCCAACCGGGCCTCCCCGGCGATCACGTTCCGAATCGTACCGGCTGTGACCTTACCAAACGTAATCACACCACAGCGCGTGGGGTCGATGTCCCGCGAGATGATGGTCTGTAACTGGAGGATCAACGCGGCGGCAATCACCACGGCATCGGTCGCCTCGTGGGGAAAGGCCGCGTGGCCACTCTTACCGTGAACGGTCAGGTTGACCTCCGTGGTTCCGGCAAACAACGTGCCGTTGCGACACCCAATCGTCCCGGTAGGCAGGTCGGGGTTGTCGTGCAGCCCGTAAAATTCGTCGACCTGGTACTCGCCGGTCAAGAGCCCCAAATCATAGGCCTGTTTACCCCCGCTTTCGCTTTCTTCGGCGGGTTGGAAGAAAAAGACCAGGTTATCTACCGGCTGATGGTCCGCAAAGTAACTCAGGATACCCAGCGCCACACTCATGTGAATGTCGTGACCGCAGGCGTGCATCACGCCGGGATGGTGGGAACGCACCGCGTGGTCGGCCGGCTCACTGACCGGTAAGGCGTCGATGTCGGTCCGGTAACCGATGGTCCGTTGCGGCCGACTACCGGCGACCCGCACCAGTAAAGCCGTGGGTAACCGCGAATCCTCGTGAACGGTCAGGTAGGTCTGCGGCAAGCCCGCAATAACTTCCTTTAAATAGGCGTGCGTTTTAGTCTCGTGTAGCGCCAGCTCCGGGATCTGGTGGAGGTGGCGGCGAATCTGGATGAGTTGGTCTGCCGTTAAACTCATAGGCGCCGCAGATCCTGTTCGATGTGGGTCTTGTCGACGGTCTGTTGGTCCTTGACCTTTAAGATCCGCGCGGGTACCCCGGCAACGACGGCGTTAGGCGCCACGTCCTTGGTGACCACGGCGCCGGCCCCGACCACGGCGTTATCGCCGACTTCGACGCCTTCCAGGACCACCGCGTTGGCACCCACCGTGACGTTGTTGCCGATGGTGACCGGCTTAGCGGAAGCGGGTTCGACCACGCCGGCAAGCACGGCGTTTGCCCCGATGTGGGAATTCTCACCGACCGTAGCCCGGCCGCCCAAGACGGCCCCCATGTCGATCATGGTCCCCGCCCCGATTTCGGCCCCGATGTTGATCACGGCCCCCATCATGACCACCGCGTTATCGCCAATCGTGACCTGGTCGCGAATGATGGCACCCGGTTCGATGCGGGCGTTGACGTGTTCGATTGGGAGTAACGGGACCGCGGAGTTCTGCGCGGTCACTTCTAGATGGTAATCGGTGGCATCCCGGTCGGCGAGTAGTGGGGCAATGGCTCGGTAATCGCCGTAGAGAATGGCGAAGTCCGCCGTCAGGAAGCTCTGCACGTCTGCCGGAATATCGGCGGTCGTGAAGTGACCCTTCACTGTGACCTTGACCGGCGTGACCTTCTGGGCGTTACCAATGTAGGCAATAATTTCTTCAGCACTTAACTTTTGCATCTCATTCTCTCCTATCTATAGGTACGGTTGATCCAACCGTGTCAAATCGGCGTAACTTTCGCGTTGGACCACGCACTTGGCCTGGCCATTTTCAACGAAAACGACGGCCGGTCGCGGATTACGGTTATAATTCGAGGCCATCGAGTACCCGTAAGCCCCGGTCGCTAGAACCGCCACCAGGTCTCCCGGCACCACGGCGGGTAATTTAGCCTGGTCGATCAGGATGTCGCCGGATTCACAGTACTTGCCCGCCAAATGCACGGGTTCGATCGTTGGCGCGTTCAGGTGATTGGCACAAACCGCTTCGTATTTGGCTTGATAGAGGGCCGGCCGGATGTTGTCGCCCATCCCCCCATCGACCGCCACGTACGGGGTCAGTTCCGGAATATCCTTCCGCGACCCCACGGTGTACAGGTTGTAGCCGGCCGGGCCGACGATCGACCGCCCGGGTTCGATCCACACTTCCGGCAAGTCGAGTTGGCGTTGTGCGACCCGCTTCTTGAGGGCGTTTGCGATGTCATCGATAAACGTTTCGGGGCCTAACGGGTGGTCGTCTTGGGTGTAACGAATCCCAAAGCCCCCGCCCAGGTTCAAGATCTGGGGCACGTAATGGAACTTCGCCCGCCAGTCGGCGGAAATGTCCACCAGCTTGTTGACCAACATCTCGAAGCCTTCGGGGCCAAAAATCTGGGACCCGATGTGGGCGTGAATGCCAATCAGGTGCATCTGTTCAATGTTCAAGACCGCTTGCACGGCTTGGTCGGCCTGCCCGGAATCGACGTCGAACCCGAACTTACTGTCGACCTGCCCGGTCTGGATATACTTGTGGGTGTGGGCCGAGATGCCCGGCGTCAACCGCAACATCACATCGGCGTTCGTGTTCTTTTCCAATAAAATCTCGTGTAAGAGTTGAATCTCATAAAAGTTATCTAGGATGATGACCCCGATATGGTGATCGACCGCCATTTCCAGCTCGGCGCGGGACTTGTTGTTCCCGTGGAAGCTAATCCGGCTGGCCGGTAACCCCGCCTGCAAGGCCGTGTAGAGTTCCCCGCCGGACACCACGTCCGTGTGGATCCCCGTTTGGTTGACCAGTTGGTACATCGCTACCGTGGCGAAGGCCTTGCTGGCATAACTGATTTGGTACCGTAGCCCGTTAGCCACTAAACTATCTCGAAAGGCTTGAATCTGTTGGCGAATCGCCGCCACGTCGTAGACCACCAGTGGCGTCCCAAATTGGTGGGCCAACTCGACGGTGTCCACCCCGCCAATCATTAAATGTCCCGCGGCACTCGCGGTTAAGTCTGGATTCTTCATCTGCTGCTCCTACCTTTCACCTTAGCCCGGGAACGAAAAAAGGGATCTCTTTGTTTGCTCACGTAAACAAAGAGATCCCAGATCTGATCAGAGTCTGTATCTTTTATCGTCGTAAGCGCCCCGTAGCCGACTATTTTTTGCTACGACAGTTCGGATCCTCTTGGTGACCCGTCCCAGCTCACTAGGCCCTGTATGACCTAGCGCTTCGGCAACCGCCCCTTTCTCCCCGGTCGGCGTTCATACAGGAACTCGCGGAGATACTCATGTTGGTTGCAACCTCTATCATTCAATTGTGTTTTAGATTATAACAGTTCTCATAATTCGTCAAGGGGTCTCATCGTTTTTCCAAATGTTTTCTAACTTTACGAATCAAATTTAAAATTCTGCGCTTGATTTAATCCCAAAAACTGATAAAGTCGTCATTAAAAATAGATGAGTCTTTTTTAATTCTTTGAGGTGATGAATGTGAAAGTCGTTAAGTTTGGTGGGAGTTCATTAGCCACCGGCCAACAGGTTAATAAGGTTATTAATATCATTAAGGCCGATCCGGATCGGCGGGTCGTGGTGACCTCCGCTCCCGGTAAACGGTTTGCTGGAGACATCAAGGTCACCGACCTGTTAATCCAATACGCGACCCAGGTCCAACAGGGAAGTGATTACCAGCCAACCGTGACGGCAATCAGTGACCGGTACCAAGAAATCAGTGACTACTTCGAACTCCCCGCCACCACGTTAACGCTGATCCAACAAAAGTTGACCGCGTTAGCCACCACCACGTTCAGCGACGACGACCATTTAATGGCGGCCTTCAAGGCCCACGGCGAGTTGCTCAACGCGATCCTATTGGCGGCCGTCTTGAATCAACAGGGGATTCCGGCTAAGTTCATGGATCCCCGCACCGCCGGCATCCTGGTCACCGGCCAACCCAACGACGCCGACGTCTTGCCCGCTACCTACGCCAACCTGGCCCAGCTGCAACCGCAGGATACCCGCCTGGTCTTTCCGGGCTTCTTCGGCTACACGCCGGACGGTGACATTTATACGTTTGCGCGCGGCGGGTCCGACATCACCGGCGCCATTCTGAGCCGAGGGTTAAGCGCCGACCTCTACGAAAACTTCACCGACGTCGACGCCATCTACGCGGCGAACAATCACGTGGTCGACCACCCCGCCGTCATCCAGAAGATGTCCTACCGGGAAATGCGGGAACTGTCCTACGCCGGTTTCTCCGTCTTCCAGGATGAAGCCATCATTCCCGCCGTGCAGGGGCAGGTCCCGGTCAACGTCAAAAACACCAATAATCCCAGCGCGCCCGGGACGTTAATCGTGCCGTCCCAGTTCGTGTTCAACCCGGCCTCACCTATCACGGGGATCGCCAGTTCGAACCGGTTCTCGGCCCTGTACCTCCACCGTTACCTGCTCAACAAGGAAGTCGGGTTTACCCTGAAACTGCTCGAGATTTTCCGGCGCTATAATATTTCCTACGAACACATGCCGTCCGGGATCGACGACCTGACCATCATCTTCGACCGGTCCAAATTGGACAGTGCCACCATCAAGGCCCTGTGCAACGATGTCCGCCAAACGTTGGCTCCTGATTATCTGGAATGGATCGACGATTACGCCATCATTATGGTGGTCGGCGAAGGCATCGCCCACAACATCGGCACCATCGGCAAGGTCATCGATTCGTTGACCGAACACAACATCGCAATCCACATGATCAACCAGGGGGCCTCACGGATCTCCATCATGCTCGGCGTTCAATCCAAGGACGCCGATAACGCGGTGCGTCGCATCTATCAGACCTTCTTTCAACCTAGCGAGGTGACTAATCAATGAGCACCCTAACCAAAGCCCACGGCTCCGAAAACCAATTCTTCATCCTGGACCAGACCCAACTCGACCAACCGTTGAACGACGGTGAGTTAAGTCAGCTGGCCATTCAAATCTGTAACCCCGCCCACCACGTGCTCGACGGTGCGGACGGCGTGCTGGTAGTCAACACCACCACCCACCCCGACTGTCTGGGCGAAATGCGCATCATCAACGCCGATGGGAGTGAAGCCAAGATGTGCGGTAACGGGCTTCGGACCGTGACGCGCTACTTAGCCGAGAAGTTCCAACAAACCAAGTTTAAAATCGCCACCCCGTTCATGGATTTGGCCGTCGAACAGGCTCCGGCCTTGGCGCCCAAAGTTCCGGCCTACAGCGTGCAAATTGCGCCGATTTCCATGGCCGCAGCCGACCTGCCACTACACTACCACGACCAACCCGTGCTCGATAACCAACTCGTGCCCGAGTTTCTCCCGGAACAGCGCTTTACGGCCATCGCCGTGCCCAACCCGCATTTGATCAGCTTCGTCGACCAGATCAATCAGGCCGACCTCGGCCAACTCGGTCAGGGCTTAAACGCAACTAATCCCTACTTTACGGAGGGCGTCAACGTAAGCTTCGCGGTCATTGAAGGGCCCAACCAGCTCTTCGTGCAGACCTACGAACGCGGCGTGGGCTTCACCAACGCCTGCGGGACGGGAATGTCGGCCACCAGTCTGGCCTTCGCCCGTCAATTTGCTGACCAGTTCGATCCGGCTCACCCGATTACGGTCCGGAATCCGGGCGGCTTAGTTCAGGTCCGCGTGGTGTTAGGCGCTACGGCGGCAACCAGCCAACTCCACCTGATTGGCAACGCGACGTTTACCGCTAAGCTCGACCTCCCCGAAGCCGATTTACACCACGTCAACTTGACGCACCTGACGAGTCGACCGACCGACGAGGAGGCCGCCTACCAGGCCTTCGTCCAAGCGGCCAACGACCACGCTGCGTCGTCTGAAAATTAAAATTATGACCTTCGACTCACCCAACTTACCGTTGGGTGAGTTTTTTGCTTGGGCGTAGAACGTTGACCGTCGCAAAAAAGGGGTTGCCCACTTCGGCAACCCTTTCGATCTGCTATAGTTGATGCTTGACTACTTCACGTTCGCGTAGGCCTTCGCCAAGCCTAACTTATCGGCTTTCGTTAAATTTCCATTCCACCAACCAGTCTCATTCACCAAACTCCTCTTAATAGTAGTGGAGTTGTCAAGACCTAATCCGACCGCAATCGCTTCTGCTGCATTTACGGTCTCCATGGTTTGACCATCAACTACCATATTATCGTTGGGATAAAAAGCTTGTTTGCCGCAGACTTTTCGATTCAACCGTAGCCTTACATGCTTAAAGACGTGTGTTCCATCATCTTTATTCCGCAAAAAATCCCAATCCGCAGTCGCATACTTACCTTTAAATTTTGCGACAGTGGTCAGCGTCATTTTGGCCTTTTTCTTTGAAGTGGCTTTTAATTTAATAGTACCATTGTGGTCGAACTTATGTATGGCCTTTTTCCAAACCTTTTGCCAATGCTTGGATGACGAGTTGATATGATAGGTGACGGTGCGCGAAGCAAAATGGCCCCCGACATTGGGCGTAACCGCACTAGCACTGGCTGACGTGCCGCCACCAAAGGCGAACATGCCGATGACCACGGCACCGCTCACGGCAATTTTCTTAATCAAACTGTTCTTCATGCTGATAATTCCCCTTTTTGTAAGTAATGTGCCAAGTGTAGCATAGTGCCACGACACATTATGGCGTCACCTGCTAAACGGGATAACTTTTTTAAATAAACATGTTTTTGTGGGTCATTTTTATCATGGCTATTATTCCCCCTTAGAAAACCAGCTTATATGGTCTCAACTCCGAGCCCGTCCCGTTCCAGTCAACTGCTAAAAAAATCCCGCATCGGCCTAACGCCAATGCGGGATTCCCTAATCATTCTCTTTTAAATGAAACTAGTCTTTTTTCCGAATCGTGAAGCCGTGCTTGGCCCCTTCGGAACGCCGACCACCATTGCTGCGCCGGTCGCGATTACCGCCCCGGTTCCGATCATTCCGGTCGTTGCGGTCGTTACCGCCCCGCCGGTTACGGTCGTAGTGCCGATGTTCGCCACCGCCACGGTGACCGCCGTTACCACCACGATGGTAACCGCCACCACGGTGATAACCACCACCGCTACCGTGACGCTTGCCACCGCGCTTAGGCAGTGGCCGTTCCGGCGTAATCTTAACGGGTACCTGGCTGTTGTCATCCTTAGTGACTGCGTTTAATAACGCCGCCGCTAAGTCTTCAGCATCGTACTCGTCCAGTAAGCTCTTCGCTGCGTCCGCGTACTTTTCGGTATCCGTCTTGTTGATCAGATCAGAAACGGCTTCCTTAGCCACGCCCAATTGACCGACAAAGGCTTCTTCGGCCGAAGGTGGCTTCAGAGGCAGCATCCGCACTTTGGTCAACTTTTCGATTTCGCGTAAGTAACCCATTTCGTTTGGCGTCACGAAGGTCATGGAGACCCCGTGCTTCCCGGCACGGCCCGTCCGGCCGACCCGGTGAACGTAACTATCTGGATCTTGCGGAATATCGTAGTTGTACACGTGGGTCACGTCGTTGATATCGATCCCCCGGGCAGCCACGTCGGTTGCGACCAGGATATCCAACTTCCCGTGACGGAATTCGTTCATGATTTGGGTCCGGCGCTTTTGCGTCAAGTCCCCGTGAATTCCGGCGGCGTTATACCCGCGGGCTTGTAACCCGTTGGAGATTTCGTCGACCCGGCGCTTAGTCCGCGTGAAGACGATGGTCAAGTCTGGGTCTTGCACGTCGAAGAACCGCGTCATGATGTCAAACTTTTCAAAGTCCCGGGAACGCACGTAGTATTGGTCGATCAGATCCGTAGTCAATTCCTTGGCCTTGATCTTCACGTGCTTCGGGTCTTGCATGAATTGCACACCGACCCGCTTGATTTCGGGTGGCATAGTGGCGGAGAACAGCATGGTTTGCCGTTCTTCTGGTAATTGCTTGATAATGTCTTCAATGTCGTCCAAGAAGCCCATGTTCAGCATTTCGTCGGCTTCATCTAACACCAACATTTGAACGTGGTCCAGCTTCAAGGTCCGCCGCCGGATGTGGTCTAATAACCGACCGGGCGTCCCAACGACGACTTGGGGGTGGTTCTTTAAGCTCTTGATTTGACGCCGGATATCCGCCCCACCGTAAACCACTTGGACGTTGGCCCGTTCGTTACGGCCTAACTTATAGATTTCTTCTTGGGTCTGGATGGCCAGTTCCCGCGTTGGGGAAACCACTAAGGCCTGAACGTTCGGATTGTTTTTATCAATCTTTTCCAGAATGGGGAGTGCGAAGGCCGCCGTCTTACCAGTCCCGGTTTGGGCCTGGCCAATCACATCTTGGCCAGCCAAGACCATCGGGATGGTTTCGGCTTGAATTGGGGTCGCTTCTTCGTAACCTGCTTCAGTAACAGCTCTCAGTAGGTCCTCGGAAAGACCCAGTTCTTTAAACTTCAAGTATAATTTCCTCCTAATAATGAGTACGTCACCCTAGTGCCTTGTTCGTCTTGGAAAAAATCCGTTTCCCGTGAGGCGGCTAACAATTGGCTAGAGCGGAGTAAGTTCGATTCTTAAATTTTACAACTCAACCATCATACAACGCCGGATTAAAATAAGCAACTTCCAAGACTCCTGGAAATTGCTTACATTTAAACTATTTTCATTTTTTTTCAGTCGGGAGCAGTTGGGCCAGCACGTTTTCAAGGTGAATTCCGTGCGATCCCTTTAATAAAATCTGGTCGTCGGCCGTGACCGTCTCCTGTAAGGCCGCCGTGACGCCCGCCAGATCCGCGCTATCGAAGTGCGTGACGGGGAGTTCCGGTGCCTCGGCGGCTAGTGCGGCCTGCAAAGCTTTCATTTGCGGCCCCACCAGGTAGACGTGGGCAAACTTGGTCGGGTCTAAGGCGCTAGCTAACCCGGCGTGAAGCTCGGCGGACTGATCGCCCAGTTCCAACATGTCACCCAAAACCACTAGGCGCCGGCCCTTGACCGGCGTTTGTCCGAAGGCGTGTAGGACCTCGCGGACCGCCGTGGGGTTGGAATTATAGACGTCACTCAGGAGGCTTTCCCCCTGCGCCCCGGTCAACCATTCGGCCCGGTTCTTGGTCAACGGCACCGTTTGCAGCGCCTTTTGCGCGTTCTCCGGCCGAATCCGGTACAGGTCAGCCACCGCCAGGGCCGCCAACGCGTTGTTGACGTTGTAATCCCCGATCATCGGCACCGTGAAGCGGACTTCGGGCCACTTGTTGGTGGTGAAGCTGGTGCTAGTCGGCGTGTCGGTCACCTCGGTAGCGTACAGGTCGTCGGTCTCGTGACGGCCAAAGGTCACCTGTTGTTGATCGAGGTCGGCCACCCGTTGGCGTAACAACGGTTCGTCGCCGTCGTAGACGAAGAAACCATCGTCGCTCAGGCCGTGGGTGATTTCGAATTTAGCATCTGCGATTTTATCACGGGTACCGAAGAATTCGATGTGGGCCTCACCAATCATGGTGATCACGGCCACGTCCGGCGTAACCAGCTTACTCAGAAAGTCCAGCTGACCGGGACGATCCATCCCCATTTCCACCACTAACATCTCGGTGTTGGGTTCCATCGACAGCACCGTCATCGGCACCCCGATTTCGTTGTTGAAGTTGGCGTAGGTCTTGGTCACGTTAAATTGCGTGCTTAACAGCGCCGCAATCATGTCCTTGGTCGTGGTCTTCCCGTTGCTCCCGGTAATGGCAACCACCCGGGGATTGATCTTGGTCAAATAATAACGGGCTAACGTTTGTAAGGCGGTCAGCGAGTTTTCGACTTGAATTACGGGGAAATCGGCCGGGGCCTTGGCTAAATCTTGGGCCCATAAGGTCGCCGCCGCACCGTGATCAATCGCCGATTGGATAAACTGGTGACCGTCTTGTTCTCCGGTCAATGGGATAAAGAGCCCTCCTGGTTGGAGGTGCCGACTATCAAACGCCACGCTAGTCACGTTGACGCTCGCCCACTGTTCGTAATCATTGATTGCCCCGACTGCATGGGCAATTTCCGCAAGTTGCATCTTCATTTTGTCTAACTCCCATTTTCGCGTGGCACTGCCGCCACCCGTCATTAGCTTTCTCGGGCCCAGCCGGTCCGGGATAAAATTCTGATTCTCATTATACCATGAATCCCGAACGGAAAATTGAAAATCCCGAATTGGTTGGGACCGTTCCCCCGACTGCTCCCCACCGGACCGTTACCCGCCCAAGCGGTCTGGCGCCCTTCGCCTACTCAACCAGTGGCCAAAAGAAAAACCCCCGTCACGATTGACCGTGCGGGAGTCCTTTAACCTAGATTAAGTCGGCAACCTCACTAAATTCCTGGTTGTCGTGAATCGTGAGTGCCCATTCGCGGGTAGTTAGATCATACCGGAGACTCGCCACTTCCTTGGAATCGGCGTACACCTCTTCTTGGGTGTGCCAGGTGGCTTGATGTTCGGGATGGTGCACGGCCCGGACCGGAATCATGTAGACCCGGTGCCGTTCCACCAATTGGTCGAAGGCAATCACCGCGCCGTCCATCAACCCTTCCGTGAGTTGTAGCAGGATTTCGTGCGGCACATCGCTGATGGCTAACGGCCGGGCAAAGACCCACCGGTTGTTGTGCATCGACCGCAGGTGCCGCTTGATGCTGACATCCAACACGTGGTTGAAGTTGCCCAGCTGACGGTAATAGATCTTATAAAACCCGTCGCGGAGGGTCAAAAAGGCGTATTCATTTTGTAACTTCGCGTAAAACGGGGTCCGGAGATGAGTCTCCATGTGCCCCAGGTACAATAGTTCCGCAATTTCTGACGGGAGTAAAAAGTCTAAATCATCCGCGTGGACGTAATCGAGCCATTTGACCGCAGCCGTGTGCTTCGCTAGTAAGTAGCGCCGCACCTGGGCCTGGCCAGCGATGGTTTGAAAACGCGTGTGCGGATTCAACGTGACGTCGGTCCCAGCCTCCGCATTAAGCAGGAGTAGCTGATTGGGGACCTCGGGGACCCCGTTTAAAAAATCGGCGGGTGACACCCCGAGCGAGTAAACCATGTTGGTAACGGGTTCTAAACTGAGATAGACAAAATTTCCACGCATGCGCTTTACACTCTTTCTACTAAAATTCCTTTCCCATTGTACACCGAAACACCGCCGTTTCGGTGAGTTTTTTGGTTACATTTTTTCGAGACGGGCGATCCGATCGGCAATTGGCGGATGGGTCGCAAATAAGTCCGTCATTTTCCGTTTGTTTTTAAACGGATCCCCGATGTACATGGCCGCACTGCTGGGGTCGGCCTCCTGCATCGGTTCGCTGTTGTCGATCTTTTCTAACGCCGAGATCAACCCCTGAGGATTCCGCGTCAGCTCCACGCTAGACGCATCGGCCAGGTATTCACGATTCCGTGAGAGGGCCATCTGGGCAATGCTGGCCGCTAACGGCGCCAGGAAGATCAACAGGATCGACACCACCATGGCTAACGCCCCACCAGCGGAATCCCGGTCGTCATCGTCGCGCCGACCGGCCCCGAACCACATCAAATTGCTGGCCAGGTTGACCAGAAAACTGATTGCGGCCGACAGGGCCAACGCGATGGTTTGTAACCGAATGTCGTAGTTCCGAATGTGGGAGATTTCGTGCCCAATCACGCCCTCGAGCTCTTCACGGTTCAAGCGCGTCAACAACCCGGTGGTCACGGCCACGGCCGAATGCTCAGGGTTGTTCCCCGTGGCAAACGCGTTGGGACTAGCATCGTCAATGATGAAGACCCGCGGCATCGGCACTTGACCGACCATCGCCATGTCTTCGATCAGGTGCCAAAGCTGTGGCGCCTGGTCTTCATTTTTGATCTCTTGCGCGTTGTTCAGGCTCATGACCACGTCGGTCGAGTTACTGATCATGATGACCATATACACAGCCGTCACGACCACCGCCCACAGGCAACCGGTCACCCAATTGCCGGCAAACACGTCCCCTAACGCCGCCCCTAAGGCGACCACTAATAGCGTAAAACCGGCCATGACGTAGCCGGTTCGTCGTTTGTTCATGGCAATCTGTTCATACAACATAGAATCGCCTACTTATTATCGTTGCCAAAGTCGTCAAAGTTCACGTTTGGCGCCGCTTTTTCTTCTTCCGGAACCTGTAAGTACGCTTCTTGCTTGAAATGGTGAATGTTCGCCACGATGTTACTTGGGAAGGACTGCACCTTCATGTTCAAGCTGGCTACGGTACTGTTATACAACTGCCGTGAGTAGGCAATCTTGTTTTCCGTGTTGGTCAGTTCTTCCATTAATTTCGAGAACTGCGTGTTGGCCTTCAAGTCTGGATAGTTTTCCGCGACCGCAAACAGGGACCGTAATGTCCCGGATAAGGCGTTGGACACTTCCATCGTTTGTTGCCGGTCGCCGGCAGGAACCGCCGTCAATTGGTTCCGTAATTCGACAACCTTCTTCAACGTTGATTGTTCATAGTTCGCGTATCCCTTGGTCGTGGAAACCAAGTTTGGAATCAAATCGTTACGCCGTTTGAGTTGCACGTCGATTTGACTCCACGATTCTTGTACGTGTGTGCGGATTTGGATGAAGCCGTTGTACAGCATCACATACCAAATCACTAATAAAACCACCACAATAATGGCAATAATCCAAGCCATCGTGACCACTCCTCCAATTAAATTTGTTAGACTTATCATAACAAACGCGGTAGGGCGACACCAGCATCTACCCAGCAATTTTACCAATCCTTTAGGAGGTTCACCATATGCACCATATTTTATTCGTTTGTCTCGGTAACATCTGCCGCTCCCCCATGGCCGAAGCCATCGCCCAGCAGGTCATTGACGACCACGGTTGGCAGGCCCAGTTTTCCGTTGAGTCCGTTGCGACTAGTCCCGAAGAAGAGGGGAATCATCCCCACCCCGGCGCGTTAAAGGCCATGCGCCACCACGGCCTTGACGCCAGTGCCCACCGCTCGCGGCCCATCACCGCGGCGGATTTCGACTGGGCCGACACCATCATCACCATGGATCACGCCAACGTGGCCAATCTCCAACGCATGGCCCCCTCAGCCGCCGATGCCGCTAAGGTCAAGCTGTGCTTAGACATTCTCCCCGGACGGCAGGGACAGGCCATTGACGACCCCTGGTACACCCATAAATTCGAACTGACCTACCAGGAACTTGCCGCGGCGGTACCCGCCTGGTTAGAAGCGTTAAAATAGCATCGCCTCTAGTATAGCCAGTCAACCGCCCAAATCTGTCAAAAAAGCTTCACCTGATTAAACCTAACACTCAAACGTGGTCATTTCGCACAGGAATGGCCACGTTTTTTTGCGTTGGTTGGACAAGAGTTCTAGGCTCTTCTTCGTCTCCGAATATCTGGTGTCGAAACGTGCGCCAAAAGGCAGCTGGTTCCGCTTAACCCCTTAAATCGTTAGCCAATCCAGGACCAGGATTATCCGCCTTACGAATCGTTGTTCATGCTCGCCAGCTAACCGCCTTTCGTCCCACTCTTGTTTTTTTGCGTTGGTTGGGTCGCTAATTCTAATTTGGTTGGGGACACCCCGGATTCCCCTTCCTATAATAAGACCCAACAACTAATTCAAGTGAGGTAATTTAACCATGACTTTTCTATTTCAGGGGCTCACCATGGGGCTCGCCTACGTGGCTCCCATCGGCCTTCAAAACCTATTCGTGATCAACTCCGCGCTGGGGCAACCCAAGCACCGTGCGCTCCTGACCGCGTTTATCGTCATCTTCTTTGACATCGCATTGTCGTTGAGCTGCTTCTTTGGCATCGGCGCGCTGATGCAGCGTTACGCCTGGCTCCAAGCCGTGATTCTGTTGGTCGGCAGCCTGATCGTCCTGTTCATCGGCTTCGGCCTCCTGCGGACACACCCCACCACCCAGGCGCCCCAAGCAGTCGTGACCGCGTTGGGCAAGACCATTGTGACCGCGTTCGTGGTGACCTGGTGCAACCCCCAGGCCATTATCGACGGCACCATGCTCCTGGGAGCCTTCCACGTCTCTATGCCCGCCAGCAGCGCCACACCCTTCATTACCGGGGTCGCGTTAGCCTCCGTGATCTGGTTTGCGGGTATCACCCTGTTGATCTCCCGGTTTAAGACCGTCTTTAACGCGAAGCTGCTCCGCGGCATCAACCTGGTCTGTGGGGGCATCATCATCCTCTACGGCGCCAAATTACTCTGGACGTTTATCCAGTTGGTCCACTAAACCTAAAGCCCCCGCAAACTCGATCGAGTTTGCGGGGGCTTTAGGTTTAGCAACTATTTCAATTTTACTTGAAGCGACTTACCAGCAATTAGTCCTCCTGGTTCCGGTCGCGCCGGTTGCGCCATAAGAGATACAAGATGATGGCCAGCAACAGCACAATCACCGCTCCGCCGGCAACGAACCACCAGAAATAGCTCTTCTGTTGCGGCTGGTTGTATTTATTAGCCAATTGATTTAACTGCTTATCCGTAATGGTAAAGTTCCGAACGAAGTGCCATTTGTACCCGCCCTGGGCCGTGGCATCCAGGGTCAACGTGTAGGTCCCGGCCTTCAGATTTTTATTCCCAAACGGTAAAGCATAGTTGAAGCTACTGTTCGGGGCCATGGCCAGGTTGGATTTTTCGTTTTGTAAAATCACCTTGTCACTACCCTGCGCGGTCACCTTGGCCTTCACCTTCAGGTTACTCATAATGCCCGGTTCCGGGTTTTGGAGCTTGGCGTTGACCTGATTTAAAGAATTACTTTGGCCGGCCTTCACGGACAACAGGGTCATGTTCGGCGCCACGTTGACCGCCGATTCGCGTAACCGGACCCCAATCACGTACGCGAACGAATTGGTGATGTTCACACCCTTTTTCGCCTTTTGATCGGTATTCGTGACCTTCTGCACGTTGATTCCGCCCAGCACCATCCCGTTAAGTTTCTTAGCGGGCATCTTCAACTGGACCGTGACCGTTTTACTCTTCTTACCCGGTACCGTCACGGTTGGCAGGCTCTGCGTCGCAAAAATGTCCTTAATGCCGACCTTCAACGATTGGTCTAGCGTGGGGTGACTCTGGCTATAATCGATGACCCCGTTATCGTTCGTGATGGCTTGGTTCACGCTGACCTTGAACTTCGAAGCGCTCTTGGTCTGGTTGGAAATTACGACCGATAACTTTTGCTGTTGCTTGGGCTTGACCCGTAACGCGAAATACGTGGCCGCAGAATCGTCCTGATTTTTCGGCAACACGGCGTTCACGGTATACCCCACATTCTCGGCGTGCGCCACTTGCTGATAACCACAGATGGCGAGTAACAACGTCCCTAAAACTACCGTCCATTGCCAAAATCGTTTCATGATTCACTACCTCCAACTTGTTTAATTTGTGTACATTATAACAAATGGTGCCCCGGCCGTCCGGTTTGCACCCTTCGCGGCTTACGATACAAAAGAGCGGTAGCATCTCATCGGCCACCGCTCTTTGGGTTAATTTTTCATTGTGGTGTATCCGTTAGTAACCAGGAAAGGGTCCCCTGATAGGTCTGCTGGCGGGTGACCGCCGACGCTAAAACGTTGAGACTCGTGGGCGCCGCCGACTGCGTATTCAGGCGCAGTAGCCACGTCCCCACTCCTTGCGGTTGCGCCGGAACATCCTGAGCCTGTGCGACCAGCGAATAACTGCCGATTGGTAAGGCATTGGCCGCGACCACACTCGGGTAGTTCACCTGACCACTGTTCTCACTAGGCAAAAAGTAGCTGGTCCCTAACGACAGGGTCGCCTGGGTAAGCTTCGTTGCGTCCTGCTGACCCACCAACGGTTCCGGCTTTAGTAACAGACTCCAACCGGTCCCCGTACCCCGCCGATCGCTCACTTGCACGAAGGCCCGGGGATTGGTGGCCGTGGCTTGAATAAACGCGCCGGTCACCTGTTGCTGCTTAAACTTTAGGTTCGACACATAGTCCAACGTCAGCTGGCCCTGTGACCCCGTACCCTCATTTCCCGGGTCGAGGGGGTCCCCCGGAAAGGGATTCCCAGAACCATCGGGATTGACCGGCGCAACTGGTCCGGTCGGCGACCCCGGTTTCAGGGTCACCTGGCCCGTGGACTTTTGCATCGAGGTCGTCGACTCGGCGGCCGCCAACGTTGGGGTCAGAAAACTCCCGACTCCCAGTACTAACGAGGCCACAATCAAGAGTAAGGATCCCTTCATCCTGTAGCCTCCTCGTCGTATTGCCTGCTTTAGTGTCCCGCTGCCTCGTCCCACTTAACCAATACGATTAGTAAGCCGAAGTCTGGCCGTTTTGCGAAGCCCCTAAGCCCGCTGGTGCGTTGGTAATCGTCCACGTCAGGGTCGTACTGTAGTCGCCCGCCACGTTCCGGGGGTTCACTTGTAAGTTAGCACTTTTGTAGTTCATGTTCCAGGTTCCTAAACCACCACCGACAACCGCTGTGGCAACCGGCTGGTTTTCTGAACCTTCTGTATTTAGTTTCGCCTCATCGAAAGTCGGCGCTGCAGATAATTGTGCCGTACTGTCACTAGCTCGCGTTGAGTTCGTATCTTCACTCCCCGCACCAGGCGTTGCGGCCCCAGGCGTCAGGCTGATCGTACTAGCCATCAACGTGGTAGCTCCCGACTTCATTGCGTCGTTGCGCACTTGAACGTTCCAACCCGTGCCAATCCCGGGGTTCACGACCGTTACCGCCTGGTTAGCCGCTTCATTGTTCCCCGACAATTTTCCGTCCAGGTTAAAGGCCGTCTTCCCATCTAACTCTTGGGCACCGAAGTCGATATTCGGCACGTTAGTTAACTTGATTCCGCCGGCGTCCCCGTTACCGTTCCCGTCGGTCGACGTGTCGCTTCCGGCCGTCAGGCTAACTTTAGCAGTCGTCGTTTGCGTCCCAGATTTTACGCCATCGTCAGCGTTAGCCGTTACCGTTGCGAGGCTCATGCCCGCAACCGCTGCCACCGTTGCCAGTAATTGTAAAGTCTTCTTAGTCATTATATACACTCCTCATTCTATGAACGCCGGTTCCTCCGGCTCAGCTTCCATACCCAAAACATTAATCCCAAAATGATCACACCGAGTAACCCGAATCCGGCCCATTGCTGTTCCGATAATTGGGGTAACCGCCCGGTCGTGGGCTTTGTCGCCGTCGCAGCCTGCGCGGCGGTGCCGGTGGTGGGCCGACTACCCGTGACGGTAGCGGCATCCGCACCCGTACCAGCTTGGCCGTTAGTGTTGCCGGTGTTTGATTGACCGGCGTCATCTTCGTTCCCACTAACTACCGCGCTGTCACTACCACTCTGCACGCTTTTAGGCGGTGTTAATTGCACCTCGTATTGTGATCGTTGGCTGTCCGTTGCCGCGAGGACCGGAGAACTCAGTCCCCAGACTCCTATGACGACCCACGTCAATAGGAGACAGATTTTACGAATTCGCATAACAATCCCCATCCTAAGCACGACGGCCTAAAAACCAGTGATTTCTATCAATTCTCTCTTTAACTTAGCCGACCACTTTAGCGCTTTAAAGGGTCTACTAGTTAATCTTTTAATTACTACTTCTTGAAGTCATCGATGATTCATAAGTATAATATCATGCTAATAATCTTTTGTCCACAAATTGCTAGTTGTGCAATAAAATCAACTATGACTTGATAACCCAGACTTCCAAATATGAGTTTCAGCTTATTTTAGCATTCGCTATATCCCTTGATATAGTAAGCTGCACTTCCAATTAGCAGTTTAACTAATCCGATATTGTTATTTTTATATCCAAAATTAATTCTTAATCTTCAATTTCAATATTTTAAGTTACAATGTAAAACAGTTCTACTATAATTCAGCCCCAATTAGGCCTTTAGGCACAAAAACAGCGACCCCCAATCACCTGGTGGTCGCTGTTTTCAATGACTTCAAATTAATACCGGTTGTTAAAGCTCCCCGCAAACCCCTTGCGCACGCTCAACGGGGCCTGCCGGTACGGCATCTGCTTCACGTATTTCCCGCGAATCATCAACCGGTTGGCCCCGGTCGCATCACAGGTGATCAGCGTGACCAGCTTCTGCTTGGTCTGCGCCACCACCTGCACGGCGGTCGCCGGGATAAATTTCCGCACCGTCACGCGATACTCGTAGACCTTCGAGGCGTTGGTCAGATAAATCTTTTGGCCGACCTGCGTCTTAAAGTACAGCGGACTGAATAAGATGGTGTGTGACACCATGTGGTGCCCGGCCAGCGGATAATTCCCCTGACCCATCTTTTGGTCCGCCCGCATGGTTCCCGCGGTCAGGGCCAAGACGTCGTTACTGACCCCCTTGGCGATTGGCAAATGAATATCCGACTGGGGCATATAAATCTGGCCCACCACGTGAATGTCTTTGGAATTCAATCGTGCCTTGGCGACCGTCGAAAAGTCTAACGATTTGACCTTTTTAAAGTCGTACGAGGCTTTTTTCTTTTGATTTTTCCGGACCGAACCGGTCGTTACCTTCGGTTGGTAAGACGACACCATCCAGGTCTTGATCTGTTCGTTGAAAATCAATCCCAGTGAGACCAGGATCAAAATCAAGAACAGCAGGGTCCCCCACCACCGACGGCGAGTCTTTTTTCTTGGCGTATCTGGCATCTTCTAAGCTCCTTCCCCAAGTCCCCTTGATTTTACCGCAGACGACGACCGAAAGTCCACAAGCAGCGTCCTCCCGTTAACGCCAACTGCCGCTCCCATCAAGAATTTCTGACGGGGAGCGGCAGCTTACTAGGCTTGCACTTGTGCAATCAACGTTTGTAAACTCTCAATGCCGTACCGGTCCATCGCGGCGGGCAGGTCGCGCACGATGTCGGTACAGGCCGTGGGGTGCCCATAGGTCGCGGCCCCGACTTCGACCGCGTTAGCCCCCGCCAAGTAAAATTCTAGCACGTCTTCGGGCGTAAAGACTCCGCCCACCCCGATAATCGGCAACGCGGTGTGCTGGCGGACTTGGTGAATCATCCGCACGGCTAGCGGGTGAATTGCCCGTCCCGACAAGCCGCCGGTTCCGTGCGCCAAGATGGGTCGCCGGGTAGTCAGATCGATGCCCATCCCCGTCAGGGTGTTAATCATGGTCAACCCGTCGGCGCCCCCGGCTTCGGCGGCCAGGGCGATTGGGACGATATCCGTCACGTTCGGGGTCAACTTCATGAAGACCGGTTTGGTCACCGCCGTGGTGATGGCCCGGGTCAGGTCCTCGACCGTCTGGGGATTCGTGCCAAACGCCAGGCCACCGTGGGTAACGTTAGGACACGAGATGTTGATTTCCAGTAGTTTCACGTTAGGCACGGCGTCAAGTTGTCGGGCCACACTCACGTATTCCGCGACACTGGCGCCGGCGACACTCCCCACGATGGGTAAGGTCGGGTAGTGGGTGGCTAACCAGGGTAACTTGTCACTCACCACGTTGGCCACCCCGGGATTCTTCAACCCGATGGCGTTCAACCATCCCGCGGCCGTCTCCGCCGTGGTCGGTCGGGGGTTCCCCGCCTTGGGTTGGGCCGTGGTCGACTTGATCACCAACCCGCCCAACGCGTTGAGGTCTAATTTCTGCGCCAATTCTTGACCGTAGGCGGCCGTCCCACTCGCCGGCATGATGGGGTTCTGTAGGGTTACCCCCGCTAAATTCACACTTAATCGTCCCATGGTTTCCTCCTATTATATGTGGCTCTATGTTCATTACCCTCTTAGGGTATCATGGCTTTCCATGCCAAAACATACTCGCCTCGACATGCAATTATCGGATAGCATAATATTTTTCCTGTAGTCGTTTGGAAACTCGAATACGTTTTAACGCTCAAAATCGGGTGATTGAAAAACGCGCCAAGGTTACTATTAACTTCTAGTATGAGCTGGAGGGCCAGGCAGTAATGGGCTCAGGGGTGTCATTTATCTTGGCTGGTGGGTCTTCAGCCAGCTTAGATAAAGGTCGGCCTTTGAGACCTGAACTTTGGGCTCAAAGCCGTGCCCACCCCGTTCCAGCCCGTTACTGCCTGGCCTGGAAGCGCTGATTTTCAACCTTTAACTTACTAAATACACTTTTACAACGCCTGCGTCACAAACGACCGGGATTCCAGTACCTGCAGAATTGCCGCCACGGTATCCAGTGCCGTAAACAGCGGCACCCCGTGGGCAATCGACGTGTTACGAATCACCGCCCCATCGTCGGCCGCATGACCCTCATCCGAAATCGTGTTGATGACCACCTGAATCTGGCCGGCCTCCATTTGTTGCAGCAGGTCATGTTCGCCGGTATCGATCTTGTCAACGACCCGGACCGGCAACTGATTTTGCGTCAGGCAGGCCGCCGTCCCCGGTGTCGCCAAGAGTTGATAGCCCAGATTGTGGAACCGCCGGGCCAACTTCACGGCTTCCGGTTTATCGGCATCGCGCACGGTGATCAGCACGTTGCCGTGACTCGGTACGTGGAGTTTAGCGGCTTCGAACGCCTTGTAGAGCGCCTTGGCCAGCGTCCGGTCACTCCCCATGACCTCCCCGGTCGACTTCATTTCCGGTCCCAACAGGCTATCCACCCGGTTGAGCTTGGAGAACGAGAAGACTGGGGCCTTCACGTGGACCAACGCGCCCGGCTGGACCAGGCCATCGTGGTACCCTTGGTCGCGTAACGATTGTCCCAGAATCACCCGGGTCGCGACCTGGGCCATCGAAATGTCGGTGACCTTGCTTAAGAACGGCACCGTCCGGCTAGCCCGCGGGTTGACTTCGATCACGTAGACCTGGTCGTCGTGAATCACGAATTGAATGTTCATCATACCGATACAGTTCAACGCCTTGGCCAACTGTTCCGTATAGGTCACGATTTGGGCCTGGACCGCCGCCGACAGGGACTGTGGCGGATAGACCGCCATCGAGTCGCCGGAGTGGACCCCGGCGCGTTCGATGTGTTCCATGATGCCCGGGATCAGGACCGTTTCCCCGTCACAAATCGCGTCCACCTCACATTCCTTGCCCACCAGGTACCGGTCAATCAGCACCGGATGGTCGTGGGACACCTGGACCGCGTTATGCATGTAGTGGTCCAGGTCGGCGCGCTGCGTCACGATTTCCATGGCCCGGCCCCCTAACACGTAGCTGGGACGGACTAATACGGGATAGCCGATGCGGTCGGCAATCGCCAGGGCCGTGGCTTCGTCACTCGCCGTGTCCCCCGCCGGTTGGGGAATCCGCAGGTCTTCAATCACCCGGTTGAAGGCGTCCCGGTCTTCGGCCCGGTTAACGTCGGCCACACTGGTCCCCAAGATCTTGACGCCGTGACGTTCCAGCGGAGCCGCCAAGTTGATGGCGGTCTGCCCGCCGAACTGGACGATGACCCCCAACGGTTGTTCGAGGTCGATCACGTTTAAGACGTCTTCGATCGTCAACGGTTCAAAATACAACTTGTCGGAGACGGAAAAGTCGGTCGACACGGTCTCGGGATTACTGTTCATGATGATGGCCTCGTAGCCGGCCTTTTGAATCGCCTTGACCGAATGGACCGTGGCGTAATCGAACTCCACCCCCTGGCCGATGCGAATCGGGCCGGACCCCAGGACCAGAACGGACGGCCGGTCACTGACCGTACTTTCGTTTTCCTGCTCGTAGGTGCCGTAGAAGTACGGCGTGCTCGAGGCAAATTCCCCGGCACAGGTGTCGACCATCTTGTAGACCGGGGTCAGGTGATGGGCCGCTCTGAAGGCCCGGACCTGATCAGCGGTTTCGTGCCAGAGGTCTGCCACCGTCGCGTCGGCAAACCCGTTGCGTTTCGCCGTGGTCAGAACCGCTAAGTCGTCCACGTGAGCGCTCAGATTGTGTTCCAGTTCGATAATGTGGAGGAGTTTATCCAGGAAGAAGACGTTGATCTGCGTCAGCTCGTGCAGACGGTCCAGTGAGTAACCGCGGCGCAGGGCTTCGGCCAGGTAAAACAACCGGTCGTCCTGAGCGTGGACCAGTTTGTCTTCGAGCGTGGCCTGGTCGACCGTGCTCAACGCCGGCTCGGCCAGATGGTGCACGCCGATCTCCAGCGACCGCACGGCCTTCAACGTGGCCTCTTCGATATTCCGGCCAATCGCCATGACTTCCCCGGTCGCCTTCATCTGGGTCCCTAGCCGCCGGTCGGCGTGGGTGAACTTATCAAACGGCCAGCGCGGAATCTTGCAGACCACGTAGTCCAGGGCCGGCTCGAACTGCGCGTAGGTGGTCCCGGTGACCGGGTTCTTGATCTCGTCGAGGTGCAGGCCCACCGCAATTTTGGCGGCCATCTTGGCGATCGGGTACCCGGTGGCCTTCGAGGCTAAGGCCGACGAGCGGCTGACCCGCGGGTTGACCTCAATCACGTAGTACTGAAAACTCTGCGGGTCGAGGGCCAGTTGGACGTTACAGCCCCCTTCAATCTTTAACGCCCGGATGATGCGTAAGGCTGCATCCCGTAACATCTGAACTTCGCGGTCCGCCAGGGTTTGAATCGGGGCGTAAACGATGGAGTCGCCGGTGTGGATCCCCACGGGGTCGAAGTTTTCCATGCCACAGACCACCAACGCGTTATCCGCGGCGTCGCGCATGACTTCGAATTCGATTTCCTTGTAGCCGGCGATGCTCTGTTCGATCAGCACCTGGGTGACCGGCGACAGGGCCAAGCCGTTTTCGGCAATCGTCCGTAATTCGGCGGCGTTGTTGGCGATGCCGCCTCCGGTACCGCCCATGGTAAAGGCTGGCCGGACGATGACCGGATACCCTTCCTGTTGCGCAAAGGCCAGTGCTTCGGCCACCGTGGTCGCGCTACTCGACGCCGGGACCGGCTCGCCCAGCTTCTCCATCAATTCCTTGAACTGTTCGCGGTCCTCGGCCTGGTCGATGGCGCTGAGTTTGGTCCCCAACAACTCAATTTTCAATTCATCGAGGATACCCGACTTCGAGAGTTCCATGGCCATGTTCAAGCCCTGTTGGCCCCCCAACGTCGGTAGGATGGCGTCGGGGTGTTCCTTGCGCAAAATCTGCGAGACGAATTCGAGGGTGATGGGTTCTAGATAGACCTGGTCGGCAATTTCCTTGTCGGTCATGATCGTGGCCGGGTTGGAGTTGACCAGTACCACCTGGTACCCCAGTTCCTTCAACGCCAGGCACGCCTGGGTGCCGGAATAGTCAAATTCCGCGGCCTGACCGATGATAATCGGTCCGGACCCAATCACCATAATTTTATGAATATCCGTGCGTTTTGGCATTACTTGCGCTCCTTTTTCGTCGTCTGGTGGGCGTGCATCAAGTCGATAAAGTCATCAAAAATGTGGGCCGCATCGTGTGGGCCCGGCGCCGCGTCCGGGTGATACTGGACGGAAAAGGCCGGGTAACGGTTGTGGCGTAAGCCTTCGACGGTCCCGTCGTTGATCTCCTCGTGGGTCACGGTCAACGCCGTCTGGGTCAACGACTCGCGCGACACCGCGTAACCGTGGTTCTGCGAGGTAAAGTCGATTTTACCGGTCGTCAGGTCCCGAACGGGATGATTGAATCCGCGGTGGCCAAACTTCATCTTGAAGGTGTCGGCCCCGTTCGCTAAGGCGAAGAGTTGGTGCCCCAGACAAATCCCAAATAGCGGCACCTGGCGTTCAATCTCTCGAATCATCGGTAGCGCGCCGGGCACGTCCTTGGGGTCACCGGGGCCGTTGGTCAGCATCACGCCGTCGGGATTGAGCGCCATGATTTCGCTGGCCGTGGTGTTGTACGGCAACACGGTCAGGTTACAGTGACGCTTGGCCAACTCCCGTAAGATCGAATGTTTCAGTCCGAAGTCGACCACGACCACGTTAAGGCCGGTCGCCGGGTTGGGGTAAGCGTTGGCCGTTGAGCTCTCGGCCACCTCGTGGGTCTGGTCCACCGGTTGCTGGAGTCGTTGATGCACAGCGTCCGTGACCGTATCGACGATGGCTGCGCGCATGGCGCCCTTGGTCCGAATATGTTTGGTGACGGCGCGGGTATCGATACCGGTGATTCCCGGAATCTGGTTGGCCTTAAGGTAGGCGTCTAGCGACTCGTCACAGCGCCAGTTGCTGGGCCGGCGGGCGACCTCGTGGGCCACCACGCCCCGACAGGTCGGATGGATCGACTCGTGGTCGTCGCGGTTGATGCCGTAGTTCCCGATCAACGGGTAGGTAAACATCAAGATTTCCCCGTTATAGGACTGGTCGGTGATGGATTCCTGGTATCCGCTCATCCCCGTGTTGAAGACCAGTTCGCCCATGGTCGTGGCGGGCGCCCCAAAACCGGTCCCGGGATAAACGGTCCCGTCCGCTAAAACTAAGTATCGCTGCATGCTAATTTTCCTTTCTATAGACGACGTTACCGGCAACTACCGTCAAACACGTGGCCCCCACCACGTGCCACCCGATAAACGGGGAATTCCGACCCTTGGAGACCATTCGCTGAGCGTCGATCGTGTAGGGATGCGCCAGGTCAAACAGCGCTAGGTCGGCGGGAGCCCCCACCTTGAGTTCCCCGGCGTTCAGGCCAAACAGTTGGGCTGGTCGGGTGCTCATCAGCTTCACTAACTGGCCTAACGTTAGGATCCGGGGTTGCACCAACTGGGTATACAACAACGCAAAGGCGGTCTCTAACCCGGTGATGCCGAAGGCCGCGGTGGCCATCGATCCCTGCTTTTGTTCGGCGGTGTGCGGTGCGTGGTCGGTGGCAATCATGTCGATGGTCCCGTCCAGCAAGCCCGCTAATAACGCCGCGCGGTCCCGCGGAGAACGTAACGGTGGGTTCATCTTTAACATGGGATCGTCTTGGGTGATGTCCGCATCGGTCAATAACAGGTGGTGCGGCGACACCTCACAGGTCACGTGAATCCCGGCGCGTTTGGCGTCTCTGATCAACCGCACGCTTTGGGCGGTCGACACGTGGCAGACGTGGTAGTGGACGCCACTGGCCTCGGCCAGCATCAGGTCTCTCGCCAACTGAGCGGATTCGGCAACGTTAGGAATTCCCGGTAAGCCCAATTTATCGGCTACCGGACCGGCGTTCATCACGCCGTGGTGGGTCAACGAGTCGTCTTCGACGTGCGCGGCTAACGGTAAGCCCACCCGCGCGGCCCCACACATGGCCTGATACATGGTCTCGGCGGTCTGGACGCCGGACCCGTCGTTACTGACGGCGAAAGCCCCCGCATCCCGGACGCCGGCAAAGTCGACCAGTTGGTCCCCCGCCCGGCCCGTGGTGATGCTGGCGTACTGGGCCACGTGGACGTGCGCGCGTGCGCGGTTGCGGGCCACCATCGCGGCCACCCTAGCCGGCGTATCCGGGACCGGGTCGACGTTAGGCATCGCCCCGATGGTGGTGAAGCCACCGTGCGCCGCGGCCAAGGTCCCGGTCTCGATGGTTTCCTTAGCGGTCAACCCGGGGTCGCGCAAATGCACGTGAACGTCGACTAACCCGGAGCTCAGAAAGTGGTGGTGGGCATCGATGACCTCATCGGCCGAAGCGGTCAGCTGGGGGCCGATGGCGTGAATGCGGCCATCCTGAAGCAATACGTCAGCCGGTTGCAATTGGTCGTGTTGCAAGATCTGGGCGTTGCGAATCAAGGTCGTGGTCATAGGGATCCCTCCAATTTGTTAACGGTCAGTAGGCCGCGATGGGCCAAGAGTTGCGCAATCATGGCCATCCGGACGTACACGCCGTTGGTCATCTGTTGAAAAATGCGCGACTGGGGCGCATCGACCAATTCGCTGGCGAGTTCGACCCCGCGGTTGACCGGGGCCGGGTGCATGATGATGGCGTGCGCCGGCATCTTAGCGGCCCGGGCCAGCGTTAAGCCGTAGCGTTGGTGATAGGCCTGCGTGTCAAAGGCGGCGTTACTGTCCTGGGTCAACCGCTCGTGTTGGACCCGTAAGAACATCAAGACGTCCATCTCCCCGACCAAGTCATCGAGCGGCCGGTAGTCCCCGTACGCCGTAAAGTCATCGGTGATCCAGTGCTTGGGCCCACTGAAGTAGACCGTGGCGCCCAGTTGGGTGAGCAGTTCCATGTTGGACCGGGCCACCCGGGAGTGACTGATGTCGCCGACGATGGCGACCTTTAGCCCGTTAAAGTGGCCGAACTCCTGGTAAATCGTCAACATGTCCAATAACGACTGGGACGGGTGTTGACCACTGCCATCCCCCGCGTTGATCAGGCTCAGGTCCAGGCCGGCCTGAACCAGCGGCCGGTAGTAGGCGTTTTGCGGGTGCCGCATCACCGCTAGGTCCACCCCGATGGCTTGGATGGTCTTTAAGGTGTCCAATAAACTTTCGCCCTTGGTCATCGAACTGGTCTTGGGGTCAAACGCCAGGACCTGGAGTCCCAAGCGCCGTTCGGCCATCTCGAAGCTGGTGTGCGTCCGGGTACTATTTTCAAAGAACAGGTTCATCGCAAACGTCGGTCGGTTTAACTGGACGGTCGCCCCTTCCTGAAACGCTTGGGCTTGCTGTAACAACGTCATCACGTCTTGATTATCGAATTGATCCACACTTACTATGTTGTTTGCTGGTACCACGATTACCGTCTCCCTTTCGTTTTCATCCAAAGAAAAAGTCTAGCCTCCCTGTAATTGCTTACAGAAAGGCTAGACGACGGCTGCTTCAAAAAGGGCCCAGTTCAGTTAGGTCCCGGCCGTTTCGTTCCTCTCTGGAAACAATTAAATGGCTAATTATTCACTTTTACGTGACTTGCGTGAGTTGAATGGCATCCCGGCCGTCACACTCGGTCAGCAGCACGGCCACCTGTTCATTTAACGCCGTGGGAATGTTTTTGCCCACAAAATCTGGTCGGATCGGTAACTCTCGGTGGCCCCGGTCAATCAGAATGGCCAGTGACGTTTTAGCGGGTCGCCCCAACGTCATCAGCTCGTCCAAGGCGGCCCGAACCGTGCGTCCCGTGAACAGGACGTCATCGACCAACACCACGTGCTTGCCGGTAATGGCCACGGGAATGTCGGCGCCGGTCACCCGGGCCGGTCCCGCCACGTCCACCGTGTGCGGTTGGTCGTCGCGGTACAACGTGATATCTAACGTCCCCACGGGCACCGTCACGTTTTCCAACTGTTGGAGCCGTGCGGCGATCCGTTGCGCCAGATAGATGCCGCGGGTCTTGATGCCCACCAGGACCAGGTCACCCACGCCCTTGTTCTGTTCGATAATTTCATAGGTGATCCGGGTCAGTGCGCGTCGCATGGTCAACGCGTCCACAATTTCTCGAGCCATTTCGGTCCGCCTTCTTTCTACACTTAAACGCCCACCCGTGCGGGATAACAAAAAAGTCCCCACACTGCTCCTGCAAAAGAGTGTTAGGGACTTCCTCAAAAAAACACGTTCCCCTTCTCAGTCTCACAGGACTAATTTAAAGGTGCTGGTTTAATTGCAATAAGTGTACGCAACTTTCCCGGAGATGTCAATAGGGGTTGGGGAAAGAAAATTGTTATAACCTTTACTTACTTAGTCGTAATATCGCTACCGAAATACTTCACCGACAACTTCTTCAACGTGCCGTCTTGCCGGAGTTGCTTTAATTCCCGATTGAACTTGGCTTGTAGCTTAGGCGACTTTTGGTTGAACAACGCTGAAATCTTAGCGGGCGCTTGTTCCTGATTGGTCAGCACCCGATACTTCAGGCCCTGGATGTCGTTACTCTTCTTGTAGGTCAGTAGGGCCGATTCGGCGTTGATGGTGGCGTCGGCCCGCCCTTCTTTGACCAGGTCTAACGTAGTCGCAAACTCGCCGGACGGAGAAATCGTGGCGCCTAACTTCTTGGCCACGATGGCGTTATCCGTCCCGGTCCCCTCGGCTAACTTCTTGCCCTTCACGTCGCTCAACTTTTGAATGCTGGTGTTCTTCTTAGCCGTGATCAACACGTACTTCGAGTACACGTACGGCGTCGAGAACAGATACTTTTTCTTACGTTCCGGGGTTTGAGTGATGTTGTTGAGCACCGTGTCGAACTTCCCACTGCCCAGACCGGCGACCAGACTGTCCCACTTGGTCGGCACAAACTGCGCCTTCAAGCCCAGCCGCTTGGCAACGGTCTTGCCCAAATCCACTTCAAACCCGGTCAGCTTGCCGTTCTTGCGGTAGGAATATGGCGGGTAGGTTCCTTCCAGACCAATCGTTAAGGTCCTGCTTTGCTTTAATTCCGACTGGTAGCCCCCGTTGTTGGCGGAACTTTGTTTTGACCCGCAGGCCGTTAGCAACGCTCCCGTCGCCAGCACCGCTAACCCTAACGTTAAAAGCCGTAATCGTTTAATCTTCATCCTCAAATGCCTCATTTCTCTGGGTTTAATCCCCGGCAAGGTCCGAAAAGGTCATTGCCGAGATAAAGTCTAAAATACGTTGATTCTGCGTGCCGAAGAAGTCCTGGTTAGGGCCGTCGAACAGGATGTGCCCGTTTTCCACGAATAAGATCTTATCGGCGACCTGCCGGGCAAACGCTAAGTTGTGGGTCACAATGATCATCGACTGTTTCTCCTTAGCAATCTGCAGCAAGACCTTGAGGACCCCCAGCTCCAGTTCGGGGTCCAGGGCGCTGGTGGGTTCATCCAAAAAGATGTATTCCGGGTGCATCGCTAACGACCGCGCAATGGCGACGCGCTGCGACTGCCCACCGGAAAGTTGACTCGGGTATTCGTCGGCCTTATCCGCCAATCCCACCTTGGCCAAGAGCTGCTGCGCCTCGGTCTGAGCGGTAGCCTTGTCGTGTCGCAAGACGTGGATTGGCCCCTCCGTGATGTTCTTTAACACCGATAAATGGGGAAACAGGTTATAGCCCTGAAACACCATTTCCGTGTGGCGGCGAATCTGTAAAATCGTCGCGTTACTGATGGGCTGCGACCAATCGAGGTCCTTACCGTCGAAGTTGTAGTGACCGCTTTCCGGTCGTTCAAGGAAGTTCAACGACCGCAGCAACGTCGACTTTCCCGACCCGGACGGCCCAAGGATCACCGTGGTTTGGTGTTCCGGAAAGGTGGTGGTCAGGCCGTGTAGGACCTCCTGGTCGCCGAAGCTTTTGGTTAACTGACTGACTTTTAGCATGGTGCCGGTGTCCCCCTATTTCGCCACGATGTACCGTGACGTGACTTTTTCTAAGTAGCCCTGTAACCAGGTCAACAGTGTGCAGAAGACCGCGTAGTACACGGCGACTAACATGTACATCACCAGCGGTTGGTAGTTTTGCGCCGCAATCTGCTGGCTGACCTCAAACATTTCCACGATGGTGATCGACGCCGCCAACGAGGTGTCCTTGACCAGGCTGATGAAGCTGTTAGCCAGCGGTGGCAACGAAATCCGAATCGCTTGTGGCAGAATGATTCGAAACAGCGCCATGGTGCGGGTCATCCCGATGGAATACGCGGCCTCCCACTGGCCCTGATTGATCGACAGGATCGACGCCCGGATGGTTTCGGAACAGTAGGCCCCGGTATTCAACGAGAAGGTCAGAATCCCGGCGACCACCGGATCAAGCTGAATCCCGTGCGGGGACAGGCCCTGAATCTTCAAGTACGGTAGGCCAAAGTACACAATGAATAATTGCACCAATAGTGGCGTGCTCCGAAAGACCCAGACGTAGAACCGAAAGAGGGTCTTAATGATCAGAAAGCCGCCGCGCTTTTGTGACAACCGAATCAACGCGGTCACTAACGCAATCGCTAGACCAATCGCAAAGGCAATCACCGCGATGGGAATCGTGTACTTCAAGCCCGCCTTGATCAGCTGCGGACTAGCGGTTTGAATAATCTGCCACACAGGTCATTCCCCCTTACGCTTGGGCGACTTGGTCGAGGCCCTGCTTCAGGTCGGCAATCAGGTCGTCCGCGTCCTCTAAGCCCACCGACAACCGCACTAATTGGTGGGTGATGCCAGCCTTGAGTTGTTCTGGTTCGGACAATTCGGCGTGGGTCATCTTGTACGGTAACTCGATCAGGCTTTCCACGGCGCCCAGGCTTTCGGCCAGTAAAATCAGGTGCAAGCCTTCGACGAACTTGGTCGAATCCAACCCCGGCCGCAGGTCAAACGACACGATGCCGCCGTACCCGTCCGTCTCGTCCTTAGCAATCTCGTGGTCGGGCGTCCCGACGATCCCCGGGTAGTAGACCTTGGCGATTTCGTCACGGGATTCCAGAAATTCAACGATCTTGCTGGCGTTGCTTAAATGCCGGTCTAACCGCACGCCCAACGTTTGAATCCCCCGGCGCACCAGGTTAGCGTCTTCCGGTGAGAGGACCCCGCCAATGCCGTTTTGGTTGAAGTAGATTTGTTCGGCCAGCGCGTCGGTCTTGGTGACCACGATGCCGGCAATCACGTCGGAGTGGCCGCCCAGGTATTTAGTCGCGGAGTGAATCACCAGGTCGGCCCCCAGGTCTAACGGCCGTTGTAAATAGGGCGTGAGGAAGGTGTTGTCCACGATGGTCAATAAATCGTGGTCGTGGGCAATCTTGGCAATCGCCTTGACGCTGGTGACCTTCAGAAGCGGGTTGGAGAACGTTTCGAAGTAGATGGCCTTGGTGTTGGGCCGAATGGCGGCCCGCACTGCCTGTAGATCTTGCGTGTCGACCTCGGTGAACTCGAGTTGCCAGCGCTTGAAGAAGTCGTTGATCAGCCGGAAGGTCCCCCCGTAGATGGTGTCGCTGACCAGGATGTGGTCGCCGGGTTTGAAAATCGCCAGCACCGCGTGAATCGCCGCCATCCCCGAGGAAAAGGCAAAGCCGTGAGCGCCGTTTTCAAGGGCCGCTACCTGGTTTTCCAGGTAGTCGCGCGTCGGGTTACCGGACCGCGAGTAGTCCCAGGTCGACTTGTCGGCGACGCTGGGAAAGGCGTAAGTCGTCGAGGTGTAGATGGGCACGTTGACGGCCCCGGTTTGGTTGTCGTGTTGGGATTGGCTGTGAATTAATTTGGTATTGAATTTAGTCATTAGAATTCTTCCTCTCTGAATTAAAAAAGTCGCCCCGGACAACTAGCTGTTGTCTCGGGACGACTGCTCGTGGTACCACCCAAGGTTCGTTCCGGTCTCCCGGAACCTCATCAGCTGTTAACGGGCGCTACCCGGTGACGTGCTTTCTCAGGACCATTTTCAACGCCCCATCCCCCTGTCTCAGCACTTCCTAGGGTCTCTGTTTGCATGGGAACGTCTCTCTTCCTGAACGTCTTAAGCTTCTGGCCAAACGGACTTGGCCGTTTGCACCACTAGATTTAATTTTTGCCACTGATCGTCTTCGGTCAGATGGTTGCCCTCTTCGGTCGACGCGAACCCGCATTGCGGGGACAAACACAACCGGTCCAGCGGGTAATACTGACTGGCCGTAGCCAATCGCTGTTTCAACGTGGTCACGGATTCCAGGGCCGGCTTTTTCGTGGTGATCAAGCCCAGTACCACCCGTTGGTCTCGCCCGTTAGCCGCAATTTTAGCTAACGGCTCAAACCCGCCAGAGCGTTCGTCGTCGTATTCCAAGAAGTACCCGTCGATGTGTAACTGGGCCAGGTAATCGGCCACGGGATCGTAGGCCCCCGCCCCGGCCCAGTTAGAATCGTAGTTGCCCCGGCACACGTGCATGGTCAGCGTCAGGTCGGCCGGCTTGTGGTCGGCAATCGCGTTGATGGCCGTGACCGCCGCTTCACATAACGGCTTGAGGTCGGGATTGATCACCTTGTCGGAGAAACTGGCCCACATCCCCCACGACGTGTCGTCGAGTTGGAGGTACCGGCACCCCAAATCGTAGAAGTGCTGGATGGTGTCCTGATAGGCCTGGATCTCATCGGCAAGAAACGCGTCAAAGTCGTGATGGTAATACTCATCGTAAATTTCGGCGTCCTCGTTGGGGAACAGGACCGATGGGCTGGGGATGGTTTGCTTGGCGGTCACGTCATCCGGGACGATGCGGTTCAGAAACTCGAAACCCTTGAAGAACGGGTGGTCCGGATTGTACCCGATCTTTCCGGTAATCTTGATGCCGCCTTTCCGTGTTTCCTGCCCGTTGAAGATGAAGCCGTGGTCCGGCGTGAAGAAGTCGGCCCCGGTCAAGCCGGCCAGAAAATCGAGGTGCCACCAGCTACGTCGAAACTCGCCGTCGGTCACGTCCGTCAAGCCTAAGTCGACTTCCTTGGCCACCAACCGTTTGATTTCGGCGTCTTCCACCTCAGTCAACGCGGCTTGGTCCAGCTTCCCGGCGGCAAAATCGGCGCGGGCCTGCTTGAGGCGCTCGGGCCGTAAGAAGCTCCCGACGATATCGAAACGGTTGGGATAAGTTACTTGAGTCGTGGTTGATGCTGACATACGATCATCCTCCTTGAAATTCGTGCTGAGTCAGTGTGCGTTTTCGTGATGGAACGTCATGGGATATGAGGTGGCTTGGGTTAGGGGTAATAGGATTCAGGGGAATTTTTGCGTCGCCATCTGCGGCTGCTGAAACGTGCTTACCAGGGGCAACGGGTTCCGCTTAATCCCGATAACGGCTTCATCCCCAAAGACCGGGGATAAAGTCGTTATCGGCCTTAATGCTCGCCCGCTGACCGCCCCTGGACGCACTCTACAAAAAAACGCCCCCGACTAATCTCTTAGTCAAGGGCGAAATTCTCGCGGTACCACCTTAATTTTTACCCAGCTCACGCCAGATAACTCACTAAGTACAGCCAAAGCTATACTCGGGTTCGCTAATGGGAACCAGACCAATACCGCTTAACCTTAAGGCTCACCGGTATATCGCTCAAAGACCATTCTTCACGCTTGGACCGTCACCCCTTCACATCACCCAGGGGTTCTCTTGGCACGGTCGGCAGCGTTACTCATCTTTTCACCGCGAAATCTCATTTAGTTTTCATTGCTGTCTCATTTGAATGTCATCAATTTAAAACTTATTGACCACGCTGTCAAGCGTCTCTCGACAAAATCCTAACTGATCAATCGGGTGATTCCCCCGCATAAACCGCGGCCCTAAGCCGTTAGGACCACTCCCCAATCATTTTAAATTTATTTTGCTTTCCCGGGGGTCACGGGATTCTGGGGCGTGACAATCCCCGCCGAGCTGGCCACTACCCACCCGGGGGTGCCCAGCTTCTTAAACGCCGCGCTGGTCCCGGTCACGATCACGCCAGCAAACTCTGCATTTGCCAACGACCGGTAGCGCTGCGCGTACTGACCGCCATATCGGAAAAGGGAAAAGTCATTAAACGTCAGCTCCCGCGGATAACGTTGGGCCGCCGTGGTCAGCTTCTGCCGAAAGTCGCGGTATTGGCGCGGCGTCAACCGCCCCGTCACTTCGTCATCCTGATTACGGGACTGAACGCCCAAAAAGTCATTGTCCAGCGTCACGGCCCCGCGCGGTAACCCGATCCAGAACCAAGCAGCGGTCAGTCCGGCAGGCAGCTGTTGGCGGATTTCCCGGTAGGTCATGGGCCGCTTAAAGGTAAGGGCCACCTCCCCCACCATCCGTTGCGTCCGCGCGACCTGACCAAGTTCCTGGGTCTCCGTGATGGCCTGGGTCCGTTTTTCCCGCGTCGTCAGGTGTTGATTAAAAAACTCTGGTATCTTCTGCTGGGTCTCTACGTCGTACAGCCCGCCCTGCGGTCCCCGCGTCGCCTGGTCGACCACCGGACTGGTACTGCCCCGCAACGCATAGTTCGCGACCGCCGGGGACCAGGCGACCGACTGCCCGGCGATACGTTTGTAACGGTGGCTCATGACCTGGCCCCCAAACGCCGTCGGGTTTACCAGGTAATGATCATTGGCCAAAATGTTCGGG
Organism: Levilactobacillus zymae DSM 19395; assembly: GCF_001434115.1. Classification (GTDB taxonomy): domain Bacteria; phylum Bacillota; class Bacilli; order Lactobacillales; family Lactobacillaceae; genus Levilactobacillus; species Levilactobacillus zymae. The sequence goes on from NZ_AZDW01000016.1 coordinate 60,057, forward strand.
GCCTTGACCTCAGCGATGGTCCATAAATAGTCACTCCGACGCTGCGAATCTCGCCCCGTCAGGTGTTGGACCAACTGGTACCCCCCCACCAACATCATCAAACTCACCCCTAACGCCACCAAAACGGTGAAAACCCACCGTTTGCGCTTGACCCGGCGAGCTAAGGTCGTTAAATCTACTTCAGTTTTCATGCTGCTGACTCCTCATCATTTTTTCTAGTTTTCGGTGCAAACGATGTAACCGCATCTTGATGGCGGCCACCGTGGTCTGATTCAAAGCGGCTAACTGTTTGATTGAGTGCTGCGCCAGGTAACGGTCCACCAGCAGGTCTCTGTCACGGGGCTTCAAGCGGTGTAAGGCCGCGGCCAGTTCGGGTTGCGCCGTTAATGCGGCCGCATCGCTGGGCGCACTGGTCGGCAGTGCCGGTCCCAAAAACTGGGTTACCAATTCCTGATAGCGCCGGTGCCGCCGATACCCATCCAGGTAAGTCGACCAGGCCATCCGGTACAAGTACGGCCGCAGTTGATCACGCGGTAGGAACAGGTCGGCCTCGAGAACCTTCACAAACACGTCCTGAACCACGTCTGCGGCGATTTCCGGGTCCACGCCCCGATGACGCAGATAATGCCGCAAATCGCCCGCTAGCTGGTCAAGCAGCTGCTCATATTGTCGTAAATCCATGGTTCCTCCTCCCCCTACCCGAACAACGAACGACTGACGGAAAAGTAACGGTCTGGGACCAAAGTATACGAAGAAGTGGGGCTAACGGGGGAAAAACGCAAAAACGACGGGCAACTCGTTAAATTTCGGCAACCCCACGGAGCGTGGCGGTCCCGAAAAGCCATTATTTTGGCCGAAAAAAAAGCCCCCTGCCAGTGGCAGGAGGACTTCAGAACTTGCTTTAGTTGTTGGTAAGACCGTACTTCTTGTTGAAACGGTCGACCGCACCATCGGCTTGAGTAAACTTTTGCTTACCCGTGTAGAATGGGTGAGAATCGGAAGTGATTTCAACCCGGATCAATGGGTAGGTGTTACCGTCTTCCCATTCAACCGTTTCGTCAGACGTTGCCGTCGAACCGGACAAGAACTTGTAACCAGTAGAAGAGTCTTGGAAGACAACTTCCCGGTATTCTGGATGGATACCCTTTTTCATAATGTAATACGCTCCTTTTGCCCTAGCCCATTGACTGGACCAGAGATTGATTTTAATCGTCAACCGTCACATTATAGCATGAAACGGCCTACTCAGCAATGCCTAATCTTGACCGTCCTCAACTAAAGTGGCTGCGCTTTGAATACTCACGTCGGCATTCAGCGCCGTCAGTTTTTGAACGATCCGATCGTAACCCCGCAAAATGTTGTCGGCGTTATCGATCACCGTGGTGCCCTGCGCCATTAATCCGGCGATGACCAACGACGCCCCCGCCCGGATCTCGCCGGCTTGGACCTCGCTACCCACTAGATGGGTCGACGGATCGACCACAATCATGTCGTTTTCGGAGCGAATATTGGCGCCCATCTTCCGCAACTCGGCAATGTGCTTGATGCGTTTCGGGTAGATGGTGTCGATGACCACACTACTTCCCTTGGCGCACATTAACAATGGCGTTAAGGGTTGTTGCAGGTCGGTCGCAAATCCCGGGAACGGCATGGTTTTGACCTGAATCGGCTTTAAATTTTCTGAACGCGGCACAAAAATACTGTCCTCGTCGATTTCCAAATTAACGCCCATTTCGATCATCTTGGCCGTAAAGGACTCCAAGTGTTCGGGAATCACGTTTTTGACCACGACCCCGTCACCAACGGCCGCCGCCATGGACAGGTAGGTTCCGGCTTCGATGCGATCGGGGATGATCGTGTGGGTGTTCATCGCCCGCAACGTGCTGACCCCTTCGATGCGAATCACGTCGGTCCCGGCTCCCCGCACGTGGGCGCCCATGTTGTTCAAGAACGTTGCGATATCAATGATTTCGGGTTCTTTCGCGGCATTTTCAATCACCGTGGTGCCCTCGGCTTTAACCGCTGCCAAAATAGAATTGATCGTGGCACCGACCGACACCACGTCCAAAAAGATCCGGGCACCGTGTAAGCCGGCGGGACCGGTGGTGATGTGGACGGTATTGTCCCGTTCACTGACCGCGGCACCTAGCGCCTTAAAGGCCTTGATGTGCTGGTCGATTGGCCGCGGCCCGATGTTATCCCCACCGGGAAAACTCAAGGTCGCGCGTTGAAAGCGGCCCAGTAATGAGCCCATAAAATAGTATGATGCACGTAAACTCTTAATTGCTTTACTTGGTAATGGGGCCTCCACGATTTCCGTTGGGTCAATAGTCAGGACCCCGTCTTCAAACGTCGAGTGGACGTTCATGGATTTTAAAATCAGCATCAAGTTGTGCACATCCAAGATATCCGGAACCATATCAAAACGAACCGGCGTGTCCGCTAAAATTGCGGCCGGGATGAGTGCGACTGTGCTGTTTTTGGCGCCACCAATGGTAACCTCTCCGGTTAGGCGTTGGCCGCCATGAATTATCATTTTTTTCATCGTGATGCGATCCTCACTTAAACTTATCTCTCATAGATGACTCCATACAGTCAGCTATAATGATAAATAATGCGCGGCAAAAAGACAACCGTTTCCCGAGATTTCACCAAAATTGTAATATTGCGAAGCACAAAAGCCGAGCCGAAGCGGCTAAAAATCGGGTTAAAGCGGTTACACGGCCCGAACAACCGTTAAATTCTGAGAAAATGATGATAAACCGGTGGCCGGGTTTTTGTCGCGGGTTCCAGAATTAGGGTTTTAATGAGACGTTGAACGTCCCGCTACCTTCTACTATACCCGGCTGACCTTTAAAGGAGCCTAAGCGACGCTCGGTTTGATTTCCGTATGGCCGGTAACTTACCTTGCAGCGGGCGGAATCTACAAGGAAGTCATTTAGTGACCCCAACGTTACCGGATTCGTCAAGAATAAACGGATCAAACCTGATGCCCAACAATTTAAACAACCGCAAGCAAATTAGCCAATAATCAATCGTTATGACACAAAAGAGGCTAGGCGTCGAACAAAAACTGTCCGGCTCCTAGCCCCTTCATTTAACTTAAATCAATCGTGTTAGTCTTGAACTTCCTTGCTGGCCGCCGCGATAAAGTCACGGAACAGACCTTCGGGACGGTTCGGCCGAGAGAGGAATTCTGGGTGGTATTGTGCCGCCACGAAGAACTTCTTTTCTGGCAATTCAATCACTTCAACCAGGTGATCGTCAGGTGACGTCCCGGAGAAGACCAGCCCCTTGGCCGCCATTTCGGCACGGTACTGGTTGTTGAATTCATAACGGTGACGGTGACGTTCCTGGATAATATCCTGGTTATCGTACGCCTTAGCCGCCACACTACCCTTCTTTAACTTGCAAGGGTACAAGCCCAACCGTTGCGTCCCGCCCATTTCGTGGACGTCGGCTTGGTCGGCCATCAGGTCAATGATCTTGTGTTGGGTGTCCGGATCCATTTCCGTGGAGTTCGCGTCCTTGTAACCCAGGACGTCGCGCGCAAATTCGATGCTGGCCACTTGCATCCCCAGGCAGATTCCCAAGAATGGCACGTCTTGTTCCCGAGCGTACCGAATGGCCGTAATCATCCCTTCGATCCCCCGGTCACCAAACCCACCGGGCACGATGATCCCGTCGGTGTCGCCCAACAGGTCAGCGACATTGTCCGCCGTAATCTTTTCGGCATCGATCATCGACAAATCAATCTTGGCATCTACCGGGTAACCCGCGTGTTGTAAGGCTTCGTCGACGGAAATGTAGGCATCGTGCAAAGCCACGTATTTCCCAACCAAGGCAATCTTGATGGTCCGCTTCAGGTTCTGCATGTGATCGACCATCTTGGACCAGGCGTTCATGTCGGCCTTCGGCGCATCGACCTTGAAGTGGTCTAAGACCAGTTGGTCAAACCCTTGTTCCTGTAACCGCAATGGAATCGAGTAAATCGTCGGCACGTCCATGGATTCAACCACGGCCGATGGCTTCACGTCACAGAACAACGCAATCTTTTGCCGCATGTCGTCGGTGATTGGCTTTTCCGTCCGCACCACTAAAATGTTCGGTTGAATCCCGATACTCCGGAGTTCCCGCACGGAATGTTGCGTTGGCTTGGTCTTCATTTCGTGTGCCGCGTGTAAGTAGGGCACCAACGTGGTGTGAATGTAGACCACGTTTTCGTCGCCGACTTCACTCTTCATTTGGCGAATGGCTTCCAGGAAGGGTTGGGATTCAATGTCCCCGACGGTCCCGCCAATTTCCGTAATCACGAAGTCCGCGCCCAGCGTCTTGCCGGCCCGCATAATCTTTTCCTTGATCATTCCGGTGATGTGGGGAATGACCTGCACCGTGGCCCCTAAGTAATCGCCCCGGCGTTCCTTTTCCAAAACTTCCGAATAAATCTTACCAGTCGTCACGTTTGAGTACTTGTTCAGATTGTTATCAATGAACCGTTCATAATGACCTAAGTCTAAATCCGTTTCGGTCCCGTCGTCGGTCACGAAGACTTCCCCGTGTTGGTAAGGGTTCATCGTCCCGGGATCGACGTTAATGTAGGGATCAAATTTTTGAATGGTTACGTTCAGGCCCCGGTTCTTTAACAACCGTCCGAGAGAGGCTGCTACAATCCCCTTACCTAATGATGAAACCACGCCGCCAGTCACAAAAATATATTTGGTCATTGTCTAGCTCCTTGTAAGATTATTTAGGGTCGCTCTGAAACTAATAAAAAGCTCCCTATTCGTTGGAATAGGGAGCTAACCGTTCAGTTGTCCTCACTACAAGTAGCAAGGAGCCCAAAAAATATAGTACCTGGTTTTAAGACTTAAGTCAAGCACGAGTCTCAATTACTTTTGTGAGTCGTCGTCTTCCTCATCGTCATCATCGGCTTCGTCGTCATCGGCGGAGAAGTCCAAGTTATCGGCTTCATCGTCGTCTGGTGCGTCCATCTGGGATAATTGATCTTCAATACCATCCGGAATGTCTTCCGTATCGTCTTCTTCATCTTCATTATCCAAGCCTAAGCCGTTTTGCAACTTGCCCAAGTCCGGTGTGCTGCCACCCGTGGTGTCATCATCATCGTCATCGTCGTTGGCGTAAGTCGTGTCCGTATCATCTTCCGGATCGTCGTCATCGTAATCGATCACGTCGTCATCATCCGTGGTGTCGGCCAGAAAGGCGTTAACCTTCTTGCGCTTCTTCCGCTTAGGTTGGTCCTCGTCTTCTTCGGCGTGGACCGTTGCTTCATCGATGGATTCAAACGGATACCAAGTTCGCAGTCCCCAAAGGTTATCACCCAGAGAAATGAAACTACCATCAACGTTTAAATCCGTATAGAATTGGGACAGCCGTTCCCGAATTTCTTTGTCGCTGTCGCCCAAGTACGTCTGTACGGCGTTTGCCAAGTCGGCAAAAGCCATCACGTCACCATGTTGTGACAAAATGGCGTGGGCAACCTCGATCATTGATAATTCCTTTTTGTTCTGGCCCTCAAAGACTTTTAATTCCAAACTGGTGCACGTCCTTTCCACAGTCTACGAAATATAATACTCGTTTACGCCGTAAAATGCAATCGAATCTTGTAGTTCCCCACTAATTGTTCGCCCGCGTAAAGGAGGTAATCAATCTTGATGTTCCCACTGAAGGGCCGTTCCTTGAAATCGGCCTCGAGGTACGGGGTCACCGTCTCGATGGGCATGATGCCGTACGGGGTGCGGTAACGGGCCGTGACCCGCTTGCCACTGACAAAGTGCAGGCGTAATTCGGCCTCGGCGTTGCGGGTCAAGTGAATCTCACCGTTGGGCGTGAACTTCATGGTCACGGGGACTTGTTCGCCCGTTTCCTGGTTAGGTTCCAGGTAACGGAGATACATGTTGGCGCCCACCTGGACCAGTTGACCATCCACGTCTAACCGGTAATCCGACACGTCTTGGTCTTGTTTAATGTGGGTTTCCAAATGAATCGCGACTGGAACGCCCGCTGAAAGTTGATCCATCTCTCGGTCCTTCCTTTCCATGAGTCATATCAAGCCTAATTATAGTCCATTCCCGGGTAAAAACCTACATATTCTGTTTCTCAATTTTACGGTTTCCCACGGGTCCAACGTCCCGGCGCCGTCCCCGCGACCTGACGTTCGACTCAAAATCTAGTATAATGAAACGATAAGAACTTTTTCAGGAAAGAAGGCCGGTTTGCATGCTGCCCTTGACGTTTTCAAGCGATTCCCTGCAAACACTCGATACCCCCATCCCCGCCGATCAAAAAAATCTGGCGTTTGGGTACACCAACGCGCTCTTGGATTTTGTGGCGGAACTGGGACAACCCATTCTCCACTTCTGGGAAATGACGCCCACGGTCATCTTGGGACTGAAGGATAAACGTCTCCCCGACCTCCCCGCGGCCGTTCGGACCATCCAGGGCCACGGCTACAACTGGGTCTTACGCAATTCCGGGGGCCTGGCCGTAGTGGCCGATGCGGGGATTTTAAACGTCTCATTGTTCAGCCCGCTCACGACGCCGCCCATCAGTGTCGACGCGGCCTACGACCAAATGATGGCTCTGGTGCGCCAGGCGTGGCCGGAACTGACCATTGACCACTTTGAGGTCACCCGCTCCTATTGTCCGGGCGACTACGACCTGAGCGTCAACGGCCAAAAGATTGCGGGACTGTCCCAGCGACGCAACCCGCACGCCATGGTGACCATGCTTTACCTCAGCGTGACCGGTGACCAGCCAAGCCGCGGTCGCTTAGTGCGGGACTTTTACCGCGCCGGACTCGCCGGTCACCCCAACCAATGGGACTATCCGGACATCGATCCCGCCGTCATGACCACTACGGCAGAACTCCTGCAACAACCCATCACGCTAGCCGCCGCTAAGCAACGTTTTATCACGGCCTGTCAGGCGACCGGGGTGCGGGTCGGCCAAGCCAAACTCGCTAGTCTAGTCACGCAACCGCGTTTTACCACCGCTCTAGCGCACGCCACCGCCCAGATGGCCCGGCGGCAACCCCAACTTAATCTTTAAAGGAGGTCTTCACGTTGTCCTACGCAACCGCACGCTTGCCCCACGAAAAAGTGCTTCGCGATCCCGTGCATAACTACATCTATGTTCGTCATCAGGTCATCTTAGACCTGATCAATACCCGCGAGTTTCAACGTCTCCGCCGCATCAAGCAGTTGGGGACCGCCTCACTGGTCTTCCACGGCGCTGAACACACCCGGTTTGCTCATTGTCTGGGCGTCTACGAGATCACCCGCCAAATCTGCGACAACTTCCAACGAAACTACCCGACCAAAACGCCGGGGGATGGGGGGTGGGACGACCACGAGCGCTTGACCGCCCTGTGTGCCGCGTTGTTGCACGATATCGGCCACGGCCCGTATTCGCACACCTTCGAACACATCTTCCACACCGACCACGAGGCCATCACGGCCGAAATTCTCACGTCGCCGGCCACGGAAGTCAACCAGGTCTTGCGCAAGGTCAGCCCGACCTTCCCCGCCGAGGTCGCCAGTGTGATCCAAAAGACCTACCCGAACCCCCAGGTGGTCCAGATGATCTCTAGTCAGATCGACGCCGACCGGATGGACTACCTCTTGCGCGACGCCTACTACACCGGCACGCAGTACGGCACCTTCGACCTCACGCGAATCTTGCGGGTCATGCGCCCGTATCGGGGCGGCATCGCCTTTGCGATGAACGGGATGCACGCGGTCGAAGACTACGTGATGAGCCGCTTCCAGATGTATCAGCAGATCTACTTCCACCCGGTCTCCCGGGCCATGGAAGTCATCTTGGACCACCTGTTAGCGCGGGCCAACACCCTTTACCAGGAAGGTAAGAGCGACGAAAGTTTCATTCCGCACCTCCTGTTGCCGTTCTTTAACCACGAGTTCGACTTACAGGATTACCTCTACCTCGACGATGGCGTGTTGACCACCTACTTCACCCACTGGCGGCAATCGCCCGACGACATCTTGGCCGACCTGGCCCACCGGTTCTTGGACCGTAAGCCCCTCAAGAGTGCCGTCTACACTGCCGAAACGCAACCGTTGCTGACGCCGTTACGGCAGAAAATCGCCTCGGTGGGTTTCAACACCGACTACTACACCGCCACGGACAACAGCTACGACTTGCCCTACGACGACGCGTACGACCCCAAGATGTCGCACCCGTTGACCCAGATTGAGATTCAACAACCCGACGGCTCACTACTGGAGCTGTCGACGGTCTCGGACCTGGTCAACGCCCTACGCGGGAAATTCACCGGCGATCAACGGTTCTTCTTCCCCAAGGAGATGTTAAACCCCGGTGACGACGCGCCCGAGCTGTTCCAACCAATTTATGATGACTTTAGTCGCTACATTCAAAACAACCAATTAATTCAACCAAAGGAGCACTAACTTTATGTCCATTAAACTGATTGCCATCGATATCGACGGCACCCTGCTAAACGAAAAGAACGAACTCGCCCCGGCCACGATCGACGCGGTCAAGGCCGCCAGCGCCCAAGGCATCAAGGTCGTCCTATGCAGCGGTCGGCCCCTCACTGGTGTCGCGCCTTACATCCAAAAACTCGGGATCAGTGGGGATGACCAATACGCCGTGACCTACAACGGTGCGGTCGCCCAAACCGTTTCCGGCAAGATCCTGATCAACCACGCGTTAAGCTTCAACGACTACATCGACCTAGAAGCTCTGTCGCGGAAATTACAGGTCAGTTTCCAGATTGAAACGCCCGACTACATCTACACCGCTAACAAGAACATCAATCCTTACACCATCTTCGAAAGTAACCTGGTCAAGATGTTGATCCGTTACCGCGAAGTGGGCGAGATGCCCCGCGACGTGACCGTCTCCAAGGCCATGTTCGTCGATACCCCGGAAAACATCGACCGGATCAAGCCGTTGATCCCTCAAGACTTCCACGACAAGTACTACGTGGTCCAAAGTACGCCGTTCTTCATCGAAGTCATGAACAAAGAGGCCAGCAAGGGAAACGCCCTGCGCGGATTAGCCGCAGAATTGGGCTTAGAGCCCGCTGAAATCATGACCCTAGGTGATCAGGGGAACGACCTGACCATGATTGAATACGCCGGCTTAGGGGTCGCTATGGGCAACGCCATCGACGAGGTCAAGCAAGCCGCCGATGCAATCACGCTGACCAACGCCGAAGACGGGGTGGCTGCCGCTATCCGGAAGTACGCCTTAAAGTAACGACCGGTCAAAAAACAGGTTTGAGAAATCAAAAGATTTCTCAAACCTGTTTTTATTTGCTCACGTCGTGCTGGGGCTGTGGTTGCGTCAATAACCGGTACGCATAGCGGCCCATCACGACCACTAAAGCCAGCGTCCCGCTAATGACCAGCCAATGGGGCATGGTATCGCGATTGTCTTCTAAGAAGAAGCACAGACCCATTAATACCACGACAAGCACTAAGTTGAGGTTACACCAACGTTTCATGAGGAATTCGCCGCCAAATCTATGTATAGTTTAAAGTTAATTTGTATATTTCAAACCAGATATAGTCTATCACAGAAATGATTTTCGTAAACCCCCAAATTAACATTTTTGCCCCCTACCACCCGTAGCGTGCCAAAAAGGCCCCCGCAAACCGAAATTTGCGGGGGCCTTTCAGAATTTAAGTTAAAAGGTCAAAGAAGAAATTACTTCTTCAGTGGCGTCCATTGCCACTTCGTGAATTCTTCGATATCGTGACCTTCGTCACGGGTAACCTTAAAGTGCTTAGCCAAGATTTCATCCATCTTAGCGTCGAAGGCCTTAGCGGCAGCTTCGTCGATCACACCCTTGTTAACTAAGACGCTAACGGCGTCCTTAGCTTGGTGGAACCGGTCAAGTTCGGAGTATACCCGCATGTCGTAAGCGGTGGTGATATCACCATCTTCACGGTAACCATGCACGTGTAAGCCTAAGTGTTGACGTTCGTAGAACATGGATTCGATCAAGTCTTCGTAACCGTGGAAGCCAAAGACAACTGGCGTCCCGGAAGCACCGAATAATGCGCTGAACTTGTCATCAGACAAGGCACGTTCTGCGTTCAATTGACCGTTCTTGTTTTGCAAACGACCTAATTCAACCACGTTGACGTAACGCATCTTAACGGCTGGGAAGGCATCGTTGATCAAGTGAAGCGCAGCCAAGGTTTCGATGGTTGGTTCTACACCGGCAGAAGCAAAGACGATATCAGCATCTTCGCCTTCAGCAACCGTAGAAGCCCAGTCGATAGCCTTGATTCCTTCAGTAGCCAATTCTTCAGCTTCATCAATGGAGAACCATTGTTGACGAGGTTGCTTGGAAGCAACGATGTGGTTAACCTTTTGACGGTCCTTGAAGGCCCGGTCAAAGACGGCTAACAAGCTGTTCCCATCGGCTGGCAGGTATTGGCGAACGAAGTCAGACTTCTTTTCAGCCAAGTGAGTTAAGATACCTGGATCTTGGTGGGTGTAACCGTTGTGGTCTTGTTGGAATACAGTGGAAGTGGAAACCAGGTTCAATGATGGGTAATCATTGCGCCAGTCTTCAGCAGCCGCTTGGCGGATCCACTTGAAGTGCTGAGTGATCATGGAGTCGACAACGCGCAAGAATGATTCGTAAGAAGTGAAGACCCCTTGACGACCAGTCAGCGTGTAGGCTTCTAACCAACCTTCAGCTTGGTGTTCGGATAATTGGGCATCCAAGATCCGACCTTCTGGGGCTTCGTATTGGTCATTTGGTTCCTTGACCTTGCTTTCCCATTGACGGTTGGTGATCTTGAACATTTCCCAAAGACGGTTGGACATGGTTTCGTCAGGGCCAAAGATCCGGAATGAAGATGGGTTCTTGGTAGCCACACCGGCGAAGAACGTTGATAAGACGTTCATATCCATGTTCCGGTTGCCGTCTGGTAAGTTCGTCCCACGGTTGCTTTCGTTGATGTCGTTAGCGTAAGACTTCCAGTCAGGTAAGTCTAATAATTCTGGCTTTTCGCCACGCGCACGGCCACCGTTAGCTAATGGGTTAGCAGCCATCCGCTTGTCACCCTTAGGGGCAAAGTCAGCGACTTCTGCCTTCAACGTCCCATCCGTGTTGAATAATTCTTCTGGCTTGTATGACTTCATCCAAGCTTCGAATTCTGGTAATTCGTCGAAGTTGTTTTGGGATAAACCAAGCGGAACTTGGTGAGCACGGAAGGAGTTTTCGATTGGTTCGCCGGCTGGGTTATGCGTAGGACCGCCCCAACCCTTTGGCAAACGAGCCAGAACAACTGGCCATGGTGCAATCGTGCCGTCTTCGTACTTGCCGTTTTCACGCGCATCCTTTTGGATTTGCTTGATGTCAGCAATGGCTTGGTCAAAGACTGCAGCAGCCTTTTCGTGGTAAGTCATGTAGTCGTGGATATCATCGTTTTCGATGAACCGAGGTGACCAGCCTAACCCTTCGAAGAACTTCGTCAAGTGTTCGTCGTCCATCCGAGAGAACAGGGTTGGGTTAGAAATCTTGAAGCCGTTTAAGTCCAGGATTGGTAAAACAGCACCGTCGTTCTTAGGGTTCAAGAACTTGATGGAGTTCCACGCCGTCATAGCTGGACCAGTTTCAACTTCCCCATCACCAACAACCGTGAAGGCAATTTGGTCTGGGTTATCTAAAACGGCACCAGTTGCGTGAGAGAGTGAGTAACCTAATTCCCCACCTTCGTGAAGGGAACCTGGGGTTTGGGCAGTCATGTGAGAGCCAATACCACCTGGGAAGGAGAACCGCTTGTATAAACGGGACATCCCTTCAAGGTCTTGGGTGATTTCTGGGAAGGCATCCGTGTAAGTTCCGTCCAAGTAAGAGTTGGTTACCATTACTTGGCCACCGTGACCTGGGCCACCGATGTAGAACATGTTCAAGCCGTACTTGTTGATCAGACGGTTAGCGTGCGCGTACAGGAACGTTTGTCCTGAGATCGTACCCCAGTGTCCGATAGGCTTGACCTTAACGTCATCCTTTTGGATTGGTGTGTTAGTAACTGAGAACAGTGGGTTGCTCTTGAGGAAAATCATCCCACCGGAGAGATAAGTCGTTGCGCGCCACCAGGCGTCAACTTTTTCCAAGTAAGACTTGGAATCGAAATCTACTGCCATGAATTTACACTCCTTCGTCTGCTAGTTAACATCAATGTCGTCATGTTATCCGTAAATCACATAACTTTAATTTGCATTCTTTCATCATACGGAATTTTCACGAAAAGTCAACTACTTTGTAAATTGATACGGTCCAATTTTAAATGATGGTGGCCCCCATTCAAAACCTGCCTCACCCCGACCGGTCGCGCTAAACGGCCGTCCGGCGCTACTTCGTCGTCCGTCAATTTGTCTGCTGGGGCCTTAATGGGCGCCCAATTTAGCGGTCGTCTCTTAATCAATTTTTTAATTAAGGGGACGGCGCTAACCGTTCACAGTATATTTATAGCATAGTTCAGTCACTAAACCAAAAGAAAGCTCTTAGAATTATCTTTATGACGCAAGAAATCCCGTCGTTGCAACAAAAAAAGAAGCTCAACTGGGCTTCTTTCGTGACTAATCTTCGTCTAAGTTGACGAAGGTGCCGTATTTTAAATATTTATAATGCAGGTGCATGTTCGACACCTCAAACGGCGTGCCGTCGTCCATGAAGAAAATTCCCTCCATCACCCCGACCGGTTCCACCTCGGTCAAGTTCAATAATTTCTGATCCTCGTGACTCGACGGTTGGGCCCGAATCGACAAGAAGGACTTGGTCACGGACTGGTCTTGCGTCTCCTGTAGGTAGTTAAAAATCGAACTTTGGACCACGGCCGGCGTCAGGGCCGGTAAAATCTTGATGGGAATATACCCCGTCTCGATGATCACCGGTTGGTCATCAAAGAGGCGCAGGCGCTTGATGCGGTAAACGAATTCCGCGTCATTTAAAAACAACTCCTGTTGAATCTCCGGACTCGCCGGGACCACCCGGTAGTCGAGGAGCCGACTTTGCGGTTGCTCACCGTTTACCTGAAAACTATCCGTGATGCCTAGGTTACGCCCCTCGTAGCGAAAGGCCGACTGATCCTTCAGGTACAGCGGATTAATGAACGTCCCCGAGCCGCGCTTCTTGAAGATAATGCCTTGGTCCACCAGCACCCCCATGGCGCGTTTGATGGTGCTCCGGCTCACCTGGTAACTCTCGCTCAGACTCCGCTCATCCGGTAATTTCTTGGTGGTAAATTCCCCGCCACGAATTCGTTTTTTGATATCGTGCATCACATTTCGATAAACTAAATCTGGCATTCGTTACTCTCCTCAGGGCTTTGCGTCAATTTCCATCCCGATAGTATACCAGAGTTTAGGGCCGCGGAACATCTTTTCTTGGTCACCGGCGTCTCGCTCCGTTACCGAACGCTTCGCAGATAGCCCCGCCAAATCCAGCCGCTATGCTGTCCGTCCTGGCTTTTAACGTGGTAGTAAATCGCTGCGGTGTGCCGATAACGATCATAGATTTTCTGGTGGGCGTCCGTCAACCAGACAGTTCGCTGGGTCCGTCGATGCGTCGCGTACCGCACCCGCAAATGTCGCGAGTACCGGGCATCTTGCGTCACGTGATACCGGTGCGTCCCCATCTTTTGCCGCCACACGACCCGCACCGAGTTCGCCCGGCGTGCCGAATACTGGTCGGCCGCTGCCGTGGGCATGGTTAAACCAATACCCACCACTAACAGACCAATTGTTCCGATTTGAATTGCTCGCATTCCTTGGACCTCCTACCCCATTTTGCCGGCCAATCTCCGAATCACCGTTCCCCAACGATTCTCTCGGTGCTATTAGTCAGCTGTTGTCCCTAAATGCTGTTGCTACTGAACTGAGTGTAGCACGAACTAGTTAAGCCGGGGTTAAGAAAGAATTCGGTGGTGCAAAAAAAGCAGCGCTCCCGGAGGACCGCCGCTTCACTAAACCAAGGTTAAAATAATGCCGACAATAATCAGACCGAAGCCGGCCAGAAAACTGAACCGGGCACCGGGGGAGACCCGAATCGGCGAATTTTTCACCGTGGCGACGTCGTGCACGTCGACCTTTTCACCGGGCAGGGGATCCTGTCCCTTCTTACGTCGGTGCCGCCAACCCGTAAATAGGTGGCCACGAGCGAGGACCAAGACCGCCCCCACCACGACTAACGCCAACCCCAGCATGAAGAGTAGGTTGCCAATTACCATGAGTTGCATGCCCAGAACGTGGGCGACTAAGCCGATAAGCACGCTCGCGCCAATCACGCCGGTTCCCCAGCGTTGCCAATTTTGTTGCATGCCGACCGCCTCCTTCTTTGAGAAAAAGAGCTTGGGACCTGGCCCCAAACTCTTTTTTAGTTGATTTTTGAAATGCTTTTGGTGCTGAGACTCAGTTGGCGCCGCTTAATCCCGATAACGGATTTATTCCCAAAGGCTGGGGTAAATTTCGTTAGCGCCATCTGCGGCCGCCGAAACGTGCTTACCAGGGGCAACGGGTTCCGCTTAATTCCGATAACGGGTTCATCCCCAAAGAACGGGGATAAACCCGTTATCGGCCTTAATGCTCGCCCGCTGACCGCCCCTGGACGCACTCTTACTGAAACGTGCTCCTGACGGGCAGCTGGCTCCGCTTAACCCCGATAGTGGATTCATCCCCTAAGCCCGGGGATAAATCCACTATCGGCCTTAATGCTCACCAGCTAAACGCCCTTCGTCGCACTCTACTGTTCTCTACTGCGGAAACGGTTCTTAAATAACGGACTGACCGGCCGATTTTCGTTGATTCGCTTGATGGCTTGCCCAATCAGGGGACCGACCGAAATCTGCTCGATCTTTTCAATTTGCTTATCAGCGGTTAATTGGATGGAATCCGTGACCACTAACTTCTTGATTGGCGACTGCTTGATCCGTTCGATCGCCGGACCCGACAGAACCGGGTGCGTACAACTTGCGTATACTTCCAGCGCACCGGCATCCATCAAGGCCTTCGACCCTAACGTAATCGTGCCGGCCGTATCGATCATGTCATCGATCATGATGCACCGTTTGCCCTTAACGTCCCCAATGATGTTCATGATTTCGGCCACGTTGGCCCGGGGCCGCCGCTTGTCGATAATCGCAATTGGGGCCTTCAAGAATTCGGCCAAGGCCCGCGCTCTAGTCACCCCACCATGGTCGGGTGAGACCACGACGGCGTCTTCGGCTAAGCCGTTACGCAAGAAGTAGTCCGCCAGTAATGGGGCCCCCATCAAGTGATCCACGGGAACGTCGAAGAACCCTTGAATCTGCGCCGCATGCAAGTCTAAGGCTAAGACCCGCGTCACGCCGGCCGTTTGGAGCATGTTGGCGACCAATTTGGCCGTAATGGGTTCGCGGGACCGGGCTTTCCGGTCTTGCCGCGCGTAACCGTAGTACGGAATGACCACGTTGATGGTGGCCGCGCTGGCCCGCCGTAAGGCATCAATCATGATCAACAATTCCATTAAGTTGTCATTTACCGGTGCCGACGTCGATTGAATCACGTAAACGTGGCATCCCCGGACACTTTGTTCAATGTTGATGCGAATTTCACCATCACTAAACCGGTCCACAGAAGTTTTTCCTAATTCGACACCCACTTCGTTAGCGATTTTTTGAGCCAACGGTTTGTTCGAATTTAACGCAAAAATCTTTAATTTAGGATCGAAATATTGCGTAGCCATAATTTCCTCCAATAGCAAAAGCTGCCTGAATTACTACCATAATTTTAGGTTATCCCGTGCTAAAACACAAGATTTTCCCCCGGTTATTCTTCGCCGCGGTATGGAAGTTTTTGATAATAGTTCGGTTTGTTGGTTTGCCGTTGCCGGGCAATCGCCATGTCGTACTGGTTCACGGCGTCGGTAATCGTAGAGCCCGCCGCGATGAAACTGTGGTCCGCCACGTCTAACGGGGCGACCAGGTTGGAGTTCGAACCGATGAAGGCATCGTCGCCCACGACCGTTTCGTGCTTGTTCTTGCCATCGTAGTTGACAAAGACCACGCCGCAACCTACGTTGATGTGCTTACCTAATTTGGCGTTCCCCACGTAGGTCAGATGACCGACCTTGGTGCCTTCACCAATCGTGGCCTTCTTGACTTCCACAAAGTTCCCCAAGTGAACCTTCGGACCGATGTGAGATTCTGGCCGCAAATGGCTGTTTGGACCGATATTCGACCCACTGGCCATGTCGGAGTCTTCCAATAAGGAGGAGGTAACCGTGACGTGGTCGGCTAACGTGGCGTTGCGCAGTTCGGAGTGCGCCCCGATGTAGCAGTCATCACCAATGACCGTCTTGCCCTTCAATAGGACACCGGGTTCGATGATCGTGTCGGCGCCAATCTTCACGCCGGCATCGATGTAGGTGGTTTCTGGGTCGATCAGCGTGACGCCGTCTTGCATGTGTTGTTTGTTGATCCGTTCGCGCATGATCTTGGTGGCGGCGGCTAAGGCCACGCGGTCGTTAACCCCCATGGATTCGTCAAAATCACTCATCCGGTAGGCGCCAACGATGTCACCCTGTTGCTTCAAGATTTCGATAACGTCGGTCAGGTAGTATTCCCCCTGAGCGTTGTCGTTGGAGATTTCGTGTAAGGCCTTGAAGAGCTTTTGGTTGTCGAACACGTAAACCCCGGTGTTGATTTCGTGGATTTCTTGTTCTTCGGAATTGGCATCCTTTTGTTCCACAATCTTTTCCACGATGCCGATGTTGTTCCGCACGATGCGGCCGTAACCGGTCGGGTCCGGGGCCTTCGACGTTAAAATCGTGGCCGCGGCGTGCTTAGCTTCATGGTAGGCAAATAAGTCTTCAAACGTTTGGGCTTGGAACAACGGTGTGTCCCCACTGACAATCAGGGTGGTTCCCTGTTCGTCCTTTAAGATGGGTTCCGTCTGTAAGACCGCGTGGCCCGTTCCCAATTGCTTGGCTTGTAAGACGTATTGCGTCCGGTCGCCTAACGTGGCTTTGACCTCGTCGGCACCGTAGCCCACGACCGTGACCACCTTGTCCATGTTGGTCTTTTCCACTTGGGTCAGCACGTGGTCGACCATGGCTTTCCCGCAAACGCGATGCAAGACCTTATACAACTTCGACTTCATCCGGGTCCCCTTGCCGGCTGCCAGAATGATTGTATTTCTCGTACTCATGTCTACTATCTCCTATTTTTGTGGATTATTTTCTTCGCCAAAGATCTGCGTGAGGTAGTTCCCCGGTGTGACGCGAATTTCATCATCTTGTGTTTGAACCTTGACCAACGACGTGTACTTCGAGACCGGCCGTTGCCCGTCAAAGTCGCCTTCCGCAAACACGGCCACGCCGGCTAGTTGGGAATCGAACTCATCGACTAGAGACCGCAGTCCCCCGACCGTGCCGCCGCCCTTCATGTAGTCGTCGACGATTAAGACGCGCGACCCGGGTTTGACACTGCGCTTGGATAACGCCATGCGTTCGATCCGCTTGGTTGACCCCGACACGTAGTTGACACTGACCGTGGAACCTTCCGTAATCTGCGAATCGTGCCGCACGATCACGAACGGCACGTTTAGGTAGTTGGCAACACTTTGGGCCAACGGAATCCCCTTAGTGGCGACCGTGACCACCACGTCAACGGTTTGGTTCAGGTATTGGGTGGCGAGAATCCGCCCAATTTGCCGCAAGGCGGCTGGCCGACCTAAGATGTCGGACATGTACACGTAGCCCCCGGGTAAATACCGGTCGGCGGCGGACAACTCATCAATCATGTCGCCCACAAACTGTTCGGCCTCTTCCCGTAAAATGTAGGGAATGAACCGGGCCCCCCCAGCTGCACCGGGAACCGTTTCAAGTAGACCAGTCCCCCGCATCTGAAAGGTCCGTTTCAGAATCGTCAAATCTTCGCTGATGGAAGACTTCGCTGACTCATAACGCGACGCAAAAAACGTCAGGGATACAAGTTGATGCGGGCGTTCCAA
This sequence comes from Levilactobacillus zymae DSM 19395, assembly GCF_001434115.1. Lineage (GTDB taxonomy): Bacteria > Bacillota > Bacilli > Lactobacillales > Lactobacillaceae > Levilactobacillus > Levilactobacillus zymae. Next base: position 78,072 of record NZ_AZDW01000016.1, read on the forward strand.
TAAGTAGCGGGTCATGTCGACCAACCGGTCACTTCTTCTGACTTTCAACCTATTCACCTCAATTGTTTTCTTTCGGACTAATTGTATGCTTCATTTTAGCATAAATGTTCGGGTTTTTCGTGATATTTCCGTGAGAAATCCAACTTTATGGCGGAACTTCGTGGAACTTTTAGTTAAGCCCGAACACCATTCCCCGCTTGCTGGCGCAAATGGTAGCGCTTTGCTTAAATATAAAATATTTTATCCTTACGGGTTTCACTCGCCCGCCCTCCGGCCATCGTTCTTAGCACTTCCGGACTACTCAACCACCTCCTCCAAGCCGTGACTGCATGTTCAGGCCAAAAAACTGACCCCACGTTATCCAGAAACAACGTGAGGCCAGTTCATGATTTAAGTTTAGCGTTACAGATTATCGCCCTTGGCCCGCAGGAGTTCGCCTAACGCGGGTTGTTGGGTCAAATCAATGTGGTTCTTCTTGGCGTAGGCGTCCACGGCGTCTTGACCGTAGAGCTTAGGGTCCAGTGGCATGAAGGCCGTTTCGATTGGATCGTCGTCCTTGATGATGGCGTTGACCACGATGGGCTTCGTGTTGCCGTTGGCCTGGAGGTCCTTAATCTTATTAAAGACGTTTTCGACGTCGACCTTGTTGGTGACCGTAAACCCGATGCCACCGAGGCCCTCGGCGACCTTGGCCCAGTCGGCTTCCGACAGGTCCACCCCGTACAGGTGTTGGCCGGTCGCCACTTGTTCGTTATAGATGAAGCCAAAACGGTTATTGGTAAAGACCACGTTGATGACCGGCAACTGGTAACGGGCTTCGGTAATCAGGTCCGGCGCCACCATGGCAAAGCCCCCGTCACCGGAGAACGACCACGCCTGGGCACCCTTGTCGGCGTTCAACGCCCCGGCCAGCCCGGCTGGTAAGCCGTAACCCATCGTGGCAAAGAGACCGGATAAGGCGAAGCGTTGTTGCTGATCCATCGGCAAACCCCGGACGGCCCACTCGGACACGTTCCCGGTATCGACCCCGTAAATATCCTTGGGACCAACCAGCGAAGCCACCTTGCGCATCACGGTTTCGGGAGCCAACCCGGCGCTGTCGTCCTGTGCCAGTTGGGTCAAGTAGGCATTCCAGTTTTGCTTGTTTTGGCGGTTAGCCGTCAGCCAATCCGTGACCGGTAAAGTTTCCCCCGTCGCGACCATGGCCTGTAAGAACTGCTTGGCGTCACTGAGCACGGCGACGTCGACCGGCACCATCTTGCCGATATCAAAGGAATTGTCGTTGACCTGAACAATCTTGATATCCTTCGGCCAGAATTGCGCGAACGGGAACTCGGACCCCAAGAAGAGGATCAAGTCGGTGTGCTGTAGGGCTTCAAACCCGGACTTGGACCCTAGCCGGCCAAACGTTCCAATGGCGTTGGGATGGTCGGTCGGGATGACGCCGGTCGCCGGCACCGTGTTCAAGACCGGTAGATTGAATTGTTCACTGAACTTGACCAGTTCGGCCCGGGCGTTCAGTAAGCCCCGCCCCGCGTAGACCAGCGGGTGCTTAGCGGCCTTCAAGAGCTTTAGCGTTTCGGTCACAGCCTGAGGATCGATGACCTGTTTGAAGGAATCGACTACCACGTTTGGCGTCTTGACCGGTTCGTAATCAATTTCCTTGGCCGACAGGTCTTCGGGAATGATGACCACGGCCGGTCCCTTTTGGCGGTAGGCCTCGCGAATCGCTTGGTTGACCACGTAAGGTAACTGTTCGGCCGTGGTGACCGTGCGGTTGTACACGGCGACGTCGCTAAACATCGGCGTTTCGTCCATTTCTTGGAAGTAGTTGGTGTTCATGGTTGGTTGGGGAACTTGTCCCACCAGGGCTAAGACGGGCACGTGGTCCATCTTGGCGTCGTACAGCCCGTTAAATAAGTGCGTGGCCCCCGGACCCGCCGACCCAAAGGAAACGCCGATCTTACCGGTATACTTGGCGTCGGCCGCGGCGGCTAAAGCGCCCACCTCTTCGTGGCGCACCTGGATATACTTGACCTGGTCCTGTTCGAGATACAGGCCTTCAACGGTATGGTTGATGGAGCCACCGGGAATCCCGTACACGTGGTCCACGCCCCAAGCAGCTAACACCTTGACTAATGCTTGTCCCGCAATCATCTTTGTCATGTTAATCGTACTCCTTACCGAAATTGCGCCACGCCTTTAGCTAAACTGGTTTAGACGCTGAATTAAGTTTATGAGGCTATCATAACGGTTCTTGTCCGCAATTGCTAGCATCTTTACTTACTTTTTGTAAGTTATTGATTTCACAACTAGAAAAACGCCCAACCACCGGAGTTAGACCGCGTGGTTGAGCGTTTGGAATCGTTTAATTTTTAGCCGCCGTTTGGGCGTGTTGCCAGCCCAAGGCGATAAAATAGAAGAGGGCTTCGATGGCTGCGATGAAAAACGAGACCGGGTAATTGGTCACGTAGCTGAGGGCCAGGCCACTCCAGACCCCGACCAGGGCCAGCAGAATGGCCAGCCCCATCATTCGACCCACGGAATGGGCGAAGTACTTGGCCGTGGCCGCCGGTAAGGTCAAGAGGATGAAAATCAGTAACGACCCCACGATTTGGGCCGCCACGCTGACACTCAACGCCAACAGCACCAGGAAGGTCACGGATAGCGTATTGGTCCACAAGCCCTTGACCAGCGCGCCGGTGTGGTCAAACGAATCGAACTTCAAGAAACGGTAGATCACCAGCACCACGATCAGCACCAGAATCGACAACACCAGCATCTGGGTCACGTCGCTACTGCTAATCCCGATGACGCTCCCGAATAAGATATTGGTGGCGTAGCTGGCGTTGGTGTTGGCCAGCGACAGGAACAGAATCCCCAACCCGATGAACAAAGCTGAAATGGCGCTGGTCGCGGCTTCTCGCCGTTCGGCCCGGACACTTAACTGCCCCACGATGACCGAACTGACCACCGTAAACAGCAACATGCCACTCAGCGGCGTCCACCCGGCAAAGATGCCGAAGGCCGCCCCGGAAAATCCGATTTCCGACAGGGTATGGGTCAGAAACGACATGTTCCGGGCAATCACGAAGACGCCCATGATCCCACAGATCACGGCGATAATCGTGCCGGCCGCGAACGCGTTGCGCATAAATTCGTAACTAAACATGTTCGGCCTCCCCCCGCCAAACCTTCTGGTCGGTCAACTGGTCAATCGCGCCCTGTTCGGTCCCCTGCGGCGTCAACATCAAGAATTGTTGGGTGTAGCGCCGGGCTAACGGGATATCGTGGGTCACGAACAGGACAGTGAGATCCAACGTCTGGTTGATTTGTTGAACTAGGTCCAGTAATTCAGTCTTGGTGACCGGATCCAGACTGGCCGTGGATTCGTCCAAAATCAAGAGGTTCGGTCGTTCGACCAACGCCTGCGCCAGGTAAGCCTTCTGCTTTTCGCCCCCGGACGCTTGGCCGATTGGGCGGTTCGCCAGCTTGGTCAGGCCGGTCTGCTTTAACATGGCCTCGACCCGTTGGCGTTCGCCGCGACTCAACCACGGCAACTTCCAGCCGGTCAGATTTAAGCCCACGAAGTCACGAATGGTTAAGGGATATTCCGAATCGATGTTGCGAAATTGGGGCACGTAGCCGATTTGCACGGCGTTAACGCTGGGCAGGTAGTTGACCTTCCCGGTCGTGGGCCGCAGCTGGTGCAGAATCGTCCGCATCAGGGTGGTCTTCCCCACCCCGTTTTCGCCGACGATACTCCAGAATTCGCCCCGGTTAATGGTGAGGTTTAAATCGTTAAAAACGGGGTGACCCGGAAAGGTCATCCCCAGATGTTCAAGTTGTAAAATGGGTGTCTTCGACGTCACGACTGACTCCTCGCTTCCTGTTGAATCCGTAGAACTTGCCGGTACTGGCTGGTCATCCAGGTCAGATAACTCTGATCGATTGGCTTGGTTTCGGTCACCTTGACCACCGGCACGTGATACTGGCGCGCCAGATTGACCATGGTGGTCACATTCTTGCTGGAGTTTTGGGTATTCTCCACGAAAAACGCAATCTTGTGGTGCCGAATCTGCGCCGCTAGCTGGGTAATGTCGGCCGGCGTGGGATCGCTGTCCTCTTCGATGGCTTGGGCAAAGTGACCGTCGCTGACCCGGTAACCCATGGCACTTAGGGCGAGGTCAAAGACCGGTTCGCTGACGGCGACTTGCTGCCCGTTAGCGTGGCGTTTGATCTGCTGAGCCAACCGGGGTAACGCGCGCAACTGCCGTTCATAGGCTTGGCCGCGCCGGGCGAACGCCGCGGCATGCTGGGGGTCCAGACGACTAAACTGCCGGACTAGTTGGCGGGTCATCTGGGTCATCAACTGAGGGTCACTCCACAAATGGGGGTTCGCGCCCATCTTGCGGCCCACCAGGTTGCCCAGATTGAGCACCTGAATGTCGCTATGACCGTTGGCGGCCACCAACCGTTGCATCCAGCTGTCGTAGCCCAAGCCGTTTTGAATCACCACGTTGGCTCGCGCGACCTTCTTGGCCGTGGCAATGTCGGGTTCAAAGCTTTCCGGGTCGACGCTGGGACTGTTGATCACCGTGGTGACCGTCCCGTCGTTGCCCAGAATCTTCCGGGCCGCCTCACCGTAAAAGTTCAGTGACGCGACCACGTGAATTCCCGTTTGTCTTGCCGAGGTCGTGGTTTGCGTCCGGCAACCGCTCAGGTCCAGACTTAACACTACCATTATTATCAGGCCCGTCAGCCATCCCAACCGTCGCACGGACTTCCCTGCTTTCTCTCTACGAATTTGTAAATGATAACTATTACCATTTACCAGTTTACCGAAAAATGAAAGCTTGTCAATCACTTTTCGCCGGAATTCCCCAGGTAAGGCGCCAAAAAGGTCGCGACGGTCTGGTCGTATTTTGCGGGATCCGCCGCTCTAGTCGCGATGTGCCCGGCGCTGGGGTGGCGGTAACGTTGCTTCGGACCGGCCGCCGCCTGATAGAGGATATCCAGATTTTCAATCGGAACGGTCTGGTCGTTGGCCCCCTGGATGAAGAGAATGGGCAGGTCGGTGTGCCGCAATTGTTCGGCGATGTCGCCGTCTTGAAGCCGGTAACCCGCATCGAGGCGCGAGTATTGGTTTGCCAACGTCATGGTCGGGGTCGCCGGCACGTGGTACTTGTGCCAGAGCCGGTAACGTCCCTCCGAAAGGACCGACGCGTACCCGGAATCGGCCACCACGGCCTTAACGTTAGCCGGCAGATCTTCACCCGCCGTTGCCAGGACCGTCGCGGCCCCCATGGAAATCCCCATCAGTACGATTTGCACGTCAGCGCCTTGCCGGTCGATCACCTGACTGATCCAGCCTTGATAGTCGTGCCGGTCCAGCCAACCGTAACCGATGGTGGTCCCGTCACTATCCCCGTGCGCCCGCGCATCGGGCATCAACACCTGGTAGCCCCACGCGTGAAAGACCTGGGCGTAGGGAATCATTTGCTCGCGGGAATGGCCTAGGCCGTGTGCCAAGATGGCGACCCGGTCACTGGGCTGCTCGGCGGGAATGAACGACGCCCGTAACGTGAGGCCATCCTGACTGGTCTGGGTCCATTCTTGGAGGGGCTGCTGGAGGTACCAGGCGTTGTCCGCCGCCGTATTCTCCGCAATCGACCGCTGCTTGGATTTTTGCTTGCTGCGACTGAAGGACTTCATGCCCATCTGGTAGACCGCCAGGGTACTCCCCACCAGGCTGACCAAACTCGTTGCCGCTAACGCTGCCGTAATCCCGAACCACTTTTTTGTCGTCATCACCGAACACTCCTTTTGACTTGCTTAATTACTTCCTACCATACCCGAAATTCGACGGGGTTGCCAAGGGGTATCCCGGAAAATTTCGCGAAAAAAACAATTCCCAAACTGCCAATTGAGGCGGTTGGAAATTGTTTTGATTGGGGCTAAATGAAACGGCTAACTTATATATGTACTGACCTGAATTACAATTCCTAAAACGGCGTGGTACTCGTCGTGGTGTACCACGCATTATGCGTCAGATAAGTCGTGTAAATCCAAACCGTATACGGGGCACTCATTTGGTAACCCCCGTTGCCGTTAGAAACGTCAAAATTCCCTAGGGTCCAGTGACGTTTACCGCCGAAGTTTTTCCATTGAGGCTTAACGTAGGTCGTATCATCGCTATTACGGGTGCCGAAGCAATAATAGCCGTGTTGCCGCTTCGCTATGCTGTAATATTTGGCCTTAATCTGGCTGTGATGCCATTGCCCCTTCAAGCGAGATTTCCAAGCCAGCTGAACCGCATGACGCGTAAAGTGTAACCGATGATAGGTGTAGTGACCACTACTATATTGTCGTGAATACCAGTACTTATGGTGCCGCAAAACATACGGATTGGTGGCTAGTTTGGTTTTAGCGTTCGCCGTGGTCGTGGGCGCCACCGCAAAAACACTAGCAACTAACATACCAGCAAATACGCCGGCGTAGCGGGATATTTTCATGTCTAGAACTCCTCTCTGATAATCTTAGTATAGCGCTTTAGTCTAATAATGTAATCGCTTAATAATTAAGATAACAGCCATCGATTGGTGAAAACTAAAAACCGACCCGTGAAAATCTGAAGACCTTCACGAATCGGTTCTATTTTTACAGTTTAAGGTAACGGTCGCACCAAATACACCTCGCGGCAGAAGCCCTTCATGCCGTTAAAGACCCGTTGCGCCCGGGATTGCTTGCTACACAGACCAAAGACCGTGGGCCCGGTCCCACTCATCTGCGCCGCGTCCGCGCCAAACTTCATCATTTGGCGTTTCAACTGCGTGATTTCGGGATGCCGCTTGGCCGTTAACGGCTCCAAGGCGTTGCCCATCACCGCGCACATCGCCTCGATGTCCTGTTCGCGAATCCCGCGCAACAACGCCTCGATGTCCGGATGGTCCAAATCGTCATACCGAATCCGCTGCAGGATACTGGGCGTTGAGACGCTGACCTTGGGCTTGGCTAAAACCACCCAGGCCGCCGGCAGTTTCGACAACGGCGTGATTCGCTCGCCGCGACCGCGCACGTGGGCCGTCCGCCCGTACACGCAGTACGGCACGTCCGAATCGATCTGCAGGCCCAGCTTGGCCAATTCTTGCCACGACAGTCCCAGGTCCCACAGCTGGTTTAAGCCGCGTAAGACGGCGGCCGCATCGGATGAGCCCCCGCCCAGTCCGGCGGCGACCGGAATATTTTTCTTGATACGAATGTTGACCCCCTGCTTGACCTGAAATTGGGTTTGCAGTAAGTGGGCCGCTTGAAAGGCCAAGTTGCGCTGATCGTTGGGTAAAAACCCGCTATCCGACGCTACCCGGATTCGTTTATGGTGGGTCAACGTCTGGATTTCGACGTAGTCCGCCAAGTCGACCGAAGTCATCACCATGTTCCACTCCTCCATACCATCCTGATGGTGGTACGGGGTGTCGAGCCCGAGATTTATCTTGGCCGGTGCCTTTTCAATCAGTTGCATGAGCTCACCTGAATTCCTGGTAGGCTTACCGCCCTACCGTTGTTCTGAATGTAATTAAGCCCATTATACTATGGAAAAGTGCAAAATAAAAAGGCCTTATCCGGCCCAATTATTATTCATCAAAGTCGACTTCGATGTTTTTGGTTAAAATATCGGTATAGCTATAAGAAACGCGTTCGAATGAATTTTCGTTCTGGTCAAGATCCACCACGAAAACGGCGGGGTAGGTCTCTCGAAGAATTCCATGCCGTTCGGTTGTTTTCTTTCGACCGGCTTGAGCGATGACCATCAATTTTTCGCCAATACGCCCATCCAGTTTGTTCTTAATGTTCGCTAAACTTGTTGGCATGCACTTCACCTCTGTGAAACATGATACCATAGTTTCACAAGAAATGCAAATTATACCACAACCGGTTCGCAAGCGCAAGAATCAGCCAATGGTAAGGGTTACATCAACCCGTCAGCGTGAAAAGCGTTGACTAATTCAATGAAATTAATCAACGTTAACCGTTCTGGCCGCAGTTGCCGGGAAATCTCGACCTTATCCAGGACGGCTTCGATCCGTTCGCGCACCTCGGGTTGTTTACCAAAAATCCCCTGCAGGTTGTTCCACAGCGACTTGCGCCGGTGGGCAAAGCAGCCCTTCACGAACCCGTACAGCGCTTGGTCGCTATAGGGTTCCACGGGTAAGGCCGCCCGCGGGGTCAGGCGAATGATGGCCGAATCCACGTTGGGTTGTGGAATGAACGCGGTCCGAGGCACGTTGAAGGCCACTTCCACGTGGGCGCGGTATTGCATGACCACGGACAGCGACCCGTAAGCCTTGGTCCCGGGCTCGGCGACTAACCGATCGGCCACCTCGGCTTGCATCATGACCACGATTTGGTCGAAGGTCACGTTACTCTTCAGCACGCCCATCAGGATCGGCGTGGTGATGTAGTACGGCAGGTTGGCCACTAACTTAATCGGGTGGCCCGGTTCAAATTCGTTTTGAATGACCTCGGGCAGGTTGGCCTTTAAAATGTCCTGGTTAATAATCTTGACGTTGTCGTAAGGCATCAGGGTCTCGTCGAGGACTGGCAGCAGGTTTTCGTCGATTTCAAAAGCCACGACCCGCCGTGCCCGCCGCGCGAGTTGTTCGGTCAATGCCCCAATTCCGGGGCCAATTTCGATGACGTTATCGTTGTCGGTCACGTCGGCCGCACTGACGATGTTGCGTAAAATGTTCAAATCCGACAAGAAGTTTTGGCCCAGGCTCTTCTTGGCCACTAACCGGTAACGGTTCAGGATGGCCTTGGTCCGGGCCGGGGAGCCAATTTCTGGCACGTCGTTATTCATGAAATTCCTCCTTCGATGCTGCGTTCAGTTGGGCGATGGCGTGGGCGAACGTTGCCGGTTGGATACCAAACATCCGCAAGCGTTTCTCCAACTGCTTGCCGTTGACGTACCCAATCTGCAACAGTTCCCCCAGTTGCTCGCGGCGTTGCTTGGCGCCCGCGCCCCCAATCAAGCCTGCCGTCATCAAATCGGCGTGGGTGATCAGTTCCGGGGCGGCATCAGTCTCGGTATACACGTGGTCGAGGGCCGCGCGAATCGCGTCCGGCGTGGCATGTTCCACGCCCAACGACCCGCCCGCCTTGTCCGGTCGGCCTTCCTTCTTGGGCAGGAAGGCGTGCTTGGCGTTGGGGACGGCCTCGGCCACGATCTTACGAATCTTCTCCCCGGAAAAATCCGGGTCGGTGAAGATGATCACGCCGCGCTGGTCGGCCAATTTTTCGATCAACGCCAGGGTGTCCTCGTCGATCGCGGACCCGCGGGTTTCGATGGTGTCGGCGTTGACCGCGCGGTTGATGGCCTTGGTGTCGTCCTTACCCTCAACCACCAGCACTTCTTTAATCTTTTTCAATATGGTAAAACTCCTCTGCGTTGTGGTAGGTCGCCGCGGCAATCTCGTCCGGCGTGGTGTCGCGTTCCTTGGCAATGGCTTCGACCGTGTAGCGGGTGAAGCCCGGTTCGTTCTGTTCGCCACGATGGGGTTCCGGCGTCAGGTACGGCGCATCGGTCTCGACCATCATCACGTCGAGTGGCGTCGCCCGCACGGAATCGTGGACCTCGTGGGCGTTCTTGAAGCTTGCCACCCCGGAATAGGAGATATGCATCCCCAGATCTAAGAACTTCTTCAACCATTCGGGATCGCCGTTAAAGCTGTGCATGACCCCACCAATGTCTTGAATCCCGGCTTCTTTGATGATGCGGTAGGTGTCGGCAAAGGCGTCACGGTTGTGGACCACGATGGGCTTGCCGACCTCCTTGGCAATCGCGATTTGGCGGGCAAAGACCTTTCGTTGAGTGTCCTGTGGGGACGTATCCCAGTGGTAGTCCAACCCGATTTCCCCCAATGCCCGCACACGGTCGTCGGCCAACTGACTTTCCAGTTCGGCTTCCTTAGCCGGCGTGTAGTTCTTGGAATCCTCGGGGTGCCACCCCACCGCGGCCACCAATTCGGGATACTGGTGCGCCAACTTGATGGCGTCGGTATTCAGCTGGGTGTTGGACCCCACGATGGTCATCTTGGTGACGCCCAAGTCGGCGGCGCGCTGCAAATACTTGGGCACGTCGGTAATAAATTCTTCACTGTTTAAATGGGTATGTGAATCATAGATTTGCATGGATACTCTCCTTTGCATGAAATGTTCGTGAAACGTTGGCATAGCCTTACCAAAGTCGTGGAAACGTTATGACATGAACACATAGCAAAAAACATTATAGTCGTCGCGACAGTCACTGCTCTACTAATTAATCTAGTGGAATCCAGTAAGGTAGCCCCGCCGCTATCACATCAATTGTCGATTTAATCTGCCAGTGTACAGCCTGGAGGCGAGCAGGGGCTCAGCCAGCGAAATTGTGGTTAGTCGACGTTCTTGGTCGGCTTACCACAAGGTCGATCTTCAAAACTCGCGACTCTTGCGAGGTTCGAAGTCGTGCCCGCAGGCGTTCCAGCCCCTGAGCGCCGGAGGGCGACAACCTTATCTAACACTCAAAAAACGCGGGCCGGCGTCTTTCGATTCGCCGCCCGCGTTGTGCTTGACGTTATTCGACTGATGATCCGTTGACCAGGTTTTGTGGCACGATTGCCAGTTGCACCTTGCCGTCGTGTTCGGCCGACAACAACATGCCCTGACTGATCTGGCCCCGCATCTTCCGGGGTTTCAAGTTGGCCACGATGATGACCTTCTTGCCCACTAACGATTGTGGTTCTGGATACCATTGCGCGATGCCGGACAGGATCTGCCGTAAGCCTTGGTCGCCCGCATCTAGTTGGAACCTCAGGAGCTTGTCGGCCCCTTCAACGTGGTCGACCGCCTTGATTTCCGCGACCCGTAGCTCGATCTTTTCGAACTTATCGAACCGGATTTCCGGCTTGTTCAGGGTCAGCTCGGTGTCCCCACCGCTTGCCTGTTCCTGCTTTTGCGCCTTGGCGGCCATCGCGGCCCGTCCCTTAGTCTTTTCCGACTTAGTCATCTGGCCCTGAATAAAGTTAACTTCCTCTTCGGTGTCTAACCGCGGGAAGATTGGCGTTCCCTTAGCCACGACCTGCTTGCCAACCGGTAAGTCGGCCAGGTGCAAACCTTCTAAGGCTAAGGTTGCCGGGTCTAAGCCCAGTTGCGCAAAGATTTCCTTCGGGGCGTGAGTCATGACCGGACTGATCAACGTGGCGATGACCCGCAGACTAGCGGCCAGGTGCGCCATGACGGCGGCCAATTGGTCGGCTGCGGCGTCATCCTTGGCAAGTTTCCACGGTTCCGTCTCGTCGATGTACTTGTTGGTCCGGGCCACTAACTTCCAGATTTCGGCTAGTGCGTCGGCGAAGTGCATCTGGTCCATCAATTCGTGGTAAGTCTTGATGACGTCGGCGGCCGTTTGTTCTAAGTCCGCGTCAAAATCGGTGATGCCGGCCTTGAAGGTTGGTAGCTTGCCGTCTTCGTACTTGTTGATCATGGCCACGGTCCGGTTCAACAGGTTCCCCAGGTCGTTAGCCAAGTCGTAGTTCAGCCGGTTCACGAAGTCTTCGGGCGTAAAGTTCCCGTCGTTTCCGTAAGGCATCGCGCGCATCAGGTAATACCGCACGGCGTCGAGGCCGTAACGGTCCACCAGCGTTTCGGGGTAGATGACGTTCCCGGTGGACTTACTCATCTTGCTGTCCTTCATTAGTAACCAGCCGTGAGCGAAGAGTTCCTTGGGTGGCTTGATGCCTAAGGCGTGCAGGACGATTGGCCAGTAAATCGAATGGAACCGGACGATTTCCTTACCCACCATTTGCACGTCGGCCGGCCAGAATTTCTTGAACAGGCTTTCGTCGTCACTAGTGTAGCCTAACGCGGTGATATAGTTGAGCAACGCGTCGATCCACACGTAGACCACGTGCTTGGGGTTACTCTTGACCGGAACACCCCAGCTAAAGGTGGTCCGGGACACGGCCAAGTCTTCCAGGCCCGGCTTGATGAAGTTGTTGACCATTTCGGTCATCCGCGATTCCGGTTGGATGAAGTGCGGGTTCTGGTGGTAGAAATCTAATAACCAGTCGGCGTACTTGCTCATCTTGAAGAAGTAAGACTGTTCCTTCACCAGTGAAACTTCGTGACCGGACGGCGCCTTCCCGCCGATCACCTTGCCGTTATCGTCGTGGTAGACTTCGGCCAATTGGGTTTCGGTAAAGTATTCTTCGTCGTCTTCGGAATACCAGCCTTCGTATTCGCCCAGGTAAATATCGCCCTGCTTTAACAGGCGTTCGAAAATTTCCTGTACGGCGGCCACGTGTTCGGCGTCGGTGGTCCGGATAAACTTATCGTTAGAGATTTCCAACGTTTTCCAGAGCTGTTTGATTTGAGCAGCCATGCCATCGACGTATTCTTGCGGCGTCTTGCCCTGTGATTGGGCCTTGTCTTCGATCTTCAACCCGTGTTCGTCGGTCCCGGTCAGGAAAAAGACGTCGTAACCGTCGCTGCGCTTGTAACGAGCGACCGTGTCACAGGCAATCGTGGTGTACGAGTTCCCGATGTGAAGCCGGCCGGACGGGTAGTAAATCGGCGTGGTGATGTAAAAAGTGGGTTTGGTTTCTGCCATAAAATAAAGCCTTCCTTTGCTGCAAACTATTTCCGTAAAAGTTCGGGTTAGATTTCGCTTAAATTCTCATTTAGTATAGCATAATCCCCGGTCAAGCCATAGCTGTGGCCGGGGATTTCTTGACTGCCGCTGATTTAAAAGAGGTCCAATTGCTGCGGGGCCAAATTGGTCCAGTGCAACTGTAAAATCTCCTTTAACCGTAAGGCGTTCGGGGCGGCATCGCGCCCGGAGTTGTTGTTGAAGATCACGCTGACGTTTTGCGCCTGCGCGGCCAACTGCCGCACCAGTGTCGCAATCGACTGGAGCTCGGCTTCACTGTACTTGTACAGCGTTCGGGTCTTGCGCCAGTTAGCGCCCTGATTGAACCAGCCTTGCGCGTTACGGCCGTGCAACCGGACCACCGCCAGTTGCGGGGTGGTCACCGTGGCGACTAACGGAATCCCATCGTTTAAATTATGGGGTTCGTCGGTCACCACGTTGGTCAACTTGAGCGAGGTCAGATACGCCATCACGTCGGTCGTCAGTCCCGGCGTGGCGAACCAGCTGGGACTGCGAAACTCCACGGCCAGCGGTAAGTCACCCATGGCTAACCGGACCTGCCGCAGATATTCGATGTTGGCCGTGGTGCGGTTAAAGTACGGTGGAAACTGTAACAGAATCGTTTGTAATTTCTGCTGAGCCACCAACGGCGCCACCATTTCGCGGTAGTGCGTAAAGGTCGCCTGCACCTCTTCGGCGGTCACCGGGTGCTGGCGTTGGCCGTGGGTGGTCATGACTTGGTTGGCCTTCAAAATAAACTGAAAGCCGTCCGGCACGCTGGCCTGCCAATTCGCCACCGTGCTGGTCCGGGGAATCCCGTAAAACGGGGTGTCCAATTCGACCAGTGGCAGGTGCCCCGCATACTCGGTGAGGGTCACCGGCCGCTGCTCGCCGCCAATCAAGGCGGGATGCTCCGTCCAGGTCGTTAAACCGATACTAATCATGGTTGCCCCTCCTTACGCTATCCCTGACTTACTTGAATTTCTCAAACTGCTTGATCAGTGCGGACTCCGACTCGTCCAGATGCCCCTTGAGCTGCCCAATCAAGCGGTGGCCCGCCATTCGGTCGTTGTAACGAATGCCCGTCACGCATAAATCGATCAGGATAAACAAGATGACCACCAGGCCCGCCTTCTGGCGCGTGAACCCCACGTTAAATAGGGAAACCACACCCTGGCTAAAGCCCAGTTGTAAGATGCCGTAAATCACCAACGTGTCCGGGACGAGTTGGAGGACGCTCAACCAACGTAACCGCTGGACCAACCGGCGAAGTTGGGTCATGATTTCTGCGCGACTCATCGACTCACCTTCAAACCTGAAGCTCGGTGAAGAACTGGGTCGCATCGGCCTGAACCATGTCGATGGGCATCCCCAGTTCCAATTTTTCTTGGTTGATCACCACGACGGGCGCCTGGGCGTTGCGGTAATCCAATAGTCCGGCGAACGGGTAAACCCGCATGGAGGTCCCCACGATGACCACCAGGTCGGCGGCCCCCATGGCGGCCACGGCCCGTTGCACGTTTAACGTGTTGAGGCCCTCGTCGTATAAGACCACGTTCGGCCGCAGCCAACCGCCGTCAACGTCGTGGTGGGGGTCCTTGAGGTAGTCGTGCCAATCGACCTTAGCGCCACAGACCTGACAATAAACGTTGTACAGGTTCCCGTGAAATTCCACTAAGTGTTGACAGCCCGCCTCACGGTACAAGTTATCGATATTCTGGGTGATCACCGTTGCGCGGTTCTGCTGCGTCAGCGCGGCCTGCTTCTGGTGAATCACGTTGGGTTGGGCTTTGGGATAATACAAATTTTGTTTGACGTAGTCGTAAAAGGTCTCAGGTTCCTTCGCCAGACACTCGTGACTCAGATAATACTCCGCGTTGCGGTGGCCGGTGTACAACCCGTTTTTCGACCGGTAATCCGGAATTCCCGATGGGGTCGACACCCCCGCTCCCGTCAAGAAGACGATGTGGGTCGCGTCATCAAATAACTTCTGTAAGCGTGCTTCCATCGATTACATCCCCCTTACTCAAAAACCGTTACCGTAAAATATACGGCATCTTCAATAATTTAAATAAGTCTTCGACGGTCATGTCGTAGATCTTGGTGTAGTAATCCGGCGTGTCTTCGCTGGGTTTCGGGGCCGACAAGACGAAGGCGTTTTGGTTGTCCGCCCGGTTAAAGCCGACGTACGCCCGGCGTTGCGTAGTCTTGTCGTGCATGTCGGAGTGGTAGAGTTCAAACATCTGCCGTACCTGTAGGCTCAACTGCCGCTTGGAAACCACACTGGTCAGCGTGGTGAACTCGGTGTTGTGCAGGGCCGGTAAGTGCCAGGCTTCCAACTGTTCGTCGAAGGCCTTGAACAACTTGACCACGTTGCGCCGGAAGGTAAACGGTGACGTGACCGGCTTGGCCATGATCAACGCGTACAACTTCTGGGCCGCCGCCAGGCTGATGGGGTAGTCCTGCTCGAATTGTTTCAAGATGTCAGCGTGGCCGTCGCCGAAGAAAACCAACGCGTCTAACAACGTCAAAGTCCGCAACGTCATTTCGTCGTCGACCGGGTTAGGTTCCGGCTTGATGGTGGCTTGGACCCCCTTGAGGTACAGGTCCTCGATTTCCGGCGTGATCAGGCCGTGCTTCCGTTGTTCACTGACCACCACCACGTGACTGACAATGTCGTAGAGTTCGGTCCCCATGATCATCAGTTGTTCGTCGAGCTGGTCGTTGCCCGTGGTCAACGAGAAGAAGACCTGCGGGAAGCCGGAAAGAATCATCAACAGGTGGAGCAGTTCGTGGGACGCCGTGTAGTTGGGCGCCGTCAAGTCCGCCACCTGAATCAAAATATTCTTGCCGTCTTGGACCTGTTGGGCCTGGTCGTGACGGACGTAACCAGCCTGCAACTGGCCGATAAATTGCACTTCCACCTTGCCGGGGTAGATGTCGTTAACTTTATTGATTAAATCTTGAACCTCTGGCGAAATTTGAACGTCTTTTGCTTCCATAATTAAATTAATCACCCGTTTTCTGTGAATTTGCTGCCCGTACCGCCCGTAAGGCGGCCCGGGCTTGAGCGGTGGTGGGCTGAGTGGCCGTTAAGCGTTGGACCACCGCCGGCACCTCGGCAGGAGTGGCCCCCACCGAAAGTGCTAAGGATTTGAGTTGTAAGTGCATGTGCCCCTGTTGAATGCCGTCCGTGACTAACGCCCGCAAGGCGGCCAGATTTTGGGCCAAGCCCACGGCCGCGGTCAGGCGCATCAAGTGGCGTGCATCGGTCACGTGGGCCAATTGTTGGTTGATGGCCACTAACGGGAAGACCCGCGTGGCGCCCCCCACAAAGCCCAGGGCTAACGGGAGGATCAACTCACCGTGCAGGACGTCGCCATCGAGCCACCACCGGCTTAATCCCCGGTAATGGCCGTCGCGGCTAGCGTAGGCGTGCGCCCCGCTCTCCACGGCGCGCCAATCGTTACCCATCGCGAGCACCACGGCGTCAATCCCGTTCATGATGCCCTTGTTGTGCGTGGCGGCGCGGTAGGGATCGACCTGGGCGAAATCGCTGGCGGCACAGAGCCGTTGCGCCACGGTCAACCCATCCAACGTCTTAGTCTTAACGTTAGCGACCGGAATCGCACACCGGGCCGTCGCTAGACTGTGCGTGGCGTAGTTACTCAGGATACTCATCAAGATATCCGTCTCGTGGTGGGACCGGACATAGTGGGCCACCGCCTCGGCCATGGTGTTGACCAGGTTGGCCCCCATGGCCTCCCCCACGTCGATAAAGAGATCCAGCGAGACCCAATCGGGGGGCAATAACCGCACCCGAATGGACCGCGCCCCACCCCCGTGAGTGGTCAACGAGGGGTGGGCCGCATCGGCCACCGCTAGCAGGTCGGCTTGGTGGTCGAGAATCCAGGCCTGCAGTTCGGCCGGGTCGGCCACCTTCTGGCACACAATCTGGCCCATCAGTTCGCGCTGGGTCACCTGCGTCGTCATGCCCTGTTGGCCATCATCGAGCATCCGGCCACCGTTACTGGCCGCCGCGATCACCGAGGGTTCCTCGGTGACCATCGGGACCGCCACGGTCTGGCCGTCGACGTGCAGGTTGACCGCCACGCCTTCCGGTAAGCCGTAGGTGGTCAGGTAGTTTTCAATCAGTTCTTCGTCGGTCGCTTGCCGTTTCTGAGCCACCGTCGCGAGTTGGGCCAGGGTTAAGTGACTGGCTTGCGCCAAGCGGTCGCGGCGTTGCCCGTAAGGCAGGCGGTAAAAGGGAACGGTCATGTCGAACCTCCTAACGTTGGCTGAGGTACTCGGAAATGATGCCTTCGCGCACGCCACTTTCGGAAAAGACCACGCGATCGGAATCCAACATTTGCAGGAGCGTGACCAGGGGTAACATCCCGCCTAAAATAATGTCGGCCCGTTCCGGTTCGAGACCAGAAATGCGTTTTCGTTCCTTGAGCGGGACCCGAATCAGGCGTTCGAAGGTCCGCATCACCTGGTCGGTGGTCAGACGGTAGCCGTGAATGTTTTCGACGTGCAGAATTTTCTGTTGTTGGCGGTTCATCCGCGCTAGCGTCCGGTTCGCCCCGCCTAGCAGGACCAGCGGAAGGTGTTTGGCGTCGTTTAACCACCAGATATCCCGTAACCGTTCGCGTAAGAAGACCTGCGCGGAAAAGAGGTCGACGGCCGTGACCCGGTCGTCTAAGCGAAATTGTTCGGAGAGGTTGACCGCCCCGAACGGCACGCTGATCAGGTTAGCGTCGCGCCCGTCCTTCACGTGGACCAGTTCGCAACTGGCCCCCCCGGTGTCGAGCAACAGGCAGTCCTTGACCTTGAGGCGGTTGACCGCCCCCAGGTAGTCGTAATAGGCCTCCTGGTCGCCGGAAAGGACCTCCAAGTCGATGTGCGTGGCGGCCTTGACCTGCGACAGAAAATCAGCGCGGTTGCGGGCCTGCCGCACGGCCGCTGTAGCGATGCCCCGCACGATCAGGTTCGGCAGGTGTTCGTAATACGGCCGAAACGACCGCAGCGCCGAAATCGTCCGCGCCATCGCTTTGGGCTGTAAAATCTTTTCCGGCCCCATCCCTTCGGACAGGCGGCTATCGACCTTGACCCGGTTGACTTCCCGGTAAGTGCCGTCGTCGCGTAATTCGTTGACCGCTAGGCGCACCGAATTCGACCCTAAATCCACAATCGCTAAATTCTGCATGGTCAGTCCCCCGTTTTTTTAACCGAAGTAGTCGATCCCAACGGCGTGCCGAACTTCACGGAGCGTTTGGGCCGCCACTTGGTTGGCCTTTTCGCTACCTTGTTTCAGGATGTCGTAAACGCCGGCTGGGTCGGCCGCAAAGTGTTCGCGCCGTTCCCGAATGGGTTTCAATTCGGCTTGCAGCACGTCGTTTAAGTACCGTTTAATTTTAACATCACCCAAGCCACCGTGCTGGTATTGCGCCTTCAAATCGGCGACTTTGGCCTGATCATCGGCAAAAATATCCAGGTAGGTGAAGACCGTGTTGCCTTCGACGTGACCGGGATCTTCCACGTGGACGTGTTCGGGGTCGGTGTACATCGACATGACCTTCTTTTGAATCGTGTCGGCATCGTCGCCTAGGTAAATGGCGTTGTTCAGCGACTTACTCATCTTGGCGTTGCCGTCTAAGCCGGGGATCCGCCCGAGGCCCTTGGCTGGGAAGTAGCCTTCGGGTTCCACCAGGATCTCTTGACCGTAGATGTTGTTAAAGCTCCGCACGATTTCGCGGGTCTGTTCCAGCATGGGTTCCTGGTCGTCACCCACGGGCACCGTGTCGGCCTTAAACGCGGTAATATCGGCTGCTTGGCTGACCGGGTAGATGAAGAAGCCGGCGGGGACACTTTCGCCAAAGGCCTTTTGCTTGATTTCGGTCTTGACGGTCGGGTTGCGGTTCAGGCGTGAAACTGTGACCAGGTTCAGGTAGGTCATGGTCAGTTCGCTTAACGCCGGAATCTGGGATTGGACCAGAATCGTCGACTTAGCGGGGTCAATGCCCACGGCCAGGTAGTCTAACGCTACTTGGAGTAAGCTGTGGCGAATCTTTTCGGGATCACGCGCGTTATCGGTCAGTGCTTGGGTGTCGGCAATCATGATGAAGGTGTCGTAGTCGCCGGTATTTTGGAGCATCACCCGGTTTTTCAGCGAGCCAACGTAATGACCGATATGAAGCTTACCAGTGGGGCGATCGCCCGTTAAAATCACGTGTTTGTTTGTCATAAAAATCTTCCTTTCTATTAAAAAGCGCCCCATTGACGACTGTCAATAGGACGCTCATGCGCGGTACCACCTAACTTGTGACCACTTAGAGTCACCACTTTCAGCCGTTAACGGGGCCACCGCGAGTTCATCGTCGTTTTTAAACCGTCTCGACCCACTTCGACCGTGACGCCGTTGCAGCAGGTCGGCGCCTCTCTGAGATTAGTCTACTCCATCGAAACTCATGCCTACAGTTTAGTGGATTTGGGCGCGAAAGTAAACTGAAATCCCGGTGGAAATCGGCTGGGTGAATTTTACTAGACTAAACTGGCGTCTTCCGGCCTCACCCCAACTGGCTGGAACGGGGCCGGAAGCACTTAGTCCGCCAAGCTAATCCCTTAAAGTCCCCGCAATTTCACCAACGGTCTTTGATTGACAGCGCCCCGAAATGTGACTAAACTTGTTAAGCAATTTAGCCAATTCTAACGAAGGAGGCGGTCATCTTGACCACCAGCGAACAAGCACACGAGCAACACCGCGTGGACGACGTGGTTCAACAAATCGGAACCCGTATCGACCGCACCACGAGCGAGTATAACGACGCCCACAAAGAGTTGCGCAACGTCTTAAAGAACTATACCGAAAACACCTCGGTCAACTGGTTTGAAGTCGATGACCGTATCGAAACCAGTGCCGAACTCCAACAGCAACGGGCCCTGGTCTCCCGCCTGACCGAAAACCAAAACATCATTAAAGACCAATTGACCACCTTTCAAGAACTAAAAAAGTCGCCCTACTTTGGCCGCATCGACATCCAAGATCCCGACGAAACGACGCCCGAATCACTCTACATCGGGACCGCGTCGTTCGTTGACGATGACGAAAACTTCCTGGTCTACGACTGGCGCGCCCCGATTTCCAGTATCTACTATAACGGGGTCCTGGGGCAGGTGGCCTACGACACCCCGGCCGGGCCCCAACAGACCGACCTACTCAAGAAACGTCAATTTCTGATTCAAGACAGCCAAATCCAAAGCATGTTCGACACCAACGAAACCGTGGGTGACGAGATGCTCCAACACGTCCTGGGCGAACAAAACGACGCCACCATGCAAAACATCGTTGCCACCATTCAACGCGAACAAAACGACATCATCCGCGACGTTCACAGCGACCTGCTGGTAGTGCAAGGCGTCGCCGGTTCCGGCAAAACTTCCGCCATCTTACAGCGGATTGCCTTTCTGCTCTACCACAGTCGCCGCGACCTCGAGGCCGATCAAATCGTGCTGTTCTCGCCCAACCGTCTGTTCAGTCACTACATCAGCGACGTGCTCCCCAGCCTGGGGGAACGCAACATGCGCCAGGTCACCCTGGCCGAATTTCTGACCCAGCGGTTCCAGGGACTCAAGGTCCAAACGCAATTTGAGCGTTACGAAAGTGACCAGCAACACCCGGTCCACTTGGCGCTGCGAAATTTCCAGGAAAGTGCCGCGATGATGGACGCGGTGGCCGATTACGCGAAACGGTGCCCGGCCGACGACCTGCAATTCACCGACATCCGCTTCAACGGTCGGGTCTTCTTTGACCACCAAGAGATTCGCGACATCTACCGCCAATTTCCAGCGGCCTTACCGGCAGCGGAACGCTTCTTAAAGACCAAGAACGTCCTCGAAAAACGTCTCCGTAAGCAGATTGCCGCGGAAGCCAAGGCCGACTGGGTTCGCGACACCATCGACCAACTCAGCGACGAAGACTACCACAACCTCTTGGGCGCCAAGCACCTGGGACAATTTGAACAACTCGACGACGAGATTGACTTTATCGCCCGGCAAATCGTCCGTCGGCGGTTACGCCAGGTCGACGACGCCATTTATAACGGCTACTTCCTAGACGTTTACAGCCAGTACACCGCCTTTTTGAAGCAGTGTCCCTTACCGGCGGACGTGGCGACCGACCAATGGCAACGCGTCATCGACCGTTACCAACACGACATCGAATTTCACCGGTTGGCGCTGACCGACGCCGCTCCACTGCTCTACCTGCGTGACCTGCTGATCGGTGGCGGGATGAATCACCAGATGCAGCACTTATTCGTCGACGAAATGCAGGATTATTCGATTGCTCAGTTAATTTACCTGCAACACGCCTTCCCGCGCGCCAAACTCACGCTCTTGGGCGATAGCGAACAGGCCCTGTTCAAGGCCGTCGAATCGCCCGAATCCATTCTCAAAAAGTTGGGGACGGCCTTACACGCCAAGCACGCGCGACTGATCACCTTACGCCGGTCGTACCGTTCGACGTTACCCATCACCACCTTTGCCAAGGCGCTACTGCCCGACGGCGACCAGATTGAAGCCTTCAACCGCCCGGGCGACCTGCCCAAGGTCGTGATTCGCTACGACGATGCCGCGGCGTTTAAGGCCCTGGCCCACGAGGTGCAAACGGAGCTGGCCACCAGCGGCACCGTGGCGATTCTGACCAAGAACACCGCCGAAGCCAAATACGTGTACCAGGAACTCCACGCCACCATCGACCTGACCCGGTTGACCGATACCGACCGCTCATTGCCTAAGGGCGTGGTAGTCCTCCCCATCTATCTGGCTAAAGGACTGGAGTTTGACAGTGTGATTGCCTACAACGTCTCGGCGCAAAATTACCCCGACCAGCAATTCACCGGCACCCTGTACACGATTGCCTCCCGGGCCATGCACCACCTGACCCTGCTTAGCATCGGTCCGGTGTCACCCCTCGTGGCGTCGAAGAATATTCCGCAAAGCGACTTGCAAATTGAACATGAATTGTTGAACTAAATTAAAACGGCCATCAGAAATTTTTCATTTCTGGTGGTCGTTTTTTTGATCTTAATTAATGATGAATTTCGGGTCTTGGTGCTGATTGACCCGGACGACATTTTCTGCCACGATAGTCGCCATGGCATCCCGTGCTTCCACAGTCGCGTTTCCCACGTGGGGGGTCAAAATCACGTTATCGAGTTGTTTAAACCCATCAGCCACGTGAGGTTCGGCTTCATAGACATCTAGTGCCGCTCCCGCCAATCGGTGCTGCTGCAACGCCGTCAACAAGGCGGCTTCGTCAATGATAGGACCTCGTGCAGCGTTGATGAGGTAGGCCGACGATTTCATTTGCTGAAATTGTGCGGCACCTAAGAGATGGTGCGTTTCAGGGGTTAACGGACAATGTAACGTTACCACGTCACTTTGTGCTACCAAGTCGTCTAGCGACACAAAGCGTGCGCCTAAGCGTTGCTCAACTGCGGCATCGAGTTGGTGACGCTGGCTATAGACGATTGGCATGTCAAACGCGTGCATGCGTTGAGCCACTGCCTGACCAATGCTTCCCATTCCTACGATTCCCAGTGTCTTACCGGCTAGTTCGTGACCCAAGAAGAACAACGGGGCCCACCCGTCAAACCCGGTCGTATGCATGAGCCGGTCACCTTCAACCATGCGATGCGCTAGCGTGATGATCAGTCCGGTCGTGACTTCGGCCGTCGAGGTAGTCGACACTCCCGGCGTGTTGGTGACTGGAATTCCCTTCGTTCGCGCATAAGTCGTATCAATATTGTTAAAGCCGGCCCCGTAATTCGCAATTAATTTCAGTTGGGGATCTGCATCAATCACATCACGATCCACTTGCGTTGACAAAGGGGTAATCAAGTAATCTTGCCCCTTAATTCGGTCGATCAGTTCTGATTTAGTAATCAATCCAGGACCATCATAAGTTTCAATTTCTAAGTTAGCCGCCTTCAAGATAGTCAAGGCAACTTGGGGAATTGGGGCAGTTACTAAAACACGAGTCATCCATCGTCACTCCTTCACGAAATTCGTCTTATCACCACTCATGATAGCGCTTTTTTGACTGACTGTAAGCCCAAGTTGCTTATCTTTCACCATAAATAAAAGTGGCCCACCTCAACGGGTAGACCACTGTCAAAATTTCTATTTTTCCAAGCTCCCACTCTGCAACAACATCAACGTTTGCAGCGTCGCCGGGTAATAATCCTTAGCGGGTAACGTCGTGGTCAACGTCTTAGTGGCCTGGCGGCTTAGGGCCTGATCACCTACCACCTGAGCGGCATAGGCGACCGGGGCACTAAAGGCCTGATTGGCGTACTTTTCGGTCGGTTTTCCCGTTAAGGTATACCCCGCCTTGATCTGGGATTGCTTGGCAAAAAAGCGCAACATTTTTTGGACGACCTGCCGGCTGATCTGGCTTTGCGAAAGCTGATAATCGTACGCCACTCGCCAGGGGATGCGACACGCGTTAAACCCGTATTGGTCATCGTGCACGGAAGCCACCTGCTGGGCCCGCACCGTCCCTAAGCGCCGAGACGGTCCGCTGACCGTCACAAAATCGGCCATGAGGCCCGTGGCGTGCTGGCGACTCAACGCCTGCAACGTGGTTTGACTATGCTGGGCGACCCGCGTCCAACTGCCGTCGCCGGTGTAGCTCGCGAACTTCCGGAAATACGCCGTGATCAGATCCGACGGTCGCACCAGGTTTCTGGTCTTGGCCGCCGTCGCCCAGTTCCCTACTTTGGGTAGTTGGGTCACCGCGTTGATCTCCTGTCGTTTGATGGCCCGAATCAATTGCTTGGCCAACTGACCGTAATTCAGGTCGCCGTGACTATGCCAGTGTTCGTCGGCCAGAATCAATGCGTAGGCGATATCCAAATCCCCGTCGGTCGCACTGGTCTTTTCGGCCGCGGTACTGACCATTTGTCCCCCCCGTTGGGTCTGGCGCCACGCCATCAGTGGATTGGTACGGCTGATTCGGTGGGCGAGATAGTAGCGTGTCAGTTGGTCGAACGTCTTTTGGTTGGCGAACCCCTGCTTAGCCGCCAACACCGTGATCAGCATGCCGTACCCCTGCGCTTCCGATAGGGTCTGCACCGTGCCGGTACTCGTGGTTTGAACGTAACGTTGAGTCCTGGTTCCCTTAAGGTAGGTCCGCTGCCAGGTCTGATAATGGGTCTTAATCGTCGTGGGGCTGACCGTGGTCGTGGTTTGGGGCCGTTGCGTCTTATAGATCGCCGCCCCCACCGCGAAGGCCACCAGGATAATCAGGGCCCCAATCAGCCATTGATATTTATGTCGTCTCACTACCGCGCCTCCTAAAATCGTTGCGTCTTATACCAGTGGGTGTGCCGCTGGCCGGTCACCTTATCGCGGGTCATGTCGGCCATCGCGGCCACCGACACCACGATAAACAATTGCGCGTAAGTAAAGTACGACGCTAACGTGTACAGAAAATTCGTGACCGTGGCCTGCCCGTAATCGCTGGCCAACGCGATGTTCATCTGAACTAGATAGAGGTAGAACATCAACACCCAGTTAATCAGAAACAGAGTGGCGAGCGGCCCCCCGAGCGTGACTAACTGGTGCACGCCGGGAAACGCCAATTGCGCGGTCGCCAGCAGGACGTTGAGCAGAAAAATCGTATTCGAAACCACGATGGCGGCGTTGAACCAGAAAAAGGTACAGACGTAGTAAAAGACTTCCAGTTTGATTCGCCAGGGGGTCCGGTCGAACAAGTGCTTAACGTTGTCCATGATGACCTCGTAGTTACCCCGCGCCCAACGTTTACGCTGGTTATAGTAGGCAAACAGGGTCTCGGGTTCCTGCTGAAAGGCCTCGGCCCGGTGCGCCAAGGCAATCAGTTTGCCCGCCCGCATCAGGCTAAACGAAATGGCCGTGTCTTCGGTCAACGCCCCGTCGTTCCAGCCACCGATGCTTTGAACGATCTGTTTGTTAATAATGAAATTGGTCCCGGGAATCCGGCCAATCTTAAAGAGTTGCCACAACCCCGTGTGTTGAATCCGCTGGGTATTGACGATTTCGAGGTTGATACACCGGGTCAAGAAGTTTTGTTGGTAGTTTCGGGTCTTGTTCCGTCCAAAGGCTGCCGCGTACCGTTCAGGGTCTTCGAGGACCTTTTGAATCAAGAAGTACAGCGCGTTGGTTTCCGGTGCCGCATCCGCATCGTACACGCCTAGGTATTCGCCCTGCGCAATCTTTAACGCATCGTTGAGCACCCCGGCCTTGCCCCCACTCCCGGTCCGGTCGATCACGGTCACCTGACGGTCGGCAAACTCGGGCCGCTGGATCAGCGTCCGGACCGCCGCGGCCGTGTGATCCTGACAATTGTCGGCGTAGACCAGTAATTCGAACCGGTCGACCGGATAGTTCAGGTTTAAAATGGCCCGGACCGTCTCCTGAATCACCAGTTCTTCGTTGTGGGCGGGCACCACCAGCGTCACCATGGGATACCGGTCCAGCGCCGGCAGATGGGCCACGTCCGTGTGTTCGAGGTGTTTAAAAATGAAAACGACCCCGCCAATCAGGGTCACCACGGTCATCACCAGGGATAACCAGATTGTTATAATGGCAATCACGTATAAATAATCGAGCACGCTATTTTCCTTTCGTGTTGAAGTGCCGCACCGTTCGTTTAAAAATCAGCCACCAGCAAACTGCTAGTCCACTGACCACTACACCAAATAAAATGGTGACCGTTAAACTCACGGGGAGTAGCCAAGCAAAGTTTCCCATTCCGTTCCTCCTAGAGATATTCCTTCACGATATCCGTCTCCGCACTCCGTTCCAATTGGGCCAACGTGTCGTCGACGCTCCGGTTGGTCACGGTGTCTTGGGTCGAATAGGAGACCTGCCCGATGCGCAGGACCAACGCGTGACGCGCCAAGCCGAACGTTTCGGCAATGTCGTCGATGTTCGTTTTGAGTTTGGTTTTCATGATGGGGGCCGTCTCCGTCCCCAGCATGGGGGACAGAATCACGAACTTGCCCAAGCCAATGTAGTAGAGGTGGTCGACCGTAAAGAGCATCCCCTCGAGGTGCCGGGCCGTGACCCGCAACAACTCGTTGAACCGCGCGTGGCCCAGAAAGTTCACTAAGCTTTCGAGGAAATCGATTTTCACCATGGTCAGGGTGAACCGGTAGTCCTGTTCGTGATAAAAGACCAGTTTCAGCTCCTGCTGCACGTCCTGGCGTAACGCCCGTTCGTTGAGCGCGCCGGTGATGACCTCATAATCCGGCTTTTCCTGCTGCAACTTGGCGAGTTGGGCGGCTAAGGCCTTACGCTTCAGCAACTGGTGATCTAGGAGATACATCAGATACGTGGTCAGTGGCGTGATGGTCACTAACGCGATGGCCGACCAGAAGTACATCTCCCGGGTGTAGGGCATCAACAGCATCAACCCACCGGCACTCATGCTGACAAACGACAGCACCCCACCCAAGATGATATAAGTGGTCCGCCCCAGGAGAAGTCCGAGCCCAAAGGCCCCCGCCACAATCAGGAAGTTGAGCCACGAGCCGTTGATTACGCTTAGGTACAACAGGGCATACTGATAGACGAGGATCAACAACATCCCCACGAAGACTAAATTATCAACGGTTTTTAATTTCACGATTCGGCGCTCCTTTTTTCATAAGTTTCACTAGAGTACCACGGAACGCGTAAAACGTCACTAGTTTACAAATTATTTATAGAATAAATTAATCACGCATACCGTAACCTATCTTCTTAACGCCCCAGTTAGAACGCATCTTACGTCGGTCAATTAACGGAAACTGGTTGAATAGCCCCGCCGCGACACCTTTTACAGAATCAACACCATTTCTTTACATAGGGTTGTTATGCTCAACCAAGACTCACAACCTATGAGGAGGAATTTTCATGAAAAAACCGATTCGGACACTGCTCACCTTAGTCCTAACCACGACCAGCCTGGGACTGGTCCAACCGTTGGCCAACGCCCACGCCGAAGCGGTGCAACCCGCCACGACCGGCCGGCAAATCAAGTTAAGCGGGGCCGCAAACGTGCGGGACCTAGGCGGCTACGTCAACCGCGACGGCAAGCACGTGCGCGCCCACAAACTCTTACGCTCGGCCTCACTGGCCAAACTTACGGCGGAAGACGGACAGAAGCTGGTCAAGACCTACCACGTGAAGACGGACGTTGATCTGCGGTCGGCCGAAGAAGCCGCACAGCAACCCGATGCCAAAATCAAGGGCGTGACCTACCAGTTCAATCCGGTCGTCCCCCACATGAACACCACCGATTTCATGCAGGGTGACGGCGTTAAAAACATGGAAACGGCTTACCGGAACTTCGTGTTGAGCAAGGACGGCAAGAAGGCTTACCGCCAACTCTTTAAGACCTTACTGAAGACGCCGAAGTCCCAAGCCGTCCTCTACCACTGCTCCGCGGGGAAGGACCGGACCGGGGTCGCTACGGCGCTGATCCTCTCCGCGCTGAAGGTCGACCGGGCCACCATCATGAACGACTACCTGCTTTCGAACCGTTACTTAGCACCAAGTAACCAGCAGATTTTAGCGCAAGCCACCGCCTCTGGGGCCCATGAAGCAACCTTGGCGTCGCTCACGGCCGTTCTCGGCGTCCAATCCTCTTACCTGAACAGCAGCTTCAAGGCCATCAACACCAAATACGGCAACGTGACCAACTACCTGCACAAGGGTCTGGGCCTGACCACGCACGACCTGACTCAGCTACAAAAGACTTACCTGGCAACGCCTAAAGCACAATTCCGTTAAACTTTTCGGGGCCGCAAACCTTGCCGTTCGCGGCCCTTTTATTAACATATTTTTAGCAAATTGGTTGAGTTGCCCCTTATCTTTACACAATCCACATCATCTCATTACATAGACTTGCTATCCTAGCACTGTATCCAAATAAGAGGAGGAGTCAAGTTTATGAATAAACGTGTCAGTACCTTACTATCCGCCCTGCTGGTCACCACTGCTTTGGGTTGGCAACAACCTTTAATGAACGTGGAGGCCGCTACGCACCACGCGACCACCACCAAGACCACTAAGGCCAAGACCGGGAAGCACGCCAAGGCCACTAAGGCTAAAAAGACGGCATCCACGTCCAAGCACATCAAGTTACAAGGAGCGTCTAACGCCCGGGATCTCGGCGGTTACGTTAACCAAAAGGGTCAAAAGATTAAGGCGCACCGTTTAATTCGCTCCAACAGTTTATCCAAACTGACGAAATCCGATCAACAAAAGTTGACCAAGACCTACCACGTCGCAACTGACGTCGACTTGCGGACCCTCGCCGAACAAAAGAGTAGTCCAGATGTTGCCATGAAGGGCGTCAAGTTAGTCAAAGCCAACGTCTTCAAGAACTTCGCCGCCTTCCCGGACTTCTCTAAGAAAAACGCCGGGGTCAAGATGATGGAAAAGTCCTACCACGATGCCATCACCACGGCCCAAGGACGTAAGGCTTACAAGAGTTTATTCCACCAACTCCTGACTAACCCCAAGAACAATGCCGTTCTGTGGCACTGTTCCGCCGGTAAGGACCGGGCCGGGATGGGGACGGTCTTCGTTCTCTCCGCACTGAACTTCGACAAGAAGGCCATTGCCAAGGATTATCTGAAGTCCAACACCTACTTAGCTAAAGACAACCAAGCTAGCCTGGCCAAGCAATTAGCCGGCTGGAAGGCTAGCGGCAAGCCCGTTACCGCAACCGTTAAAGGCAACTTTGAAGCCATGAACGGCGTCCAAATGGCCTACTTGAACACCATGTACAAGGCCATCGATGCCAAGTACGGGAACATGCACAACTTCTTGCACAAGGGGCTGGGCTTATCCAACACCCAACTCAAGCAACTCCAAGCCAACTACTTAACCGCCGCTAAAAAATAAAGTATCTACAGATAGCGCTGCTCCGTTCCTTGGGAGCAGCGCTATTTTTGTCGTCTGAAAAACCGTGTGGGGCTGCCCCCACACGGTTTCGGTTCACACGATTTAAGGTTGCGTCGCCACCGGCATCCGTTTCAAAGCCGGTTTCAGGAATAACGGCGCTAAAATGGTGGCCAGAATAATTACCAAGATCATGGCCGAATAGCTGGTGTTACTCATCAAGCCCGCTTGGTGACCAATCTGGGCGGTAATCAAGCCCATCTCACCGCGGGCAATCATCCCCGTCCCAATCACGGTACTACTGATCCAGGAGAACTGACTCAGCCGGGCGCCTAACCCGCAACCAATCAATTTCGTCAGGCAGGCCAGGACGGTCAACGTAACAATCAGGCCCATGTTTTCCCCCAAGTGCGCCAAGGTCATATTCAGCCCCACGCTCACAAAGAACACCGGAATAAAGATGGCGTTACCCAGAGGTTCCACGTGATCGGCCAGAGTATGGCGGTACGGCGTGTTGGCAACCGCAATCCCGGCAAAAAACGCCCCGATGGCGCCACTGAGACCCACAATATCGGCCAACCAGGCCATGCCCAGACAGATGACCATCGACATGATAGTCACGCTGGACGCCATCACCAGCCGCTCACTCAGGTGCATCAAGTACGGCGCAATCCATTTGACCAACAGGTAGGTGCCGCCGAAAAAGGCGACCTGTTCTAGCAGAACCAAGCCTAACGCCGGTTGACTACCCGCCGTTTGGATGCCTTGACTGGCCAACAGACTAATCATCAACGACAACAGGATGACCCCGATAATGTCGTCGGCCACCGCCGCGCCTAGAATGGTGGCCCCTTCGCGGGTGCCCAAGGCGTGGTATTCCTTTAACACGGCCACCGAAATGGAGACCGAGGTGGCCGAGAAGATGACCCCGATGAACAACGCCTCGAGGGCCGAAAAGCCCCACCACCAGGAGACGGCACCCATGATGACGACCGGAAAAATCACACCCGAGGTCGCCACGATAATGGCCGGCTTCAGGTACTTGACCAAGAGTTTCAGGTCGCTCTCCAAGCCACCCAAGAACATCAAGATCACCACCCCAATGTCGGAAAATAACGACACCAGGCTATTGAGCTGAACCCAGTTCAACATGGCCGGACCAATCACGATACCAATCAATAATTCCCCAATCACCGCGGGGACGCCCAGCCGGTTGGCAAAGTTGCCGGCTAAGGTCGTTAACACTAAAATCAAACACAGAGTTCCCAAAAAGGCCACGGGCAGCCCCTCCTCATTTCTTAAGTTAGTGTTTATGATACGCCTCTTCGCGGCCATACAAAAGGGCGTGCCGTCACCGCGACACGTCCTTAGATGGTCTTGTTTAATTGGTGCTGGTCGAATTGGTTGGTTTAACGAAGCACCCACGTCAATTGAAGTAGGTCAAGTCTGACGCTAACGTTGGGTACGCCAGAATACTCTGGTTGATGGCCACTGGGCCGAGCTTCTGTTGGATCACGAAATCCAGGTAATTAATCACCTGTTCCGCTTCCATACTCAGCACAGCCGCACCCACGATGCGTCCACTCGCCCGTTCAATCACGACTTTGATTCGGGCATGGGGGTCCTCAATCCGTTGGTAGCTGTACCAATGGGTGATGTCCAAATCGTTGACCCGGTAAGTTGCCGGATCCTGCTTAGCTTGGGTCGGCGTCACGCCCAATTGGGCCAACTGACTCTTCCCGTAAACCACCGACGGAATAACGGGATAGTGGATTGGTGCCGCCGTCGGGTTGGTCAACGCGGTCACCAGGTACTGCCCTTCGTAGCTGGCCACCGGCGTCAACTTCGGTTGTGGCCGGTCCACGACGTCACCAATGGCAAAGATATGCGGATTAGTAGTCTGCAGATGACCATTGACCGTAATCCCATGCGCCGTGGTGGCCACGTCCACCTGGTCCAGGCCCAATCCTTGGTCGACCGGCACCCGCCCGGCCGAGGCAAAGACCAGTCCCGTGGTCCAGCTTTCGCCCAACTTGGTTGTGACCTGGTACTGGTCACCATCGGGTGCAACTTTCACGATGTCGGTGTCTAAGCGCACATCGATGCCCGCCGCGGTCAACCGGTCCAGTAAATCGTGGACCAAGTCCGCATCAAAGGCCCGTAACGGCCGATCGCTATGATGCACCAAATGCACCCGCCGACCAGCCGCATTGGCGATGGTCGCCAGTTCGACGCCCACGTACCCGGCCCCCATGAAGGTCACGTCTTCCGGTAAGGTGTCCAGGTCCAAGAAATCGGTACTGGTTCGGAGCCATTCTTGACCGTCAATCTGCGGCAACCGTGGCGTTTGACCGGTGGCAATGATGACGTTAGTGGCGTTCAACTGGGTATTCCCAACCTGCACGGTACCGTCGGCGTTAAAGTGCGCCGCACCGTGAAAGTGAGCAATACCGGCAGCTTTTAAGCCCGACTCGGTTCCGCCCGGAATCATGCTGGTATAGGCCCGTTTCTTGGCCATCAACGCCGTCCAGTCGATTTGCGGCACGCCGTTTAGCCCGTGCTCTTGTAAGGCCTCACTGCGGGCTTGCGCCTCGACTGCCGCCATCAGAATCTTCTTAGGATCACACCCGCGGTTAGGACAAGTACCACCCCAGAGATCCTTTTCCACGACCGCTACCCGTTGCTTTTGTGCGTGTAAGCCATAAGCCGCTGCGAGACCCCCGGGGCCACCCCCGAGGATTACCGTATCAAACTGTTGCATGACCCCATCATCCTTTCCAAACTAAGTCCACTTTTGATTTTAGCACGACCGGTAGCGTTTTCTAAGGATTTGGCTTGTGAGGACATTTTGACCCAATTTAACCGTAAAATGGTGTACAGTAATCTGTGACTAATAGGATGAATCATTGCGACCAGTCAGTCATTCGACCCGTTCGTGATCCCCACCAGGTTAAGATTTAGCCGTTAGTCTCGCAACCAGCTCATTTCGAAAGGAAGGTCTTCATGACTTTTTATACCTACGGCTACCTCACCACCCATCATCAGACCTGGCAATATCTCCGGCTGGGCATCATCATTGCGTTACTCATCGTTTTCATCGGGTTATTCGTGTACTACCTCCGTCACCGGTGGAACGTCAAATATAAAGATCTCAGTGTGATTACCGGGGTCATCATCCTGCTAGTCCTGGGCTTTCAGGTCAATGGTTTGGTCACCTTACATACGAACAGTGAAACGGCCGGCGCCATTACCTCGACCGTCCAGGAGGTTGCCAAGCGGCTGGACGTTAAACCGCAAACCATCGCGGTCAACGCCACCACGACCACGTCCAACCTCCTGTTTAAAACGCCTAAGGGCTATTACCGGGCCGACTATAACTCGGACGGTTCCGCGTTCGTCCTGGAACGCTTAACGTTACATCACCCGAAAGTCACGCTTACAAAGGAGTAACTTTATGTTTACCTATTCAGATGTCGCCTTGAAGCTGTTCATCGGCTTCGTTTTTATGACCTTATTAATCAACTTTACCGGTAAGGGAAACCTGGCCCCCACTTCCGCGATCGACCAGGTGCAGAACTACGTCTTAGGGGGCATTATCGGTGGGGTTATCTACAATTCATCGATCACCATCATTCAATTCGTCATTGTGCTACTGGTCTGGTCCCTTTTGATTCTAGTGATGCGCTACCTGAAAATCCACGTGCGACCCGTGGGGAAGTTTATCGATGGCGGACCCATCACCATCGTCCGTAACGGTAAACTGCTCGTGCATAATTGTCTCAAGGCCAACCTCTCGGCCAAAGAAATCGACTTTAAGTTACGAACGGCCGGCGTCTATCAGTTGACCGACGTCAAGCGGGCCATCGTCGAACAGAACGGTAGTCTGACCATTTTGCGCCAGGGCGAAGGCTCGATTCGCTACCCCATCATCATCGACGGTCAAATCGACCAGGACGTGCTGGAACTGATGAATCACGACGAAGATTGGTTGATGACCCAATTAAAGCAACAAGGTATCACGAACGTCCGCGACGTCTATATGGCCAAATACGAAAACCACGTCTTAGACGTGACCCGTTATGACCGGACTTAAGGAGGTCCTGAACTTGCCTGCAGATCAGTTACACGAAGCCTGGGACGTTTACGACCGGCAACTGCGCGTTGTGGGCCGGCAACTGCGTGCTAATCCCGTCACGCCGGGGCACTACCACCTGGTAGTCAACGCCTTTGTCTTTAACCACCAAGGACAAGTCTTGTTACAACAACGTTCCCTCGATAAGTTAAACTTTCCCGGTTACTGGGATACCTCGGCCGGTGGTGCCGTCAAGGCCGGCGAAACCATCGAGGCGGCCATGGCCCGGGAACTACGCGAAGAGCTCGGCCTAGCCGTGCCCATCACCGCGGCGGACAATTACCGCCTCATGCCCCACAGTCATTGGATCAGTGCTTGGTTTGCCGTGACCACCGACTGGACTGTTAGCGACTTCACACCGCAACTAGAAGAACTCCAGCGGGTGGCCTACTTTTCCTTGCCCGCGGCGCGACAACAATTGACCCAGATTGGGTTTGACAACTATCACCTCGAACTTCAACAAGCTTGGGCGCACCTGCAACTCAGTGCCGCACAACCTTAATTCTCAAAAAGTCCCCCGTTGGTCATGCTTGGCTAGCGGGGGACTTTTTAGTGACTGATCTAATTGAACGGCTTACTTCGTTGCGACCGTTGTTGGTGCGGGAACGGTCACGGTCGTACCGGTCGCTTGATAAAGCTTGCGGTCCGGTTTCGGTGCCGTTAACGGGTGGTTAGCGGCCGCCATGTCCTTGATGTACTGGACAAAGACGTCACTATCCGACCCAATCGAACCGACGACCGGCGTATTCTTGAAGGCGAAGAAGTCATCCCCACCCCCGTGAATGTAGTCATTGATGGCCACGCGATACTTAGTCGTCAGACTCAGTGGCGTCCCATCGGTCTTGTACATCTTTAAGACCTTGTAGTGTTGTTGACTCCCGGGGTTGTCGGTGTAGGTATACTTCAGCCCGGCAATTTGCAGATAAAAGGCTGGATTAGAATATTGTTCGTTCAGGGCATCTTGAATCTGTTGTCCCGTCATCTCCACGACCTGCAGGATGTTTCCAAATGGTTGGACCGCCATCGCCGCGCCCCAGGTGATTTGCCCCTGCGCATTCGGCGTTAAGTCGGCCCGTACCCCACCGTTGTTGGTCATGGCAAAGTCGGCTTTGACGCCGCCCGCCTTGTTGGCTTCGTAGAGTTGGCCGTCCACCACGGTTTCCCCAATCTGGTTCTCCATGGTCTTGGTGTTGCTGTGGTAATCGGTAATGGGTTGGCTGGAGGCCGCCTTCCCAATGATCACGTTGACCTTAGGCCCGACCCGTTTATCGGCGTCCTTGGCAATCGCAGCCACCTTAGCCACGGTCTTGACCTTGGCGTCGGCCTTAGCAGAAAGCACCGGGTACACGTGCGCCTTCAAATCCACGAATTTCCCGGTCTTCGGGCTGACGTAGGCCTGCGCATCATCGTAAGCCCGCCCACTAAAGAGGGCTTGCACCACGCGGGTCTTCCCCACCATCGCGTTAGCGTATTGGTGGGAGTGAGCCGCCACGTACAACCCAACGTTGTTCTTCGGATCGATTCGGTTGAGCTTGTGCAAGATATCAACGACCGGCCCCGTGGTCTTCCCGTCACGGGTTTGCACCGCCGTATGGGCCATGACCACCACGGCCTTAACACCCTGTTTATTCAGGATGCGGTCATACTTTGCAATCGACTGGGCTTCGTCTAAAATCTTGTACTTGGCCGTATTCTTGGCGGGCGTGATACTGGTTAAGCTCCCAATTTCGAGCCCAATAAACCCAATCTTGGCCGTCTTGCCGTGGGCCTTGATGGTCCGAACCATGTAGGGTTGATAGCCGAAAGGTACCTTGCCGTTCGACCGATTGACCACGTTTGACACCACGATCTTCATCTTGGTCGGTTCGTTGGGATAATTCTTGACCAACGAATCCGCACTGGCCGGTGCCGCCTTCCCCCGCAGAATCCGGTTGAATTCGGGTAAGCCACGGTCAAACTCGTGGTTGCCCAGCGTCCCAATCTGAAACTTCATGGCGCGTAACGCGTGCATGGTCGATTCGTGGGCCAACAACGATGAATCGGCGGGCGCCGCACCGACCATGTCCCCGGCTTCGATCCGAAACGTGTTCTTGGAATGGTGGACGCGCTTGAACTGGTGTTGGGCTTGATCTAAGTAAGCCGCCAGCCGGCCGACCGTTCCCGTATTAGGATACGGATGGGACCCGATATAGGCCGTCCCCGTGGTATCCAGGCCCCCGTGTAGGTCGTTGATTCCCAACAGTTGGACGGGAATATCCGTCTTGTCATAACGATTAGTCCGTTGATACTCCGGTTGCTTTAACGGCGTGCTGTAAGTGTCCGGCTGCGCAGGGTCAGGGGTCGTCGTTTGGGCGAAGGCTAATTCTGGCACCGTGGAAACACCGCTGGCCACCATTAAGGGAATCATGACGCTGATTACTAGTTTCCGAAACCCGTTTGGTGTAGACATCTTACAAGATCCTCCCTAGAATTCCTAGTCTGTGATACGGTCTTTACTTTACCAGCGTCACCACTAATCCCCAACACATTTGAGACTAAGTTAAGCGGACCATTAGTGAACAATAGCTGTAACAAGTATTTTTATTGTACGGTTATTCATCAAGAGACCGACCATGAACAAAGTCAACGTTTGGTAAAATCGGCATCTTAGTTAATCCCCCAAACGTAGCTTAGTCACCAATCAACGACCCCCGGCCGCCAAAATAGGGGGCTTTTAAGCGGTTCGGCCTTTGCGGGAGATTGTGCTGCGAGAACGCCACTAGTATCCGGTTTTCGGTTAACGCTTGCTAATTTTTTCGCCAAACTTTCTGGTTGCAATATATCTAATAGATACATATACTAAGTAAGCACTTCAGTTAGGAGACCCATGCCCATGTACGAATTATTTATCTTAGGTCAACTCATGGATCGCCCCATGACCGGCTATCAACTCCGTAAGGCCCTCAGTTCCACGGTCGGCCCGGAGCTGACCATCAGTTTCGGGGCCCTCTACCCGCTGCTGGACAAACTAGCAGCCGCGGGCACCCTCACCCTGGCCTTCAAACCGACCACCACCAAGCGGCCCCAGAAGGTCGCCACCCTCACCCCGGCCGGCCGCGAGCGCTTCTACACCCTGATTTCCGCGCCCGTCGCGCACAACAAGCAGACCCAGCTGACCTTTCAGATGAAGGTCAGCTTCTTACACCTGTTACCGCCCGACCAGCAACGCACCACGTTACGCGCGTTTCAGACGTTTGCCACCGGTCAGCTCAGCCAATTGGCGACCCAACGGGCCCAATTGGCGCACAACCCTCATATGGTCGCGGCCGATATCCAAGACGCCCTGCGCGTCAACCAGTTACAAACGGTCCGGGCCCAGGCGCAAGCCGACTGGGTGACCGCCCAACTTAATCAATTGACAAAGGAGTAACTCAATTATGCCTACCGCTTCTCTCGCCAACGACCCCCACATCCAAAAGCACCGCTGGTGGATCTTGGTCGCCGTCTGTTTATTCATCTTCATGTCCACCCTCGATGCCAGTATCGTCAACATCGCCTTGCCGGTGGTGAGTCACGATTTGGCCATCCCCATGAACCAAGCCGAATGGGTGGTCTCGATTTACCTGATTATTATCTGTGCGTTATTGCTCTTATTCGGTAAACTCGGCGACACCCACGGGAAGGTCCGCATCTTTAAGATCGGTGCCATCCTCTTCACGGTGGGCTCACTGCTGTGTGGCTTTAGCTTCGGCCTCCCGTTGCTACTGGCCTCCCGGGCGCTTCAAGCCGTGGGGTCGGCCATGACCATGAGTACCAGTAACGGTATTATCACCGAGGTCTTTCCCTTCAAGGAGCGGGGCCGTGCGCTGGGGACCATCGGCTCGTTCGTGGCCCTGGGCAGTATCGCCGGCCCTGGAATCGGTGGGTTGATTCTGGCCCATCTCAGCTGGGGCTACATCTTCTGGATCAACGTGCCCATCGGTATCGTCGCTATCCTGGTCGGCCAACGCATCCTGCCTAAGGACCTGGTCGCCCAACCGCAATCCATCGATTGGCTAGGTGCCGGCCTCTTTGCCGTGGTGATGGTGACCATCTTCACCGGCATCTTCGTGGGCCAAGAAGTAGGCTTTGGTCATCCCCTGATTCTGGCCCTCTTTGTGGTCGGCCTCATCGCCCTACTGATTTTTGGCTACCAAGAACTGCACACCGCCGACCCCATCTTGGCGCTACCGCTGTTTAAAAACACCCGGTTTGCCGTCAGCGTATTGTGTGCCTTTCTGATTTTCGTGACCAACTTCTTCTTTAACGTGATTGCGCCCTTCTACCTGGAAAACGCCCGGGGCCTGCCCGCCAACTACGCCGGATACGCGCTGATGACCTTTCCCATCGTCCAGGTGATCGTGGCCCCGATTTCCGGCACCATTTCGGATAAAATCGGACCGGAACTCCTGACCTTCATCGGCCTGGTGCTCATCGCCATCAGCCAGGTCGGCTACATGCTGGCGACCTTGGCAACCCCACTGTGGGTCTTCATGGGCTTCATCGGGCTGGTCGGCCTGGGCAACGGAATCTTCATGGCCCCCAACAACTCGATCGTCATGAGTTCCGTACCCACCCAATCCCTGGGTGTCGCCGGCGGGATCAACGCCCTGGCCCGAGAACTCGGGATGGTCATCGGGATCTCACTGGCGACCACGGTCCTATTTGCGGCCATGAGCCACTCGGCCGGTCATGTGGTCACCTCGTATCTACCCAAGCAACCGCAGCTCTTTATCCACGGGATGCACGTGGCCTTCCTAGTCGCCCTGGTCATCTGTTTAGTGGCCACGGTGATTACCGGGATTCGGTTAGCCAAACGCCACACCGCCTAATGAATACGCTAAAAAGCCGTCATCACGTCAACTGCGTGATGGCGGCTTATTTTAGTGACGACTTAGAAATCAAACGTTTGGGGATCTGGGCCCACCCGGACGTCCTGGTTCAACCCGTTGATGGTGGCCATGTCGGCATCGTCAATGGTGAAATCAAAGACCTCGGCGTTGGCCTTGATCCGGTCCGGATTGGTCGACTTGGTGATCACCAGCACGTCGCGTTGGACGTCCCACTTTAAAATCAGTTGGGCGATCGACTTGTGGTACTTCGCCGCCAAGTCTTGCATGACCGGGTTGGTAAACAGCTTGCCCTGCGCGAGCGGTGACCAGGCCTGTAACTTGATGTCGTGGTCGGCCGCCACTTGTCGCATGGCTTCTTGGGTCATCAACGGGTGCAGTTCGATCTGGTCAATCACGGGCACGACCTTGGCCGTGGTCAGCAGGTCCGCTAAATGGTTAGCCATGAAATTGCTGACCCCGATGGCCTTGATTTTTCCAGCCTGGTACAGGTCTTCTAATGCCCGCCAAGACTCTTGGTAGCCGTTGTCCCCGGGCCAGTGAATCAGGTAGAGGTCCAGGTAGTCTAGCCCCAGCTTGGCCAAGCTGTCCTGGTAAGCCGCAATCGTTTCGTCGTAGGTCAGATGGTCGTTCCAGACCTTGGACGTCACGAAGAGATCCTCGCGCTTCAACCCTGTCTTAGCCAGGCCCTGGCGAATCCCCTCGCCCGTGCCGGCCTCGTTGCCGTAAATCTGAGCGGTATCGATCAACCGATACCCCTGTTCGATGGCGCTGGCAACGGCCGCCGCCGTCTGGTCATCCGGGATTTGAAAAACGCCTAACCCGAATCCGGGCATCTGCGTTCCGTTATTTAACGTCACCGTTGCTTGTAAGTTTTTAATCATGCGTGTGTCCTCCTAACGAACTGTCATGTTTTAACTGTGACTAGTATACGAAGGACCACCACACTTGCCTAGAACGGACTTTCAGGTGCCCTAGGTACCAAATGGTAAGCTTTGCCGTAAACCGGGCTTACGGCCGCCTACTTTTTAGAAAAAATTTTCCACCGCCGCCCGCAATAGAGGGTCCCCGCGAGTAGGAAGGCCCCCAGTAGATGCCACCACGAACGAGTTTGGTCGTTGGTCTGCGGCAACGCCTGCTGCGCTGGAGCTGGGTGGGCTGGCGAGGTGGGCACGGTGGTCGCCCCCGTCAGGCCACCGGTCAAGGTGACCGTTGCGGCGGTCGTTGGTGCGGGTTGTCCGGCAGGAACGGCCACGGTGGTCGCCGGCGCCTCTAAGTCCCCCGTATGGGCGGTGATGGGTTTGCCGGGCAACTGGGGTGCGTCTTGGGTGTGCCCGATCAAGGGACCGGCCGCTGGTGCCGTCGGTCGGTGAGGCTGAGTCGGCGTCTCGGACGTCACCTGATTGCCGGACTGGGGGTTAGGGTTAGGTTTCGGCGTGTTTGGTTTGCTAGGCGGTTTGGGCTGATTAGTCGGTTGGTCGCCCGATTGCTGATTGGCAGGATTCAGGTCCGGCTTAATGCCGGGTTTACCCGGCGACGGATTTCCAGGCTGACTGCCGTTCCCCGTACCACTCTGCGGACCCGACTGGTTGCCAGTTTCCGAACCGTTTTCGTTCCCCGACTGATTGCCATGATTGGCCCCGGTTCCCGGACTAGTTTCGTGGCCATTACCCGGTGCGCCCGGATTAGGCTTATCTGGTTTGCTTGGCGCTGGTTTCCCCGGTTCTGGTTTGTTTGGCGCTGGTTTCCCTGGTTCCGGTTTTCCTGGTTCCGGTTTATCCGGTTCTGGTTTCTCTGGTTCCGGCTTATCCGGTCCCGGCTTCCCTGGTTCTGGCTTCCCCGGTTCTGGCTTCCCCGGTTCTGGCTTCCCCGGTTCTGGCTTCCCCGGTTCCGGTTTACCCGGCGCTGGTTGACCGCCAGTGGTGCCTTCCTCGCTGTCTTCCGGCGTGTACCAGTAAGTTACCGTCTGGTCGGTCTTCGCAAACTTACCCTGGGGCTCCCCCTCGACCCGACTAAAGCGATGCTGGTCGAATTTACGGGGCTTAGCGTCGTAAGCACTGCCCACCTCACCGGTCAGCGTTTCTTGGGCTAACGTCTTGCCCGTCGTGCTCTTGTGGTTGACCTGCACCTTCCCAGTAGCCACGGTTGGCGCGTCCTTCGCGGTGATGGTATAGGTCCCACAATGCAGCTGACTTAGGAGAACGTTGACTTCGGTATCTGGATAATCATCCTCATCATAGTAATAAAGAAGTCGGTTGGTCGCCTCTGCGCTTAACGTCACGAGGTAGGTCCCCGGTTTGGTCGGCGCCTCGCCATCCGCAAACACCAGGTCACCGTCTTCTAACTCAAACTCGTATTCCGGTGGGAGGTCGAGGGCCGCCAACTGATATTTAGATTGATCTAATTGTGCCGGTCGCCCATCGTAAACCTTTTCGTCGTGACCCGTAATTTTCGGAATCAGGCTATCCAAATAGTAGGTTTGCAACTGATTGGGCGTATTGGCGCCGGTATACAGGTCCTGTAATTCCCGGGCCGAATAGGTCTTACCGGAATCCCACGGCATCTTCAATGCGCCCCAGGTATGATTCAGGTCAACGTTTCGCCATCGGTGCGTCCAGCCCCGTGAATCGGAAAACGTGGGCACCCCGTGAGCGCCATCGAACCGCATGTTCGGGCCAAACGTAAACATCCGCGGTACCCGGTCACTGTACTCCTCGAACCGGGCAAATTCCTCACACCGCGTCACCTTTCGGGCGTCCCAATTATCGAGTCGAATATTTTCGATATCTTCGATGCCCATAAACGTGCGGACCATGTTGGTGACCCGACTAGTGTCCCAGTTTTTCACGTCTAACGTTAACCCGCGGCGAGCGTGGTAGCGGTAAAAGGTTTCCGCCAGGGTGGTCACCTGACTGGTATCCCAACCATCGACCCCCTTC
The DNA here is from genome assembly GCF_001434115.1 of Levilactobacillus zymae DSM 19395. GTDB lineage: Bacteria > Bacillota > Bacilli > Lactobacillales > Lactobacillaceae > Levilactobacillus > Levilactobacillus zymae. The sequence goes on from NZ_AZDW01000016.1 coordinate 118,635, forward strand.
AGGCCCCAATTACCATGGTTACTAAACGCCTGCGACAGGTCGGTCACCCGCCCCGTTTGCCAGCCGGTCACATCGATCTCCCCCGCTCGCGTATTGGCGAACAGCCGGGCGAGTGAGGTGACCTGACTGACGTCTAAGTGCCGTAAATCAAACTCGTTGGCATTCTCCAAGGATTCAAACATCCCCGAGGCGTCCCCCACAACCTTGGCCCCGGGTTCCGCCACCACGTCTTGAACCTCACTGGGACATTCTTGCCAACACCACCCTTTCCCCTTGGTCATGGTTCCCGCGCCGATGGTCATGGTCCCATGCGCATCAATCGTGACCTTTGCCGTCCCCTGCTGCATCGTGATCACGTCGCCATACCGTTGCTGGGTGGTCGCTTTTTGTTCACTCGCCGCTTGTGCCGGTACCGTCCAGCCGGTTCCGCCCCACAGGCCCAGCCCCAATAATGCTAACGGGCACAGATAGCCCGGTTTGAATCGTTTAAATTGCATGTGTGTTCTCTCCCTACTCTGGTTATCGATGGCCAAAGTATAGCAAGCTCACGGCGGGACCACACGCCCTTTTTAGCTACATATTTACGCTAATTTTGTATAAATTGGTCTCACGTGAAGGACGTCACAGCCCGCTTTCAGGCCCCTCACGGCTAAATGAAAATAACCCAGCTCAGTCTTACGTAACCGTTTTCATAACCAGTTCGAGCCGTTATTTTCATCTTCGGTTGTCCACAATTGTTTTGAATAGGTAAATTTTACCAATCAGTTTTCGTTGACAACTCCATTAAAATTGCGAAATTCGCCAGTTTAGTTGTTCCACATTTTGGTAAAATCACCCCCACAGCCGGGAACTTTGGGCGTATAATTATAATTGTTAACTCAGTTTATTATCCGAAAGGAGTCCCCTATGTTCCCCCAACACTTTCACTTACCGCCCAATTTCTGGGCCAACCATCATCATTTGATCATCACCAGCGGACTGGTGATCCTTTTGGGCGTCGGGGGACTCTGGGGCTTCCAGAACCGGCAGGCGTTGTCCGCCAAAAAGCCAGCGACCAAAGCCCCGGTCTCGGCGGCTCAAATCACCCACACCCAAACACAGGTGCAAAAACGCCTACAACACTACATCACCCAACAATCCAACGACGGCACCACCAGCATCAGTTTCTACAACCTTGGTGCCAAGGCGGGCACTCCCGCCGCCAAGCAACCCAACTTACGCCGGCTCTACGCCGCGGGGAAGCTCTCGGCCGGGATCAACGCCCACACACCAGAGGTCGCGGCCAGCACCTACAAGTTATTTATCGCGGCCTACGTCTTCCAGCAACACCACCAACTCGGGACCGCCTGGACGGATGGCGATACCGCGGGCTTCGAGGACATGATCATTAATAGTGGCAACGATTATGCGGATCACACCCTCGACACCAACGGCTTACTGGCCGTGGATAATTTCATCGGCGCCCAGAAGTGGTACACGCCGGTCTTCAACGCCGGCCAAACGGCCACGACCACGGCCCACAGTCTGAATCTGGCCCTCCAAGCCCTCGACCGTCAAGCCTATCCCTATAATCACGCGGCCGACCGTCAGTGGCTCTTGAAATTGATGCGGCACCAGGTCTATCGCACCGGAATTCCCGCGGGAGCCCAGGCCGCCACACCGGGGACCACCGTGGCCGATAAGGTCGGCTGGTACGCCGACACCAACAACGACGCGGGCATCGTCACCCTCCCAAACGGCGAGCGTTATGTGCTGGTCATCATGACCCACGGCCAACAACAATCCGGCTTCAGCGGGTTCCCCCGCATCGCTAAAATCACCAAGCACATCCAACACCTGGTCTACGGTCCCCAAGTGGCCCGCAGCCTGACCAATTAACCTAAAAGCGACCCCCCTTTCAATTGACGAAAGGGGGGTCGCTTATTTAATGGTTAATCAAATTCTTCGTAAACGTTAGGGTCCTGACCGTCGATACGGCCGTCCGGCTTACTCAAGCCGTTGACGGCTTCGATTTCGTCCTTAGTCAGGCTGAAATCAAAGATATCAAGGTTGGCCCGTTGGTGTTGCAGGTGCCGGGCCTTAGGAATCGGAACGATGCCCCGTTGGGTGTGCCAACGCAACACGATTTGGCCGACGTTCTTTTGGTACTTGCCCGCCAGATCCTGAATCACCGGTTCCTGAAGGGCCGCACTGCCCCGGCCCAACGGACTCCAGGCCTCAGTCACGATGCCGCGCTTCAGGTCCGCTTGGCGCATGGCCTCCTGGGCCCAGTACGGGTGAACTTCAATCTGGTTGACCGCCGGCGTGACCCCGGTCTCGTTCATCAACCGGTCCAAGTGTTCCGGTTCAAAGTTCGACACCCCGATGGAGCGAATCAACCCGCGCGTCCGGGCGTCGATCATGGCCTGCCACGCTTCAACGTAGTGGTCGCGCTTAGGAAGCGGCCAGTGAATCAAGAATAAATCAAAGTAGTCCAAGCCCATGCGGTACAGGGATTCCTGAATCGCCATGGTCGCATCGGCGTATTGGTGATACTTGCCGGGCAACTTCGAGGTCACGAAGAACGCCGAACGGGGTAAGCCGGAGCGACGAATCGCTTCGCCCACGGCCCCTTCGTTGTCGTAATTCGTCGCCGTATCCAAACTCCGGTACCCGTCGCGAATCGCCGCAAGGATCTGGTTCACGCCCTGACCCCCACGAACTTGGTAGGTTCCCAGGCCCACTGCGGGCATCTGGTAGCCGTCATTTAACGTCAGTTCTGGCACTTGCATCGAATCATCCTTTCATCGCAGATAACTTCAGCTTACCGCACCCCGGATTAAATGTGAATTATTTGGCCGCCACCGCCTGCCGGTGAACCTTGATCACGTGGTTCAGCGTCAACGCCAACCCCAGTGAAATCACGGCGTACACCGCGGCCGCCCAGCTGATGTGACGAATCCCGACCACGCCCAGCAAGCCCGAGGCCGTGGCCGACCCCAGCGAGATGCCGAAGTTAAAGAAGATCGAACTCAAAGACGACGCCAGAACGGCCGACTGCGGGTAGTCGCGTTCGGCGATGTTTAAGAAGTGAATCTGAACCGGCGAGTTCAACACCGTGATGATCAACGTCAAGACCAGTAAGATTCCCAGCCCCATGACTTTACTGTTCATCCCCAGCGGTAGCACGATCAATAACGCAATGTCGGCCACGTAGAACCACGGCATGATCCGCAGCCCGTTACGCTCGGCCAACGCCCCGGAGAGCCGGTTACTAAAGATGCTCATGATCCCGATCAGGAACAATAACCAGTTCAGGCTGGTGACGCTAAAGCCGAGGCCGGTGGTCAGGATGGGCCGAATGTAGGTGTAGTACGCGTACATGGTGGCCGCACTGAAGAGAACCAGCGCGATGGCCACGTAGACCCGTTTGTCGGTCAACAAGACCAGCTGATTCTTGACGCTGCCCTGCACCTGTTCGACCTGTCGGGGCAATAGCCACCCTAGCAGCACGCAGGTGATCACGCTAATGATCGAAATCAAATAAAAGGCATCGTGCCAGCTGTAGGCCGTGCTGATGGCGGTCCCAATCGGCACCCCGAAGACCGAGGCGATACTGAAGCCGGCAAAGATCCACGAGACCAACCCGGCCCGCTTATCGCGCGGCGCAATCGTGCTGGCGAAGGTCATGATTAAGGAAATGATGGCCCCAGCGACCATCGCCGTGAGGACCCGGGAGACCAGCAGAACGCCGTAGTTGAAGGCTAACCCACTCATGGTGTTTCCAATCAAGAAAATCACCATCAGGGTCATCAGCGTTTTATACCGGCTGAACCGGTTGGTGAGAATCGTGATAAACGGGGTACTCACGGCGTAGACCGTCGCAAAAATAGTCACCAGATACCCCACCGTGGCGACCGGCATGCGCAGCTCCTTGGCGATATCGGAGAGGACCCCGACCACCATAAATTCGTTGCAGCCTAACATGAAGGCTACCAGGACAAAGACAATTGCTTGCCAACGATACTTGTTCAAAATCTTGTTCCTCCGTCCGGTTAAAATTCGGTACCCTTAGCGTACACTATTCCGAACTATTTTGCAGATAAAAATCGTTTTCATTCGGAAACTTTTGTGGCCCGCCGGTGAGCCTGCCGCGCATTGGTCCGGTTGAGCCAGACCGCTAGCCCCAGCGAGATGACCGCAAACACCGTGGCGCCCCAGCCAAGACTGGTCAAGCCCGCCATTTGCAGGACCCCGGACGCCGTGGCCGACCCCAGCGAGATCCCCACGTTAAAGAAGATGGCGTTTAGCGCCGAGGCTAAGGCGATAGCTTGGGGATAATCGGCCTCGGCCACATCCAAGAAGTGAATCTGAATCGGCGACCCACCGATCAGGACCAGCAAGGTCAATAGTAGCAACAGGCCGTAGCCGCTCCACGCGTTGAGCATGGCCAACGGGAACAGGCACAGTAAGACGATATCGACCAGGTAAAACTTCGGCAGGTGTTGTAAGCCGTGATGTTCGGCCAGCGTCCCGGACAGGCGATTGCTGATGATGCTGACGATTCCGATGATCATCAGTAACCAGTTCAGCATACTGGTGTTAAAGCCCAGCGTAGTGGTGATCAGCGGCCGGACATAGGTGTAGTAGGCGTACGAGGTCGCCGCCGTAAAGAGGATCAACGCCGCGCCCAAGTAGATGCGCCGATCGGTCAATAGCACCAGCTGGTCCTTGATGCCACTCACGGGCTGCTTGAGGTCGCGGGGTAAGACCAGGCCCAAGATGATGCAGGTCACCAGACTTAACAGGGAGATGACGTGAAAAGCGTCCTGCCACCCGAAGTGGGTACTGATTGCCGTACCGATTGGCACCCCGATGACCGAGGCGATACTGAACCCGGCGGCCAACCAGGAAATCAGGATGGCCCGTTTATTCCGGGGCGCAATCACGCTAGAAATAGCGATACATAACGATTCGATGGTCCCGGCCACCACGGCGGTGATCAGCCGCGCCGCTACCAACACCGGAAAACTGGTGGCAAACCCGGTCAAGGTATTGCCAATCAAGAAAACCAGCATCAGCACCATGAACGTGCGGTACCGGTTGAATCGGTTGGTCAACACCGTGATCAGTGGTGTACTGATGGCGTAAACGATCGCAAAAATGGTGATCAGGTACCCCACCGTCGCCACGCTCACCTGAAGTGAACTCGAGATGTCGGAAATAATTCCCACGACAATGAATTCGTTACAACCTAACATAAACGACACTAACACGAAGGCCGTTGCTTGGATTTGATATTTGGTCACAATAACGCTCCTTTTCACGCTGGATTAGCGCGTCCGTTGACCACGGACCCGTTTCCTTTCACTCTAACGGTTTTCGTGAAAAATGGGAACCCCCGCACGGCAAAACCACCGATAGACGAGATGGCCGGGCTGCCCTAACGTCCTTCCAAACGACTAAACGGGTGTCAGCCCAATAAAAATCTTGGCTGACACCCGTCAAATGTTTTCTTCAATTATTTTCCGTCGACTAGGTTCCGTCTTAAAATTCAAATCTAGCGGGGAGTAACGCTTCCGAGCTAACCCGGTCAGTAACAGGCTGGAACGGGGTGGGCACGGATTTAAGCCCAAAACCCAGGTCTTGAAGACCGACCCGAGTACTCCGGTTAGTTCTGCGGTGGCGTCTGGCCGTCGCGGTAATACACGGGCGCCGCCGTCGTCACGGGATGCGCTCGCAACCAAGCCACGATTTGGCGGCCTAAGTCATCGCCCATCCCCCCACTGGCCGCTATCTGGGCCTGCGTGATGTGGTCGACGTGGATGCCCGCCGTCACGGTACAGCTGCCCGTGAGCCAGGGTTGTAGCTGCCGGGCTAGGCGTTCGCCCACTAGGTAATCCTTGTGGAAGCGACCGTCGTGACTGGGAAACTTCACGGTCCGTAGCGCGGTGGTCTTGGTCAGCGTGGTCACGTCGCCAATGTGCGGGTGCGTGCCCCCGGTCAACACAATCAGTAGGTCGGGGCCAATCACCGTCAGGTCGGCGGTCATCGTGTAACCAACTTGAGTCACCTGAAATCGGGGCATGGCTAGTCCCCCTCCCAACGGCGATCCGTGGCGCGGTGGATGCCGAAAGCGTCGAGCACCTTCATGGTCTGATGCGTGACCAGGTCTTGAATGGTTTGTGGCCGGTTGTAGAAGGCCGGAATCGGGGGAATGATTTGCGCCCCCAACCGGGCCAACTTGGTCAGGTTCTCCAGGTGGATCACGCTAAGCGGCGTCTCGCGCGGGACGATGACCAGCTTACGTTGTTCCTTAATGGTCACGTCGGCGGCCCGGGCAATCAGGTTCTCCCCAAAGCCGTACGCCACGCTGGCCACGGTCTTCATGCTGGCGGGCACGATGACCATCCCCGCGTTTAGAAACGATCCACTGGCGATGGCGGCCCCCTGGTCCCGGTCGCTATAGACCACGTCGGCCAAGGCCTTGACGTCCGCCAAGGTTTCGTCGGTCTCTAGCGCCAAGTTCTTGGTGGCCCAGGCACTCATCACCAGGTGAGTCTCCACGTCCGGCAACGCCTTAAGCTGCCGTAAGAGGTCGACGGCGTAAATGGTTCCCGAAGCCCCCGTGACCCCGATAATGATTTTTTGCATGTCCCCATCGCCTTTCTTCAAGTTCTCTTATTTCAAATATTTTTGCCAGTCCGGTACGTCCTTGAACTGGGCTCGTTCGAACTGGTCCTTCAAATCAAACGGCACGGTACCGTCTAAAATCAGTTTCGACGACATCCCCCGGACCCGAATCGACTTCGGGTCGTATTCCGGTCGTTCCGAGGGGTCCAACGGGTGGTTACGCATTCCCGGCAGGACCACGATATCCTGGTCGGCCTGAAACCGCGTGTTGACGGTCCACATCACGTCGTTCATGTCGAAAATATCGACGTCTTCGTCCACCAGAATGACGGTCTTGAGTTCCTTAAACGCGGAGAACGCCAGTAAGGCGGCCTGCCGCTGAATGCCCTCGTCGGCCTCGTCATCCTTGTGGATCTGCATGATGGTCATCAGCTTGCCCCCACCGGCCGGCGGATTGTAGACGTTTAAGACCTTCCCCGGAATCGCCCGGTTAGTCAGCTCTAGGATGCTGGCCTCGGTGGGAATCCCCGCCATGCTGACGTGTTCTTCGGACGGGCCGATGACGCTTTGCATGATGGGGTCCTTGCGATGCGTGACCGCGGTGACCTGAATGACCTGTAAGGCCGGGTTCGCGTCGCCATCGTAGCCCGGAAATTCGGGCATGGCCTTGCCCGTGTGGGTGTTGAGATCTTCTTGGATGCGTTCGTTGGGCAGAATGTAACCTTCTAAGGTGTATTCGGCCCGGGCAATCGCGCGTTCGTCGACCGTTAGTCCCGGTACCAGCCCCACGGCTTCTTGGCGGATGGCCCCCGCCACGCCCAGTTCGTTATAGCCTAACGGCGTGGTCGGCGGCTCAAAGGTCGCGCCGATGGTGATGGCCGGGTCTAAGCCAATGCTGATGGTGACGGGCATGGGTTCGTTGGCCGCTTCGTATTCGCTGGCAAACTTGCCGATGTGTCGACCACCGGGCATGATGTAGATGCCTAATTTATCCTTATCTTCTAGCACCATCCGGTGAATCGTCACGTCACTCATGGTCTTGGCCTTGTTAGACCCCAGCACCACGCCGACCGTGATGTAGGGGCCGGCGTCTTGGGGCGTGTTGGTCGGGGCCGCCACCAATTTGCGAATATCAAAATCCGGGTCGGTAGCCTTATGGACGACTTCGTGGGCCGGCGCCTGAGCCTCGGGCACCTCCACTGGTGGGACCGGATGGTCGACCGCGTCGTTTAAAAACTGGCCCAGGGTCTGGTAGTCGTGGTGAAACATCAACCCGACCCGCCGGCGACTGGCCATCAATCCCGTCAAAACGCGGGTCCCGGGAAACCCGGTGACCTGGTTAAACATCATTGCGGGACCTTCCTGGGTCGGCCGTTGGACCGTGCCCCCGGCACCAATGTAGCGGTAGACCCCGGAGAGTTCCGCGTTCGGATCGACGGCGACGTCGGTTTCGTGATACTGGCCGGGATGCGTTTTAAGTTCGGCTAAGACCCGGCGTAAATCATAAGGTTCGTTTGTCATGTGATGACCTCCTCGTTCAAGCTTACAAAACTCAGTCTACGAGGATTAGCGCTTGCAAACAATTCAACTTACGCTTAACGTTATTCCTAACAGGACTAATAGAAAGGACGGATTCCGATGACCATCGAAGACTTCCATAGTTTCATCGTGCTCTACCAGCGGCAAAGCGTGTCGGACGCCGCCGTCGAGCTGCACATCACCCAATCGGCCCTCTCCAAACGCTTGCGCAATCTCCAGGCCGAGGTGGGCAGTCCCTTGATTTCCACGCGTAACAAACGCCGCTTGACTATCACGGCGAGTGGCGAGATTTTCTTGCGCTACGCCCAAACCATCACGGCCCAATACGCTCTGCTCCAGCAAGAACTCCAGGACTACCGGGAGCTGCGTCGCGGGACGTTACACATCGGCAGCGTGCCGGTCATGGCCCAGTACGGCTTGACCGCCAAGCTTAGTCATTTCATGCACGACTACCCGCAGATCAATCTGCGTTTAGACGAGTTGGAGGGCGCCGATTTGCTTGCCCAACTCCAGGATCACCGCCTCGACCTGGCCATCTTGCGCGACGTCCAGAGCCGCCAACTGGCCCCTTCGCAGTTTCACACCCAGGACCTGTTAACCGACGAACTCAAAGTGATCTTGCCGCAGGACCACCCCCTAGCGGCGCACGCGACCATCACCATGGCGGACCTGCGCGGCGTCGACATCGTCACGCTCAGTCCCGGGTCCGGCATCTACGAACGCATGGGCACGCTCTACCAGCAGGCCGGCCTGACGCCTAATATCCGGTTCAGCACCCCGCACATCGAAACGTTGCTGGGGATGATCGCCCATACCCAGTGGGTCACCTTCCTGTTCGCCCAAACCGCGGCCCCGTTTCTCTCCGCGGACTTCGTGACCCGCCCGCTGGAACCCGCCCAACTCAGCCGCCTGCAAGTCGTGGCTCCCCGGGGCGGTCAAACACCGACCACCGCGCGCCTGCTCCAGTATTTGACCCGGTAGCCGTGGTATACTGAACCCAATTAAGATTTAACCCTAAACTCAATTTTCGGAGGTTTCTTATGATTAGACCCATCGTTCACAATCCCCAACACTTGCAAACCAAAGCCGTCCCGGCGACCCGCGCCGATGCCGGGGTGGTCACCGACCTGCTCGACACGCTACGCGCCCACCAAGCCAACTGTGTGGGGATGGCCGCCAACATGATCGGCCAAAACCAACGGATCATCGTGGTCCTGATGGGCGTCTTGCCCGTCGCCATGATCAATCCCCAAATCACCCAAAAGCGCGCCCCGTTTCAGACCCAAGAGGGCTGCCTATCGTTGACCGGACAACGCCCCACCACGCGCTATAAAACTATCACGGTCGACTACCTCAACGCCCAATTTCAGCCACAACACCAAGAGTTTAGTGGCTTCATCGCGCAAATCATCCAGCACGAAGTCGACCACTGTCAGGGCATCCTCATCTAAGAAAGGCAGGTCTTTTCCATGTCCGAACAAGCTAAAATGCTCGCGGGGCAACTCTACGACCCCACCGATCCCGAGCTCGACCGTCAGCAACGTGCCGCCCACGTCTTGAACCAGGCCTACAATCAATCCGCCGAACAACCGGCCAGCGTCCGGGCCGCGTTGATCGACGAACTGGTGCCCCACCACGGCGTCGACCCCTATTTTCAGGGGCCCATCTTCTTTGATTACGGCCGCTACACCACGATTGGCGACGACTTTTACGGCAACACCAACTTCACCGTGCTGGACTCGTGTCCCGTGACCATCGGCAACAACGTGATGTGTGGCCCCAACGTGACGCTGGTGACCCCCATGCACCCTCTGCGCTACCAGGACCGCAACTTACGGACCCGCCCGGACGGCTCAAAATACGATTTGGAATACGCCAAACCCATTACCATCGGGAATAACTGCTGGCTAGCCAGCAACGTCACGGTCATCGGCGGTGTGACTATCGGCGACGGCTGTGTGATTGGCGCCGGCAGCGTGGTCACCCACGACATCCCCGCCAATTCGCTGGCGGTGGGCAATCCCTGCCGCGTTTTACGGCCAATCACCGCAGACGACGCGTTGGACATGAGCCGTGAGACGCCCATTTAACAAAACTTAATCAGCGAACCGCAACTTTTCACGTCCGCGTCACAGAAACGTCACGGACCGTGCCTAAACTAGGTTTAACTTGTTTAGGAAGGTGACCCCATGCAAATAAACGACATTTCTGACGCGGCCTTTCAACCCTATGGCCGGTGCCTGACCGTCCCCGATAGTGAGCAACTCTTGGCTCCTCTGACCGTGCTGACGCGACCCACCCACGGGACCCGTTACGTGGCCGACGACCCCGGCTTGGCGGTTCTCCCCGCGACGAAAACGGTGAGTCAACGGGTCTTCGGCGGTCTGACCACCGAAAGCGGCTACTGTCTGGGTAACAACCACCAGTTAAACTGTCTGGAATATCATAGTAGTTCCGAGATCAACGTTGCGGCCAGCGACTTCATTCTCTGGCTGGGCCAACGGCAAGACATTCAGCCTGACCACACCTACGATACCGGCAAACTACGGGCCTTTCTGGTGCCCTACGGTAGCGTGATTGAAATCTACGCGACCACGTTACACTTCGCCCCGGCGACGGTGCCGGGCCAAACCGGCTTTACCTGCGGCGTGATTCTCCCTCAAGGGACCAACCAACCCCTGGCAACGCCGGTGGAATCCGACCCGCTTTTGTTTGCGCAAAACAAGTGGCTGATTGCCCACCCGGACGCCCACAAATCGGGGGCGTTCGTGGGGTTGACTGGTGAAAACTTAACGTTAGGCTAAAATTTAATTGGTCAAACTTACACAGTTCAAAATTTTTGAAACTTTATAGAACGAATGAGATTATCCACCCCATTTATGAAAAAGCCCAGAACTTCCCTTTTTAGTTGGGAAGTTCTGGGCTTTTTCATCCTCCAAACACCTTAAACATCAGAAATCGAATTCTGGATTATTTGATTTGTGGTTATCATGAATTTCTCATTTTTAAAAATACTAGATTTTATATCTGAGCTAATTTTTATACTCAATTCTTAGCCTTTATTTCCTTATATGCCCGCGATTACGTTCCCCATTAATTGACATTTCTACTCATTGTTTTTATCAAAATTCAAGTTGACAGCTTAAAAGTTCAGTGCTAGATTAGGAATCATTAAATATCAATGAGAAAATAATTAAACGCAATGATTAGGAAAGTAACTGCTAGCATGCCGCGCAGAGAGGCCCCGTTTGGTGCGAGGGGTTGGATAAACTGGTTAGTGAAAATCCCCTAATCGTGGTAAGGACGAACCGATAGGAGAGTCCTTAATGGCGGCATCCATTATCTTGCTAGCGTATCGTGGGACAACCCACCGTACGTGAATTAAGGCCATTTTTTTATACAATGGCAAAGCATAGGTGGTACCGTGGCGACGCCCTATTTGGATCAGTTCTTGATCCAGATAGGGCATTTTTTATTTCTCAAATTTTGGAGGGATTTTATGGCAACAGGTACACGTTTATTACAATTAAAAAATGGTTTTCACTTATTTACTCGCACGGTGGGCCACGGTCCCATCAAGCTGCTCTGTCTTCACGGTGGACCAGGTAGTAATCACACCGAATTTGAAAATTTCGCTGCGGAACTAGGCGAGGACCGAGTCCAAGTGACCATGTACGATCAGTTGGGGTCGTTTTTCTCTGACCAACCTGACTTCAGTCTGCCAGAGAATCAGCATTACCTGACACTCGACTATTATTTGAGTGAACTAGAAGAGGTCCGGCAACAATTGGGACTGGATCAGTTCTACCTGCTAGGCCATTCTTGGGGCGGTCTGTTAGCCCAAGAATATGCCTTAAAGTATGGGCAACATCTTAAAGGGCTAGTCGTCATGAGCATGATCGACAACATTGCCGAATACACCGTTCACATCAACGCCTTACGAGCGGCTACCCTCACCTCCAGCCAAGTTGCTTATATGCAAGGTATCGAACACGCCGAAGCGTTTGATGATCCCGAATATCAAGCATTGGTCGACGTCTTGAACCGCCAATTTGTTTGTCGCCATCCCGAAAAGGGACCCCGCCAATTGGTCGCAACCACGGCCACACAGGTTTACAACCATTTCCAGGGTAATAATGAATTCGTCATGGTCGGGACTTTAAATGGTTGGGACCGACGCGCCGACTTACATAAGATTACCGTTCCAACCCTCCTGACCTTTGGCGAATATGACACCATGCCTCTCGCCACTGCTCGTCGAATGCAACAAACGCTCCCCCAAGCGCGCCTGGTCTTAACGCCAGATGGTGGTCATTGCCACAGTATTGATAATCCACCCGCCTTTTTCCAGAATCTGGGTCAGTACTTACAGGATGTTGAACATAATCAGTTCACCGCTTATTAACAGGAGGAATTGCCTATGAATTTAAAAAAATTAACCGTCTTTGGTAGCCTATGCTTACTCGCCGGAACCCTGGCCGCTTGTGGCAAAGCCAACGCGAATCAAAGCCAAAAAACGCTTCATCTGATGCAAACTTCGGATTTAACTTCCCTAGACACCTCGAATACCGCTGATTTAACCCAATGGAACGTCTTACAACAATCCATGGAAGGGCTCTACCGTATGAACGCCAAGAATCAAGTTGTCGGGGCGATGGCCGAAAAGGTGGTCAAACCCACCAACCATGGGAAAACCTATACCTTCCACCTACGCCCATCTGCCAAGTGGAGTAATGGGGATGCCGTTACCGCCCAGGATTTCGTCACATCCTGGCGCCGTTCCGTAAGTCCCAATTCTACCTCCGGCTATAACTACATCTATGAGGGAATCAAGAATGCCACCCAAGTTTCTGCCGGCAAAAAGCCAGTTAGCTCACTAGGCGTCCAGGCGGTTAACGACCATACCCTGAAAGTCACCTTATCCCATGCCATGCCGTATCTTAGCAAGATGCTGACCATGCCAGCCTTTTTCCCGCAAGATCATCGCGTTGTCGCCAAATACGGGAAAACCTATGGCGCTACAAGCACTAAGATGGCCTACAATGGTCCCTTTACCGTTCAACACTGGACTGGGACTAACGATACTTGGAACTTAGTCAAAAACAGTCATTATTACGATAAAAGTGCTATCAAATTAAGCAAAATGACTATGCAAGTGGTCAAGGACCCAACCACCGCTCACAACCTCTTTGAACAAGGCGAATTGGACGACGCCACCGTCTCCGGTGTTACTGCCCAAGGCGTTCAACACGACAAACACCTTAAGCACGTCAATAAGGCCGGAACCTACTATTTGCGTTTTAACTTGGCCAACAACCACGCATTGCGTAACCAGAACTTACGCCGGGCTCTTAATCTAGTCCTGAACAAAGCTCAATTGACCAAAAAGGTCCTCAGTGACGGCTCCACAGCAGCTTATAATTACGTCACGCCGTCACTGGTTACTGATCCGACGACTGGTAAGGACTTCGGGACAGAAACGAAGAACTCCGAAACCTACGACGTAGCCAAGGCTCAAAAACTCTGGGCTAAGGGACTCAAAGAACTGGGAAAATCATCTGTAACCCTCAAACTGGTCAGTGATGATACCACTGTCTCCAAGAACGTCGACCAATTCGTCCAGGCCTCAGTCAAACAAAATCTCAGTAACGCCCACGTCTCTGTAATGGCCCTTCCTGCCAAGAGCACTACCAGTGCCGTGCAATCTGGTAATTTCGATATGGATTCAACCCTCTGGTTAGCAGATTATGCTGATCCCGTTTCCTTCTTCGATATTCTGACCAAAACCAACCCACAAAACTACGGCAAGTACGCCGACGCAACCTTCAATACCCAGGTCAACGAAGCCCACGGTGTCAATGCGACTAACCAAAAGGCCTACTGGCAAAACATGCGGACTGCGGCGCAGCGTTTAAATCAAACCGCTGCCGTCCTGCCACTTTATAACATGACGGAAAGCCACTTGGTCAATCAAAAGCTAACCGGTGTGGTCTACCATTCCGTCGGTGAAAATGACTATACTCGAGCTTCTTTCAAATAGGTAACGGAAAAGGTTAGCCGATAGTCTGTCTATAAGCTAAAAAAATCGTGGAAACCGCCTGATGAACAACGGTTTCCACGATTTTTAGTTGCATCCCTCAGCGACTCCCCTAAAATAGAACTCAGCAAGCAAATTGGCATAAGGAGTTTGACCAGTGAAAAAAATTGGATTGATCTTCATCTGTGCGTTTCTGGGGAGCGCCCTGCGCCTGAGTTTAACGGCCTGGACGGCCCCACACCACTACCTCACGATTCTGGCCATCAACGTGATGGGTTCGTTTTGTCTGCCCCTGATTACGGGGGCGTTACCGTTACTGTGGCCGGTCTCGCCAGCCACGGTCACCGGCCTGAGCGTGGGCCTCGTCGGTAGCTTTACCACCTTCTCCACCTTTACGGTCGATGCCGTGACCCTGTTCCACCAGCACGCCGCGTGGTTGGCGGGCGGTTACGTCCTCAGTAGCCTGGTGTTGGGTTGGGCCGCCGCTGCGGTCGGTATCGCGGGGAGTCGCCGCCTAGTGAAACGGGGGCACTCCGCATGATGACCTTATTGCTCGTCAGCGGGGCCGGGGCGTGCGGGGCCCTGGCGCGTTACGGTGTGACCTTCTGGGGCAACCGCCTGTTCTTCGATACTTATCTGCCCCTGCCCACGCTGGTGATCAACGTGACCGCCGCCTTCCTACTGGGGCTAGCGGCCGGGCATTTTCCGACCGGTGACCTCACCTTTCAACTCATCAGTGGCCTGTTAGGCGGCTTTTCGACCTTCTCCACGTTCACCAACGAATTCGCGGGGTTACTGCACCGGTTCCCTAAAGTCGCCGTGAGCTATCTCCTCTTGTCCGCGGTACTGGGACTGACCGCCGCGGGAATCGGCTTCTGGCTGGGCGGTTAAGCCGTGACCCGCCGTTTTGATTAACGTTACCATCGTCCCCGAAATAGCCAGCAACGCCCCGAATTCCCAATCAAGGAATCCGGGGCGTTTTTTCAGCTAACTGTTTACGGTTTCAGATAAGCAAAACCTTGTTGTTCCAATTCAACGATGCGGGCCACACCGGCCGGGACCACCGTGACCCCAGTCGGGAGTTGTTCCGCCAAGATACCGTTGGCGCGTAACGCGTTCGCGCAGGCGTCCACCTCGACTTCGGGCAGGGCCGGCAGAAAGGCCCGCCAACTGGGGGTCAAAAACGACCGTACCGCTGGACCATTGACCACGACCACCACCCGACTTCCCGGTAGTTCGGTCAATAAGTTGTGCACGTTCCCCTGCGCCAGCGTGACGTTAGCCTGGTCATCAAGATGCACCACTACTGGTGTTGGCTTCAAATTCGTCATATTATCGCCCACTTTCGAGTTGTTGCACTTCCAAGCCCCGCAGGTAATGATAACTCCGTAGCATGTTGGCGCAGGTCGCATCCGTTTCGTCCGGGACCTCGTAGATCATGGTCGCCTGCGGATTCAAGGCCGGCAAGACCCGCCGCCAGTCGATCAGGCCAGTCCCCAGGGGGAGACTATCGTGCCGTTGCCCCAGTGAATCGACCAGATGATAATGCCGAATCAGCGGTTTTAAGGTCGTCAGTGCCGCCATGGTCCGGTCCATATCACCGTGCAGGCCGATAAAAACGTGGCTGAGGTCGCAAACTAACGGCCAGCGGTGCGCCAAAATCGTCTCGTCGATTTTGGGATCGCCGTACATGAAGCTGGCGGTGATGCCGTTTTCAATCATCACGTGACCGTTGCCTTGCGCCACCAGGTGATCTAGGTGGTCAAACACGGTGGCCCGAGCGGCCGCTAACGACGGGTATTCGTTGATCAACTGCTGGCTTTCGGCCCCGCCGTACCCGCCGTGCACCAGGATGCGCACGTCCAACTCGTTGGCTAGATCTAAGAGCTGGGCCGTTGATTGCTGGAAAAAGGCGTAAGCCGCTGGTTCGCGGTGGGCATCCAGAAGCTGATCCAGGTGTTGGTCGTGAAATTTCATGGGATGATGGATCACGATTTTTCGGGTCACGTTGGCCTGGACGAACCGCACCGTGGCCTTGAACGTTTGAAACGCTTCCGGCGTGAAGTCCGCTTCGCTGGTAAAAAACTCAAAGACTTCGGGGCGATATTTTAACCGGTCCAACAGCTGGGCGGGCGCGGCGGCCGCCTTGAGGCCTAACTGGACCTTACCGGGACGCGCGGGTAATTCTAATTTTGCCATGTTGGTCAATCCTTTCGCTGGTCCCGACCTAAAAAAGGTTCAGAACCAAAGTTCCAAACCTTAGTATACCGCTAACTGATTCGTGGCGAGTGCTAGCCCCCACCGGTTAGTCGTCCACCGCATCTAACACCAGCACCTGGGCGCTAAAGTCCGCCGACTCCTCGACGCCCATGGTAGTTTGTAGTAAGGACGGGATGAAGACCCCGGCATGCATCAGTTCGTCGCCGTACAACGGCTGTTGCCGACCGCTGACCACGTAGCGTTGGCTAGGTAGCAGGCCCCGTAACTTCAATTGCGAATAACGGGGATTAGGCTGGTTCAGAATCTGGTAGCGTGCTGCGATTGCGTGGCGCTTATCGGCACTGACTACCAACCAACTCCCGACGTTGCGGTCGCCGGTAAACGGATTGTCGAGACGGTAGAACGTCCCCTGCTGGAACAGTTCCCGGTGATGTTTGTAGAAGGCGACCTGCCGCTTGATCTGGGCCTTTTCGGCCGCAGAACAGCGCGTCACGTCGAGCTCGTACCCGAGATCCCCAAAGTAGGCCACCGCCGCGCGCGTCTCGATGGGCGTGATCCGGCCGGTCTGGTCGTTCGGCACCGCCGAAACGTGTGCGCCCATCATGGCTTGCGGATAAGCGTAGGAGGTCCCGAACTGGATGCGCAACCGTTCGATGGCGTCGGTATCGTCGCTGGTCCAGGCCTGCGGGGCGTAGTACATCATGCCCAGGTCGAACCGACCACCGCCGGAGGCACAGGATTCAAATAAGACTTGCGGGAAGTCGTGGGTCAACCGCGCGTAGAGCTGGTAAACGCCTAAGATGTAACGGTGACTAAACTCTAATTGCTGGTCGGTACTTAAGGTGGGACTGTAGGCCTCGGTGATGTTACGGTTCATATCCCACTTGATGTAGTCGAGGTGCGCGTCATCAATCATGGCGCTCATTTTGGCATACAGGAAGTCGACCACATCGGGGTTGGTCATGTCGAGGACAAACTGGTTCCGGCCCGGCGTCATCTGGCGTTGTGGCGTCTTGATCACCCAATCGGGATGGTCGCGATAGAGCTGACTAGCCAGGGAAATCATTTCCGGTTCATACCATAAGCCAAATTGCATGCCCAGGTCATGAATCTGTTGGGCCAGATGAGCCATGCCCTGAGGTAGCTTTTGCGGATTAACGTCCCAATCTCCCAGTGAGGTGGTGTCGTCATTGCGTTTGCCAAACCAGCCGTCGTCGAGCACGAATAATTCAATGCCCAGGTCCTTGGCCTGCCGCGCCATCGCAATCAGCTTAGTTTCGTTGAAGTCGAAATAGGTCCCTTCCCAGTTATTGATCAAAATTGGCCGCGGCTTTTGAGCGTATTGTGGGTTGACCAGGTGGTGCTGGTAGCACGCCCCCATTTGTTGGCTCAGTTGGTTGAGGCCCGCGTCGCTATAACTCAGAATCGCCTCGGGCGTCTGGAACTGAGCGCCGGCGGTCAATTGCCAGCCGAACTCGGTCGGATTGATGCCCAGGAGGACCCGGGTGGTGTCGAACTGGTCGACTTCGATCTGATCGAGAAAGTTGCCGGAGTAGACCAGGTTGAAGCCGTAAGCGCTCCCCTGGTCGTCGTTGGTCTGCGGCCGCGCCAGAATAAAGCCCGGATTTTCCTGGTGACTGGAGGCGCTACGCAGACTGCCAATGCTTTGAATTCCCCGCCGTAACGGCGTCCGAATGGCGTGCCGTTCGCGCGCCCAACTACCGGAGAACTGTAGGAAGTCATAGTCGGCGTCGGGCAGATCCAGCTGCCCACTGAGGGCCCGGTTCAAGGTCACGGTCTGCTCGCCCTGATTGCTAAAGGTCGCGCTGCGGACCAAGACGTCCTGGTGCGGGAAAATCGTGTAGTTCAGCTCGACCGTCACCTGAGTCACGGCATCCTTCAGCGTCACGACCAGGGTCTGCGCGTCGTCTTGACTGTCATCAAACATCGACGGTAGGTTGGCTAAGCGTTGCTTCCCGTTTTCGATACGGTAGCTTTGGTACTGCAACTCACTGATACGGCTACCATCCGGGGCCGTGATCTGATAGGCCGGGCCGCGAAAGTCGCCCTTCCCGAAACTGGCGTACTCCTGTTTCAACGCCTCGGGTTGGAAATCCGGCGTATCCAGTTTCCAAGCCGGCATCGCCCCGTGGATTTCGCGGTGGGTAAGTTCCGGATACTGGGCTTGATTATGTATTAACGGGCCATAATAAAGCTGTCCCAACTCGCCGTTCGCCATGACGTGAAAGAGGTAACTACTATGATCCATTTGAAGATGAAATTGATCTTGCTGTGTAAAAATTGCCATCTCATTCAGTCCCTTCTACCTACTAGGATACCGAAAAAGTTTGATTTTGTAACCGTTTTCTATAAATTGCTCAAAAAAGTAGCCCCCTACCGGACTACTTTGGGCGTGATTGTTTTTGGGGTAAGGCTTGCAGAAGCGTGGTAGCAACGATGCACGCCCCACCAAATAGTTCTGCGCCGGTCAACGGCGTTCCCAAGACGCCAACGGCCAAGACCGTGGCGGTCAATGGTTCAAAGGCACTCAACATCCCGGTGGTGCTGGGCGCTAAACTGGCCAGGCTCTTCAAGTAGAGCAGGTAGGCCAGCATGGTGCCCCCAATCACGATAAAGGCGATGCCGCCCACCACGGTCACGTTGAGTTGGGGCAACCGGGTGGTCACTAGGACGCCGCCAAACGGTAAACTCCCCAGTAGCATGGCCCAGCCCACCACTAACCGGGCATCATAGGTTGCCAGTAATGGCCGGGGCAACAGGGTATAGGTCGCCGAACTCACCCCGGCTAAGAGGCCCCAGAAAAGGGCCAACGGTGCCAGGGCCAATTGGGTAAAGTGACCATTGGTAACCAGCAAGAAGGTCCCAAAAAGTGCAACGACGATGGAAATCACGTCGATCCGACGGGGCCACTGCCGCCGAGTTACGGCTAAGTAAATGATGATAAACAGTGGGCCTAAGAATTGGAGGACCGTGGCGGTCGGCGCGTTGCCATAGGCGATCGCCAAGAAATAGGTCAATTGTGAGGGCACCATACCCAACAGACTGAATAATAGCAGTTGGCCGATCATTTTCGGTCGCCGCCAGATAGCCCAGACGGCCCGACCCTGGCTGAGCGCGAACCAGCCCAGCAACAGGAGTCCCGCCAGACTCAAGCGCACCCCCGTTAACCAGAGTGTGGGGACTTGGTACCGGCTAAAGACGGCCTGGGCCACGGTTCCCGAGGCTCCCCATAAAATGCCACCACTAATCACTTCAATCAAGCCTAATCGTCGACTGGCCACATGCTACCCTTCCCTTCTAACGCGTTCCTTTATGGAAAAATTTCCACAAAAAAAGGAACTCAACTAAATTGAGTTCCTCCGGTTGCGTGGCAACGTCCTAT